>NZ_JBITMD010000004.1:0-616524 GCF_044465905.1 Nonomuraea sp. NPDC049480
TGCGAGTAAGGGCCCTTACGTCGTGCCAACTACTGCTTCCTTCCGGTCACCCCAACCCTAGTTGGGGAGCTGTCCGGAAGATCTAGGGCACCTCACCCACGCCCCACAGCACTTGCCCGTTGATCTCGCACTCCAGGTAGGAGGCCGCCTTGGCGTCGCTGCCGCGATGCTCCACGTAGTCGAGCACCCACGCCCCTGGATGCGTGCCGATTAGCTCAGCGCCGTCGATCGCCATCTGCCGCCTACCCGTACATAGAGGCGGTTGTTGGTCGAGTCGACCGCGAGTGTCCCGTCGACCGGTGTGTGCGTGAACGAGGAGTCGCTGACCGGGCCCGCGACCAGGCGCAGCGGCGGGTTCGGATGGTACGTGGCCGGAATGGTGCCGCCGAACTGGCCTCCGATGTTCCCGTAGCAGTTCTCGACCCAGAAGTCGCCGGCGCTCGAGGCCTCGTAGTAGACGTGGACGCCGGTCGGCCTCGTCGTGTAGAGCCCCACGACGTTGCGCAGGACGGCGGTCGAGTCGGGACCTGAGTACAGGTCGACACCGGAATTGACCGTCGCGGTGGAGCTGTTGGCGATCAGGACGTTCTCCAGGGCGCTGGCGTTCCCCGCCCAGGTGATGATGTTCTGCGCGGTGGAATACCCGGAGGCGAATCCGCCCGCGTATGCGTAGATGTTGGTCGCGTAGACGTGCTTGCAGGAGGCGTCGACCTTCAGATGTGGGCCGCCCTGCATCCTGGAGGTCTCGAACTTGCAGTCCGTTATGTAGATCCCGTTGGGATTGTTGGTCTTCGCGGTGCCCTGTGTAATCCACAGCGCACCGGTGCCGAAGGCCTCCATGCGGCAGCCGATGAAATGGATCTGGTTGACGTTGTCGGCGCTGTATCCCCAGCCGCTCGCGGCGGAGGAGTTGCGGAGCCAGACGTTGGGCTGGGTGGTGCTGCCGGCCGTGCCGGTGCTCGATTCGATCACCAGGTTGTAGAAACGAGAGTCCCAGAACTCGACGGCGTCGATGCACGTGTCGTTATTGCTCGACATGAACACATCGCGGAAGTAGGAGTTGTCGTTGTAGTACAGCTCGAGCAGCAGGCCGGTCTTGCTGTTGCCGTTGAAGCCGAGGTTCTCGATCGAGCAGTAGCGGCGGTGCGTCGCCCCGGTGGGGTCCCCGGTGGGGTCGGCGGAGGCGCCGGACATGCTCAGCAGGATACCGTTCGCTCCCTTGACGAGCATGGACGCCTTGCTGCTCGCTCCAACCAGACGGATCCCGTTGCCGCCGACGGACAGGGCCGGGCTGTCGCTCGTCGGGATGACTTTGTACTTCCCCCCGGGGAAATATACGGTTCCGCCGCCCGCCGCGACCGCTGCGTTGATGGCAGCCTGGACTGCCGCAGTGTCGTCGGCGGATCCATCGCCCACCGCGCCGTGCGCCTTCACGTCGAACCAGTCCAATGAACCCGCGGCGGCCGCCGCGGGTTGTGCTCCGGCGAGCATGGCGACACCCGCCAGCCCCGCGGCGGTCCCCCACAACGCCCGACGGCTCACACCTGGGTCCTTCGGATCAATCACAGCAGTTCCTCTCAGTAGATTGATCTTTGGATCCAACCAGTTCGGCAGGGATTCGGGGGATATTTCGCCATTTGTGAGCGAGCTCTCGCCGTGGGGCAGTCGGGCCCGTGCCTACGTACGACCGCACTCCCGGCACGCAGAAACGACTCGACCGCGCCTCCCGTTGATCACGGGGCGCGGTCGAGTTGATCCGGCGTGGCCTTGTGGGCGCGTGCCGAGCGCCGGCCCCGCAGGTCATTGCGAGGCCCGGGCGTGGAATTTACGGGTCAGCGGGAAGCGCGATTGACGGCGGAGATGATGGCCTTCAGGGAGGCCGTGGTGGTGTTGGCGTCGATGCCCACGCCCCACAGCACCTGCCCGTTGATCTCGCACTCCAGGTAGGAGGCCGCCTTGGCGTCGGTTCCCGCGCTCATCGCGTGCTCCACGTAGTCGAGCACGCGCACCTGGATGCCGACCCCTGCTATGGCGTCGATGAACGCCGAGATCGGGCCGTTGCCCGAGCCCGCGATCTCGCGGATCTCCCCGTCGAGGCGGATGTCGGCGCCGATGCGGTCCTTCTCGTCCACCGTCGACTCGTGGCGGTGAGCCATGAGGCTCAGGCGGCCCCACCGGTTGGCCGGGTTGGGCAGGTATTCGTCACGGAAGATCTCGAACATGGCGGCCGGGCCGATCTCGCCGCCCTCGCTGTCCGTGCGGGCCTGTACGACCTTGGAGAACTCGATCTGCAGCCGGCGCGGCAGGTCGAGCTGATGGTCGGCCTTCATGATGTAGGCCACGCCGCCCTTGCCGGACTGGCTGTTGACCCGGATGACGGCCTCGTACGTGCGCCCGATGTCCTTCGGGTCGATGGGCAGGTAGGGCACCGCCCAGGTGAAGTCGTCCACGGGCACGCCCGCCGCGGCGGCGTCGCCCTCCATGTGCTCGAAGCCCTTCTTGATGGCGTCCTGGTGGGAGCCGGAGAAGGCGGTGTAGACCAGCTCGCCGCCCCACGGGTGGCGCGGGTGCACGGGCAGCTGGTTGCAGTATTCGGTGACCCGGCGGATCTCGTCGATGTCGCTGAAGTCGATCTCGGGGTCGACGCCCTGGGAGAACAGGTTCATGCCCAGCGTGACCAGGCAGACGTTGCCGGTGCGCTCGCCGTTGCCGAACAGGCAGCCCTCGATGCGGTCGGCGCCGGCCATGTAGCCCAGCTCGGCGGCGGCCACGGCGCTGCCGCGGTCGTTGTGCGGGTGCAGCGACAGCACGATCGAGTCGCGGTGCCTGAGGTTGCGGTGCATCCACTCGATCTGGTCGGCGTAGATGTTGGGGGTGGCCATCTCGACCGTGGCGGGCAGGTTGACGATGACCTTGCGGTCCGGGGTCGGCTGCCACACGTCGTTGACCGCGTCGCACACCTCGACGGCGTATTCGAGCTCGGTGCCGGTGAACGACTCCGGAGAGTACTGGAAGTAGACGTCCACGTCGGTGGCGTCGGCGAGCTTCTTGACCAGCTTGGCGCCCTCGACCGCGATGGCCGTGATGCCGTCCTTGTCCTGGCCGAACACGACGCGGCGCTGCAGGGTCGAGGTCGAGTTGTAGAGGTGGACGATGGCCTGCTTGGCGCCCTCGATCGACTCGAAGGTACGCTCGATCAGCTCCGGCCTGGCCTGGGTCAGCACCTGGATGACGACGTCGTCCGGGATGCGGTCCTCTTCGATGATCTGCCGGATGAAGTCGAAGTCGGTCTGCGAGGCGGCGGGGAAGCCTACTTCGATCTCCTTGTAGCCCATGCGTACCAGCAGCTCGAACATCTTGAGCTTGCGGTGGGCGTCCATCGGGTCGATCAGGGCCTGGTTGCCGTCGCGCAGGTCCACCGCGCACCAGCGGGGCGCCTTGGTGATGACCTTGTCGGGCCAGGTGCGATCGGTCAGCCGGACGGGCTGATAAGGCTCATAACGATGGATCGGCATAGAGCTGGGCTGCTGAGCGGGCATGTCAGATGCTCCTCGTCGGGCGTTCGAAAGGAAACGGCCGACGCGCACGACTGGCTCCGCGGCGAGGGAGCCGGCCTAGAGGCCCCCGCCGCGGCAGCTAAGAAGCAGTCCGCGCAGCATGCCAAGCACGCTACCAGACGTCTTGGGATGTGCCGTCCCGGATCTCATATCGTGAGAACGCCTGGAAGCCCGGATTACCCGTCGATCAGGACGCTGAGGCAGGTCACGCATCCTTCGATCTTCTCAAATTCTGAAATATCGACCTTCGTTACCTTAAGTCCGCGCCTCTCCAGCATCGTGGCGGTCTGCGGCGCCGAGGCGGCCATCAGGACCCGGTCGCCGCCCAGCGGGACCACGTGCGCGCCCGCCTCCTCCTGCGGCACCAGCAGATCGGGCAGGTCCACGTGGCGCGGGTCGCCTATGAGCGTCCCGTCAGGGAGGGCCGTGACCGCTGACTTCAGGTGCAGCACGCCGGTCATGGTCACGGGGACGACGCGGCGTTCCGGCAGCAGGGCGGCGAACTGGGCGATGCCGTCGTCGTTGGTGCGCGCCGAGCGGCCGACGTACACGATGGGGCCGGCCTGCAGCACGTCGCCCCCGTCGAGCGTGCCGGGCGGCGCGATCCTGACCGCCTTCAACCCGAGATCCCGTACGACCTGCGCCACGGACTCCACCTCCGGGCGCCGCTCGGCCGCGCCCGGCCTGGTCAGCACGGCCAGCCGCCCCGACACCACCACCGCGTCCTCCACGAACGGCGCGTCGGGCAGGTCGTCGGCGGGCTCGGCGTACGCGGGCCGCCACCCGTTGCCCGCCAGCGCGGCCACGTACGCGTCGTGCTGGACGAGAGCCCGCTCGTAGTCCACCGGCTCGCGCTCGATATGGGTGACGATGCCCTCGGCGATCCGGGGGCCAGGCTTTCTTACCAGCGCGATACCAGACATAGGGCGTGTTCTATCACGTGGTGACTAGAGTCTTGGGCATGCGTGACGACGAGATACTCATCAGGATCAGCGCTCTGGTCGACGAAGAGCACGAGCTGCGCGACAGGCTGGCGGACGGCGACGTGACGACGGACGAGGAGCACGCGCGGATCAAGCAACTGGAAACGGCCCTCGACCAGTGCTGGGACCTGCTCAGGCAGCGCCGCGCCAGGCGCAGCGCGGGCGAGAATCCCGACAACGCGAGCGTGCGCCCGGCCAACGAGGTGGAGAACTACCGGCAGTAAATCGTTCGCCCGGGCCGCTCGTCGTGCGCTTTGCTGGCCGTATGACGATCCAGCCCATCGACCTTGACCGGCCAGGAGATCTGATCGCGGGCCTGCACGACGTCTACGTGGCGGGCAACTCCCATGACCCCGGCCCCATGCCCTCCCTCCCTCACTTCCGCACCCAAGTGGGCATCGACAAACCCGGCTGGCGGCACGAGGTGTGGGTGGAGCTGGAGGACGGCAAGGTCGTCGGAGGCTACGGGCTGGGTCTGCCGCAGCTGGACAACATTCACGTGGGCAATTTGTATCCGCTCGTGGTCCGGCCCGAGCGGCGCGGTCGCGGACTCGGCACGGCGTTGTTCGAGCACGCCGTGGGGCGGTTGCGGGCGCACGGCAGGCGGCTGCTGATCACCGAAACCCCGGCCGCCGGCATCGGCGCCCACTTCGCGCGGGTTCGCGGCATGACCCCCGGCCTCGCGGAGGCCCGCCGCACCCTAGACCTGCGCATGGCCGACTGGGGCGCGCTCGAGCGCATGGTCCCCGAGGTCGACGGCTACTCCTTGGAGCGGTGGATCGGCCCGGCGCGGCCCGAGCTGCTGCCCGACGTCGCCACTTTGATGAACGGCATGAACGACGCCCCGCGCGCCCCCGGCGTCGAGGACCAGGACTTCAGCCTCGAACGCGTACGGGGCGACGAGGAGAGCATGCCCGCCGGCGCCATGACCGGCTACAGCACCATCGCCCGCCGCGACGCCGACGGCGCCCCCGCCGGCTTGACGCGCATCTACCTCAATGACGACCGCTCCGGCGGCTGGGGCGAGCAGGGGGACACGCTCGTACTGCGTGAACACCGGGGCCACCGCCTGGGCTTGCTGATCAAGCTCGCCAATCTGCTCTGGCTGCGAGAGCGGGAGCCCCGCATTGAGCGGGTCATCACGTGGAACGCCACCTCCAACACTCACATGCTGGCCATCAACGAGGCCATGGGCTTCGAGCTCCTCGACGAGTGGAACGAGTGGCAACTGACGGTGTAGTACGTCCGCGGCTTGACGGCTAACCTGACACGCTATGACCTTGGAGGCGTTGCGAGACGGGGATCCACGCCAGGTTGGGCCGTACGCCCTGCTCGGCCGGCTCGGCGAAGGCGGCATGGGCGTCGTCTACCTGGGGCAGGGGCCGGACGGCACGCGGGTGGCCGTCAAGCTGATCCACGCCAGGATGGATGCGGACGCCGGCTTCCGGCGGCGCTTCGCCCGGGAGGTGGCGGCCGCCAAGCGGGTCGCCAGGTTCTGCACCGCCCCCGTCCTGGACGCCGACGTCGAGGGCGACGTCGCCTATCTGGTCACCGAATACGTGGAGGGGCCGAGCCTGGGGGACGCCGTGCGCGCGACCGGGCCGTTGAAGGGCTCGGCGCTGGACGGGCTCGCCGCGTCCATGGCGATGGCCCTGCGCGCCATCCACGGGGCCGGGGTGGTGCATCGCGATCTCAAGCCGTCCAACGTGCTGCTCTCCCAGGTGGGGCCCAAGGTCATCGATTTCGGCATCGCGCAGCTCGCGGACGCCGAGATGAGCAGCGCGATGGTGGGGACGCCTTCGTACATGTCGCCGGAGCAGGTGTCGGGATCCTCCATCGGCCCCGCCTCGGACATCTTCTCGTGGGGCTGCACGGTCGCCTTCGCCGCGAGCGGCCAGCCGCCGTTCGGCTCCGGACCGGTCCCCACGATCTTGCTCCGCATCCTCAACAACCCCCCTGACTTACGGGGGCTCTCCGGTCCTCTGCGGGATCTGGTGGCGGCGTCCCTGGCCAAGAACCCGGCCGAACGCCCCACGGCCCAGGACCTGATGGACCGCCTCAGCACCTCCGGGCCGTTCTTGCCGGGCTCGGTGGCCGGTGCGCCGGGCTCGGTGGTCAGTGCGGGTCCTTCCACGGGAAGCACTCCGGCCGCGGCGGGCGGGCCTTTCGCGGAAGGTGGCGCCACGCATCCCGGTGGCGAGTCCGCCGATGCCACCGCGCCGGGCGCCGATGCGGTGACGCCCGCCCCGCCTCAGGTCGCCGCGGGGCATGGTGAGCCGGGGGCCATGGCGGCTGGAGGGCGACGTCAGCGGTTCACGGCGGCGGCCGCCGCCGTGGTCGTAGCCGTCGCCGGTGTGTCGGCGGCACTCATCTGGGGCAGACAGAGCGGGCCCGGCGGCGTCGAGGATCCGGCGGCGAAGGGGACATCGCGAACGACCGAGGCTGGAGCCGCCGACCAGTCCTCCGGCCGGCCGGCCAGCCGGGCCGTCTCCCCCCAGAACCCCCTGCGAGCCCGGGAGAACGTCGCCTTCTACGCCCCGCCCGAGCCGGCCGCCAGCCGCCAGGCCGCGCTCTGGGCCGAGGACCGCCCCAAGGACGCCGAGCTCATGCGCAATCTGGCCGATGTCCCCTACGCCGTCCGCCTGGGCGAGCCCGAGGTCAGATCGAAGGTCGAGAACACGATCGCGGAGGCCGAGCAGAAAGGCGGCGTCCCCGTGTTCCTGATCAACTACATGCCCGGCAGCGACTGCCGCCCCGTCGGCGACGTCGGCATGGCCGAGTACCACAAGTGGATCGAGGGCATAGCCGGCCAGATCGGCAGTGCCGAAGCCGTGGTCATCCTGGAGCCGTCCAGCTTGGTCAAGATCCCCGGCGCCGAGAACTGCGACCAGCCGGGCTCCCCCGAGCAGCGTTACAAAGACGTGCGCCAGGCGCTGCAGACCCTCAAGACCAATCCCAGCACCGCCGTCTACATCGACGGCAGCCAGGACCTCTGGCCGGGCGCCGAGATCATGGCCGAGCGGCTGGTCGAGGCGGGGATCGACAAGGCGGACGGGTTCTTCGTCAACGTCAACTCCTTCCACACCACGGCCAGGAGCGTCGCGTACGGCGAGAAGTTGTCGGCCTGCATCAGCATCCAGCTCGACACGGGCAGGAAGGGCTGTCCCGCGGACGTGAAGGTGGACCCGGCCAAGATGCCGCACTTCGTCATCGACACCAGCAGGAACGGCCGGGGGCCGTGGACCCCGCCCAAGAAGCGCTACACGGACCCGCAGGTCTGGTGCAATCCGCCGGGCAGGGGCCTCGGCGAGCAGCCGACCACCGATACGGACGAGGAACTGGTCGACGCCTACCTGTGGATCACCCGGGCGGGCACCTCCAGCGGCAGGTGCCGGCGTGGCACAGGCGGTGAGAAGGATCCGGAGCGCGGCGTCGTGTCGCCGGAGGCGGGCGAGTGGTGGGGGGACCTGGCGCTCGAACGGGTGAAATTGGCCAACCCGCCGTTGCGGTGAGGTTATGACCGTAATGCCCCGACGATGAGCGGACGTTGGATCTGCGCGTAACCGGCCTGTTAGTGAACGTTGCGTTTCTATGTGGTGAATCGTATGCTCCTTAGAGAACGTAACGTTCTCTAAGGAGTGGGTGGCATGGGTCTCGTGCTGTCGGGGCTGATACTGGCGATGCTGCTGGGCGCGCTCGACCAGACGATCATGGCCCCCGCCCTCCCGGCCGTGGCGGGCAGCCTCGGCGGGCTCGACCAGATGCCCGCCGTGGTCACCGCCTACCTCGTCGCCGCCACCGTCGTCATGCCCGTCTACGGCAAGCTCGGCGACCGTTACGGCCGCAAGCCCACCATGCAGGTCGCCATCGTCGTGTTCGTGACCGGCGCCGTGCTGTGCGGGCTGGCCACGTCGATGCCGCAGTTCATCGCCTTCCGCGCGATCCAGGGGCTGGGCGGCGGCGGGCTGATGATCGGCGCGCAGGCGATCATCGGGGAGATCGTGAGTCCGCGGGAGCGTGGGCGCTACCTGGGGTTCATCGGCGCCGCGTACGTCGTGGCCGCCGTGGGCGGCCCGCTGATCGGCGGGTTGTTCATCGACCGGCTCGGCTGGCGGTGGATCTTCGCCATCTATCCGCCGCTCGGTCTGCTGGCCTTTGTCGTGCTGAGCGCGACCCTGCGGCTGCCCACACCACGGGGACGGGCGCCGCTCGATGTGGCAGGGGCGCTCACGCTGGCCGTCGCCGTCGTGGGCGTGGTCATGGTGGGTCAGACCAGGAACCCGTTCTTCCTGCTGCTGGTGGCCGCCGGGGTGGTGGCGTGGCTGGTCAGCGCCCGTTTCGCCCAGGACCCCATCCTCCCGTTGCGGCTGTTCCGCGACAGGGCCTTCGCCGTGCCGGTGACGATCAGCCTGCTCATCGGGTTCACGCTGTTCGGGACGATCACGTACCTGCCGGCGTACCTGCAGATCGCGTTGCGCACCAGCGCGACGCAGGCGGGGCTGCTGGTGACCGCGCTCATGGGCGGCGTGCTCTTCACCACGGTCGTGTCCGGGCGGCTGATCACCCGGACCGGGGTCTACAAGCCGTACCCCATCGCCGGGACCGCCGCGGCCACCGCCGGGCTCGCGCTCATCGGCGTCGCGGGCGGCTCGCCGCTCGCGCTGGGCGGCGCGGTGCTGCTGACCGGGCTCGGGGTCGGGCTGGTCATGCAGGTCATGGTGCTGGCCGCGCAGAACGCCGTCGAGTACGCCGACCTCGGCACCGCCACCTCGTCGGTCACGTTCCTGCGCCAGATCGGGGCGTCGGCCGGGGTCGCGCTCGTCGGGGCACTGATCACCGCCAGGTCCGGAATCTCGGCCACCACCGCGCCGTCCGATCTGCCGGACAGCGTCCGCGACGCGTTCGCCGCCGCCGTGCCGCCGGTGTTCGCGGCCATGGCGCCGCTGCTCGCGGTGGCGTTCTTCCTCGCGCTGCTCCTGCCGGCGCGCCCGCTCCGCACCACCGCCTATGCCGAGGAGGCATCGTGAAACTCGTCGGACCCCTGAGCTCGTTCGGCCGCGGCGACCTGGCCATGGCCGGTGGCAAGGGCGCCAACCTGGGCGAGCTCGTCAGGAACGGCTTCCCCGTCCCCGGCGGCTTCGTCGTCACCACGCACGCCTACGACCTCGTCGCCCAGGGCCATGCCACGCGGGCGTACTTCGAGCAGGTCGAAATGCCCGACGAGTTGCGGCACGCGATCGTGGAGGCCTACGCCGCGCTCGGCGCGGGGCCGGTGGCCGTGCGGTCCAGCGCCACCGCCGAGGACCTGCCGGGCGCCGCGTTCGCCGGGCAGCAGGACACCTACCTCAACGTCGTCGGCGAGGAGGCCCTGCTCGACGCGGTACGCCGCTGCTGGGGCTCGCTCTTCACCGACCGCGCCGTCGCCTACCGCGCCAAGCTCTCCATCGACGACTCCGAGGTGAGCATCGCTGTGGTCGTGCAGCGCATGGTCGAGGCCGACACGGCGGGCGTCATGTTCACCGCGAACCCGGTCAGCGGCGACCGCGCCCAGCTCGTGATCGACGCCAGCAGCGGCCTCGGCGAGGCCGTCGTGTCCGGTCTGGTCACCCCCGACCACTATGTGGTGGATGCCGAGGGCGGGGTGGAGTTCACGCCGGGGCGCCGGGAGGTCGTCATCCGGGGCGCGGCCGGCGGCGGGGTCACCCGGGAGACCGGCACCTTCGAGGCGGAGCGGCTGCCCGACGCGGTGGTGCGGGAGCTGGCCGCGCTGGGCAGGCGGGTCGCCACGCATTTCGGGCGCCCGCAGGACATCGAGTGGGCCTGCGCGGACGACCGTGTTCGCCTGCTGCAGGCGCGGCCGATGACCGCGCTGCCGCCGCCTCCGGTCGGGAAGCTCAATCCGCTCCAGCGCCGCCTGGCCACCGTGTTCCTCGAATACATGCCCACGCGGCCGTACCCGATCGACGTGTCGACCTGGCTCCCGTACGGGCCGGCCGGGCTGATGGGCAAGGTGACCGGCGCTTTCGGGCTGCGCCGTGCGTTCGGGGACTTCCTGCGGGAGGAGGACGGCGTCGTCTACGCCTTCATCCCGCCCAAGCCGCAGCCCACCGCCGGGGTGCTCGCCGCGCCGTTCCGCGTCGTGGCCAAGGCCAGGCGGTACGACCCGGCACGCTGGACCGAGGACCGGCGCTTCCTCGACTACTGCGCGGCGGTCCGGCGGCTGGCCGCCCGCGACCTGGCGGCGATGTCGTGGCAGGAGCTCATCCGCGTGCCCAGGCAGGCGTTCGCCCTGGTGGCGCCGGTGGCCGGCCTGCGCATCGACTACCTGCCGGGCACCGGGCTCGCGCTGCTGCGGCTGCTGGTGGCGGTCAAGCTGCTGAGGCGCGGCAGGTTGTTCGGCGGCCTGCTGTCCGGCGCGGTCACGCGTACCACCGAGGCCAACCGGGCGCTGGAGCGGCTGGCGGAGCTGGCCAGGCGTACCGGCGCGCTCGACGCCGACCCGCCGCCCGCCGAGTTCCGGGCCGCGTTCGAGGAGTTCATGGCCGAGTACGGCCACCGTGAGACCGTCAGCCCCATCCTCGTCACCCCGCCCACGTGGGCGGACGACCCGGAGACCGTACTCGGCCTGGTCAGGGTGCTGGCCGCGGAGCCGCCTCCGCGCAAGGAAGGCGACGACGCGCTGGAACGCCTGCTCGCCCACCCGCTCCTGCGCTCCCCGCGCCGCCGCGCCAGGATACGCCGCTGGGTGGCCGCCGCCCGCGCGGGCACGGCCTTCCGCGAGGACAGTCACTTCTATTTCACGATGCCGCAGCCCATCCTGCGCAGGTCGCTGATCGAGCTGGGGCGGCGGCTGCGGGACGCGGGCGTGCTCGACCACCCCGAGGACGTCTTCCACCTGCGGCTGGAGGAGCTGGAGGCCGTCGGAGACGTGACCGCGCTGCCGGCCGCGGAACGCGACCGGCTGCGCGACGTCGCCCGGGCACGCGCGGTCAAGCGCGAGGAATTGGGCGGCGTGCGGCTCATCGACCACACCGCGGTGTTCCCCTCCCTGGCGACCGGTGACGCGCTCGTCGCCGGGTCGCCCGCGAGCGGCGGCATCGCGACCGGGCCCGTGAAGGTGATCAAAGAGCCGGCCGAGTTCGGCAAGCTGGAGGCCGGCGACGTGCTCGTCTGCCCCTACACGAACCCGTCGTGGACGCCGCTGTTCCAGCAGGCCGCGGCCGTGGTCGTGGACAGCGGCGGCGCCGCTTCGCACGCGGCGATCGTGGCCAGGGAGTACGGCATTCCGGCCGTCATGGGCACCGGCACGGGCACGTCCGTGCTCGAGGACGGCCGGCTGGTCACCGTCAACGGCGACACGGGCACGGTCACCGAGGGTGCCTAGGATTCATGCCATGGTGACCGATCATCGCAAGCTGCCGCGCCGCCGGGGCGAAGCGCTCAACGCCGCCATCTACCAGGCGACGCTCGATGAACTGGCCGAGAGCGGCTACGCCGGGCTGACCATGGAGCGGGTGGCCGAGCGCGCCAAGGCCAGCAAGGCCTCGCTCTACCGGCGCTGGCCGACCCGCATCGAGCTGGTCACGGAGGCGGTCCGCAACACGCTGCCCACCGTCGAGTCCGTGCCCGACACCGGCAGCCTGCGCGACGATCTGATCACCGCGCTGAGCCTCGCAGCGCACGCCATGTCGGGACCCGCAGGGGAGGCGCTGCGCGGACTGCTGGGCGAGGCGCTCAGCAGCGGTGCTCCGCTGAGCGCCATGCGCAGGACCTCGGGGGGCATGGGCAGGAAGATCATGGAGGAGATCGTCCGGCGTGCGATCGAGCGCGGCGAGGTCGAACCGGACACGGTCACCCCGCGCCGCCTCGACGCCGGTCACGCGCTGCTGCGTCACCACTTCCTCTTCATCGGCGCGCCCATCCCGGACGAGCTGGTCGTCCAGATCGTGGACGAGGTCCTCATCCCGCTGCTCACGAGCGACTGACAGGCGCTCACACCAGGGTGAGCAAGCCCGTGGCGGCGCGCCTCTGCTGGAGCGCCCTCCGCGCGACCACCGTCGCCATCGCGACGCTGAGCAGTGCGCTGGCCGCGACCGCCGTCACGAAGCCCTCCGACGCCTTCGGCAGTCCCAGGACCACGAGGGCCGCGACGAACAGCCAGCCCAATCCGGTGCAGATGGCGGCGACGGCGAGTGTGCTCGCGCTGGCGCGCACGCCGGCCGCCAGCCCGGGCGCGCTCGCCGCGAGCGTCAGCAGGGGCAGCACGAGCGCCATGGCGACCGGCACGAAGAAACCGCCCGTCATCGCGTCCCCCAACGGACCCACGGGATAGCCGGCCTGGGCGAAGGCGAGGGCGTAGAAGAACCAGACGAGGAGTCCCATGGGCACGGCGAGGACAAGGCCCGTCACGATCATCAACGATGCGAGGCCCCGCGCGATCGGCTCCCGGCTCCGCAGCGCGGCACACGAGGTGATCAGCATCATCGCCGCCGCGAGCACCGCTGACGCGGCCGCCGTCACGAACAACAATGTCGCGGAGTGTCGCAGTGACTCGGCCAGCGCCCCCGTGCCTGCGGCCTCGGCCCAGGCGCCGTGCAGGCTGGGCATGTCGCGCACGCCGGGGTTCCACAGGACGAACAGGGCATAGCTGCTGACGAGCAGCACCAGCCAGAGCGGGATCCGAAATCGCCACGGCCCTCTCCGGAAGTGCAGCCAGGCGTCGCCCGCCCCGCGGATCAGGTCGAGCACGGTGCGCGGTCGCACCGGCCGCGACGCGATCAGGTCGCCGACCTCCTCGCCGTAGCGCTCGCGCCACGCCTTCGGATACAGCTTGAGCACCGCCTTCGCCGCCGCCCGCATCATGCCTGCCCCCACGCCACTCGCCTGGCCCCCGCCTGCTCGACCCGGCGCAGTGTGGCGAGCTGCTCGCGCAGCGCGTCACGCCCGCGCTCGGTGATCCGGTACGGCTTGCGCCGCTCCGCCGACTCGACCGCCTCGATCCAGCCGCGCTCCTCCAGCCGCATCAGCGCCCCGTAGAGGGTGCCCGGCTCCAGCGCCGTGCCCGAGAACTCCTCGATGTCGGTGATCATCCGGTAGCCGTGTTTCTGCCCTTCGGCCAGGCTGATCAGCACCAGCAGCGCCACGTCCGTGAAGCGGCCGAGCTCCTGTGTTCTCCGTGCCATGTATTCAGTAAAACTTAGTAAGTTCTACTGAGCAAGTCCCATCGTCGCGGCCATGAGCCGCATCGAGTGCTCGAAGGCGGTGCGGCGGTTCTCGATGGTGTTGTTGAACTGGCCGAACAGTTCGAAGCTGACCCACCCGTACAGGGCGGTCCACGCCGTCACGCCGCGGAAGATCACATCGTCCGGGACGTCGGGGATGATGGCGCGGACGGTGGCCGCGTCCTCGCGGAGCGAGGCCGGGGGAGGGGGAAGCGGCTGTGCCGGGGTGATGGCCGCCGCGTGGTGAGCGTCCGACAGGATGCGGCCGAGCACGATCGTGTCGCGCACGGCCGCGGGGATCGTGTCCTGCGGGGCCTGGTAGCCCGGGACGGGGGAGCCGTACAGCAGGGCGTATTCGTGCGGGTGGGCCACCGCCCAGTCGCGCACGGCATGGCAGACGGCCAGCCAGCGGCCCGGGAAGTCCTCCTGCGGGCAGCCGGCGTCGGCCTGCTCCACGGCCTCGCCGAGCGCGTTGTAGCCGTCGATGATCAGTGTGGTGAGCAGGTCATCGCGGCTTGGGAAATATCGGTAGATCGCCGACGAGACCATGCCCATCTCGCGGGCAACGGCACGCAGCGACAGGCCCCCTGCGCCCTCGGTGGCGAGCTGCCGGCGCGCGATGTCGGTGATCTCCTTGGTGAGCTCGGCCCTGACGCGTTCGCGGGCGGTTCGGCTGGCTGTCATGTAGACGAGGCTACCAGAGCACTGCGAGAAAACGAGAGCACCGCTCTTGACGAACGCCGCTCCAATAAGAGAGCATTGCTCTCGTAAGCGAATGGCAGTCACACCACGGAGACGCAGATGCTCGACCTCGCCAAGCACTCCAACGCGGCCCTCATGTTCTTCCTTGAGCTCGGCGTGCTGATCTCCGTGGCCTACTGGGGGTTCAATCTGAGCTCCGGCTGGGGCGTCAAGCTGCTGGCCGGACTCGGCGGCCCGGCGTTGTTCATCGCGGCGTGGGCGTTGTTCGGGGCGGGCGGCGGCACGAACGCCGTCTTCCCGCTCACCGGCCTGGCCCGCGCCGCGCTGGAGATCCTCTGGTTCGGCGGCGGCGCCCTGGCGCTCTACGCCTCCGGCCTGGTCACCTCCGCCGCCGTCTTCTACGCGCTCTTCATCCTCAACGCGGTACTCCGCCTCATCTGGAAGCAGGTCTGATCATGGGCAAGCACGTCGTCGTGGGTTCCGGCCAGGTCGGCACGCATCTGGCCACCAAGCTCCTCGCCCAGGGACACGAGGTCACCGTCGTGACCCGCTCGGGCAGCGGGCCCGCCGGCGCGGCCAAGGTCGCCGCCGACGTGGCCGACAAGGCCAAGCTCATCGAGGTCACCAAGGGGGCCGACGTCCTCTACAACTGCGTCAACCCGCAGTACCACCGCTGGCTCACCGACTGGCCGCCGATGGCCGAGTCGTTCCTGGCCGCAGCCGAGGTCAGCGGCGCCGTGTACGTGATGCTCGGCAACCTCTACCCGTACGGACCCGTCACGGTCCCCATGACCGAGGACCTGCCGCTCGCCTCCACCAACCCCAAGGCGCGGGTGCGGGCGAAGATGTGGGCCGACGCGCTGGCCGCCCACGAGGCCGGCCGGATCAGGGTGACCGAGGTGCGCGGCGCGGACTACTTCGGCCCCGGCGCCACCGACCAGTCCTACCTGGGCGACAGGTTCCTCGCACCGCTCAGGGCGGGCAAGACCATCCAGCTCGTCTGGCCGGCCGACATGCCGCACAGCTGGACGTACCTGCCCGACGTGGCCGATGCGCTGATCGTGGCCGGCCGTGACGAGCGGGCGTGGGGCCGGCCGTGGCACGTGCCGACCGCCGAGCCGCTGACGTTCCGGCAGATCGGCGAGCGCATGGCCGCGGTGCTCGGACGCCCCGCGCCCCGCATGGTGCAGCTGCCCTGGCCGGTGCTGCGCGCGGTGGGCCTGTTCGTCCCGTTCATGGGTGAGCTCCGGCACACCCGCTACCAGTTCATCGCGCCCTACGTGCTCGACTCCTCGGCCTTCCAGCACACCTTCGGCGTGGCGCCTACCCCGATCGACCAGGCGCTCAAAGCTACGCTCGACGGGTGAAGACAGCCATGATCGGCCTGGGGGACATCGCGGAGAAGGCGTACCTGCCCGTGCTCGCCGCCCAGCCCGCCCTCGACCTGCACCTGTGCACCCGCAACAGCGCCCGTCTCGACCGGCTCGGCGACGCCTACCGGATCGCCCGCCGGTCGACGAGCGTGGACGAGGTGATCAAGGCGGGCGTCGAGGCGGCGTTCGTGCACGCCGCGACGGACGCCCACCCGGGAATCGTCGAGCCGCTGCTCGCCGCCGGGATCCACGTCTATGTGGACAAGCCGATCGCGTACACGCTCCAGGAGTCGGAGCGGCTCGTACGGCTCGCGAAGGCCGAGAACAGGTCGCTGATGGTCGGCTTCAACCGGCGGTACGCACCCGGATACGCCGGGCTCGCCGACCGGCCCCGGCATCTCATCATCATGGAGAAGAACCGCGACAACCATCCCGACGACCTCCGCCGGGTGATCTTCGACGACTTCATCCACGTCGCGGACACCCTTCGGTTCCTCGTCCCCGGCGCGGTGACCGGCACCACGATCAGGACCCGCGTCAAGGACGGCCTGGTCGAGCACATCGTGCTGGAGCTGTCCGGCGACGGCTTCACCGCCGTCGGCGTCATGAACCGGGTGAGCGGCGCGAGCGAGGAGTCCTGCGAGGTCATGGGCGACGGCGTCAAGCGCCGTGTGGAGAACCTCGGCGACGTGATCGACTATCGCGGCGGCGAGGTCCTCACCCGGCGGCCCGACTGGGTGCCGGTGGCCAGGCAGCGCGGCATCGAGCAGATCTGCCTGGAGTTCCTCGCCGCCGTCCGTGAGGGCCGCCGGATCGACGCCGACGACGCCCTGATCACGCACGCTCTCTGCGAGGAGATCGTCAGCCAGGCCGGTTGACCCGCATCGCCCGGTCGGCCCTGGCGAACATCCGCTCGAAGGTCGGGCCGCCCAGTCTGGTCAGCACGGTGTAGCCCTGCTCGTCGCGCAGCGGGCTGGAGGACGACACGATGCCCGCGATCGCGCCGCCGTACAGCGCGGGCCCGCCGCTGCCGCCGGCGGCGGCGTGGCAGTTGCGCGTGACCATCAGCCCCGGCCCGGTCGCGATGCCCTCGACGACGTCGGCCAGGCATCGGTGCAGCCGCAATCCCGGGTACCCCTTGCCCGCCGGGTAGCCCAGCAGCTCCAGGCCGCGCAGTTCGGTGCCCCTCGCGGTCGGCATCGGGCGCAGCCCCCGCCCGGTCACCGCCTCCAGCGGGCGCCCCCGCCGCATCACCCCGACCAGGCCGATGTCGTACGGCAGCAGCTCGGGCGAGAACGCCTGGCTCCGCCACCTCGCCGGCACCCACGTCCGCACGGCCGGCCAGATTCCCAGCGGCGGCCGTCCCCGCTCGTAGCCCGGCAGGAAGGCCAGGCGGTCGAGCAGCCTGCCCTCGTGGTAGAGGCAGTGCGCCGCCGTCAGCACCAGGCTGCGGCTGCGCGAGCCGATCACCGTGCCCCCGCACATCACGTCCTTCTTCGTGACGGGGTCCCGGCCGACGAGCACCCCGGTGAGCCGGCGCGCCCCCGTGTAGGGGCGCGGGACCGGGGCGTAGCCCAGGCGGTCGCCTTTGGGGGTCAGGATGCGGGGAACGGGGATGTTGCGTTGCGACACCTCGGCGACGGCGGCTGGATCGAGCAGGACCAGGGACAGCACCAACCTGAGCACCCTCCCACTGTTAGCAGAAGATGATCAGTGCCATGACCTGCGACATTCGTGTTTACTGAACTTGTGTACTGGGAACCGCGACGCCGGTGGCTCAGTCCTGGCCGTCTTCCTGGCGGCCTCCGACCAGGTGATGACGCAGAGGAACCCGATGGGACCTCTCACGTCCCCCATGGTTTCAGCGTGGGGCCCGCCCGGCGTCGGACTTCGGGCGGGCCCCGTGCTACTTAAGCAGCGGTCACGGGTAGAGCCCGCGCAGCTGGTGCGCCTCGGCGACGCGGCCCACGCCGATCACGTGGGCGGCCTGCCTCAGCGTCAGGCCGCGGGCCGCGGCCAGCGACTTGACCTCGCAGAACGCGCTGTCCATGAGGTCGCGCATCTTGACCTCGACCTCACCGGAGTTCCAGGAGTAGGCCTGCATGTTCTGCACCCACTCCAGGTACGACACGATGACCCCGCCCGCGTTGGCGAGGATGTCGGGCACGACCGTGGTGCCGTTCGCGCGGAGGATCTCGTCGGCCTCGGGCGTGGTGGGCCCGTTGGCGCCCTCCACGACCAGACGGGCGCGGATCCGCGGCGCGTTGGCCTCGGTGATCGCCCCTTCGAGCGCCGCCGGGATCAGGACGTCCACGTCCAGCTCCAGCAGGTCGTCGAGGGGCAGCGCGTCGGCGTGGCGGTAGCCGTGCACGCCGCCCGTCTCGGCCGCCCACGTACGCAGGCCGGCGATGTCGAGACCGCTGCCGGCGTACACGGCCCCCGTGATGTCGGAGACGGCCACCACCTTGCAGCCGGCGTCGGCGAGGTATTGGGCGGTCAGGGCCCCCACCTTGCCGAAGCCCTGCACGGCCACGGTCACGCCCTCGGGCGAGCGGCCGAGCGCGGCCAGCGTGGTGATCTGCACCCCGCGCGAGGTCGCGCCGGAGCGGCCGAGCGAGCCGCCCAGCGCCGTCGGCTTGCCGGTGACCACGCCGGGCACCGAGTAGCCGGCGCTGACGCTGTAGGTGTCCATGATCCAGGCCATGGTCTGCTCGTCGGTGCCGACGTCGGGAGCCGGGATGTCCTTCTCCGGGCCGATCATCGGCAGGATCTCGTTGACGTAGCGGCGGGTCAGCCGCTCCAGCTCACGGGTGGTGAGCACGGCCGGGTCCACGGCCACGCCGCCCTTGGCGCCGCCGTACGGGATGCCGACCAGCGCGCATTTCCACGTCATCCACATCGCGAGCGCGGTGACCTCGTGGATGTCGGTGCCGGGATGAAAGCGGATGCCGCCCTTGGCGGGGCCGCGTGAGACGTTGTGCTGGACGCGGAAGCCCTGGACGACGTCGAGACGTCCGTCCTCGCGCCGCACCGGGACCGAGACGGTCAGCGAGCGGCGGGGCGTGGCCAGCACCGTGCGGAGCCCGTCTTCGAGCCCGAGGTGCTCGGCCGCCTGGTCGAGCTGGTGGAGAGCGGAGTCGAGGGCCTGGCGGCCCGGGCTGATCAGGGCCGGCGTCTTTGACGGCACCATGATGCTCATGGAAGAGATTCCTCCTGGATATACGCCCTATTCGCGGGGAAAGCGCCATTGCTTTCCACTTGTGGGCAATGTTGTCGCGATCATCCTAGGGTGGGGGGTTTGACCTTGCCTAGCTGTTCGCCGAAACCCCGGCCGCTGATCGAGATGCTGTAGACCGTGCCACTCTGGCAGGCTTACGGCGAGAGTTTGCCGAATCATCGAAATCAGGGAGTGGGATGCCCGCACTCGTGGTGGGGCCGATGCTGCGACACGTCGATACCGACAGCGCCTCGATCTGGGTGGAGACCGCCGAACCCTGCACGGTCACCGTCGAGGCGGGCGGCAGGGCTTACCGGTCGCCTACCTTCACCGTGCACGGACACCACTACGCGATCGTGGATCTCGTCGAGCTGTCCCAGGATATCGCGTCCTATTCCGTGAGCCTCGAGGGGGAGGAGGTATGGCCCCTGGCGGGTCGCCCGCCGAGCGGGATCCGCCTGCTGCCCGCCGCCGGCGCCCGCCGGCTGGCGTTCGGCTCGTGCCGCAGCAGCGTGCCGCACGACGCGGCGCACGTCCGCACCTACGGCGAGGACGTCCTGCGGTCCTACGGCCGCCATCTCGCGAACGCGGGCGACGCGGAGTGGCCCGACCTGCTGCTGCTCCTCGGCGACCAGGTCTACGCCGACAACCCCTCGCCCGACATGCTGGCCTACATCCGCTCCCGGAGGAGCACGCCGCCTCACGACGAGATCGCCGACTTCGAGGAATACGCCGAGCTCTACCGCCAGGCGTGGACCGAGCCCGACATCCGCTGGCTGCTGTCCACCGTGCCGACCGCGATGATCTTCGACGATCATGACCTGCGCGATGACTGGAACACCTCGCAGCCCTGGCGCGAGCGGATGGCCGGGACGAGCTGGTGGCGGCGCCGGGTGGTGGCGGGGCTCGGGGCGTACTGGGTCTACCAGCACCTCGGCAACCTCTCGCCGGCCGAGCGCGCGGCCGACCCGCTGCTGCGCACCCTCCTGGATCGCGGCGGACGCGACGGGGGCGACGCGCTCGACGCGTTCGCCGAGAAGGCCGACGCCGAGCCCTCCAGCAACCGCTGGAGTTACGCCCGCGACCTCGGGCCCGCGCGCCTGATCATGGTCGACACGAGGTGCGCGAGGCAGCTCACCCCCGGCGACCGCCGCATGCTCGACCCGGCGGAGTGGGCCTGGCTCGAGGAGCAGGTCTCCGCTCCGGCCGAGCGCGTGATCATCGGCTCGTCGATACCGTTCCTGCTGCCCGAGGGCGTGCACGGCGTCCAGAACTGGAACGAGGCCCTGTGCGACGGCAAGTGGGGCCCGCTGGTGCGGCGCTGGTCGGAGGCGTTCCGGCAGGCCATCGACCTGGAGCACTGGGCCGCGTTCCGGCGCTCCTTCGAAGACCTGGCCGGGCTGCTCATCCGGCTCGGCAAGCCGGTGCTGATCCTCTCCGGCGATGTCCACTACTCCTATCTGGCCAAGGCCGATACCGGGCCGGTCTACCAGGTGGTCTGCTCGCCGATCCGCAACCCGCTCAGCCGGATGCTGCGCTGGGCCAACGTGTTCACCCAGTTCTCGATCGCCACGCTGGTGGGCGGCCTGCTGGCGCGGCTGGCGGGCATCCCGCGCCCGCCGTTCAGGTGGCGGATCACCAAGGGCCCGTGGTTCCAGAACGCCCTCGCCACCCTCACCCTCCCCGACCAGGTGACCTGGTACGACTCCGGCGGCGACGTGCTCAGGCCGATCGAGTCTGTACGGCTGGAGTGAAAATGGTTATCGTTGGCGTCATGACTGAAGATCATTACTCCCTCGCCGTCCCGTTCTACGACCTGTGGCACGAGGACGGGCACGTGCCCCTGGTCCGCGAGCTGCTGCCGCCCCTGCTCAAGGGCGTGCGGCGGAGCGTCGTCGAGATCGGCGCCGGCACCGGCCTGATCACCAGGCTGATCGCCCGCGAGACGCCCGCGGAGATCTACGCCGTCGAGCCGTCGCTGGGCATGCGCTCCGTCCTGGTCAACCGGCTGGCGGAGGACCCCGAGCTGCTGAGCCGGGTGACCGTCCTGCCGTGCGGGGCGCTGGACGTGCAGGTGGACGAGCCGGTCGAGGCCATCGTGATGATCTCGGTGCTGCAGAGCTTCGACGCCGGGCAGCGGGCCGAGCTGTGGCGGGTGCTGGCCAGGCAGCTGGAGCCCGGCGGGCTGCTGATCTTCAACTGGCGGGAGCGGTCCGTGCGGGGTCCCGGCGAGCTGGAGACCGTGGGCTCCTATCAGGTCGGCAGGCATGTCTACGAGGTCGCGGGACAGGTCCTGGAGGTCGCCGGCGAGAGCGTCACCGCGCGCCACGTCTACCGGGTCCGGCACCGCGGCGTGGTGATCAGCGAGGACGAGGTGGTCTCCACCGGCCACTGGCCGTCCGGGGGGCGTCTGGCCGCCGAGCTGGAAGCGGCCGGGTTCGCCAGGGACGAGGCCCCTGAGGGCATGGAGGCGTGGCGGAAATAGTGGGAACCGGGCTCCGGTGTGCGGCCAACAACAGGGTGACCGCATGAGAGAGGACCGGCACAGTGGTGGGTGTTCAGGATGTGCCCGAGACGCTGGACGACTCGACGCTGATCGGGTATTCGCTCAGCGACCCCGAGAGTTTCGCGGCGCTGTTCGACCGGCATGCCGACGAGATCCACAGGTACGCCGCCCGGCGTCTCGGATCGGAGCTGGCCGAGGACGTGACGGGAGAGGTGTTCCTCGTCGCGTTCCGCGGGCGGGCCCGGTACGACCGCTCCTGGCCCGACGCCAGGCCCTGGTTGTACGGCATCGCGACCAAGGTCGTCGCCCAGCACCGCAGGGCGGAGCGGCGGCGGACCGCGGCCATGGCCAAGGTCAGCGTGGAGCGCCCGGGCACGTTCGACGACCGCAGCGCCGACCGGGTCACCGCCGAGCAGCTCCAGCCCCGGCTGGCCGGCGCGCTGACCCGGCTCAGCGCGGGCGAGCGCGACCTGCTGCTGCTGGTGGCCTGGGCGGACCTGACGTACGAGGACGCGGCGATCGCGCTCGGCGTGCCCGTCGGCACCGTCCGGTCCAGGCTGCACAGGCTCCGCGTCAAGGTGCGCAGGGCGCTCGGCGGCATCGATCCCTTCGGAGCATCAGAGGAGCGCCAGCATGGATGAGGACGACATCCGCGTGTTCGCCGAGGGCAGGCCTCCTGCCCCGCCCTATCGCCCAGAGGCTCGCGAGCGGGCGCGGGAGCGGCTGCTGGCGGAGGCGCGTCGCGGGGGCCGCTTTCGCCTGCCGCGCTTCGGGTGGCACGCCGCGGCCGCGTTCGGGGTGACGGTCGCGCTGGTCGGGGGCGTGGGCGTGACCCTGTCCGGCCAGGGCGCCGGCACCACGTCACCGGTCCAGTCAGCCGTCCTGTCGGACCAGCTGAACCCCAGACCCGGCCAGTTCATCCTGATCGAGTCCGACACGATGTACGCCTCGTTCTCCTTCAGCAAGGACGGCGCGGACGAGAGGCACCTCTACCGGACGCACAGGAAGATCTGGCAGTCGGTCGACGGCGGCGAGAACGGGCTGCTGCTGATCGAGGGCCGTGAGCCCAAGCCATGGCCCGGCCGGGAACTGCCGAAGAGGGCCGTGCAGGACGAGCGGGGCTCCTCCTGGCACACGCTGGCGTCCTGCCCCGACCGGCTGGGCGACCATCGCAAGGACTACGCCTACCTGAGCACGCTGCCGGCGGACGCCGCCGCGATGCGTGACCGCGTCTACCGGGCCGCAGGGGAAGGGTCGGAGGGCAAGGCCGCCGACAAGGACCTGAAGGCGTTCACCTACGTGGGGGACCTGGTCAGGGAGACGTATCTGCCCAAGGCCCAGCGCACGGCACTGTTCGAGGCCGCCAAGGGCATCCCCGGCGTCGAGGTGGCCGAGGGGGTGGCCGACTCGGCGGATCGCAAGGGAGTGGCGCTCGGGCGCGTGGACCGGCAGGGGACGCTCACACAGCTCATCTTCGACCCGGCCACGCACATGTTCCTGGGGGAGCGGCACACGGTCGTCGAAGACAAGGGGGCCGGCGCCCCCGTCGGCAGCGTCCTGGCGCTGACGGCTCAGCTCAAGGTGTCGGTGGTGGACGAACTGCCCGAGGCGCCGTCGGTGGGCCACGACGCGAGCTGCGACCCCGTCCAGCAGGACCGGGCCACGGCCCCGGCCGAGGAGCCGCCCTCGGACGGCCCGGCCGACGAGCCGCCCTCGGACGGCCCGGCCGACGAGTCCGTGCCGATCCCCGATCCGGAATTCTCCACGGAGCCCGCACCGGACGACGTGCCGAGCGATGAGCCCGCGCCGGACGAAGGTCCCGTGCCGAGCCGGACGCCGGTGCCGGCCGAGGAACCCCAGCGGTCCGAAGAACCGACCGAGGCACCTCCGCGGCCAGGCAAGTGACCACTTAGCCGGTGACCGTGCGCCGTGACGGCGCCCGGCCCCGTGAACCGCAGGAGCGTCTCCCTGGACAGGGCCCAGCCACGTACGGTGGCTGGGCCCGCTCGGCGGCGCCGTAAAAGATCTAGGGCTTCTTGCCTATGAGCTCGTAAAGGGCGTCGGAGAGCTGGTCGATCGCCCAGATCAGGTCGTCCTCGGAGACGACGATGGGCGGGGCGAGGCGGATCGTGGAGCCGTGCGTGTCCTTGGCCAGCACGCCGCGCTTCATCAGCGCCTTCGAGACCTCCCGCCCCGTGGCCAGGGACGGATCGACGTCCGCGCCCGCCCACAGCCCGCGCCCGCGCACCTCGACCAGGCCCTTGCCGATCAGCTCGCGCAGCCGGGTGTGCAGCACCTCGCCCAGCTTGGCGGCCCTCGCCTGGAACTCGCCGGTGTTGAGGAGGTCGATGACGGCGATGCCGACGGCGCAGGCCAGCGGGTTCCCGCCGAAAGTGGATCCGTGCTGCCCCGGGTGGATGACCCCGAGCACGTCCCGGTTCGCCGCGATGGCCGACACCGGCACGACTCCGCCGCCCAGCGCCTTGCCCAGGACGTAGATGTCGGGCACGACCCCTTCGTGGTCGCACGCGAACGTCTGCCCGGTCCGCCCCAGCCCCGACTGGATCTCATCGGCGATCATCAGGATGCCCTCGGCCGTGCACAGCTCCCGGATGTCGGTCAGGTAGCCGTCCGGCGGCACCAGCACCCCGGCCTCGCCCTGGATCGGCTCGACCAGCACCGCGACGGTGTTGGCGTCCACGGCCCGCCTGATCGCGTCGATGGACCCGTACGGCACGATCCGGAAGCCCGGCGTGTACGGGCCGAAGCCGTCGTGCGCCTCCGGGTCGGTGGAGAAGCTGACGATCGTGGTGGTGCGGCCGTGGAAGTTGTTCTCCATCACGATGATGTTGGCCAGGTCCGGCTCCAGGCCCTTGACCTCGTAGCCCCACTTGCGCGCCACCTTGATGGCGGTCTCGACGGCCTCGGCGCCGGTGTTCATGGGCAGGATCATGTCCTTGCCCGTGAGGTCGCCGAGCCCGGCGCAGAAGCGCGCGAACTGGTCGTGGTAGAAGGCCCGGCTGGTCAGGGTCAGCCGCTGCAGTTGCTCCTGGGCGGCCTCAATGATCTTCGGGTTGCCGTGGCCGAAGTTGAGCGACGAGTAGCCGGACAGGCAGTCCAGGTATCGCCTGCCGTCCACGTCGGTGACCCAGGCGCCGTCCGCCTCGTGGATCACGACGGGCAGCGGATGGTAGTTGTGCGCGCTGCGGCGCTCGCTCAGCTCGATCAGCTCTGCGCTGCTGGTCATGTCAGTTTTCCCCCCTGATCTCCAGTGTGCAGCACTTGGGTCCCCCGCCCGCCTTGCGCAGCTCCGAGAGCTCGACCGGGATCACCTCGTACCCCCGGCGCTTGAGCTCCAACTGCAGGTTCGAGGCCTCGGCGTTGATGACCACGTTCGTGCCGTCGCTGACCGCGTTCAGCCCGAGCACCTCCGCGTCCTCGGCCAGGGCGAGCACCGCGTCCGGGAACATCCGGCGCAGCACCTCCCGGCTGCCCGCCGAGAACGCCTCCGGGTAGTAGGCGATGTTGCGGCCGTCCAGCGGGAACAGCGCCGTGTCCAGGTGGTAGAAGCGCGGGTCCGCCAGGGTGAGCGAGATCACCGGGCGCCCCAGGTATTCCTGCGCCTCCTGGTGGGCGACCATCTCGGTGCGGAAGCCCGTGCCGGCCAGGATGACGTCGTCGAGCGTGAGGAAATCGCCCTCGCCCTCGTTCACGTGCTCCGGCTCCAGGACCGGGTAGCCGCGCTCGGCGAACCACCGCAGGTAGGCCGGGCCCTCGGGGCCGCGCTGCGGGTAGGCGAACCTGGCGCCGTAGACGCGGCCGCCCACGACCAGCGCGCCGTTGGCGGCGAAGACCATGTCGGGCAGCCCCTCGATCGGGTCGATCAGGCTGACCTGGTGCCCGAGCTCCTCGTACGCCGCTTTCAGTCCCTCCCACTGCCGGACCGCCACGTCGCGGTCCGCGCCGGTCTCGGGGTGCATCCACGGGTTGATGGTGTACTCGACCGTGAAGTAGTCCGGACGGCACATGAGGAAGTGTTTGGGCATGCAGCTCTCCGTCGAGATTTATGGATGGATTTCCTGCTCGGGGGGACGGAGACAGCCTAAGAATGCATGTTTATGCAGGCCAAGCGGTCGGCATTGCGTGTTGGCGCGGGTTCGTTGCGTGTGTCAGCCGGCGGCGGGCGATCCGTTGCGCACCACTCCGGCGGGGGCGTCCACCAGCCGCGAAAGCACGATGGAGCTCTTGGTCCGCACCACGAACGACTCGGCCGCGATGCGCTCTATCACCCGCTCCACATGGCGTACGTCCGTGGCTCTGATGTGCAATAACGCGTCCGCCTCGCCCGTGATCGTGGCCGCCGCCACCACCTCTGGGAACTTGGCCACGGCCAGCGCGATGTCCGACGGCTTGGTCTTGCCCTGGCAGAACAATTCGACGTACGCCTCGGTCGTCCAGCCGAGCGCCTGCGGCGCCACCCTGGCGCTGAACCCGGTGATCGCCCCGCTCTCGCGCAGCCGGTCCACCCGCCGCTTGACCGCCGACGCGCTCAGCCCCACCTGATGGCCGATCTCCGCGTAGGTCGCACGGGCGTCGTCGACGAGCGCCGCGATGATGTCACGATCGAGCCGGTCCAGTTCCACGCGCTCTGTATACCGCCTGGCCAGGCTGGCGCGCGACGAGCGGCGCGCGGGAGACTGGACGTTCGACGCTGCACCGGGGGATTTTCGCCAGTATGAGCACGGAAATGAGCAAGGAAATGAGCCCAGAAGTGAACACCGCAACGTTCCCCGAGGGATTCGTCTGGGGAGTGTCGACGTCGGCCTTCCAGATCGAGGGAGCGACCGCCGTCGACGGCCGCGGCCCCTCCATTTGGGACACCTTTTCCGCCGACCGTGCCGAGTCGTGCGACCATTACCACCGATATCAAGAAGACGTACGGCTGATGAAAGACCTGGGAATGGCCGCCTACCGGTTCTCGGTGAGCTGGCCCCGGGCTTTCCCCGACGGATCGGGAAAGGTGAATCCGGCCGGGCTCGACTTTTACGACCGGCTGGTCGACGAGCTGCTCGGCTCGGGCATCACGCCTTATGCGACGCTCTACCACTGGGACCTGCCGCAGGCGTTGGAGGACGCCGGCGGCTGGCCGAACAGGGACACCGCCCGGCATTTCGCCGAATACGCCGGCGCCGTGCACGACCGGCTGGGGGATCGGGTCGACACCTGGTTCACGATCAACGAGCCGTGGGTGTCGGCGTTTCTCGGCTACGGCTCGGGCATTCACGCGCCGGGGCGGAAATCGGCCGCGGACGCGTTCAGGAGCGCCCATCATTTGTTGCTCGCCCACGGGCTCGGCGCCCAGGCGTTGCGCGCGGCCGGGGCGGCGAAGGTCGGCGCCGTGCTCAACCTCTCGCCCGTGCTGACGCCCGCCCAGGTGAGCGACGTCGGCCGGCCGCTGTCGGCCGAGGACGCCGAGGCCGTGGCCAGGATCGACACTCTGGTCAACCGGCAGTTCCTCGACCCGATGCTGCGCGGCGCGTACCCGGGCGGCCTGCTGCCGATCGTCGAGCGCACGGCCGGGCTCGGCCACGTGCGCGACGGCGACCTGGAGCTCATCGCCCAGCCCGTCGACCTGCTCGGCGTCAACTACTACACGCCGCTCGTCGTGCAGGCGCAGCCCAGCGAGCCTGCCGACCCCGCCTTCCCGGGCAGCGAGGGCGTGCTCTTCTGCACCGTTCCCACGGCGGTCACGGCCATGGGCTGGCCCATCGTCCCGAGCTGCCTGTCCCTGCTGCTGCGCCGCCTGGCCACGGAGTTCCCCGGCACCGAGCTGATGATCACCGAGAACGGCGCCGACTTCGTCGACGTGGTCACCGGCGACGGCATCCATGACGTGGAGCGCATCAGCTTCGTCGAGGAGCACCTGCGCGCCGTGCGGGCGGCCGTCCAGGAGGGCGTCAAGGTCCGCGGATACCTCGTCTGGACGCTGCTCGACAACCTCGAATGGGCCGACGGCTACCAGCGCAAGTTCGGTCTCGTCCACGTCGACTTCGTCACCCAGCGGCGGCGGCTCAAGGACAGCGCGCTGTGGTACCGCGACGTCATCAAGCGCAACGGCCTCACCGAGAGCCGCCCCAAACGCCCCACTCTGGAGACCGTGGCCGCCCGCGCCCGCGTCTCCAGGGCCACCGTCTCGCGCGTGGTCAACGGGGAGGTGTCGGTGAGCCCCGAGGCCCGCGAGGCCGTGCTGCGGGCGGTCAGGGAGCTCGGGTACGTGCCCAACGCGGCCGCACGGAGCCTGGTCACCCGGCGCACCAACACGGTCGTCCTCGTCCTGTCCGCGCCCCGGCAGGGCGGCGACCAGCTCACCGCGGCCGTCGTCCAGTACGTCACGAGCATGCTGGAGGGCGCGGGCAAACAGATCACGCTCATGCTGGCCGACACCGCCGAGAGCCATCGGCGCATCGTCCAGCATGTCGAGGCCGGGTTCGCGGACGGCGTCGTGTTGCTGCCGCCCGACAGGGGCGACACGCTGACCGAGCGGCTCGCGCGCACCGGCGTGCCGATCGTGTTGCTCGGCAAGCCGGCGATCGCCTCGCTGGTGCCGTACGTGGACGTGGACAACACCGGTGGCGCGCAGGCCGCGACCCAGCACCTCCTCAGCGGCGGCCGCCGCCGCATCGGCATGGTCTGCGGCCCCATGGACCTGGTCGCCACTCAGGACCGCCTGGCCGGCCACCGGAGCGCGCTGGCGGGCGCCGGCCTGCGTCCGCTGGTGGCGCCCGCCGAGCTCAGCCGCGCGTCGGGCGCGGCGGCAGCCCGGCAGCTCCTCGGCGACGATCCGGCCCTCGACGCGATCTTCGCGGCCAGTGACCAGCTGGCCATCGGGGCGCTGCAGGCGGTGCGGGAGAGCGGGCGGCGGGTGCCGGAGCACCTGGCGATCGTGGGCTTCGACGACATCGACGCCGCCTCGGTCACCACGCCCGCGCTCACCACCGTCCGCGTCCCGGTCGCCGACCAGGCGCTGGCGGTCGCCCGGCTGCTGCTGTCCAGGCTGGAGCGCCGGCACACCGAGTCCGTGGTGCTGCCCACCCGCCTCGTGATCAGGGACTCCGCCTGACCACTGTCGTCACTCGGCGCGGGCCGCGGTCAGGAGCGGGCGCGGCGGCGGAGCACGATGCGCTCGGCCCAGCTGGCCGCCTCCGGGTCCTTGAGCCCTTCGACGACGCCACCGAGGTACGCCGTCGCCAAGCTGTCGAAGCCGCTGTCCAGCTGCCGCAGCCGGCTGGCCCTGCGCCGCTCCACCGCCTGCAGGTATTGGGCGATGCTCTCGGCGTACCCGGCGTCGTGCTGGTACGCGGCCTGGGCGGCGGCGCAGGCGGCGGCCTCGGCGTCGCGTTTGGCCCGCAGCTCCCGCAGCCGGCGATCGTTCGGATTGTGCATCCGCCGCCCCAGGTCGGCGGCGATCAGCGCCGTGGCGATCAGCAGCGCCAGCAGCAGGATCATGGTGGGGAGCTGGCCGACGCCGTCCGACGTGGGCCCGATCTCCTGACCGTCCACGACCAGCGGCTTGACCAGGGCATCCCGGCGCAGCACGGCCACGGCGACGATGAGGCCGAGCCATACGACCGCGACGCCGATCAGCAGCCAGCGGCCCTTGGCCGAGCTGCCGTGCTCCTGCCAGGACCGGAACGCCCTGCCGTACATGTGCGGGGCCACCAGCATGATCAGCGCCGCGCCCGCGGCCAGCAGCGCGGTCATCGCCACGCTGTCGCCCCAGCTCAGGATCACCTGGTAGAGGATCGGCACCTCGACGATCAGCAGGAGCAACAGGAGGAGGGCGGCGGGCAGCCAGCGGCGGATGACCGGCCAGTGGCTGCCGGAGATCGCGATCGAGCTGGGCCGTCCGTCACCGGGCCGCCTGCTCGGCTGCTCCAGCTCCGTTACCCGGCGCTGGCTGTCCTCCAGCGCCTTGCGGGCCTCGCCGAACGTGCGCTGCGACTCGGTGAGCCTGATCTTCTGGGACTCGAACTCCGCCCGCGCCCGCTGGACCTCCTGCTCGGTGCGCTCGTCGAGTTCGGCCAGCTCGGCCAGCCGCTCGTCCTCCAGCTCGTGGAAGCGCGGCACGCTGCCGGTCTGGAGCGTGAGCGTGTCGATCTGGCCCCCGGCGGCGTGCGCGCGGCCCAGGTCCCGCTCCTCGCGGCGGCGGCGCGGCCAGTCGGGCAGGCGGTAGAGATCGCCGTCGTACGCGACGGCAGGCGTGATGCGGGTGACCTGGCCAGGCTCAAGAGGTTCGTCCTGCTTGCGGCGTAAGAAGCGCATCGGGCCTCCAACGAGGGTCCTGCCATCGATGCTAGCCGCGTGGACGGGGGATCGCGGGGGAAGAATGGCGTGGTGAGCGAATTGCCGGTTATCGATGTCGCGCCACTCCTCACCGAAGCCCCGCACTCCGGCAAGCGTGCCGTCGCGGACGCCATCGGCGCCGCCTGCCGGGACAGCGGCTTCTTCCCCGTCGGCGGGGAGCTCACCTCAGGACGCCCCGACCTGAAGGAGGGCATCTACTTCGGGGCCGAGAAACCTCCGGGACCGCTCCCGCTGCACGGCCCCAACCTGTTCCCCGCCCAGGTGCCCGAGTTGCGTGACGCGGTGCTCGAATACCTCGACAGGATGACCGCGCTCGCCCAGTCCGTCATGTCGGGCGTCGCCCTGAGCCTCGGCCTGGACGAGGACTACTTCCGCACCGGCTACACCGCCGACCCGACCATCCTGTTCCGGATCTTCCACTACCCGCCCGCGCCACCGGACGACGCCGGCACCTGGGGCGTGGGCGAGCACACCGACTATGGCCTGCTCACCCTCCTCCTCCAGGACGACAACGGCGGCCTCCAGGTCCGCACCCCGCGCGGCTGGATCGAGGCGCCGCCGGTGCGGGGCACGTTCGTCTGCAACTTGAAGTGCTCCCACGGATGAATGAATCCGAGGGATTCCAGCCGTCCCAACCGTGCGGCTATGCGCACGGTCGCGACGCTGTTGCTTGGCGGTTCACCTTCCGGCCCCGCTTGCGCGGGTTTCCACGCCCCAACACGCGCTCCCGGTCTGAGCAGCACGTGCTCCGCCCTCCCGGCGGTGAGTAACGGCCGAGCAGGTGGCTTGGCTATCGCTCACCTGTTCGGCCACCGATAACGTTATCGGCACACAACGTAACGCCGCAAGTCGTTTCCGTTACTCCATGCTCGAGCCTCAGGAGGTCGAGAACGTGAACCAGTTGACGTTGACGAAGTCGGCCGGCTGCCCGCTGCTGAAGGTCAGGTAGACGGTGTGCGTCCCGGTGACGCCCGAGATGTTCGCCGGCACCGTACGCCAGCTCTGCCACCCGCCCGTGTTGGCCAGGGCGAAGTCGCCGATGGGCGCGGAAGTGGGGCTGTCCAGCCGCACCTGCACCAGCCCGCTCACACCGGCCGCCGCCCCTGAGGCCACCCGTGCCCTGAACTGCCTGGCCGCCTCGGTGCCGAAGTTCACCCCGTCGAAGCGCAGCCAGTCGCCGTTGGAGATCGCGCCGACGTTCTGCCCGCCGCCCGTGTCGGTGGTCGTCTCGACGATGGTGCCCGACTGGCCCTGGTAGCGCTCGGCCTGGATGGTGGAGCGGGCGTCGACGCCGCCCGGCGGGTCGGTCGGGCCGGTGGTGCCGCTCTGCCACACCGCCACGTAGTCCACCACCATGGGACGCCCGGGCACGGTCGCCGCCGTCGGCGTCTGGCCGCCCAGCGCGTTGGGGAACGCCCCGCCCATCGCCACGTTGAGCAGCAGGAAGTATCCGGCGTGGCCGGTCATGTCGTTCCAGGTCGTGGCGTCGAACTGGGATTGGCTCACGCTGTGGAACTGCTGCCCGTCCACGTACCACCGCAGCTGGTTGGGGCTCACGCTGCGGTCCCACTCGAAGCGGTAGGTGTGGAAGGCCGACTGGCAGGTGGCGCCGGGGCAGGCGCGGCTGGCGCCGAGCCCGGTGGTCTCGTTGCACGGCCCGCCCGGGTTGACGCCGCAGTGCAGCACGCCCCAGACGGAGTTGATGCCGTTGACGTTCTCCATGATGTCGAACTCGCCGATGGCCGGCCAGTTCCAGTAGTTCCCCCGGTACGGGGACCCGAGCGCCCAGAACGCCGGCCAGTAGCCGAGCGCGGCGTCGCCGGTCACGTTCGGCATCTGGACGCGGCCCTCGATGCGCAGGATGCGCCCGTCGGCGGGCTTGAAATCGGCCCGCCGGGTCTCGATCCTGGCCGAGGTCCACTCGCCCGAGCCGCTGCGCAGGGGCGTGATGCGCAGGTTGCCCGCACCGTCGAGGCTGAGGTTGGAGGTGCTGGAGGTGTAGTTCTGGATCTCGCCGGTGCCCCAGTTGGCCGGTCCGCCGGGGTACGAGTGTCCCGTGTCGATGATCCAGTTCGCCGAGGAGGGCAGGGTGCCCGCGGAGCCGTTGAAGTCGTCGGACCAGACCAGTGACCAGCCGGACGGGGTGGGAGGGACGGCGGCCGAGGCGCTGATGGCCGCCTTGACGAGCAGGCCGGCCACGGCCGCGAGCACCACGGCGACGGCCGCGAGGCGGCGCCGGTGCCTGTTTGTTGTTGTCATCGTCGCTCCAGTGGGGGTGCGGGGGCGTCAACGGGGGCGAGAGAGCGCTCTCTCAAGCGATGTGAACACGAGCTTTACTCTCTGTCAAGATCCCGATCTGCCGGGTGTGAGAGCGCTCTCGACCTGGGTTGCCTAGAGCAGGTCCACCGTGGTGGCGCCGGCCGACTCGAACGCCTCTCGCCAGAAGCTCTCCAGCAGGGGGAACCGGTCGGGGCTGGACGTCTTCTTCCGCAGGAAGCCGTGAACGGCCACCGTGTACCCGGTCATGTCGGGCATCAGCCGCGTGTCGCGTAGCTCTTTGATCTTCTGCTTGCGGCCGTTCTCGCTCAGGTCCAGTTGGTTGATGTTCAGGTCGCCCCGGTTGTTGATCAAATCGCTGAACACGATGATCTGGTGCGCCTTGTCCGGCTGGCGCTGGGCGCTGAGCTGCTTGACCAGGTAGCGCAGGGCGCCCAGCACGTCCGAGCCCTCGCCCTCGGCCGGGCAGTCGAACAGCTGCGTCGCCCGCGGGAGGACCTGCGTGATGCGGTGCGCCCTGACGCGGTCCTCGACGACCGGGTTCTCGTTGGGGTTCTCGGCCCGGGTGGCGGCGATGGCCACCGGGTCCTGGCGGCACGTGCTGCTCTCGGAGCTTCCCGTGACGGCCGCGAAGGCGATCCAGTCGCAGGTCTGGGCGAAGGCGGGCAGCTTGGAGGTGACGTCGTTCCTGGAGGTGCCGGGGTCGGCGTAGCTGGTCGAGTCGACGATCACGCCGCAGATGCCCCTGGCCTCCGTGCCGCATGCCGCCACGCCGCCGGCGATCAGCGCGACCACCGCCGACGCCGCTGACAGCCGGCGTGCCGGCCGGGGCCGCGTGCCCGAGGGCACGCGCCGCCCGGGAGCCCCCTCGCCGCGACCGTCCTCCGCCATCACGCGTCCTCCCTGTCGTCCGGCGCGGTCGCCGCCGGGCCGGGGGAGAGCTGGCGGCGGTGCTCGGACGGCAGCTCGCGGGGCAAGACCTCCGCCCGCCACACCTCGATGCGATCCTCCACCTCGCGCAGGATCCGCCCGATCTCCTCACGCCCCGACAAGGCCGTGGCCGTGTCGCCCGTGGGTTCCGTCGCGATGACCTCGCCCTTCCACAGCGACGGGACCTCCTCCTTGCGCGGGTGGGCCCGCAGCACACCGCCCTTGTACGCGGCGATGAGCTGCTCGGCCCTGGCGTGCACGGCCTCCACCTCGTGGTCGCGGTCGATCAGCGCGCTCTCCCACTCCTGGGTGAGATGCTCGATGAGGGCCCTGGCCCGCTGCACCTTGGCGTCGGCCTCCTCGACCACGCCCCGCCGCCGCGACTCCGCCCGCCGCGCCCTCGCCTCCGCGATCGAGATGAACGCGTCCACCGGCCGCTCGTCCAGACCGGCCGCGGGTTCATGCCCGTTCGCGGGGGGCGGCGGCTCGGGCCGCGTGTCGCTCCTGCCCAGCTCCCGCAGGATCTCCTCCCGCGCCCCCGCCGCGCGCTCGAGCAGCGCCGTACGGGTGGCCGCCAGCCGCCGGTCGACCTCGGTGATCTGCTCCCGGGCCCGGGCCCGGATCTCCGTCACGTACGCGGGCTGGAACTCCGGATCCGTGAACTCGCCCAAGGGGTGCTGCCGAGCGTCCCGCATCCCCTGCCGCCGCGCCTCCTCACGATCGGCCAGCGGGTCGCCCCGCTTGAACAGTCGCGACAAGAACGCCATCCGCGTCTCCTGGCTCCGGCCGGACCGGAACCCGGCCCGAGTGTGCCTGGATCCCAGACTAATCGGCCATTCGCGATATGGGGTCAGGAAGCCCTGGACCGCCAGACGGTGCCCGTCCGGCCACGGAGGAGGCCGCACAGGATGGAAAAGCGAACGGCGCCGCACAGTGGTGCGGCGCCGTACGAGATCACAAACAGTCAGCCTTTTTCCGCCTCGCCGGTGGCTTGTTCCATGGCGTCCTCGGGGGAGGCCTCCAGGTCCTGCTCGGCGTCCGCACCCGCCTGGGCCGAGGCCTTGTCGAGACGGACCCAGCTCGTCACGCTCTCCACCGCGAACAACACGAACAGGTACGCCGTCAGCACCGCCAGCACGGGCGTCACGATGTCGAGCGCCGCGCCCACGCCGATGATCAGCAGCCGCAGCTCCCAGCCGAGCCCCGCCCGGAACACCCAGGCGGGCGGCCAGATGCTCTGCCGCGTCCGGTAGACGGTGTCGTAGGTGTGGTAACCCACGACGTACACCAGCACGAACAGCAGCCACTTCGGCGCGTCGGCGGCCAGGCCGATCGCGATCACGGTGAGGAACTCGGTGCCGCGCAGCAGCGGCGGCGTCAGCCAGTCGAAGCGGCCCAGGTGGTTGCGCGGCGTCGTGGGCAGCACGAGCAGCAGGGCGATCGCCACGGGCACGAGCAGGATCGGGCCGGGCCGGAGGACGCCGGCGGCCGTGATGGCCGTGATGGCGACGAGGGCGGCGAGCGTGGCCGGCACGGGCGGCAGCCCCGGGCCCATCCGTCCGGCCAGCACGCCCGCGAGGGGACCGTCGTCGCGGTAGGCGAGCAGGCGGGCGGTCTGGATGCGGCGGCGTTCCTCGTCGGGATCCGGCGTGGGGGTGGCCATGGCCTGCGGTTGGGTGATCATACGAGGGACCTCATCAGGCGTCCGGTAAGGGTGTAGGCGGCGGCGACGGAGCCCCAGATCACCAGCGTGAGGAAGGTGATCCGGGCGTCGAAGAGGGCGGCGGTGATCGCGATGGCCGCGAACCGCTCGCCGATGGGGAACACGATCATCTTGCGCGCCCAGTGGACGGCGCGGAACTTGCCGGCCTTGGTCCACATCTTGAGCACGCCACGCAGGCCCTGGCTGCGCTCCACCTTACGGCGGGTCAGCGCCGCGCGCAGCTCGCGGTCGTCAGGGGCGTCCAGCGGCAGGGTGGGCAGCTGGCCGGGCGGCTTGCGGCGGTTGGAGATGCCGAAGGAGAAGTCGAGCAGGTGGCGCACCGACTGCAGGCCGAGCGCGGCCAGCGCCAGGATCCAGATGTCGTCGCCGTTGCCGGAGACCACCCAGCCGACGGCCAGGCCGGCGAAGACCACGTATTCCTTGAACCGGTCGAACGTGGCGTCCAGCCACGCCCCGAGCACGCCGAACTTGCGGGCGTAGCGGGCGACCTGCCCGTCGACGCAGTCGAAGACGAACGCGAAATAGATCAGCACTCCGCCCAGCACCATGAAGGGGCGGTCGCCGGTGGCGAAGCAGGCGGCCGCGGCGATGCCCAGCGCGATCGAGATCAGCGTCACCTGGTTGGGCGTCAGCCCGCGCCGGGCCGCCCAGCGGGCGATGAAGCGGGAGTAGGTGGAGACGAAGTACGTGGTGAAGAAGCCGTCGGCGCCCTTGACCGCGTTGTTGAGCCGGGCGCGGTCCTCGTCCATGCCGGCCATCTCGGCGCCGGCCTCGTTGACCTCCTCCTGGGTGGCGACCCGGCGGTAGAAGAGGTCGCGGCGGCCGCGGATGCCGACCGACACGCCGCCCCGCACCAGGCCGAACACGATCAGCTGGACGAGGTCGTCGTCCGGGCCGAACGTGTGGGCCAGGCCGGCCAGCTCGCGGCAGGTCTGCGCCAGCACGGGGGCGTTGCGCGCGCTGAGGTGCAACGGGCCGAGCATCACCGCGTTGGGCCTGGTCACGGCATGGGTCGCGGTGCCTGCCGACACCACGCGCGACTTGCCGACGCGGGCGCGCACGGGCAGTCCCTCGACGAGGTTGAGGCCGATCTCCGGCTCGGCCTCGTCGATCGGGACGCTGTCCTCCTGAGCCTCCTGTGCCTCTTCCTCGGTGATCTCGGGACGCGGCTCCTTCGCCACGAGCGCCAGCGCACCGCGTTTGGTCTTGGTGATCTGGTAGATCAGCTCGTCATGGACGACCGAGTTCTCCGGGATGATGAGCAGGCTCTCCGTCGCCGATTCTGCGATGTCGGCCAGTGACCTCAGCGCGGTGGCCACGTCGTCTGACGCGATCGTGGCAAGCCGCGGGTCGAGGGAAGTGAGCTGGCTGCGCAACCGCTCGCCGACGGTGGGATTGCCGGGCAGCGCGGCCAGTCTCAGGCCGGTCGGAGAGGTGTCGGGGCCGGGCGAGGCGCCTAGCAGGACCACGCGGGTCATGACTCCCTTTCGAGGCGGTATCGGGGGGTTGAACAACGGGTGATGCGGGGACAGACGTCAAAGTCTAGTGAGGATCACGCAAAGTCGCGTCAACAGAGCATGCCCGTAACGCCGAACCCCCCGGTATACGACGTGGCCGTAAGATGTCCGAGTGAGTCTCTACCGTGACGAAGGCGTAGTTCTGCGTACGCAGAAGCTCGGCGAGGCCGACCGCATCGTCACCGTCCTGGCCAAACGCACCGGCAAGATCCGGGCCGTCGCGAAGGGCGTGCGCAGGACCACGTCGCGCTTCGGGGCCAGGCTGGAGCCGTTCACGCATGTCGACGTGCAGTTCCACACCGGCCGCACGCTCGACGTCGTCACGCAGGCGGAGACGATCAGGCCCTACGGCGAGGCGCTGGCCGCCGACTATCCCCGCTACACCGCCGGCACCGCGATGCTGGAGACGGCCGACCGGCTGACGCACGGGGAGAAGGAGCCGGCGCTGCGGCAGTTCCTGCTGCTGGTGGGCGGGCTGCGCACGCTCGCCGACCGCGAGCACGAGCCCAGGCTGGTGCTGGACGCCTATTTCCTGCGCTCGCTGGCCGTGGCCGGCTACGCGCCCGCGCTGGAGGCGTGCGCCAAGTGCCAGGCGCCGGCGGTCAGGGCGTTCGCCATCGTGGCCGGGGGCGTGGTGTGCGGGGCGTGCAAGCCGGCCGGCGCGGCGGTGCCGGCGGGGGAGACGATCGGGCTCATGACGGCGTTGCTGCGCGGTAATTGGGCCGTCGCCGACGCCTCCGAGGCGCGGCATCGCAACGAGTGCAGCGGGCTGGTCGCCGCATATCTGCAATGGCATCTCGAACACGGCATACGCTCTCTGCGACACGTCGAAAGGGAGCCCGTGTGAACGTACGACCTCCGTCCCCGCATCCGTCCGGCGCGACGCCGCCGCCGATCCCGCGTGACCTGGTTCCCCGGCACGTGGCCATCGTCATGGACGGCAACGGCCGCTGGGCCAAGGCGCGCGGCCTGCCGCGGACCGAGGGTCACAAGGCAGGCGAGGCGTCGCTGTTCGACGTCATCGAGGGAGCCTTGGAGCTGGGCATCCCCTACCTGAGCGCGTACGCCTTCTCGACGGAGAACTGGAAGCGCTCGCCCGACGAGGTGCGCTTCCTCATGGGCTTCAACCGCGACGTGATCAGGCGGCGGCGCGACGAGCTCAACGCCATGGGCGTCCGCGTGCGCTGGGCCGGCCGTCCCGGGCGGCTGTGGAAGAGCGTGATCTCGGAGCTGCAGACGGCCGAGGAGATGACGGTCTCCAACCGCAAGCTGACGTTGCAGTTCTGCGTCAACTACGGCGGCCAGGCCGAGATCGTCGATGCGGCGGTCAAGCTGGCCCAGGACATCGCGGTCGGCCGGGTCAAGCCGGGCAAGGTCAACGAGAAGGTGTTCGCCCGCTACCTGGACGAGCCGGAGATCCCCGAGGTGGACCTGTTCGTGCGGTCGTCGGGCGAGCAGCGCTTCTCCAACTTCCTGCTGTGGCAGTCGGCCTACGCCGAGATGGTGTTCCTGGACCGGCTGTGGCCGGACTTCGACCGCAGGGACCTGTGGGAGGCGTGCGAGATCTACGCCAAGCGCGACAGGCGCTACGGCGGGGCGATCCCCAACCAGGTCTAGCCGGAAATTCCGCCACGTCCCCGGCGAACCGCGCGTCGCCGAACGTCCCGAGGCGCCCCGTGCCCGGGTAGATGACCGGCGTCGCCTCAGCCGCGATTGCCGAGCGCGGCCTCGAGGTCGAGACGGGCCCGGATGACGGCGACGCTGGTCTCCTTCTCCTCGGTGGTGTCGATGCCGAGGCCGATGAGGATGCTCAGGGCCTGGTGCCAGTGCCGGTGGGCCTGCTCGATCTGGCCGAGCGCGTCGTGGGCGTGGGCGAGTCCGTCGTGGGCTCGGGCCTCGTCGGCCGGCTGGTCGAGGACCACCGCCAGGGCGAGCGCCTCACGATGGCTGCCGAGCGCCCGGTGCGGGCGGCCGGTGGCGTGGTACAGCCGGCCCATGCCCTGGAGCGCCTCGTACTGCCAGTTGCGGTGGCCGATCTCCCTGGCGATGTCGAGGACCTGCCGATAGATGGCGACGGCCTGGTCGTGGCGGCCCTGCAACCGCTGGACATCCGCCAGGCCGTTCAGCGACGGGAGCTCGCCGACGCGGCCGCCGAGGGTACGGGCGATCTCCAGGGTCCGCGCGAAATGGCCGGCGGCCTGCTCGGTCTGACCGAGCACCAGGTGCACCTGGGCCAGCCCGTTCAGCGACCTGAGCTCGCCCGTGCGATGGCCGAGGGCTCTGGCGATGGCCAGCGCCTGGCCGGAGTGTTCGGCGGAGCGCCGGTAGTGTCCTCGCATCCGCTCGACCATGCTGAGCCCGGTCAGCGCGTCCAGTTCGCCCATGCGGTGCCCGGCGGCGCGGGCGATCTCCAACGCCTGCCCGAGGTGGTCGCCGGCCTGGTCGAAGCGCCCCTGCATGGCGTGCACCATGCCGAGCCCCACCAGGGCGCGCAGTTCGGCCACCCGCTCGCCGAGGGCGCGGGCGATCGCCAGCGCCTGCGTGATGTCGTCGACGGCCGGCTCGTAGCGACCCTGCAGGCGGCGGATCTCACCCCTGCCCAGCAGGGCGTTCATCTCGCCGGTACGGCTCCCGGCGGTGCGGGCGATGCCGAGCGCCCGCGAGCGGAGCGCTTCCGCGTCGGAGTATCGGCCCTGCATGCGCAGATGGAAGTGCAAGGTGGCCGGCAGCCCGAGGGCGTGGTCGACGAGGGCGTGATCGGCGGCGTACCGGGCGGCGGTGAGCAGGTTGTCCAGCTCGGCCTCCAGCCAGGCGGCGGCCTGATCGCTCCTCGTGGGAGGCTCCTGGATGCCGAACTCGTACGGGTAGAGCGCGCCCATGGCCGCGGTCGCCGCCTTGCCGTAGTGGTCCAGGAGCCGGGACGGCGCGCCGCGGTCTCCGGCAGAGTCGGCCGCCAGGCCTGCGGCGTGATCGCGGACCAGGTCGTGGAAACGGTAGCGGCCCGGGGCGGACTCCTGCAGCAGGTGCACCTCGACCAGCCGCTCCAGCAGCCGCCCGGCCCGCGCCGCGGTCGTGTCGAGGAGGGCGGCCGCCGTGTCGGCGGCGAAGTCGGTCCCGACGTGCAGGCTCAGCAGCCGGTACGCGTGCTTCAGCCCGCCGTCGAGCTCACGGTAGGACAGGTCGAGGGCCGCGGTGACGCTGCGCTGCCCGGCCTCCAGCTCGGCCAGCCGCCTGTTGTGCTCGCGCAGCCTGCCGAGCAGATGCGCCACGCTCCAGCTGGGATGGGAGCGCAACCGGGCGGCGGCGATGCGGATGGCCAGGGGCAGCAGCCCGCACCGCAGGACGGCGTCGGCCAGCAGGCTCGCCGGCGTGCCCGCCACGCGATCCGTTCCCGCGGTTTGGGTCAGCAGGGCGACCGCGTTCTCCACGGGCAGGACGTCCAGCGATATCGTGGTGGCGCCGTCCAGTCCCGCCAGGCGACGCCGGCTGGTGATCAGCACCTGGCATCCCCGGCTGCCGGGCAGCAGCGGCCGTACCTGCGCCTCGTCGGCCGCGTCGTCCAGCACGATCAGGACCCTCCGGCCGGCCAGCAGCGTGCGGTAGAACGCGGCGCGGTCGTCCAGGGTGCGGGGGATCTGGTCGCCGGGAACGCCCAGGGCGCGCAGCATGCGGTCGAGCGCGGCGTCCGGCTCCACCGGAGCCGTGCCCTGGGTGTGGCCGTGCAGGTCGACGAAGAGCTGCCCGTCCGGGAAGCGTGCGGCCAGGCGGTGGGCCGCGTGCACGGCCAGCGCCGTCTTCCCGACCCCGGCCATCCCGTCGATGGCACGCACCCGTGACACCGTCTCGGCATGCGCATGTGGATCCGCGCTGTCGTCGTCGAGCGCGGCCAGCTCGTACACCCGGCCGGTGAACTCGGCCACGTCTGCGGGCAGCTGCCGCGGAACGATCCCAGGCGCAGCCGGGCTCCGCGCCGGATCGGCCGGTGCGCTGCCGCGGGCGACGGCGGCCAGCGTCGCTTGGTCCTCGTCGTCCAGCCCCAGTGCCTCGCCCAGGAGACGTACCGATGCGCTGCGCGGCCGCCGCAGGGCGTCCCCCTCCAGCCGGCGAATGGTCCGCACGTTGAGTCCGGCGCGGTGGGCCAGCTGCTCCTGCGTGAGTAACGCCCGCTCCCGCCAGCCCCGTAGCAGCCTGCCCAGCGTAGGCTCGTCGCCCCCCGTCGGCCGGCCGTCTCCGTTCCCCCGTCTCATGTCTCCTCCGGCGTCTGTTCGATCATGTCCCCTTACTGGCCTGGCTCGGTCCCGCGGTGGCCGCGAATCTGATGCGTGCCTCGACCAGGACCCTGTGCGCCTGCGGACCACTCTCGCGGGTCCGGTCTTCGCCCGCATCCACCGCTCGGCGAACGCCGGCATACGTCACCCAACGTATGCAGAAATATTCTGCGCTTCCGTGTCGAATCCATTCCAGTCCGATCGACGCGTGGGCAGAAGCGGAGATACGCATCGAGAGGAACGGAATCATGAGGAAGATCATCGAGCAGGGTGTGGTGACGCTGGACGGCCAGATCAGCACCCCGCAGAAAACACCATCCCGAAGCACGTCTCCTCCACCACGCTGAAGGAGACCACCTGGAACGCCACCCTCATCGAGGGCGACGTCGTGGAGGAGGTCACCAAGCTGAAGGAGCGGCCCGGCGGGAACATCCTGAAGGTCGGCACCGGCGGCACGCTCAGCCGCACCCTGCTCAAGCACCGGCTGGTGGACGAATACCTGTTCTGGCTGGTCCCGGTGATCGCGGGCAGCGGCGGCCGCCTCTATGACGGCATCGACAGCACGTTCCTGAAGCTCGTCGACGTCGACCGACTGGAGAACGGCGTCCTCGGCCTCACGTACGCCCCTCGCTGACCCTGCGGCCATCAACCGCCCCCACACCGGCGCGGGGTCTCGCCGGCCCGGACGTCGCATTACCCGTGACCGCGAGAACAGGCGGCCCCGGGCCGACGAATTCCGCGTCCCGCCGGAGTCTCTTCTTCGACGATGCCCATGCCTCGCGTCGAGGAGAAGATCATGCAGGAAGCCCGGAGAACAGTCCGATCCGCCGACGGCACGGAGATCGCCTTCGAACGATCCGGCAGCGGACCGGCCCTGGTCATGATCGACCCCGCGGGCGGCTACTCCGGATTCGACAACATCCGGGGCCTCGGGGCCGAATTGGCTGAGCGGTTCACCGTCCACACCTACGACCGCCGCGGTCGCGGCAAGAGCGGCGACACCCCGCCGTACGCGGTGCGGCGCGAGGTCGAGGACCTGGCCGCCGTGATCTCCGCGGCAGGCGGATCAGCCCTGGTGTACGGCTACTCTTCCGGCGCCCTCCTCGCCCTCCACGCCGCGGCCGCCGGACTCCCCATCGAGAGACTCGCCCTCTTCGAGCCGCCGGTACGCGCCGAGGACGAGCCGCCGGACACCGCCTTCACCGCCGAGATCGCCGCCCTCGTGTCCTCGGGTGCCCGTGCCGCCACGGTCAAGCGTTTCCTGACCGCCATCGGCATGCCACCCGAGATGCTCACCGAGCCGATGCCGGGACTCGAAGCCGTCGCCCACACTCTCGTCTACGACTGCGAGATCTCCAACGCGACGACGTACGAACTGCTCAGATCGGTACGCACACCCACCTTGGTCCTCGACAGCCAGGGCAGCTCCGACGACCTGACAGAGGGTACGGCGGCGCTGGTCGCGGCCCTCCCCAACGGAACCGGCCGCAGCCTGCCGGGCGGATGGCACGGCGTTCCGGACAAGGAGCTCGCCCCGGTCCTGACCGAGTTCTTCCAGGACCGGGGCACCCCCTGACACCACGGCGCCCGCCGGAAGCCGGCCTCGCGTGATGCCGACATGGTTCGTCTGGACAGGCGAGGAACTGGTCATGGCCACGTTCGTCCACTGCACGCCGATGGGCGTCCAGCGCCCGGGGGAGGCGGGGGCGCCCGCTAGGCGCGACGGCGGGCGCGGTAGGCGGCCACGTGCATGCGGTTCCCGCACGTGCGGCTGTCGCAGTACACCCGCGACCGGTTGCGGGACTCGTCCACGAAGACGCGCTCGCAGTCCGGCGCCGAGCACGTACGCAACCGCTCGGCCTCGCCCTCCACCAGCAGATGCGCCAGCGCCACCCCGCAGTCGGCGGCCACGTGCTCGGCCAGCGACGCGTCCGCCGCGAAGTAGTGCACGTGCAGGGGATGCCCGTCGTGTTCCGTCAGGCGCGGGGTGATGCGGGTCTCGGCCAGCAGGGCGTTGAGGGTGCGTACGGCGGTCGGCTGGTCGGATGCCGTGAATACGCGGTGGAACGCCTCCCGCACCATCCGGACCTGGCCCAGGTCGCGGGCGGTGAGCCTGCCCACGCCGCTGACCTGGCGGGACTCCACGAACGCCTGCAGTTCGGCCAGGCCGGCCAGGCCCTCGTCCCCGCCGGTGGAGGGCGAGGTGTTGACCAGCTCGACAACAGTGGCCAAAGAATGCACCATGTCATGGCCAAACGGCATGTTGACTCCTGTCCGCGCCGGGTTCTAGCGTGGTCGAACTGTATCTCCTACTTGGGCATGCGGGGGTTTCTGTGAGTGCACATCGCCGTATTGTGCTGATCGCGATCGTTGGTGCGCTCGTCATCTCCACCTCCGCGCCCCTTGTTCGGCTCTCCGGTGTATCGCCTGCCACGTCCGCTTTGTTCCGCTGTGCGTACGCCGTGCCGCCCATGCTGGTCATGGCGTGGCTGGAGCGGCGCAGGCTCGGGCCCTTGCCGCCCAGGGCACTTCTGTTCGCCTGGCCGGCGGGGGTGGTGTTCGCGCTCGACCTGCTGTTCTGGCATCACGCCATCGACTACGTGGGCGCGGGGCTGGCCACGGTGCTGGGGAACCTGCAGGTGTTCATCGTGGCGTTCGCCGCCTGGGCGCTGTTCAGGGAGCGGCCGTCCACGCCGCTGATGGTGGCGGCGCCGGTGGTGTTCGGCGGCGTGGTGCTGATCTCCGGGGTGTTCGACAGCGCGGCGTACGGGCGCGATCCCGCGATGGGGGTGCTCGCCGGGATCGCCACATCCGTCTCCTACGCCGCTTTCCTGCTGCTGATGAAGGGCGGGTCCGGCCGCGCCGCCGGGCCGCTCGCGCACGCGACCGTCGTCGCCACCGTGACGATCGCGCTGCTCAGCCCGCTGTTCGGCGGCGCCGACCTCCTGCCGAGCTGGCCGGCGCACGGGTGGCTGCTCCTGCTCGCCCTGGGGCCGCAGGTGCTGGGGTGGTCGCTGATCACATTCTCACTGCCCAGGCAACCGGCCGCGCTCACCGCGCTGCTGCTGCTCATCCAGCCCATGACCACCGTGGCGCTGTCCGCGCTGGCGCTCGGCGAGCGGCCGTCACCGCTGCAGCTCGCCGGATGCGTGGTGATCGTGGTCGGCGTGCTCTACGGCTCGCGCCGCTCTCAGCCCGCCTTGGCCGGCGCCGACGAGCACGACGAGCAGGTGCCGAAGACCTCGACCGTGTGAGTGATCTCGGTGAACCCGTGCTCGCTGCCGACCGCCTCGGCCCAGCGCTCGACCGCGGGCCCGGCCACCTCGACGGTGCGCCCGCAGCGGCGGCACACCAGGTGGTGGTGATGGGCTTCGGTGGCGCACGCCCGGTAGACGGACTCGCCCTCGTCGGTGCGGAGCACGTCGACCTCGCCCTTGTCGGCCAGCGCCTGCAGGGCGCGGTAGACCGTGGTCAGGCCGATCTTGGCGCCGTGCAGGCGCAACTCGGCATAGACGTCCTGCGCGCTGCGGAATCCCTCGCTCTTGCGGAGGGTGTCGTGCACGGCATTGCGTCTCGTCGTCATGCGACCTCCTCGACGCGCATTCTTGGATTCACTCTCGACTCCTCGGTACGGCCTCGCCGTACGAATTTACCGACACCGAGGGCCAGGACGAAGCCGGCGAGGGCAAGGAGCACGATCGCGGCGCCCGGAGGAACCTTGGCCGACACGGTGGAGGCCAGCAGCCCGCCCACCGAGGCGAGCACGCCGAACAGCATGGCCAGCAGCATCGTCGTACGGAACCCGCGGGTCAGCTGCTGACTGGTGGCCACGGGGATCACCATCAGCGCGCTGACGAGCAGCAGCCCGACCACGCGCATGGCGATGACGACGGTGAGCGCGGCGGTGACGGCGATCAGCAGGCTGAGGAAGCGCACCGGCAGCCCGCTGGCCCTGGCCATCTCCTCGTCCTGGCAGAGCACGAACAGCTCCCTGCCGAAGATCACGACCACCCCGATCACGGCGACGGCCAGTGCGGCGATGACCCAGATGTCCTCGGGTGTGACGCTGGCGATGGCGCCGAAAAGGTACGAGTTGAGCTTGGCGTTGCTGCCGCCCGGCGCGATGGCCATGAGCATGACACCGCCCGCGATGCCCCCGTAGAACAGCAGCGCCAGCGCCACGTCGCCGCTGGTCCGCCCGCGCGCCCTGACCAGTTCGATGGCCACGGCCCCGGCGACGGCCACGAGCACGGCGGTCAGTACCGGCGCCGAGCCGGTCAGGAAGCCCAGCGCCACGCCGGTCAGCGCCACGTGGCCGATGCCGTCGCCGAGCAGCGCCAGCCGGCGCTGGACGATGAACGTCCCCACGGCGGGCGCGCACAACCCCACCAGCAGCGCCGCGACGAGCGCGAGCTGGAAGAGCTGTTCCTGCAGAAGCTCGAAGATCACCTTGGTTCCCCCTGCCACCCGGTGAGCGGACCCGCCACCGGCTCCACGGCGTGCCGGTGCTGGTGATCGTGCCCGGGCAACGCGCAGTCCCCCTCCGGCCGCGGCGGCCGGCCGTCGTGCGCGACGCGGCCCTCGCGGATCACGACGCCGCGCGTGATGATCGGCTCCAGCGGGCCCAGCTCGTGCGCGACCAGCACCACCGTCTTGCCGCCGAGCACCAGCCCGGCCAGCGTGTCCGCGAGCAGCCGCTGGGTCTCGGCGTCAACGCCGGCGGTCGGCTCGTCCATCACGTACGTGTCCGGCTCCCCGGCCAGCGCGCGGGCGATGAGCACGCGCTGTTGCTGGCCGCCGGACAGCGACTGGACGGGGTCGTTCGCGCGTCCGGTCAGCCCGACGGCCTCCAGCGCCTCGGCCACGGCCGTCTTGTCGGCCGCGTCGGTCCGGCGGAGCCGGCGCTGCCTGGCGATGCGGCCCGAGGCCACGACCTCCCGTACGGTGGCGGGCACGCCGCCGCCGACCTGGAGCCGCTGCGGGACGTACCCGATGCGCCACCAGTCGCGGAACCTGCCGGGTGGTGAGCCGTAGATCAGAGTCCTGCCGCCGCTCAGCGGCGTGAGGCCGAGCAGCGCGCGTACGAGCGTCGACTTGCCCGAGCCGTTGGCGCCCAGAAGGGCCACGACCTCCCCGGGACAGATGGTCAGGTCGATCCCGTTGAGGACGGGCTTGCCGTCATAGGAGACCTGGCCGTCTGCCATCGCGAAGGCCGTTTCGCTCATGCCGTACACCCCAGTGCTGTTTGTAGGGTTTTGAGGTTATCGCGCATGGCGGACAGGTAATCGCCCGAGGGCTTGCCCTCCAGCGGGTCGAGCACGGCGGTCTTGGCGCCGACCTGGCTCGCGAGCACCTCAGCCACCTTCGGGCTGACCAGGGCCTCGGTGAAGATCGTGGTCACGCCCTCGGCCTTGGCCAGCTTGGCCACCTCGGACAGGCGCGCGGGCGACGGCTCGGTCTCGGGGTCGAGCGTGATGCCGACCTGCTTGAGCTTGTAGCGGTCGGCCAGGTAGCCGAACGCCTCGTGCGCGGTGACGATCGACTTGGACTTGCACGTGGTCAGGCCCTTGGCGAACTCCTGGTCGAGCGTGCCGAGCTCGGCCGCCGTCTTGGCGGCGCGGTCCTTGTACGCCTGCGCGTGGGCGGCGTCCACCGTGGCCAGGCGCTCGCCCAGCTTGGTGGCGACGGTGGCCAGGCGGGAGGGGTCGAGCCAGATGTGCGGGTCGTACGAGATCTCCTCGTGCCCGTGCTCCTCCTCGTGCCCCTCTTCCTCCTCGGCGTGCTCGCCGGCGGGCAGGGTGGTGACGGCGGTGGCGGCGTCGAAGCCCTTGTCCTGGGCCACCGCGTCGTCCACGGCCGGCTGGACGCCCTTGATGTAGACGGTGAGCGCGGCGCTCTGGATGTCGCTCACCTGCTTGATGCCCAGCTCCAGGTCATGCGGCTCGACGCCGGGCGCGGTCAGCGTGGTGATCTGGGCGTCGGACCCCCCGACCTGCTCGGTCAGCCACTGGAGCGGATAGAAGGCGGCGACCACCTCAGGCTTGGCGCTGGACGTCGTCGTGGTGGAGGAGGTGGTGGTCTGAGCCGCGCCGGACCCGCAGGCGGCGGTGGCGAGCAGGGCCGCCGCAGCCAGCAAACCAGCAGCGGACGGCCGGGAAAATCCTGACATCATGTGAGTCAGTATGCGCCAAAATGAAAATGGTTGTCAAAATCCGGGAAGATGAGCATGGGGATGCCGGACGGCGCCGGGGGCTAGGCGACGCCGCACGGCATCCCGCTCATCACCCCGGTGGACGTGCGCCGGCGGAGCCATTGCCGACGCTCGAGGTGACGTTTTCGACTAGACTCCATTCTGTATACAATCTACGGTATTCGCTAGACCGCGCGGACAACGTTCTCATTGAGCAGGTCGCTCACCGCGTGGATCGCACGCAGCGTCGGGACCTCGGCGCCGGTGAGGTCGGCCAGCTCGACCACCGCCGCCAGCAGCACGTCCAGTTCCAGCGGCTTGCCCTTCTCCAGGTCCTGGAGTGTGGACGTCTTGTGCTCGCCCGCCTTCTCCGCGCCCCGCAGCCGGCGCTCGATGGAGATCCCCGGATCGCAGCCCACCCGCCTGGCCACGTCCACCGTCTCCCGCATCATCGCCACGACCAGCTCGCGCGCGCCGTCATGGCGGCAGATCCCGGCCATCGTCGCCCTGGCCAGCGCGCTGATCGGGTTGAAGGCGATGTTTCCCATGAGTTTGATCCACACGTCGCGGCGCAGGTCGCGCTCGACGGGGCACTTCAGTCCGCCCTCTACGGCGGCCCGGCTGAAGGACAGGCACCGCTCGGACGGCTCGCCGCTCGGCTCGCCTATGGAGAAGCGGGTGCCCTCCAGATGGCGGATCACGCCTGGACTCTCGATCTCGGTGGCCGCGTACACGACGCAGCCGATGGCCCGGTGCAGCGGCAACGCGGCGGTCACCGCGCCGCCCGGGTCGACGCTCTCGATGCGGTAGCCCTCGTAGGGGCCCTTGAGCCCGTGGAAGTACCACCACGGGATGCCGTTCTGCGCGGCGATGATGCTCGTGGACTCGTGCAGGAGCGGCCTGATCATGGAGCCCGCCGAGGCGTAGCTGTTCGCCTTGAGGCCCAGGAAGACGTGGTCCACCGGCCCGACCTGGGTGGGGTCGTCGGTGGCATGGGGATGGGCGGTGAAGTCGCCCCGGGGGGAGAGGACGCGCACACCGGTGCGGTTCATCGCCTGCAGGTGCTCGCCTCTCGCGATGAGGTGCACCTCGACTCCCGCCCGGTGGAGGGCGGCCCCCACGTATGCGCCGATGGCGCCGGCGCCAAGAACAGCGACTTTCATGCTGCGCTCCGTTCTCGCGTCGGGTTGTAGGTGCGGGATCCGCAACCTGCGATGGCCCGGTGCACGCGGGCCATCGTGTATTCGGTATACAGTATGGAAAAACAGTGGTCAAGGAGTGTGCTGGGCCGTTGTGCGGCATGGACCAGTGGTGGAAGCAATGTCATGGGGTACCGCGCGGGTCGAGCTGATCGAGTTGCCCCTGGGGGGCTAGACAGGCCGTTCGCTACGGAGTAACCATTGCCTTCATACGGTATGCAGTATGCGGAAGACCGTCGCCGGGAAAGGGTGGCACAATGTCGGAAACGATCTCTGGTGGTCATCTCGTAGCCAAGGCACTCAAGGCCGAGGGCGTCGATGTGATCTACACGCTTTGTGGCGGCCACATCATCGATATCTACGACGGCTGCGTCGATGAGGGCATCGAGGTCATCGACGTACGCCATGAACAGGTGGCCGCGCACGCCGCCGACGGGTACGCCCGCATCACCGGCAAGCCCGGTTGCGCGGTCGTCACCGCCGGACCCGGCACGACGGACGCGGTGACCGGCGTGGCGAACGCGTTCCGCGCGGAGAGCCCGATGCTGCTCATCGGCGGCCAGGGCGCGCTGAGCCAGCACAAGATGGGCTCACTCCAGGACCTGCCGCACGTGGACATGATGACCCCGATCACGAAGTTCGCCGCCACGGTGCCCAGCACCGAGCGGATTGCGGACATCGTGTCGATGGCCTTCCGCGAGTGCTACCACGGCGCCCCGGGCCCGTCGTTCCTGGAGATCCCGCGTGACGTGCTCGACGCGAAGGTCCCCCTGGAGAAGGCGCGCATCCCCAAGGCCGGGCACTACCGGGCCTCCACCCGCCAGCAGGGCGACCCCGAGGCGATCGAGCGGCTGGCCGATCTGCTGGCCCACGCCGAGAAGCCGTGCATCCTGCTCGGCAGCCAGGTCTGGACCTGCCGGGCCACCGACGCGGCCCTCGACTTCGTGCGGGCGCTCAACGTCCCCGCGTACATGAACGGCTCGGGACGCGGCACGCTCCCGCCCGGCGACCCGCACCACTTCCAGCTCAGCCGCAGGTACGCCTTCACCGAGGCCGACCTGATCATCATCGTCGGCACCCCGTTCGACTTCCGGATGGGGTACGGCAAGCGGCTCTCGCCGACGGCGACCGTGGTGCAGATCGACCTCGACTACCGCACCGTCGGCAAGAACCGCGACATCGACCTGGGGATCGTCGGCGACGCCGGCCTCATCCTCTCCGCCGCCGCCCAGGCCGCCGGCGGCCGCATCGGGGACGCCGCCGCCAAGCGCAAGGCGTGGATGGACGAGTTGCGCGCCGTCGAGACCCAGGCGTACGAGAAGCGGCTGCCCCGCCAGCTGTCCGGCGCCCAGCCCATCGACCCGTACCGCCTCGTCCACGAGATCAACGAGTTCCTCACCGAGGACACGATCTACATCGGCGACGGCGGCGACATCGTCACCTTCTCCGGCCAGGTCGTCCAGCCCAAGTCGCCCGGCCACTGGATGGACCCGGGACCGCTCGGCACGCTCGGCGTCGGCATGGCCTTCGCGATGGCCGCCAAGCAGGCGCGGCGCGACAAGGAGGTGCTGTGCCTGTTCGGCGACGGCGCCTTCAGCCTGACCGGCTGGGACTTCGAGACCATGGTCCGCTTCGACCTGCCGTTCATCGGCGTCATCGGCAACAACTCGTCCATGAACCAGATCAGGTACGGCCAGGCGGCCAAGTACGGCGAGGACCGCGCCCGCGTCGGCAACACGCTGGGCGACATCCGCTACGGCGAGTTCGCCAAGCTCCTCGGCGGCTACGGCGAGGAGGTGCGCGACCCGGCCGAGATCCGGCCCGCCCTGGAGCGGGCACGGGAGTCGGGCAAGCCCGCGCTGATCAACGTCTGGGTCGACCCAGAGGTCTACGCCCCCGGAACCATGAACCAGACCATGTACAAGTAAGGGCGGATCTGATGAAGGCTCTCGAAGGCGTCCGCGTCCTCGACATGACCCACGTCCAGTCCGGCCCGTCCGCCACCCAGTTGCTCGCCTGGCTCGGCGCGGACGTGGTCAAGCTCGAGGCCCCGACCGGCGACATCACCCGGCAGCAGCTGCGCGACGTGCCCGGCGTCGACAGCCTCTACTTCACGATGCTCAACTGCAACAAGCGCAGCATCACCCTCAACATGAAGAGCGAGCGCGGCAAGCAGATCTTCACCGAGCTGGTGCAGACCGCCGACATCCTGGTGGAGAACTTCGGACCGGGCGCGGTCGATCGCATGGGTTTCCCCTGGGAGCGCCTGCAGGAGCTCAACCCCCGCCTCATCTACGCCTCGATCAAGGGCTTCGGGCCCGGCCGGTACGCCAAGTTCAAGGCGTACGAGGTGATCGCCCAGGCGATGGGCGGCTCGATGAGCACCACCGGCTTCGAGGAGGGCCCGCCGCTGGCGACCGGCGCGCAGATCGGTGACTCCGGCACCGGCATCCACGCGGTCGCCGGCATCCTGGCCGCCCTCTACCAGCGCGAGCAGACCGGCCGCGGCCAGCGCGTGCAGGTGGCCATGCAGCACGCCGTGCTCAACCTGTGCCGGGTCAAGCTCCGCGACCAGCAGCGGCTGGCGCACGGCCCGCTGCGCGAGTACCCGAACAAGACGTTCGGCGACGAGGTGCCCCGCTCCGGCAACGCCAGCGGCGGCGGTCAGCCGGGCTGGGCGGTGCGCTGCGCACCCGGCGGCCCGAACGACTACATCTACGTCATCGTCCAGCCGGTCGGCTGGAAGCCGATCTCGAACATCATCGGCCGCCCCGAACTGGCGGAGGACCCCGAGTGGGCGACGCCGGAGGCGCGGCTGCCGAAGCTGGACAAGATGTTCCAGCTCATCGAGGAGTGGACGATCCGCCACGACAAGTGGACGGTCCTGGACCGCCTCAACGCCGAGAACATCCCGTGCGGGCCGATCCTGTCCACCAGGGAGCTGGTCGAGGACGAGTCGCTGCAGGACGAGGGCATCGTCGTCAAGGTCGGCCACCCCGAGCGCGGCGAGTTCGTGACAGTGGGCAGCCCGCTGCAGCTGTCGGACTCGCCGGTGGACGTCCGCACCCCGCCGCTGCTCGGCGAGCACAACCACGAGATCTACACCGAGCTCGGCGTGAGCGCGGACGAGCTGGAAGACCTCAAGTCGAACGGAGTCATCTAAGTGGAGCGGCGAGCAGGGCACGACAGCGGCAGCTTGCGTAACCAGGGAGTGCCCGTCGGGAGCGCGACCATGGGCGCGGCGCGCGAAGTCATCGAGAAGGCGCTCGCCGAAGGGCGCACCGCCCTGACGGCTCCCGAGGGGCGCAACCTGTGTGAGGCCTACGGCATCGCCACCCCCGGCGAAGGGCTCGCCACTTCGGCGGATGAGGCGGTCTCCATCGCCGAGCGCATCGGGCTCCCGGTCGTCCTGAAGATCGTCTCGCCCGACATCCTGCACAAGACGGACGCCGGCGGCGTGCTGGTCGGGCTGAAGACCGCCGAGGAGGTACGGGCGGGCTACGACACGATCCTGGCCAACGCCCGCGCCTACAACCCCGGCGCCGCCATCGACGGCATCCAGGTGCAGCAGCTGGTCGGCGGCGGTCACGAGGTCATCGTCGGCGCCGTCACCGACCCGACCTTCGGCAAGGTCGTCGCCTTCGGCCTGGGCGGTGTCCTGGTCGAAGTACTCAAGGACGTGACCTTCCGGCTTGCCCCGCTTTCGGGTGATGATGCGCTGGGGATGCTCGACGACATCAGAGCGGCAGAGGTGCTCCGCGGTGTCCGCGGCGCCGCACCGGCCGACCGGGCGGCGCTCGCGGGGCTGATCGAGCGCGTCGGCAGGCTGGTGACCGACTTCCCCGAGATCGTCGAGGTGGACCTCAACCCGGTCTTCGCCGACGCGAACGGCGCGGTCGCCGCCGACGTGCGCATCCTCATCGGCGACAAGCCCGCGGAGGTCCAGCGGCTGTCGAGGGAGGAGATCCTGCGGCAGATGACGCGGATCTTCAAGCCGCGCTCGGTCGCCGTGATCGGCGCGTCCGCCGAGAACGGCAAGATCGGCAACTCGGTCATGAAGAACCTCATCAACGGCGGCTACAAGGGTCAGATCCTCCCGATCAATCCCAAGGCCGACGAGATCATGGGGCTGCCCGCGTACAAGAGCATCTCGGACGTGCCCGGCGACGTGGACGTGGCCGTGTTCGCCATCCCCGCCAAGTTCGTCGCGGCGGCGCTGGAGGAGGTGGGGGAGAAGGGCGTGGCCGGCGCGGTCATGATCCCATCTGGGTTCGCCGAGACGGGCAACGTCGAGGGCCAGAAGGAGATCGTCGAGATCGCCCGCAGGCACGGCGTGCGCATGCTCGGCCCGAACATCTACGGCTACTACTACACGCCGGAGAACCTCTGCGCGACGTTCTGCACCCCGTACGACGTCAAGGGCAGTGTGGCGCTGACCTCGCAGAGCGGCGGCATCGGCATGGCCATCCTGGGCTTCAGCCGGACGACCAAGATGGGCGTCTCGGCCATCGTGGGCGTCGGCAACAAGGCCGACGTGGACGAGGACGACCTGCTGACGTTCTTCGAGCAGGACGACAACACCAAGGCCGTGGCCATGCACCTGGAGGACCTCAAGGACGGGCGCGGCTTCGTCGACGCGGTCCGCCGGGTCGTCAAGGAGAAGCCGGTCATCGTGCTCAAGGCCGGGCGGACCGCGATGGGCGCGCGGGCGGCCGGGTCGCACACGGGCGCGCTGGCCGGCGACGACAAGGTCTACGACGACATCCTCCGCCAGGCCGGCGTGGTCCGGGCCCCCGGGCTCAACGACATGCTCGAGTACGCCCGGGCGCTGCCGATCCTGCCCGCGCCGAAGGGCGAGAACGTCGTCATCATCACCGGAGCGGGCGGTTCCGGCGTGCTGCTGTCGGACGCCATCGTGGACGCCGGGCTGACGCTCATGGACATCCCGGCCGACCTGGACACGGCCTTCCGCGCCTACATCCCGCCGTTCGGCGCGGCGGGCAACCCCATCGACATCACCGGCGGCGAGCCGCCCTCGACCTACGAGAACACGGTCCGCCTGGGCCTGGCCGACGAACGCATCCACGCGCTCGTCCTGGGCTACTGGCACACGATCGTGACACCGCCGATGGTCTTCGCCGAGCTGATCGCCCGCGTGGTGGCGGAAGAGCGGGCGAAGGGCAACATCAAGCCGGTCGTGGCGTCGCTCGCCGGCGACACCGAGGTAGAGGAGGCCAGCGAGTACCTGTTCGAGCACGGCGTGGTCGCGTACCCGTACACGACAGAGAAGCCCGTGGCGGTCCTCGGTGCGAAGTACCGCTGGGCCAGGGCTGCCGGACTGCTGCGCTAGAGCCAGGCGCACAAGCAGACACTGGCGAGGGGGCTATTCGGGGCAGCGCACGAGGAAGGCAACAACCCCCCAGGAGGTCCGCAGGTGGACACATCGAACACACCTCCGGCGACGGCAACGCCGCCGGTAGAGGATCAACGAGTATGGAAAGCGGGCCGGCTCGAGCCGATGCCCATCAGGAAGCTGCCGGACGCACCTCCCTCGGTGCACATTCTCGGGCCGACGGTCTTCCTCGTCGCGCTGGGTGTGGGCATGGGCGAGTCGTACATGTGGCCCAGGCTGGTGCTGTTGTTCGGGCCGGAGATCAGGTGGCTGTTCCTGATCGGCGTCACGCTGCAGGCCGTGGTCATGCTGGAGATGGCGAGGTACGCCATGGCCACGGGGGAGAGCATCTTCTCCGGCGCGGCCCGGGTGTTCAAGCCGTTGATGTGGTTCTTCTTCATCGTCGCGATCGCCGTCTACATCTGGCCGGGACACCTGTCGGCGGGCGCGGCGGCGTTCGAGGAGATAACCGGGATCCCGTGGGTGGTGACCGCGGTCGCCGGCCTGATCCTGGTCGGCGTGGTCTTCAGCCTGGCCAAGGTGATCTACAACGTCCTGGAGAACGTGCTGTCGCTGCTCATCGGCGCGCTCGTGCTCGGCACCTCGGTGGTGGCGGCCATGGTCGGCTCCTGGAGCGACGTGAGCACCACGATCAGCGGGATGTTCGCCGTCGGCTATCTGCCGGCGGAGGCCATGTCGGCGGCCTGGTTCCCGGTGATCGTGGGGGCGTGCGCGTTCGCCGGTCCCTCGGGCATGCAGCAGATGTGGTACACGCTGCACCTGCGTGACTCCGGGGCCGGCATGGGCGCGCACATGCCCAAGGTGCGCGGGCTGAGGCACGCGGGCGAGCAGGAGGCCATGCCCTCGCGCGGCTTCATGTTCGACACCGAGGACCCGGCCGAGATGGCCAAGTGGAAGGGCTGGCGGCGCTGGGTCACGTTCGACGCGCTCCTGCTGTTCTGGGGCATCACCATGCTGGTCACGATCTCCTTCACGGTGATCGCCCAGTCGGCGGTGCGGATCGACCCGGGCGTGCGCGACGTCATCCGGGGCGACGACCGGGAGGTGGCGCTCTCCGCCATGTCCAACGCCGTCTCCTCGGCCGGCAGCTCCGTGCTCGGCACGATCTTCCTCGGGTTCATCGCGCTGATCGGCCTGAACGCGACACTGGGGCTCTTCGACTCCTTCTCCCGTGGCCAGGCCGACATGACCTACAACTTCGTGCCGGGGGCGAAGAAGCTGCGCATGTCGCATCTGTACGCCGGCTTCCTCTGGGGCGTGATCATATTCGGCATCCTGATCCTGCTGTTCGGCCCCGCTGACGGGCCGAGCGGGATCCTGGACACGCTGGCGTTCCTGTCGACGTTCGCGATGGGCGCGTACTGCGTGACGCTCCTGCTGGTGAACAACCGCATGTTGCCGAAACCGATCCGGCCCAAGTGGTGGACCAACGTGATCATCGGGTTCGGTGCGGTGTTCTACCTCGGGATGCTGTTCTACAGCCTCTTCGCCTTCGGCGTGGTCGTGGGCTGATGGACGGACGGCACAGCATCGAGCTCGCCCTGCCCGGGGCGTCGATCGGAGCCGTCGCCGGTGCCATGGCCGGTGGGCTCACCCTCTTCGCGGGGGTGCCCACCGGTATGGCGGCGCTGTCCGCGCTGGCACTCGCCGTGCCGCTCGCCCTGTTCGGCGGGCTGTTCGGCGTGCTGCTCGGCCACGGCGTGCTCCTGCCGGGGACGTTCGGGCCGGCGGGCCTGTACTGGATGGCGGCCTTCCCCCTGTCCCGGCTGCTCCAGGAGAGCCTGACCGGGATCGGCATGACCGACGGCGTGCTCGGCTTCCTCGTCTACCAGGCGATGGTTGCCCTCGGGTTCGCGATCGGCTTCGTCTGGCTGCACGAACGCCTCATGCCGTACTGGCTGCTGCGCCGTGCGGGCGCCAACCCGCGCGCCAAGCTGCTGCTCGGCTCCTACGTACGGCACGCCGAGGCGCTGCGCGGAAGGAAGGGGGCCAAGCGTTGAACCTGCCCGTCTGGGTCTGGCTGGCTACGATAGGCGGCTTCGGCATCGTCCTCGCGTTCGACTTCTGGCTGGTCGCGCGCAACCCGCGCGAGCCCTCCTTCAAGGAGTGCGTGGGCTGGGTGTCGTTCTACGTCAGCCTGGCCGTGGCCTTCGGCATCGGCCTGCTGGCGTTGTCCGGCCCCTCGCACGGCGGGGAGTTCTTCGCCGGATGGATCACCGAGTACTCGCTCAGCGTGGACAACCTCTTCGTCTTCCTGCTGATCATGAGCCGGTTCCGCGTGCCCCGGCAGTATCGCCAGAAGGTGCTGCTCATCGGCATCGTGCTGGCGCTGTTCATGAGGGGCGGCTTCATCGCGGCCGGGGCGGAGGCGGTCTCCAGGTTCGACTGGCTGTTCTACCTGTTCGGCGCCTTCCTCGTCTACACCGCGTGGAAGCTGATCGGTCACGAGGACGAGGAGGCGGAGTTCTCCGAGAACATCGCGCTGCGTACCGTGCGCCGGGTGCTCCCGACCACGGACACCTACCACGGCGCCCGCCTCACCGTGCACTTCGGTCGCAGGATGGTGACCCCGATGCTGATCGTGATGGTCGCCATCGGGACCACCGACCTGCTGTTCGCGCTCGACTCCATCCCGGCCATCTTCGGGCTCACCAAGGAGCCCTATCTGGTGTTCACCGCCAACGCCTTCGCCCTCATGGGGCTGCGGCAGCTCTTCTTCCTCATCGGCGGGCTGTTGGACCGGCTCGTCTATCTGAGCAAGGGGCTGTCGGTGGTGCTCGCCTTCATCGGGGTGAAGCTCATCCTTGAGGCGCTGCACCACGACGGCGTGTCGTGGGCGCCGGAGATCCCGATCATGGTGTCTCTCGGGGTCATCGTCGGCACTCTCGCCGTCACCACGGTGCTGAGCCTGATGAAGTCGGCTCGCGATGCCAAGAAGGAGGCGAAGGAGCCAGAGCCTGTGGAGCGCTGACCACGCCGCGGTGGGGAGCTGGGCCGGCCCCTGCCGCGGCTCAGCGCCTCGGGGTCTTGCGTACGTCGTGCTCCGCGGCCCACTGCCGCAGGTAGCGCTCGGCGTCGTCGGCCGAGTAGTGCTTCTTGAGCGCCGCGCTCAGGCCGACGCCGAGCGCCCGGCCGTCCGCTGACTGACCCAGGGGATCACCCAGGAGAAAGCGAATGAACGCCTTCATGGTCATGCACCTCCTGTCCGTGTGGCTCCATCCTCTACCCGAGGTGTTTCGGAGCATGTCGATTACTGTGAACGTCAGGTAATCCGCTGTCATCCCGCGGTGCGGCGGCGCCGGCGCACCGGCTTCTGCTCGGGCTGAACGGGCTCGTTCTCGCGCTGCTCCATGTAGGAGGCGCGGGTGTGCTCGGTGTGCTCCCGCATGATCTTCGCCGCCCGGCGTTCGTCGCCGGCCTCGATGGCGTCGATGAGCGCGGTGTGCTCCTCCCACGAGGCCATGCCGCGCTGGCGGGCCACCGGCGTGTGGTACCACCGCACGCGCCTGGCCACCTGGCTGGCCAGCTCGGCGAGCACTCTGTTGCCGGACAGGGCCGTCACCACGGCGTGCAGCTCGGAGTTGATGGCCACGGCCGAGTCGATGTCGTCGGACTCCACCGCGGCGATGCCGCGCGAGCACAGCGCGCGCAGCCGCTTCACGCCGTCCTCGCCCGCGTGCTGGGCGGCCAGCCGCGCGGACTCGGTCTCCAGCAGCGCGCGCACGGCGAGCAGCTGATCGGCCTCCTCTACGGTGGGGACGTGCACGAACGCGCCCTGGCCGGGGTGCAGGTCGACCCAGCCCTCGCCGCTGAGCTGCTGCAACGCCTCTCGAACCGGCTGCCTGGACACGCCGAGGAGATCGGCCAGCTCGCTCTCGACCAGGTGCTGGCCGGGCTTGAGCTGGCCGGAGACGATGAGTTCCTGGATGGCCTCGATGACGCTCTCCCGGAGCGTGGCGGGGCGGCGAATCTTGGTGGCCGCCGCCTGGCCGGCCTGATCCGACAGCAACATGGTCACGACTCCAGGGGCTGCGTTAACGGTTTTTCGTCGACTGCCTACAGCATACCGTTCGCTGGGCGAACTGGGCTGGTGAACCTCGTCACAAGGGGATGGTCAGGGGTAGACCCGGGATGCGCAGGCGCGGCGTGGCCAGGGCCGGGACGGCGGCGAGCGCCGCGGCGGACAGGAGGGCGGCCACTGGGGCGGTGAGGGCGATCAGGGCCAGGACGACGGCCACGACTCCCGCCACGGCCTTCGCGCTGTAGACGACGGCGTGGATCTCGCCGGCCCGCTCCACGCCGAAGAACTCCCGGACGAGGCTGGCGAGGAGGGGATAGAACGCCCCGCCGCCCAGTCCGGCCATGACGACCCCAAGCCAGAGCAGCACCCCGCTCCCCACCACGCCGCCGACCGGCGCCGCTCCCCCTGCCGCGGGGAGCGTGCCGGTGGTCGCCGGCGTGACGTCCAGTGCGGCGGCCGCCAGCAGCGCTTGGCCGAGCGCGAGGGCGCCCAGGACGGCGGCCAGCACTCTGCGGCGGCCGAACAGCTCCGACCACCGCATGGCCACTGACCGGCTCGTGCCGTTGAGCGCCACCAGGACCGCCACCGCGGCCCAGGACCCCGTGCCCGCCACCACGATCACGTCGAACACCGACACCGCGCCCGCGCACGTCAGGATCAGTGCGAGCGCCGGCAGCGTACGGGTGCGCAGCGCCTGGGGCAGCCGGAACTGCTTGGCGGCCTCCGGGGTGACCCGCAGCCGCGCGGCGTCCAGGGCATGCGTGCGCGGGTCCAAGTCGTCGGGCCACCACAGGGCCGGCGGCAGCCGCAGGTGCCGGGCCGCGGCCCCGATGACGGCCACCGCGACGAGCGCGGCGGTCAGGAAGGCGGCGGACGTGGCGCCGGGGGCGATCCCTGCCCAGAGCAGCAGCGGGACGGCCCCGTACCCGAAGGCGCCGGTGATCAGGCCGACACGGGCGGCGGGCCGCTCCGGATACCAGGAGGAGACGACCTCCCCGCACACCCCGTAGACCAGCCCCGCGCCCAGCCCGCCGAGCAGCGCGTAGCCGGCGAACGCCACCAGGCCGCCGGCCGCGAGCAGCGACGACGCCTCGCTCCCGCTCCATGCGGACGACGGGCCGCCGGCGCTCCCGGCGATGAGCCCTGGTCCGGTCAGCGCGGCGGTCAGCAGGCCCACCCCGCTGAGGGCCGCCCCGCCGTACAGCGCGGGGCGCACGCCGAGGCGCCCACTCCGGACCCAGCGGAGCGCGGGGAGCGCGCCGGCCGCCTGGCAGGCGATCCAGGCGGCCAGGAGGGTCAACCCGGCGGCCTCGCGGGCGAGGAGCGCGGCGTAGGCGTACTGGAGCGGGCTGATCGCCGCCATGGCGGCCCAGGCCAGCCAGAACATGCGGGTGCGGTCGGCGGGGACGGGCCCTGGGAGGTACGGACGGCCTCGCCAATCTCGGATTGCATTCTCCATACTGTATGGAATATCCACAAATCCGAGGCCCTGTCGAGACCCTAGACGGAGGATATTCCATACGGTATACCGTAGACAAAGGAGGCTCGAATGGACCTGTACGAGTACCAGGCGAAGGAGCTCTTCGGGCGTCACGGGATCCCGGTCCCGGCAGGCAAGGTGGCGGCCACCCCGGCCGAGGCCCGCGAGATCGCGGCCGAGCTGAACGCGCCCGTTGTCATCAAGGCCCAGGTGAAGACCGGCGGACGGGGCAAGGCGGGCGGGATCAGGCCGGCGGCGGGGCCGGTCTCGGCCGAGCACGAGGCCGCCCGCGTGCTCGGGATGGACATCAAGGGACACGTCGCGCGCCGCGTGCTGGTGGAGGCCGCGACCGTGCCGTTCGAGGAGTACTACGCGGCCTTCCTGGTGGATCGGGCCGAGGGCGGCTTCCTGGCGATGGTGTCCGGCCAGGGCGGCATGGAGATCGAGGAGCTGGCGGCCACCGACCCCGACGCCATCGTGAAACTGCCGATCGACCCGGTGGCGGGGGTGGACGCGGACACCGCGCGGCTGCTGGCGGCCAAGGCGGGACTACCGGAGCAGGCGGCCGGCGCGCTGGAGAAGCTGTGGCAGGTCCTGGTCGCCGAGGACGCGGTGCTGGTCGAGGTGAACCCGCTGATCTGCACGACCGACCAGCGGATCGTGGCGCTCGACGGCAAGGTCACCCTCGACGACAACGCGCATTTCCGGCACGCCTGGGAGTACACCGAACGTACCGGCAGTTTGGAGGACCAGGCCAGGGCCAAGGGGTTGAACTACGTCAAGCTCGACGGCCGGGTGGGCGTCATCGGCAACGGCGCGGGCCTGGTCATGAGCACGCTGGACGTGGTCGCCGGGGCGGGCGCGGCCCCGGCCAATTTCCTGGACATCGGCGGCGGCGCGTCCGCCAAGATCATGGCCGACGGGCTGGACATCGTCCTGGCCGACCCCGGTGTGCGGTCGGTGCTGGTCAACGTCTTCGGCGGCATCACGGCCTGCGACGCGGTGGCCAACGGCATCGTCACCGCGCTCGAACTCCTCGGCGAGCGCGGCCGCGGCAGGCCCATCGTCGTACGGCTGGACGGCAACAACGCCGAGGTGGGGCGGCGCATCCTCAGCGAGGCGCGGCACCCGGCCGTCCGGCAGGTCTCCACCATGGACGGCGCCGCCGAGATGGCGGCCAGACTCGCGGCAGGTGCGTGAGATGGCGATCTTTCTGACCAAGGACAGCCGGGTGCTCGTGCAGGGCATGACGGGCGCGGAGGGCAGCAGGCACACGGCCCGCATGCTGGCCGCGGGGACCGACATCGTGGCCGGCGTGACGCCGGGCAAGGGCGGCCGGTCGGTCGACTTCGGCGAGCGCACGGTGCCGGTGTTCGGCTCCGTGGCCGAGGCGGTGGAGGAGACCGGGGCGGACGTGTCGGTGGTGTTCGTGCCGCCGCGGTTCACCGGCGGGGCCGTGGAGGAGTCCGTGGCGGCGGGCGTGCCGCTGTGCGTGGTGATCACCGAGGGCGTGCCCGTGCACGACGCGGTACGCTTCCGCGCCCTCGCGCGCGGCGGCCGTACCAGGATCATCGGGCCCAACTGCCCCGGTCTGATCAGCCCCGGGCAGTCCTCGGCCGGGATCATCCCCGCCGACATCACCACCGCCGGCCGCATCGGCCTGGTCTCGAAGTCCGGCACGCTGACCTACCAGCTCATGTACGAGCTGCGCGACCTCGGCTTCTCCACCGCCGTCGGCATCGGCGGCGACCCGGTGATCGGCACCACCCACATCGACTGCCTGAAGGCATTCCAGGCGGACCCGGGCACGGACGCCATCGTGATGATCGGTGAGATCGGCGGCGACGCCGAGGAACGGGCCGCGGCCTACATCGAGCAGCACGTCACCAAGCCGGTGGTGGCCTACGTGGCCGGCTTCACCGCGCCCGAGGGCAAGACCATGGGCCACGCGGGCGCCATCGTGTCCGGCTCGGCCGGCACCGCCCAGGCCAAGAAGGAAGCCCTGGAGAAGGTCGGCGTCCGCGTCGGCAAGACCCCGTCGGAGACGGCCCGCCTCATGCGCTCAGCGCTGGCACCGAGCCCGCCGAACGGAGTGAGGCCATGAACACGTTCGACGTCAACCTCTCCATTCTCTTCACGGACCTGCCGCTGCTGGAGCGCCCGGCCGCGGCGGCCAAGAACGGGTTCGACGCCGTCGAGCTGTGGTGGCCGTTCGGCACCCCGGACCCGACCGGCGCCGAGCCGGCCGCCCTGCGGCAGGCCATCGAGGACGCCGGGGTGCGGCTCGTCGGGCTGAACTTCGACGCCGGCGACATGGCCGCGGGCGAGCGCGGCCTGCTGGCCAGGCCGGACGGCTCGGCCCGCTTCCACGCCAACGTCGACGCCGCGATCCGCCTGGCGGGCGAGCTGGGCTGCGGGGTGCTCAACGCTCTGTACGGCAACGGCCCGGACACCGACAGGGACCTGGCCGTGGCGAACCTGCGCAGGGCGGCCGACGCGGCGGCCGGCATCGGCGCGACCGTGGTCGTCGAGGCGCTCAACTCCCACGAGAACCCGAAATATCCGATCACGTCATCGGAAGCGGCGTTCGCGCTGATCGACGAGGTGGACAGGGAGAACGTGGCCTTCCTGGCCGACCTCTACCACCTGCACCGGATGGGCGAGGACGTGCTCGCGCTCATCGACCGGCACGCCGGGCGGTTCGGCCACGTGCAGATCGCCGACGACCCCGGCAGGGGCCGGCCGGGGAGCGGGCGCATGCCGTACCCGGAGATCTTCGCGCGGCTGGAGGCTGCGGGCTACCGGGGACACGTCGGCCTGGAGTACCGGCACGAGGGTCCTGGAGCGTTCGACTGGAGGCTGGCATGAACATCGGCTTCATCGGCTTGGGGATCATGGGCAGCCCGATGGCGGCCAACCTCCTCAAGGCCGGACATACCGTGACCGGCTACGACGTGAGCGCCGAGCGGGTGGACCAGCTCGTCGCACTCGGCGGCAAGGGCGCCTCCAGCGTGGTCGACGCGGTCGGCGGGGCGGACGCGGTGATCACGATGCTGCCCGACTCGCCGCAGGTCGAGGAGGTCGCGCCACTGGTCGTCGAGTACGCCCGCCCGAGCCTCCTCTACATCGACATGAGCACGATCAAGCCGGAGACCTCCCGCAGGGTGGCGCTGCGGGCGGCGGCCGTGGGCGTACGGGCGCTGGACGCCCCCGTCAGCGGCGGCGAGCGCGGCGCCGTCGACGGCACTCTCTCGATCATGGTGGGCGGCGCGGCCGAGGACGTCGAGGCGGCCCGCCCGATCCTGTCGGCGCTCGGCACGACCGTGGTCCACGTCGGCCCCGCCGGCGCCGGGCAGACCGTCAAGGCCGCCAACCAGCTCGTCGTGGGCGGCATCTACGGGCTGGTGTCGGAGGCCATCGTGCTGCTGGAGGCGTCCGGCGTGGACCCGGCGGCCGGGCTCGACGTGCTCGCGGGCGGCCTGGCCGGTTCCCGGATCCTGGAGCTCAAGCGGCACACCATGGTCAGGCGCGAGTTCGCCCCCGGCTTCCGCATCGACCTGCACCACAAGGACATGGGCATCGCCGTCGCCGCCGCCCGTGAGGCCGGGGTCAGCCTGCCGCTCACCGGGCAGGTCGCCCAGCTCGTGGCCGCGGCCAGGGCGCAGGGCCACGGCTCGCTCGACCACTCCGCCCTGCTCAAGGTCGTCGAAAGGCTCAATGGATGATGAAGCGCATCCCTTGCATGGAGGCCGTGGTCGCGGTGCTGGAGTCGGAGGGCGTGGACACGGTCTTCGGCATCCCCGGGGCGGCCATCCTGCCGCTCTACGCCGCGCTCCAGCACAGCTCGATCAGGCACATCACGGTACGCCACGAGGAGGGCGGCACCCACGCGGCCGACGGCTGGGCCAGGGTCACCGGGAACGTCGGCGTCTGCATCGGCACCTCGGGCCCGGCCGGCACGAACATGATCACCGGTCTCTACACCGCCCTGGCCGACTCCATCCCGATGATCTGCATCACGGGTCAGGCCGTGTCCTCCAAGCTGCACCAGGAGGCGTTCCAGGCGGTCGACATCGTGGAGATCGCCCGGCCGGTGACCAAATGGGCGGTGCAGCTCAAGGAGCCCGCCCAGGCGCCCTGGGTGTTCAGGGAGGCGTTCCGGATCGCGCGGTCCGGGCGGCCCGGGCCGGTGCTCATCGACCTGCCGATCGACGTGCAGCGCGGCACCTGCCTGTACGACCGGGACCTCGACGCGCCGCTGCCCGTCGAGGAGCCCAGGCCGCTGCCCGGGGCCGTGCGCAGGGCCGTGGAGATGCTGGCGGAGGCCAGGCGGCCGCTCATCCTGGCCGGCGGCGGCGTGATCGGCGCCGACGCGAGCGAGGAGCTGCTCGCGCTGGCCGAGCACCTCCAGGTGCCCGTGCAGGTGACGCTCATGGGCAAGGGCGCCTTCCCTGAGGACCATCCGCTGTTCGCCGGCATGGCCGGCATCCAGACGCAGACGCGGTGGGGCAACGCCGCGTTCCTGGCCAGTGACCTGGTGCTGAGCGTGGGGGCGCGGTTCGGCGACCGGCACACCGGCGACCTCGGCGTCTACCGGCGGGGGCGGAAGTTCGTCCACGTGGACATCGAGCCCACGCAGATCGGCCGGGTCTTCGAGCCCGACCTGGGGATCGTCGGGCACGCCCGGCCGGTGCTGGCCGAGCTGCTGAACGAGGCGCGCCGCCGTACCGTGCCCGCTCGGGAGAAATGGGTGCGCAAGGTCGCCGAGCTGCGGCGCACGATGGGCCGCCGGGACGACTTCGACGACGTGCCGATCAAGCCGCCGCGGGTGTTCAAGGAGATCAACGAGTTCTTCGACCGGGACACCACGTTCGTCACCGCCATCGGGCTCTACCAGATCTGGTCGGGCCAGTTCCAGACGACGTACCTGCCGCGCCGCTACCTGGTGTGCGGGCAGGCCGGGCCGCTGGGCTGGGAGGTGCCGGCCGCCATGGGCGTCAAGTGCGCCCATCCCGAGCGGCAGGTCGTGGCGGTGGTGGGCGACTACTCCTTCCAGTTCCTCATGGAGGAGGTCGCGGTGGCCGCCCAGTACCGGATCCCGTTCGTCATCATCATGATCAACAACGAGTATCTGGGCCTGATCAGGCAGGCCGAGATCCCGTACGGCATGAACTACGCCGTGGACCTGCACTACGGCGAGGGCGGCATCGACCACGTCAAGGTCATGGAGGCGTTCGGCTGCCCGGCGCGCCGGGTGGAGCTGCCCGGCGACATCCGCGACGCGCTCGCCTGGGCGTCCGTCGAGGCGGCGCATGAGCGGCTGCCGGTCCTGGTGGAGGTGATGGTCGAACGCGAGGCCAACGCCGCCATGGGCCCATCGCTGGAAGCGATCAAGGAGTTCGAGCCGTTGCCCGAGCTCATCACCGCCGACTGGTCCGACTGAGGAGGCACGCACATGCGGCTCAAGCCGGGTACGGCCTGGTCCGACGCCTACGACCGCTGCTGCGCGGCGGCGCCCGAGGCCTTCCACGACGACCGCGTGCTCAACCACTGGGGCGGCATCTGGCACCGCGACGGACGCCCGGTGCCCGGTTTCTCGCCCCTGGACGGCACCGCCATCGCCGGCCCTCCCCGGCTCGACCGGGCGGGCGCCGGCCGTGCGGTGGCGGGCGCCGTCGAAGAGCACCGGCGCTGGCGGCACGTACCGCTCGCCCAGCGCAAGGCCATGGTGACGGCGGCCGTCGACGCCATGGCCGCCCACCGCGACCTGCTGGCCCTGCTCCTGGTCTGGGAGATCGGCAAGCCGTGGAAGACGGCCTGCGCCGACGTGGACCGCTGCCTGGACGGGGTCCGGTGGTACGTGGAGGAGATCGACCGCATGGTCGCCGGGCGCACGCCGCTGCCCGGCCCGGTCAGCAACATCGCGAGCTGGAACTACCCGATGAGCGTGCTCATGCACGCCATGCTGGTCCAGGCGCTGGCCGGGAACGCGGTCATCGCCAAGACCCCCACGGACGGCGGCTTGTGCTGCCTCACCCTGGCCTGCGCGCTGGCCGTCCGCGAAGGGCTGCCGTTCACGCTGGTCAGCGGGGGAGGGGCGGACCTGTCGCCGGTCCTGGTGGCAGGGCGGTCGCTGGGGTGCGTGTCGTTCGTCGGCGGCAGGGACGCCGGGGCGAAGGTCGCCACCTCGCTGGCCGACCTCGGGCGCCGGCACGTGCTGGAGCAGGAGGGGCTCAACTGCTGGGGCGTGTGGGAGTACGGCGACTGGGACCTGCTCACGAGGCAGATCCGCGCGTCGTTCGACTACGGCAAGCAGCGCTGCACCGCCTACCCGCGGTTCGTCGTGCAGCGCTCGCTGTTCAACGAGTTCCTCAGGGCCTACCTGACGGCGGTCGAGTCGTTGCGCCACGGCCACCCCCTGGCCGTCGCCGCCCCCGACGATCCGCTGCCGGAGCTGGACTTCGGCCCGCTGATCAACGCCTCGAAGGCCAAGGAACTCGCCGACCAGGTGGACGAGGCGGTCGCGCGCGGCGGCGTCCCGCTGCACCGCGCGTCCCTGAACGCCGGACATTTCCTGCCGGGGCAGGATATTTCCGCTTACTTCGCCCCGACGGCCCTCCTCAACCCGCCCCGCTCCTCACCCCTCCACCACGCCGAGCCCTTCGGCCCGGTCGACACGATCGTGCTGGTGGACACGGAGGCGGAACTGCTGGCCGCCATGAACGCCAGCAACGGCGCCCTCGTCGCGACCCTCTCCTGCGACGAGGAGGAGACCTTCCGCCGGCTGGCACCCGAGGTCCGGGCCTTCAAGGTCGGCCACAACCGCCCGCGCTCGCGCGGCGACCGCGAGGAACTGTTCGGCGGCCTCGGCGCCTCCTGGCGCGGCGCCTTCGTCGGCGGCGAACTCCTGGTGCGGGCCGCCACCACCGGCCCGGACACCGAACGCCTCCCGGGCAACTTCCCGCACTACACGCTGCTGCCCTGAAGCCCTAAAAGGCCCCGAAGCGGGTCGCCACGAGCAGCACGAGGAACGTCGTCATGGCGACCCGCAGCAGCTTCGCTCCAGGCCGCAGCGACGGCCACGACAGGTATGCCAGCCACCCCACGAACGCCAGCACCACCAGCGCCGCCACCCCGCCCAGCGGATTGGCCACGGCGAATCCGGCCAGCAGCAGGACCACCAGCACCACGGGCGGCACCCACCGCGGCAACTGCGTGGACAGGTAGGTCAAGGGCACCGCGCTGCGCTGCTCCACGGCCTTGCGCAGGCCGGTCGCGCCCGGCGTGAAGAATCGCTCACCCTCGGGGAGCGGGCGCTTGTTGTTCGAGGCCACCCCCAGAGCCTACGGGAGATCGCGCACCGTGCGGGTGAAGCGCCTCTAGGCTGTTGCAGGTGCTCGCCGTGATCCGATACACCGTGCCAGAGTCCCAGTCCCAAGACTTCGTCAAGCAGGGGCAGACCATCCTCGACACGTTCGCCGCCCAACCCGGCTACGAGCGGGGCCGGCTGGCCCGATCGGTCGATGAGCCCAATCTGTGGGCCATGATCACGGAATGGGAGGGCGCCGGGTTCTACCGCAGAGCGCTCTCCGCCGCCCGGATGGCGATGTATCCGCTGATGATTCTCATGGTCCACGAGCCCAGTGCGTACGAGGACATATACACCCAAGACCGGGCATAGGATTTACTCGCGCGCGAGAGTGGGCGGCAGTCCCCTAAGCTGGGATCTCATCAATTTCACTCGCCGACCTCCAGCCGGAAAGAGATTCAACCAAATGGCACGACGCACCGACGTCATGGACACCATCGTCAGCCTCGCCAAACGCCGCGGGCTCGTTTACCCGTCGAGCGAGATCTACGGCGGACTTCGCGCGTCGTGGGACTACGGTCCCCTGGGTGTCGAGCTGAAGAACAACGTCAAGCGGCAGTGGTGGCTGTCCATGGTCCAGGCCCGCGAGGACATCGTGGGTCTCGACTCCTGCGTCATCCTCGCGCCCGAGGTGTGGCGGGCCAGCGGCCACGTCGAGACGTTCACCGACCCGCTGACCGAGTGCCTGTCCTGTCACAAGCGCTTCCGGGCCGACCACCTCGTCGAGGCCTACGAGGAGAAGAACGGCAAGTCGCCCGAGGGCGGCCTGGCCGACATCACCTGCCCCAACTGCGGCAACAAGGGCACCTTCACCGAGCCCCGGCAGTTCAGCGGCCTGCTCAAGACGTTCCTCGGCCCGGTCGAGGACGAGTCCGGCCTGGCCTTCCTGCGCCCGGAGACCGCGCAGGGCATCTTCATCAACTACCTCAACGTCCAGCAGTCCGCGCGCAGGAAGATCCCGTTCGGCATCGGCCAGATCGGCAAGTCGTTCCGCAACGAGATCACGCCGGGCAACTTCATCTTCCGCACCCGCGAGTTCGAGCAGATGGAGATGGAGTTCTTCGTCAAGCCGGGCACGGACGAGGAGTGGCACCAATACTGGATCGACGAGCGCTTCCGCTGGTATTCCGATCTGGGCATCAACAAGGACAACCTGCGGCTCTACGAGCACCCCAAGGAGAAGTTGTCCCACTATTCCAAGCGGACGGTGGACGTCGAATACCGCTTCAACTTCGCCGGTTCCGAGTGGGGTGAGCTCGAAGGCATCGCGAACCGCACCGACTTCGACCTCAGCTCCCATTCCAAGGCGTCGGGCGTCGACCTCAGCTTCTTCGAGCAGGACACCGGGGAGCGCTACGTTCCCTACGTCATCGAGCCGGCGGCCGGCGTCGACCGCGCCACGCTGACGTTCCTGCTCGACGCCTACAGCGAGGACGAGGCCCCCAACGCCAAGGGCCAGATGGAGAAGCGCACGGTCATGCGGCTCGACCACCGGCTCGCGCCGGTCAAGGCCGCGGTGCTGCCGCTTTCGCGCAACGCCGACCTGTCGCCGAAGGCCCGCGACCTGGCCGCGCAGCTGCGCCGCCGGTGGAACGTCGAGTTCGACGACGCGGGCGCGATCGGCCGCCGCTACCGGCGCCAGGACGAGATCGGCACGCCCTTCTGCATCACGGTCGACTTCGACACGCTGGAAGACCAGGCCGTGACGATCCGCGAGCGCGACAGCATGGCCCAGGAGCGCATCGCCATCGACGGCGTGGAGTCCTATCTTCGCCAGCACCTGAACGACTGATCCTTCGGTTCGAAAAGGCCGCTCGCCGCACTTCGGCGGGCGGCTTTTCGATTCCGGCGGCCGGGGCCCGCATGAACCACAGAGCCGGCGTTCGCCTGTCATACGGGTTCGTCACCCGCCGGGATCGTATGGTCCAAACTTTGACCACATGTGGCCGTCGTGATTGACAAGAGTCCGGTGTACACGGAGATTGCGGGCAATCCCTAGCGGCATTCGGGGGCCGACTTTCTCGGAGGCGCGATGAAGCGCATGTTCATCATGTTCGCCGGCATGTTCCTGCTCCTTGGTTCGTTCACCGTTCCGCCTGCCTCGGCGGTGCCGGAACCGACGGCGGGACCTGACGGCGTCTTCGTCTACACCGGTGAGCTGAGCTCGGACCAGATGGCCAAGCTGGTCGCGGCGGGTGTGGACCGCGAGGAGATGAGGATCGTCAAGCGGGCGGACGGCAAGGTCACCGTCGAGGTGATCCTCGCCTCGGCGCTGGCCGACTCTCTCGCCAAGCAAGGCATCACCCTCAAGGCCCAGGCCGCGAACACGGCGCGGCAGGCGCAGCAGGGCGACGGGGTCTTCAAGCGTTACGCGGGCGCGGGAGGCATCCGTGAGGAGGTCATCGCCGCGGCCAACGCCAAATCGAACATCGCGAAGGTCGTCGAGCTCGGCAACAGCCTCAACGGCACGCCCATCACGGCGATCAAGGTGACCAAGGACGCGCGCAAGCTGCGTGACGGCACCCGCCCGGCCATGCTGTACCTGGCCGCGCAGCACGCACGTGAGTGGATCACACCCGAGATGGTGCGGCGGCTGCTGCACCACTTCCTCAACGGCTACGGGACCAACGCCGAGCTGACCCAGCTGGTGAACACCACGGAGCTGTGGTTCCTGCCGGTGGCCAACCCCGACGGCTACGACTACACCTTCACGCCGGACAACCGGCTGTGGCGCAAGAACCTGCGCGACAACGACGGCGACGGGCAGATCACCAGCAACGACGGCGTCGACCCCAACCGCAACTTCGCCTACAAGTGGCGCTACGACGACGAAGGCTCGTCGAGCCTGATCAGCAGCCAGACCTACCGCGGCAAGGCGCCCCAGTCCGAGCCGGAGACCGTGGCGCTGGACAACCTGACCAAGCGGGTGCAGTTCACGTACATGCTGAACTACCACTCGGCGGCCATGCTGCTGCTGTACGGCATCGGCTGGCAGCAGGCGACCCCGTCGCCCGACGACCTGATCTTCGAGGCCATGCTGGGCGACGACGCGAACCCGGCCGTGCCGACGTACGACCCGGACATCGGCGCCGAGCTCTACACCACCAACGGCGAGACCGACGGGCACATGACCAACCTGCGCGGCATCATGTCGATCACGCCGGAGATGTCCACGTGCGAGGCGGCGGCGGCGAAGTACCCCGACGACGAGTGGACGGTCGAGGGCTGCGCCGGCGGGCTCGGCTTCACGTTCCCGGACGACGAGCGGCTGATCCGGGAGGAGTTCGAGATGAACATCCCCCTGGCGGTCGCCGCGGCCAAGACCGTGCGCACGCCCGACAAGCCGGTCTCCGTGGTCGGGCGCACGGTGCCGGACTTCGCACCGGACTCCTTCACCGTCTCGTACGGCGACCCCCAGCCGGTGGCCGTGACCGCCCGCAGGTCGCTGCTCAACAAGGTGCTGCGCTACCGCATCAACGGCGGCCGCGTGCAGACCAGGCAGCTGAGCGAGTGGAAGGGCGGCAAGCGGTACGGCGGCGAGAACGATCTGTACTTCGCCGAGTACCGGAGCTACGTGATCGGGGCGAAACCGGGTGACAAGGTCGAGGTCTGGTTCGAGGGCCTCAAACGAGGCAGCGGCCAGGCCTCCAGCTCGCACTTCACGTACACGCTGGCCAAGGACTCCGCGGCCAAGGTCCTGGTGGTCGCCAACGAGGACTACACCGGCTTGAACCCGGACTACCCGCCGTCGGTGACCGCGCCCAAGTACGCCGCGAAGTATCAGCAGGCGCTCAAGGCCGCCGGGTACGCGTCCGAGACCTGGGACGTCGACTCCCAGGGCGTGCCGCACCACCTGGGCGTGCTGTCGCACTTCAAGGCCCTCGTGTGGGAGCTGGGCGACAACCGGCTGTCCATGGAGCAGCAGGACCTGGTGACGGTCACCCCGCTCGGCGACCTGCCCGACGCCGACGTCAAGCCGTCACAACAGAACCTGACCATCGCCGTCCGCGACTACCTCAACGAAGGGGGCAAGCTTCTCTACACCGGCGAGACCGCTGCGTACTACGGCATTCTCGACACCATCGTCGGCGGCATCTACTACGGCATCGACGGCAACCCCGATGGCGACTGCGTGGTCACCACCATCCAGGGCCTGTTCGACGAGTGCCTGCTGCTGGCGGACGACTTCACGCAGTACTACCTCGGCGTCGGCGGCCGCATTCCGCGCGAGAACCCGGCCGGCTTCACCGGCACGGGCCCGCTGGCCGGGGTGGGCGGCACGTTCGGCGGGCCTGCCACCGCCGACAACCCGGTTGACGAGGCCGGGGTCCTGCAGCCGATGGGCACGGACTTCCCGCGCTTCACGGGCACTCCGGCGGCGGGCTACCAGCTCGGCACCCCTGGGCCGTTCGACCCGATAGAGGGCCAGTGGTATATCAGGGGCACGCATGCCGACGACTCGTATATGCGGCTGACCAGGACGATCAACCTGGGCTCCGTGACGGCGGCGCAGCAGCCGCGGCTGGCGTTCCAGCTGTCCTTCGACACCGAGCCCGGCTACGACAATGTCATCGTCGAGGCCCACACGGTCGGCCAGGACAACTGGACGACGCTGCCGGACCTCAACGGCGGCACCGACACCCAGGTGCCGGCGGAGTGCGAGGCCGGATTCCTCCTGGAGGAGCACCCCTGGCTGCTGCACTACCTGACCCCGGGTAACCCATGCACGCCGACCGGGACCAGCGGGTCCTGGAACCGGTTCACCGAGAACTCGGGCGGCTGGCAGCAGGTGGCCTTCGACCTGTCCGCGTACGCGGGGCAGCAGGTCGAGGTATCGATCAGCTACGTGACCGACCCCAGTACGGGCGGCGTGGGCGCGTTCGTCGACGACACCCGGATCACCACCACCGGCGGGACGCTGGAGTCCGAGGGCTTCGAGAGCGGGCTCGGCCCGTGGGCGATCCCCGGTCCTCCGGCGGGCAGCCCGACCGGCGCCGGCGACTTCGTCCGCGCCGAGGCCGACAGGACGGCGGCCGTGACCACCAAGGACACGGTGCTGCTGGGGTTCGGGCTGGAGCAACTGGCCGGCGACAACGAGCGGAACGCGACCGTGAAGAAGGTGATGAAGTATCTGATCGGCTGACCCGCGCATGACGAACGGCCACCCCTGCCCGGGGTGGCCGTCTCGCCGGCGAACGGCGTCATGGGCACCGCCCCAGCTCGCCCACCGCCGCCTTCATGTCGGCCACGAACCGCTCCGGCGGGATCTCTCCGAGCTTGGCGGTGGCCGCCGCGGTGTCGGTGAACGAGGCGGTGCCGCCCTCGCGGGACAGCAGGTCGACGGCCAGGGCCGAGTAGCCGCTGGCGGTCAGGCGGCCGGCGACCGAGCGGATGTGGTCGGTGAGGCCGCGGTTCTCGTGGATCACCAGGACGGCGCCCTTCGCGTCCCCGTCGGCGGCCGCCCACGCCGCCTGCAACGTCGTGCCCTCCGGCCCCGCGAACGTGATCGCCTCCGTCGGCAGCGGCGAGGGTCCTGCCGGGCTCACCGTCGTGGTGGCGGGCGCCGGGGAGGTCGCGGGCGAGGTCCCCGCGGTGGTGGGCGCGGCCGGTTCCTCTGAGGCGCCGCACGCGGCCAGGAGCGCGGTGGCGGCGGGCAGCCCGAGGCCCAGCAGCGCGAGCCGCCGCAGCGCCTCCCGGCGGGGGATCAGGCCGTCCGCGTGGTCGAGGGCCACCTCTTCTGCGAGATACCGCTGGATGGGCGTCATGCCGGAGGTCTACCCCCGTCGACCGAAAAATCGTGTAAAGCCGAGGGTTACGCGGGTTTTCGCGGTCACTTGATGACATGCCTTCTAAGCCCACTAAGAGGCCGATACGAGGGACACGAGGAAACCATGCGTACATCACGTTTCGCTCTTGTGCTGCTGGCCACCGGCGCGGTGCTCATGACCGGGAGCGCCGCGTTCGCCGATCCCGAGCCGAGCGCGCTGGAGCTACGGGTGGTCGTCGACGACTGCCCCGACAAGGTCGTGCAGCCGTGACGGATCCCGCGCTCCTGGAACGGGCGCTGTTCGAGGTCAAGCGGGTGATCGTCGGCCAGGACCACATGGTCGAGCGGCTGCTCGTGGCAGTGCTCGCCAAGGGTCACTGCCTGCTGGAGGGTGTGCCCGGCATCGCCAAGACGCTCGCCGCGGAGACCATGGCGACCGTGGTCGGCGGCACGTTCGCGCGCATCCAGTTCACACCCGACCTGGTGCCCTCCGACATCGTCGGCACCAGGATCTACCGGCCGTCGACCGAGAGCTTCGACATCGAGCTCGGCCCGGTCATGGCCAACCTGTTGCTCGCCGACGAGATCAACCGGGCGCCCGCGAAGGTGCAGTCCGCGCTGCTGGAGATCATGGCCGAGCGGCAGGTCAGCATCGGCGGTGTCACCCATGAGGTGCCGACGCCGTTCCTGGTGCTGGCCACCCAGAACCCGATCGAGTCCGAGGGCGTCTACCACCTGCCCGAGGCACAGCGGGACCGCTTCCTCATGAAGATCGACGTGGACTATCCCAGCGAATCGGAGGAGCTGGCGATCGTCTACCGCATGAGCGTGGACCCGCCCGCGCCGCGGCAGGTCCTCGACCCCGCCCACGTCATCGCACTTCAGCGGCGGGCCGAGCAGGTGTTCGTGCACCACGCGGTCGCCGAGTACGCCGTCCGCCTCGTCTACGCCACCCGAGACCCCGACCGGTACGGCGTGCAGGACGTGCGCCGGCTGCTGGGGTTCGGCGCGAGCCCCCGTGCCACGCTCGGCCTGCTGGCGGCCGGCCGGGCGCTCGCGGTGCTGCGGGGGCGCGACTACGTGCTGCCGGAGGACGTACGGGACCTGGCGCACGACGTGATGGCGCACCGGCTCGTGCTGTCCTTCGACGCCCTGGCCGACGGGGTGTCGCCGCGGGAGATCGTGGACCGGGTGGTGGCCGCCGTGCCGCTGCCGGTCATCGCCCCGCAGCAGGACGGGGCCCGGCAGCAGGAGACCCTGCGTCAGGAAGCCGTGGCATGAAGCCGTACCTGATCGCCGAGCCCGCACTGCGCAGGCTCGAGCTGACGATCACCCGGAGGCTGGACGGACTGCTCCAGGGCGAGCACCTGGGGCTGATGCCCGGTCCGGGGAGCGAGCCGGCGGAGACCAGGCCGTACCAGCCGGGCGACGACGTGCGGCGGATGGACTGGAACGTCACCGCCCGCACGAACGAGCCCCACGTGCGCGACCTGGTCGCCGACCGCGAGCTGGAGATCTGGGCCCTGCTCGACGCGACCGCCAGCATGGACTTCGGCACCGCGGCGATGGAGAAGCGGGAGCTGGCCCTGTCCACGCTGGCCGCGGTCGGCTTCCTCACCCAGCGGACCGGCAACCGGATCGGCACGCACATGCTGCACGGCGGCGGCGTCAGGACGCTGCCCGCCAGGACGGGCCGGCCGCACCTGATGGCGCTGCTGCAGGCGGCGTTCGCGCTGCCGCGCACCCCGCCGGGCGTGGCCGAGCCGCTGCTCGGGGTGGCGGCCGAGCAGCTCGGCCGGGTGGTACGGCGCCGCGGCCTGATGGTCGTCGTGTCGGACTTCCTGGACGCGCCCGAGACCTGGGAGCTGCCGCTGCGCAGGCTCACCGCCCGGCACCAGGTGCTGGCCGTGGAGGTACTGGACCCGCGCGAGCTGAGCCTGCCGAACGTGGGGATCCTGACGCTGATCGACCCGGAGACGGGGCGGCGGCGCGAGATCGCGACCTCCAGTGCTCGGCTGCGGCGCAGGTACGCCGAGGCGGCGGCCGGGCAGCGCGACGCCATCGCGCAGGCGATGCGCCGGGCCGGGGCCACCCACCTGCGGCTGCGTACCGACCGGGACTGGGTGCGCGACCTGGTCAAGCACGTGATGAGACAACGCCGCCTGGCCGCGCTGGCCACGAGCCCCGCCTTCCCGGCACGCCCGGCGGGCTCCAACCCGCCCGGCCCGGGCACAGGCGGGCCCCCGGAAGGAGGTGGTGCGGCGTGAGCCTGCTCGCGCCCATCTGGCTGCTCCTGCTCATCCCCGTGGCCCTGCTGGCCGTCACCTACGTGGTGGTGGGCCTGCGGCGCAGCGCGTACGCCGTCCGGTTCACCAACCTCGACCTGCTCGACAAGGTCGCCCCGAGGGGACCGGGCTGGCGCAGGCACGTGCCCGCGGCGGCGCTGCTGCTCATGTTCGCGCTGCTCGTCGTGGGCTTCGCCCGGCCGACCGCCGAGGTGACGGTGCCCAGGGAGCGGGCGACGATCATGGTGGCGTTCGACGTGTCCGCGTCCATGGGCGCCACCGACGTCTCCCCGAACCGCTTCGAGGCGGCCAAGCAGGCGGCCAGGCAGTTCGTGCAGGGCCTGCCGGAGCGGTTCAACCTGGGGCTGGTGCCGTTCTCCTCGGGGGCCTCGGTGGCCGTGCCGCCCACGACGGACCGGCAGGCCGTGCTGACGGCGATCGACCGGCTCGGCATGGACTCCGGCACCGCGATCGGCGAGGCGGTCTACTCCTCGCTGGAGGCCATCGCCTCGCTCGACTCGGAGGAGGAGGCGCCGCCCGCGCACATCGTGCTGCTGTCCGACGGCTCCAACACCACCGGCCGCACGGTCAGCGAGGCGGCGGCGGAGGCCGCCAACCGGCGCATACCGGTCACCACCATCGCCTACGGCACGGCGGACGGCACCATCAACCTCTCCGGCCGCGAGGTCCCGGTGCCGGTGGACGGCCCGGCCCTGCGCGGGCTGGCCGACGCGGCGGGCGGCGGCTTCTACGAGGCGGCCACCGGCGACCAGTTGCAGGCCGTCTACGACGACATCGGGACCTCGGTGGGGTACCGGACCGAGCGTCAGGAGGTATGGCAGTGGTTCGTGGCGGCGGGACTGATCTTCGCGCTGATCGCGGCGGTGACGTCGATGTTGTGGTTCTCGAGGCTCCCATGAGGGGCCTCGGCAGCCCGCGCGGGCCGGAGTTCGTCACGCCGCACCTGGAGGCCCGCCAGGAGCCGGTCCTCCCGGGCCTTTCTCCACAGGTTGGGGCGCACAAGGCGCCCAAGCCCCCCACGACGTCGCCCAAGGGACGCCTGCTGGTGGCCGCCGTGCTCGTCGCGGCGGTCACCGGGGCGGCGGCGGGCGTGGCGGGGGCCCGGCTCTCTGAAGGGTCCGAGCCGGCCCCCGCCGCGGCCCTGCCGAGGGTCGCCGCGGCCCCGTCGGCCAGTCTGACCGGGCTGAGCGCGACCGCGGCCCGGGTGCTGCCCAGCGTGGTCTCGGTGGAGGCCGGGCGCGGCGGCGGGTCGGGGTTCGTGGTGGACGGCCGCGGTCACATCCTCACCAACGCGCACGTGGTCAGCGGGTACGACGACGTGACCGTGATACTCAGCGACGGCCGCAGGCTGGCCGCCCGCGTGATCGGCGAGGACGACGACGAGGACCTGGCCGTGCTGGAGGTGTCCTACCCCGGGGACCTGACGCCCGCCACGCTGGGCAGGTCCGCGGACCTCTCGGTGGGCGACCAGGTGCTCGCCATCGGCTCGCCGCTGGGACTGTCCGGCACGGTCACCGCCGGCATCGTCAGCGCCCTGGACCGTGAGGTACGACTGGGCGGCGCCCGGCGGAACGCCGTCCAGACCGACGCGTCCATCAACCCGGGGAACTCCGGCGGCCCGCTGGTGAACGCCCGGGGCGAAGTCGTCGGTGTGAACACCGCGATCGCGGCCGGCCGGGGCGGCGGCAACATCGGCATCGGTTTCGCCATCCCCATCGACCGGGCCGCGCCCATCGCGGAACGAATCATCCGAAATTAGGGTGCAGGGCATGCGACTGCTTGTGGTGGAGGACGAGGAGGACCTCGTCGAGGCGATGCGCGTCGGCCTCGTACGCGCCGGATATGCGGTGGACGTGTCCTACGACGCGCCGTCCGCGCACGAGAAGTTGCAGGTCAACACGTACGACCTGGTCCTGCTCGACCTGAACCTGCCCGGCGGGGACGGCTTCCAGCTGTGCCGGACCGTTCGCGCCGCGGGCCAGGGCGTGCGGATTCTCATGGTCACCGCCCGCGACCGGCTGGACGACCGCGTACGCGGACTCGACGAGGGGGCCGACGACTACCTGGTGAAGCCGTTCGCCTTCCCCGAACTGCTGGCCAGGGTGCGGGCGCTGCTGCGCAGGGATTCCAACGGCGGCACGTCCGTGATCCAGGTGGGCGGGCTGAGGATCGACACGGCCCGGCTGGAGGTCACGCTGGACGGCAGGGCGCTGGCGCTCACCCCCAAGGAGTACGGCGTCCTGCACTACCTCATGACCAGGCCGGGCCACGTCGTGTCCTCCGAAGAACTGCTCGAACACGTCTGGGACGAGCACGCCGACCCGTTCACCAACACCGTCCGGGTCACGGTCGGCAACCTGCGCCGCAAGCTGCAGGAAGAGGGCCTCATCGAGACCGTGATCAGCCGGGGCTACCGGCTCAAGGAGCCGACGGCATGATCCACACCATTCGCTTCCGGCTCACCGTGCTCTACTCGGGCCTGCTGTTCGTGCTGGCCACGCTGGTGCTCGGCGGCATCTACTTCGCGGTCTCCAAGACGACCGAGCAGCGCCCGATCACCCCCGAGTACGCCAAGGCGTACAGCGGCGGCCAGTACATCGGCAAGCGGGAGGTGGTCTTCGCCGAGGAGGTGGAGAACGCCGTCAACGTCCGGACCATGGCCACGCTGCGCGACTACTCGCTCTACACCCTGGCCGGCCTCTACGTCGCCAGTCTCGGCATCGGCTGGGTCCTGGCCGGCCGCGTGCTGCGCCCGGTCCGTTCGATCACGCGTACCACGGAGGAGATCCAGGCCACGGACCTGAAGCGGCGCATCAACCTGAACGGGCCGCGCGACGAGCTGAAGGACCTCGCCGACACCATCGACACCATGCTGGACCGGCTGGAGGAGGCGTTCCGGGCGCAGCGCCAGCTCATCGACGACGCCTCGCACGAGCTGCGCAGCCCGCTGACCATCATCAGGGCGAACGTGGACGCCGTGCTCGCCGCACCCGACGCCAGCGACGAGGAGCGGGTCAGGGCCGTGGCCATCGTGGACCGCGCGACCACCCGCATGACCAGGCTCGTGGAGGACCTGCTGGCCAGCGCCAGGCGGCAGGGCGGCGCGTTCGCCGACGCCGATCTCGACCTGGCCAGAGTGGTGGGAGAGGCGTGCGAGGAGTACACGGCCCCGGCCGCCGCCCGCGACCTGACGATCACCCGTCACCTGGGGCGCGGCCTGGAGATCACCGGCGACGCCGACGCGCTGCGGCGCTCGGTGGCGAACCTGCTGTCCAACGCCGTGCGCCTGTCGCCGCCCGGCGGCACGATCCAGGTCGGGGCCGGCCGGTGGGAGGGCTGGTTGTGGACGGCGGTCCGCGACGACGGCCCCGGCATCGAGGAGGCCGACCGGGAGCGGGTGTTCGACCGGTTCTGGCGCGGCGACACCAGCCGCCGCGACCGCCACACGGGCCTCGGCCTGGCCATCGTCCGGCAGATCGTGGAGTCGCACGGCGGCCGGGTGGCGGTCTTCTCCCGGCTGGGGGAGGGGGCGACGTTCGTGCTGTGGCTGCCACCGCGCGACGGCGTGCCCGGCACGCCGCCCGAGGAGAACCCCCTAGGCTGACCGTCCGCGGCACACGGCACGGGTGACGAGGAAGGCCACCACCGGCAGCACGAACACCGCCACCCGCAGGGCCACGATGATCGTTTCATACGTGCTCGCCGGGACCGTCAGCAGCGCCGCCGGGACCGGCGGCGGCTCGGGGAACCCCGGAGCCGAACGCATCACCGGCGGCGCCGGCGAGACCCACATCCCCGCCCACAACACGGTGAAGAACGTGATCACCGCGACGCCGAGCGCCGTGCGCACCGGCGCCTGCGACGGCCGGTCCAGCAGGTGGTGCTGGTCCCCGTCGCCGGTGAACCGCCGCTCCAGGAACGGGTAGACGAGCAGCACGCCGAAGAACACCGTGAGGATCAGCGGCGGGATCCACAGCCCGGTCTGGAGCACGTACCCGCCGATCGTGATCTCCCACCCCGGGACGAGCCGCTGGGCGCCGTCCAGCACCCCGAAATACCAGAACGGCTGCGCCGCCACCGGATGGGCGCCCGGCTGGTACGCCCCGTGCTCCCACACCGGGTTCACCCGCGCGAACGTGGCCAGCGCCGCGATGGCGGCGATCGTGAACAGCGCCGTCGCCCCGTTCTTGATCGCGAAGTACGGGAAGAACGGGCCGCCGGTGACGGTCTGCTCCCCGGCCGCCGTGGCCCTTCGCTCGTGTTCATGGTCGCGACCGCTTCGCTCGGTGTGCTTCTGCCGCCAGGTGAGGACCAGCGCGTGCAGCGGCACCACCGCCAGCAGGATCCCCGGCACCAGCAGCACGTGCGTGACGAAGATCCGCGGGATGACCTGCCCGGGGAAGGCCCCGTCGAACACGAACGCCGACAGGTACGTCCCCACCAGCGGAATCGACAGCAACACCCCCTGCGCCTGCCGCAGCCCGGTCATCGCGAGCTGGTCGCCGGGCAGCGAGACGCCCAGGAACGACTCGAACAGCACCAGCCCGAACAGCACCACCCCGAGCATCCACGTCAGCTCGCGCGGCCTCCTGAACGCGCCGGTGAAGAACACCCGGCACAGGTGCGCCACGATCGCCAGCACGAACACTGTCGCCGACCAGTGGTGCAGCTGGCGCATCAGCAGCCCGCCGCGCACCTCCAGGCTGAGTTCCACGGTGGAGGTGAAGGCCACGTCCGGGTTGGGCTTGTAGAACAACGTGAGGAACGTGCCCGTGAGCACCAGCAGCGCGAACGAGTACAGCGCCAGCTCGCCCAGCAGGAACGACCAGTGGCTGGGAAACAGCTTCCTGAGCTGCGGCCTGAACCAGCGCGCGAAGGGCAGGCGATCGTCAAGATAGAGCGCCGCGTCGCGGGCCGCCTTCGCCGAACCGGCCACGACGCGAGGCCTTCTCTTGGGCTTGGTAGGAGTGGCCATGGGCGCCTCCTGGCGGGGGGTTGATCCAATTCTGCACCTCCCTTGCCCCATTCACAAGAATTGGTGTAAACCAATTGGTATAAACCAATTCCGTGTTGACCTTCATAAATTGGATTAGACCTCTCACATGCTTCTGACCTGCACAAATGACGACTTAGGCGAGGAGTGCAGTTTCATCATCAATTCCGCCGGTAGAGTCCGGGACAGAGGCGTTGGATTGGAGCTGTGGTGGCCAAGCATGTTTACGACTTCACCGAAGGCAACAGGAATCTCAAGGATCTTCTCGGCGGTAAAGGCGCGAACCTCGCGGAGATGACCAACCTCGGGTTGCCCGTTCCCCCCGGATTCACGATCACCACGGAGGCGTGCCGCCACTACCTGACACGGGGCGGCCTCCCGGACGGCCTCGAGCAGGAGGTCGCCGAGCACCTCTCCGCGCTCGAGGACCAGATGGGCAGAAGGCTCGGCCAGTCCGACGACCCGCTCCTGGTGAGCGTGCGCTCCGGCGCGAAGTTCTCCATGCCGGGCATGATGGAGACCGTGCTCAACATCGGGCTCAACGACGAGTCCGTGCACGGCCTGGCCAAGCAGGCGGGCGGCAACGAGCGCTTCGCGTGGGACTCCTACCGCAGGCTCATCCAGATGTTCGGCAAGACGGTGCTCGGCATCGACGGCGACCTGTTCGAGCACGCCCTCGACGCGATCAAGGGCAGGCGCCAGGACACCGACCTGGACGCCGGCGAGCTGCAGGGCCTGGTGGAGACGTACAAGGGGATCGTGCGCGAGCAGACCGGCAAGGACTTCCCCGCCGACCCGCGCGAGCAGATGCGCCTGGCCGTCATGGCCGTCTTCGACTCCTGGAACGCCCCGCGCGCCATCCTCTACCGCCGCCAGGAGCGCATCCCCGCCGACCTCGGCACCGCCGTCAACATCATGGCCATGGTCTTCGGCAACTACGGCGACGACTCCGGCACCGGCGTCGCCTTCACCCGCGACCCGGGGACCGGCCGGCAGGGCATCTACGGCGACTACCTGCAGAACGCCCAGGGCGAGGACGTGGTCGCGGGCATCCGCAACACGATCCCGCTGGAGGAGCTCGAGCGCATCGACAAGCACTCGTACGACGAGCTCCTCGGCATCATGGAGACGCTGGAGACGCACTACAAGGACCTGTGCGACATCGAGTTCACGATCGAGCGCGGCAAGTTGTGGATGCTCCAGACGCGGGTCGGCAAGCGTACGGCGGCGGCCGCGTTCTGCATCGCCACCCAGCTCGTCGACCAGGGCCTCATCAGCCTCGACGAGGCCGTCACGCGCGTCACCGGCGACCAGCTGGTCCAGCTCATGTTCCCGCGCTTCGACGGCGGCGCCGAGAAGAAGAAGATCGCCAAGGGCATGAACGCCTCCCCGGGCGCCGCCGTCGGCAAGGCCGTCTTCTCCTCCGAGCGGGCCGTGGAGCTGACCGAGCAGGGCGAGGACGTCATCCTCGTCCGCCGCGAGACCAACCCCGACGACCTGTCCGGCATGATCGCCGCCAAGGGCGTCCTGACCAGCCGCGGCGGCAAGACCTCCCACGCCGCCGTGGTCGCCCGCGGCATGGGCAAGACGTGCGTGTGCGGGGCGGAGGAGCTGGACGTCAACACCCGTGACCGGACCTTCACGGCACCGGACGGGGTGGTCGTGTCGGAAGGCGACGTGATCTCCATCGACGGGACGACCGGCGAGGTGTACCTCGGCGAGGTCCCGGTCGTGGCCTCGGCCGTGGTCGAGTACTTCGAGGGCGCCGAGCCGGACGACGAGCTCGTCCGTGCGGTGGACCGCATCATGCGCCACGCGGACGCCGCCCGCAGGCTCGGCGTACGGGCGAACGCGGACACTGCCGACGACGCCGCGCGGGCCCGCCGCTTCGGCGCGCAGGGCATCGGCCTGTGCCGTACCGAGCACATGTTCCTGGGCGAGCGCCGGCAGCTGGTGGAGGACCTGGTCCTGGCCTCTTCCGACGAGGAACGCCAGGCCGCGCTGGACGCCCTGGAACCCCTCCAGAAGTCCGACTTCACCGGCATATTCCAGGCCATGGACGGCGACCCCGTCACCATCCGCCTCATCGACCCGCCCCTGCACGAGTTCCTGCCCGACATCGTCGACCTGTCCGTCAAGATCGCCACGTCGTCGGACGTCACGGAGAAGGACCGCAAGCTCCTGGCGGCCGTGAAGCGCCTGCACGAGCAGAACCCGATGCTCGGCCTGCGCGGCGTCCGCTTGGGGCTGGTGATCCCCGGCCTGTTCGCCATGCAGGTCAGAGCCATCGCCCATGCCGCGAAGGAGGTCCCGGGCGCCCGCCCGGAGATCATGATCCCGCTGGTGGCGGCCGTGCAGGAGCTGGAGTCGGTACGCGAGGAGGCCGTCAAGATCCTCGCCGAGGTCGGGGTCGAGGCCCTGATCGGCACCATGATCGAGGTCCCCCGGGCGGCGTTGACCGCCGGCCAGATCGCGGAGGCCGCCGAGTTCTTCTCGTTCGGCACCAACGATCTCACTCAGATGGTGTGGGGCTTCTCCAGGGACGACGTGGAGGCCGCCTTCTTCTCCCAGTACCTCAACCTGGGGATCTTCGGCGTCTCCCCGTTCGAGACCCTGGACAGGGATGGTGTGGGGCGGTTGGTCAAGATCGCGGTGGATGAGGGCCGGGCGGCACGGCCGGACCTGCACCTCGGGATCTGCGGGGAGCACGGCGGGGACCCGGACTCGGTCCACTTCTGCCATGAGGTGGGCCTGGACTACGTCTCCTGCTCGCCGTTCCGGATCCCGGTGGCCCGGCTGGAGGCGGGCCGCGCCGCCTTGACCGACACCGACTCCGACACCCGCTAGGAAGTCCTGGGACCGCCCAGGGCTCCAGGGAGCTCCAGGAGGTCCTAGGCGAAAAGCAAGGTCTTCGCCGGGGGGCGCTGCGCGCCATTCGAGTGCTCAGGCAGCGCCTCCCAAGGGGCAAGCCGGCGCGCCCGGTGATGCCGCAGCGCCCTTCTCGTACATGAGCGGCATGGTCAGGCGGGGATCGCCGTCACCAGGCCGCCATCGATGACGAGGTCTTGGCCGTTGATGTAGGACGCCTCTGAGGAGGCCAGGAACGTCACCGCCGCGGCGACCTCCTCCGCCAGGCCGAACCGGCCGGCCACCACCCGGCCGGTGATGGCCGCCGCCTCCGTCTCGCTCAACGCCGCGGCCGGGTACATGGGTGTGTCGATGTATCCCGGACTGATGGAGTTGACGCGAATTCCACGCGGTGCGAGTTCCGCCGCCAGGGTGCGGGCCAGGTTGTGCGCGGCCGCTTTGGTGGCCGAGTAGAGCGTGAGGATGCCGTTGCCACGATGCAGGGTCCACGAGGCGTTGATCACGATGGAGCCGCCATCGGCCAACAGCGGCAGCGCCTTCTGGATCGTGAAGAACACGCCTTTGACGTTCACCGCGATGCTTTGATCGAAGTCGGCTTCGGTGATGTCGGCGAAGGGCACGAAGGTGCCCACGCCCGCGTTGGCGAAGACGACGTCCAGCCTGCCGTGCCGAGTCTTGATCGTGTCCATGAGGGCGTCCAGTTGGTTGAGGTCGGCCGCGTCCGCCACCATGCCGAGGGCGTGCGGGCCGAGCATGGCTGCGGCCTGGTCCACACGCCGCTGGGTGCGGCCGGTGACGATCACGTGCGCGCCTTCGGCGACGAGGCGGTGTGCGGTGGCCAGTCCCATGCCGCTCGTGCCGCCGGTGATCAACGCGGTTTTGTCGATGAAGCGCATTAGGTGAGTGCTCCGGAAAGTCGGTCGGCGGCCGCCGGCAGCCAGTCGGGGCGGGCGTTGCCGAGCAGGTGGTCGCCGTGAGGGATGTGCAAGTACTGTCCGCGTGGCGCCAGGCGGGCGAGGGGTTCGCCGTTGGTCACGCCGGGGATGAGGTCCTGGCCGCCGTCCACCACCATGAGAGGGCAGGTGATGCGCGGAGCGAGGGTGGACAGGTCCACCTGGCGGGCGAAGTGGCGGGCGGCTTCCTCTCCGCCGGCGCGCTGGATGAGAATCTCCTGTACGAGGGACGGCAGGGTGTCCCAATCCAGGCGGAAGGGACCGCTGACGGTGACCGCGGCCGCGACGCGCGGTTCATGGGCGGCGCTTTCGGCGACGTAGTAGCCGCCGAGGCTGAGCCCGACCAGTCCCACGCTCTCGACGCCGAGTGCGTCGATGACCCGGCCGATCACCTGATGGTAGTCCGCAGTGATCGTGGAGGTGGCCGCGAGCGTGCCCTGGCCCGGCCCGTCCATGGCGAACACCGCCAAGCCCCGGCGCAGCAAGGCGGTGATCAAGTCGTGGAACTCCTCCTTGCTGGAATCCAGCCCGGGCACCACTACGACCGTGGCCACCGCATCGGCCGGGCCGCGCAGCCAGCCGGCGAAGCCTGATCCCTCGATCCGGCGCGCGCCAGGCTCCAGCAGTCGCAGGGCGCGGCCCATGGCGGCGTCGGCCTTCACGGCGGCGAGAGCGTGTTCAGGATTCGGCCCCAGGGTGGCGAAGTGGAACCAGCGGGCCGCGACCTGATAATGCTCGCCCGCGGAAATCGCCGTGCCCGCCTGCTCGGCGCGCACAAGGTGTCCGTGTGCGGCGCGCATCAAGGCCTCGCCCCAGCGGCCCAGGTCGGCCAGCTCACCGGCGACCCGCTGATATTCGTGCGGGTCCAGCCCGGCTCCCGTGGCTCGCGTCAGGTTGGCGGCGGCGAAGTCGGCGGCGCTCATCGTGGTGCTCCGATCGTCAGGACGGCGTTACCGCGGATCCGGCGTTCCCGCAGGTCGACCAGCACATCGGCGGTCTGGCTCCAATCGGCGGTACGGCCGATCTCCGGGTGAAGCCGCCCGCCGGACACCAGGCGTACCAAGGTGGCCAGATCAGGGCCGTACGGCGCGCCCGCATAGTGGAAGTGCCGGATCACTGCGTTCTCCGGCCCGGCGAGCAGGTCGAAGAAGTTCACCGTCGCCGGGGTACGGCTGGCCTGGCCGAACCAGACCAGCGTGCCGCCGGGGACCAGCCTGGCCAGCGCGGTCGCGAGCACGCTGCCGCCGGTCGACTCCAGCACCACGTCGAACGGCCCGCCCGTGTCCGCCACGTCGTGCACGATCGCCGCGGCACCCAGCTCGCGCAGGCGTGCACCACGCTCCACAGTGGCGGTGACCGCACTCACCTCCGCCCCCGCCGCGGCCGCCATCTCGGTGAGATAGTGGCCCACCCCGCCAGAGGCGCCGGTGACCAGCACCCGCCTGCCCGCCAGGGCGCCGGCCGTACGGAGCAACCGAAGCGCGGTGATCCCGGCCAGCGGCAGCGCGGCCGCCTGGACGGCGCTGATCTCGTCGGGCAGCACGGCCAGCGAGTGAGTGGGCACGGCCACGTACTCGGCCCAGCCGCCCATCGGCGGATGGCCCACCACGCGGGTGCCGGCCGACGGCCCTGAGCCGTCGGCAGCGGCCTGCACGACCAGGCCGGCGACGTCCTTGCCGGGCAGCGGGCCGGGTTTCGGCCCCTCCAGCAGGAACGTCTCACCTCGGTTCGGGGAGAAGGCCTCGACCTTGATCAGCACTTGGCCCGTGGTGGGTACGGGCTGCGCGTCCTGGGCGAACTCCACCGGACGCGCTGCATCTCCCGTGGGGATCAATCTTCGCATGCGGCCATGAAACCGGTGCCAGGGTTGCGCGATCCAACAACGCACAGGTGAGCCCGACAACCACTGGTTGTCGCCTAAGGTGACAGACGTGGACCTCGACCTGGCGCAGGTGCGCGCGTTCGTGCTGGCCGCCGAAGAGCTGCACTTCGGTCACGCGGCCGAGGAACTGTCGATTTCCCAGCAGGCGCTGTCCAAGCGGATCGCCCGCCTGGAGTCCATGCTCGGCAGGCGCCTGTTCGAACGCGGTGGCCACGGGGTGCGGCTCACCGAGGCAGGGCGACGTTTCCTGGAGCCCGCCCGGCAAACCTTGGCCGCCGCGGACCTGGCCGTGGCGGCGGTGCTGGATGTTCACCGTCAGTTGCGGATCGATGTGTGGGGCCACCTGTACGCGCCCATGCGCACGCTGGCGCAGGTGGCGTCCCACGAGCCGCGGCTGGAACTCGGGCATGGCCGTGACCTGCCTGCGGTGGCCGCCGCGCTGCTGCACGGCACCGTGGACGCCGCCTTCGGCCGCGTCCACGCGCCTCTGCCCGCCGGACTGACGCATCGCCTGATACGACTGGAGCCGGTGGATGCGATCCTCAGCGCCGACCATCCACTGGCGCACGCCCCGGCCATCCGGCCCGAGCAACTGCGCGACAGCGTGCTGTGGACTCCGGGGCCGCTCCATCGGCTGGACTTCCTGCACCGCTTCGCCGAGCACTTCGGCATCCGCGACCAGGCCGAGGGCGCCAATCTGGGGCTGGACCACTTCCTGGCGGATCTGGCAGCCGATCCGCGCCGCTTCTGCCTGCTGCCCGCGGACATACCGCTCCCATCCGACCCGGCGATCCGCTCGGTCCCGCTGGTGGATCCGACACCCTTGTACGCCTGGTCGCTCCTGTGGCGGGACAACGGCGGCCATCCGCTGCTGGAAGCCTTGACGCGTGCCTTCACGGCGGAGGCGGAGCGCAACCGCTGGCTCGAATACGATCCCACCCGCGATTGGCTTCCCGAGCATCACCCCTCACCGCGGCGGAACCGTCCCTGACCCCCGGGATGCTGGTGTTGCTGTGTGAGCGTGTTCCCGGCGCGCAGAGCGTCCACGTACCGCCCGCAGGCGGTCTCTTCGTGACCGTCGCCGGTGAAGCGCAAGATCAGGTATTGCCCACCTTCGGAGCACAGCTCCAGTTCGCCACAACAGGACGTCTTGATCACCCGCGTCCGCGGGGTACGAGGGCGGTGTGGTTCCCATTCGTACAAAGAGAGCTCCTTCGACCGGCGCCACGCGATCCTTCGTATGGGATGTCGCACCTGATGGTGAGAGGACAGGAAGATCGGCGTGGGCGCGCCGCACAGGGCCGTCGTCGACATTCACGGTCGGGTGCCGGGTTGGCGCTCCATGAGGCCTAAGGGTCCGAGCTCATTGATCACGAGTACAAATTCGACTGCCCTGATCGCGGCCCTCTGACCAGCAGACGCCCCACTCTGGCGCAGTCAGGGAGCGGCACGGTGCCGACCCCCTGCAGGGCCGGCACGGGCGGATGCGGGCCGTCCGGCTCCGCCGCATGATGGCCAGCCGAAGTGCTGGAGGAAGTCATGACCCACCACGTAAGCGGCGCTCCGGCGCGAGCCCGCCGGATCTGGCTGATGGCGGCCGTCGCGGCGGTTTTCGGTGCCGTGCTCGTCACGCCCTGTCTCGGGCTCGACGCCGCCGGCAGCCGGCTCGACGTGGGCGGCGGGGCGCGCTATTACCTGCTCGTCGCGCACATCTTCACCGCGCTGGTCGCGCTCGTCCTCGGCCCGCTCCAGTACGTCCCGGCGATCCGGGCGCGCAGACGGGCGCGCAGACGGGCGCACCGGACGATCGGCCGCTGCTACCTCCTCGCCGGGGTGCTGCCGTCCGCGCTGACCGCGATACCGGTGGCGCTGCTCTCGGGCCGGCTCATCACCCAGATCGGCCTGACGATTCCCGCCGTGCTGTGGCTCGCCACCGGCTGGCTCGCCACCGGCTGGCTCGCCTTCCGTGCCGCCCGCCGCCGCGACTTCGTGCGGCACCGGCAGTGGATGATGCGCAACTACGCGCTCACCTTCCTCGCCGTCACCTCACGGGTCCTGGTGCCGCTCATCCTGCTGGCCCAGGTGCCGTTCAGCGACACGGTGAACGCCGGCTCCATCGGCGCGAGCGCCCAGTCCGTCATCCCGATCGGGCAGGTGCTCGGGTGGATCGTCAACCTCGCCGTCGTGGAGATCATGATCCGGCGGCCCTGATCCTCATTGCTGGAGGTCGGATTCCAGGAGGTTGAGGTCCGGGGGGACCAGGGTCGTGGACTCCACCAGGCCTCTGAGGAGGTTGTGCAGGAGGTTGTTGTCGTACGGCCGGCCGGCCGCCTGGTCGTGCAGCAGCGGGTACGGGAAGCCGGCGGCATGGAGGCGGCGGCGGACGACCTCGATCCTGTCCTCGATGATGTTCTTCCGCCAGTTGTCCTCCGGCCGGAGATAGGCCAGCCGCTCCTTCGCCTGCCGGTACGTCAAGGGCCGCGGGGACTCCTCGTACAACAGGTACCGCTCGCCCAGGACCACCAGGAGCAGGCGCTCGGTGTCGTCCAGCTCCCACATCTTCGGCGGTATGGTCTCGATCTCGTGGCGGTTCCCGTGCGTTTCGCCCTCATGGCCCGCCACGTAGAGCTCCACCAGGTGCTGGCGGTGGCCGGATCCCCTGATGAACAGCGGCGTGTAGCCCTCCGCCAGGGGGATGGGGTCGGTCGAGGTGTGCATCAGCTGCCCGCGTGGCAGCCGCACCAGTTGCCGGCCCATGTTGCGGAGCCACCACAGGTTGTCGTGGTACGTCAGCTCCCCGTGCAGGCGGCTCACCGACTGGTCGTCGGCGCCGACGCTCAGGTCGACGTGCGGGCGTCCGGCCCGGCCGAAGCGGACGTGGCGGCCCGGGCGTGGCCCGACCTTGATGCCGCCCGCGAGCGTGCGGACGTGCAGAGTGCCCGGGTGGGCGGGGGGCACACCGTACGCGAGGCTCTGGGGGACGTTCATGGATTCGCCTCCTGGTGCTGGTCGCATGCGTGCACGTCCATGGTGCCCCACCCGTCCGGGACCCTCCCCGGAGATCGCGGTCCACGACGCGTCAGATCGCCGGGTCGAGACGGTAGCCGGCGCCGCGCACGGTCTGGATGTTGTCGCGGCCGAACGGCCGGTCCACCTTGTCGCGCAGGTAGCGCACGTACACGTCGACCACGTTGGACCCGCCGTCGTAGGCGAAGTCCCACACGTGCTCGATCAGATGGGTGCGGCTGAGCACCTCGCCGGGCCGCCGCATGAACTCCTGCAGCAGCGCGAACTCCTTGGGCGACAGCGTGATCGCCGCCTCGCCGCGCAACACCACGTGGCTGACCGGGTCCAGCGAGAGATCGCCCGCCCGCAGTACGGCGGGACGCTCGTGCGGGTCGCGGCGGGTCAGCGCGCGCAACCGGGCGTACAGCTCCGACAGCGCGAACGGCTTGGTCAGGTAGTCGTCGGCGCCCGAGTCCAGGCCGCGTACGCGGTCGTTCACGGCATTGCGCGCGGTGAGCATGAGCACCGGGGCCCAGCGACCCGCCGCGCGCATCCGCCGGCACACCTCGAACCCGTCCGGCGCGGGGATCATGGCGTCGAGCACCACGGCGTCGTAGTCGTTCTCCATGACGCTCCACAGCGCGTCCTCGCCGTTGCCCGCGGTGTCCACGGCGTAGCCCTCCCGCCGCAGCCCGCGGATCAGCATGCGGGACATGCCGGGGTCGTCCTCGACGACGAGCACCCTCATGGCACCACCCTAAGGCTCGTCACTGGTGGAGCAGGTCGTCGATGGTCTGCCGGGCGCCGTTGACGGCGATCGCGAAGCCGATGTTCTGCGCGTCGCCGGCCGCGGCGGTGTTGATGCCGATGATGCGGCCGGAGGCGTCCACGAGCGGGCCGCCGCTGTTGCCCGGGTTGATGGCGGCGTCGGTCTGGATGACGTGCTGGAGCTGAGCGCCGGCGTCGGTCTGCACGGTGCGGTCGAGCGCCGAGACGATCCCCTCGGTCACCGTCGGGCCGCCGGGCAGGGCCAGGGCGTTGCCGATCGCGATGACCGGGTCGCCGACCCGCAGCGTCGAGGAGTCACCGAGGGCGGCGACGGGCAGGCCCGTGGCGTTGATCCGCAGCACGGCCAGGTCGGCCGCCGGGTCGCTGCGCAGCACCTTCGCCCTTGACGTCCGCCCGTCCCGCAGCGTGACCGTGACGGTCTGCGCGCCCTGGACGACGTGGTTGTTCGTGGCGATCAGCCCGTCGGCGCCGATCACGAACCCGGTGCCGGTGCCCTGCTCGGCGACGGGCTCCATGAGCGCGTTCACGCCGACCGAGCGGGTGCGGACCGTGACGATCGACGGCTCGATCTTGGCCAGGATGGCGGGCGCGTTCACGGCGCCGGCCGAGGTCGCGGGGACGGTGACGGCCGGGGCGCTCGCCCGGGCGACGTCGCGGCCGCCCAGGTAGCCTCCGGCGCCCGTGGCCGCCACGACGGCGACCAGGGCGACGGAGGCGGCCAGCACGCGGCCGCCGTTCCGCCGCGCCCGGTGCGCGGGGGCGTGGGGGCCCGGGTAGGGGGGTGACTGGCGCGGCTCGAAGGTGGGGACGGTCATCGTGTGCTCCTCAGGTGGCGATCCGTTGTGTTCGCGCCTTCAGCGTGCGAGCCCTCCCATGAGAGAACGATGAGAGCCTTGGCGGGCGGATTGTGCCAGGCTGTGCAGGGTGCGGCTGCTACCAGGCTCGATGCGGGCCCGCGTGACGCTCGTCACCGCGGCGGGCGCCGTCTGCGCGCTCGTCGTCTGCCTCGCCCTCCTGTACGCCGCCCTCGACCGCCAGTTGCAGGCCGCCATCGACGACGGCCTGGCGGTCCGCGCCGGCGACCTCGCCGTGGCTCTGGAGAACGACGACGTCGCCGCCCTGATCGACGACCCGATGGCCCAGTTGTACGGGCGCGGCGGGGAGGTGACGGCCGGGTCGACCTCGCTGGAGGGCCGGCGGCTGCTCACCACCGAGCAGGTCCACCAGGTCGGGGACATCACGCTGAGCACGCGGACGCTGCCGATCGGGGACGGGGGCGCGGAGATCTCCGTACGGCTGCTGTCCGAGCGCCTCGAACCGGGTGGCGGCGTGCTCACGGTTGGGGTGTCGGCCGAGCCGATCCAGGCCGCCAAGGATCGGCTGGCGATCGTGCTCTTCCTCGCCGCGCCGCTGCTCGTCGCCGGGCTGGCCGCCGGGGCGTGGGCGGTCGTGCGCACCGCGCTGCGGCCCGTCGACGCCCTGACCCGTGAGGCCGCCATCATCTCGTCGCTGGAGAGCGACAGCCGCCTGCCCGCCGTGCCGGGGGACGACGAGATCGCCCGGCTTGCCCGTACCCTGAACGACATGCTGGCCAGGCTCGGCGTGGCGGCCGAGCGCGAGCGGGCGTTCGTGGACGACGCCAGCCATGAGCTGCGCACCCCGCTCGCGGTGCTGCGCGGCGAGCTGGAGCTGGCGCTCGACGCGGTCGGCGACGACCGCGAGGTCGAGCAGTCGCTGCACGCGGCGCTCGGCGAGGTGGACCGGCTGTCCCGGCTGGCCGACGACCTGCTGCTGCTGGCGCGGGCCCGGGCCGGCGCGCTCGTGGTCCGCACGGAGGCCGTGGACCTGCTCGACCTGGCCGCCGCCGAGGCACGCCGCCTCGGACCCGCGCTCGGCCTGGCCATCGAGGCGTCCGGCGATCCGGTCGTGGTCAACGCCGACCCCGAGAGGCTCCGGCAGGTGCTCGCCAACCTGGCCCGCAACAGCGCGGCGGCCGGAGCAGGCACCGTGCGGTTCCGGGTCGCGCGCGGTCGCGAGTCGGCCACCGTGGAGGTCGCCGACGACGGGCCCGGCTTCCCCGAGGGACTGCTGGACGCGGCGTTCGCCCGGTTCACCCGGGGGGACGACGCCCGCAGCGGCGTCTCGCCCGGCGCCGGGCTCGGCCTGTCGATCGTGCGTGCGGTGGTCAGCGCGCACGGCGGCATCGTGTCCGCTCGCAACGGGGAGCCGCTCGGCGGCGCGGTGGTCACGGCCTGCCTGCCCCTGACGTAGCTCTCATCCTGCTCTCATCCCCGCCGGGGCACGATCGGGCCTATGAAGGCAGACCAGCATCCGCTCACGCGCCTCGGCCGGCCCCGGCACAACCGCTGGATGCGGCATCCGGGCGTCCGCACCGGCGGCCGGCTCACCCTGGGGGAGCGGGCGGCCGACCGGACGCGGCTCGTCATGGGGTCGTGGCCGTTCGTGCTCACGTTCCTGGCGCTGCTCGTCGTCTGGATCATCGGCAACGGGCGGCACGGCTTCGACCCGTACCCGTACATCCTGCTGAACCTGGTGCTGTCGTGCCTGGCCGGCCTGCAGGCGTCCGTGCTGCTCATCGCGGCCAGGCGCAGCGACCAGGTGGCCTCGGAGCTGGCGACGCACGACTACCAGACCGACCAGGGCACCGCGATGGCCATCGCCGCCCTCCGCGCCGACGTCGCCGACCTGTCCGTCCAGCTCGCCCGCGTCGAGGCGCTCGTGAAGACCCGGCACCCGACGCCGTGATCAGCGGCGGTGACGTCCGGCCGCGCGGGCGTGGGCGTCGGTCACCAGGGAACGCGCCTGCTGCTCGCCGGGGTTGAGCACGCAGACCCACCCCTGGGCCGCGTACACGGGATGCGGGAGGACCTGTTCCAGGACGGTGTAGTCCAGGCCGTCGGGGCGCGCCTCGGGCGGGTAGCCGAGGAGCCGCTCGAACGCCGCGCGCCCGGCCGCGACATTCAGCCGGAACACGCCCGGCCGGTCGAGGTCGGAGGCGGTGTCGAAGCCGGGGTAGTTCTTGATCACGATCGTGGCGAACGGCTGCCGGTCCGATCTGTAGGTGAAGAACGCGTCGCCCCATGCCACCTCCGGGGAGCCGTCGTCCGGGCCGGCGATGAGGACCGAGGTCTCGGGCAGGCCGTTCACGAACTGGATGATTTCCTCTTCAGTCATGCCATCAATGGTGTCATTGACCCACCCAGTGAGACTTTGAGCGGCATCGGCCGAGAAAACGGGCGCCGAAGTCTCAACCCGCGATACTGGCCTGCGGGGCCGGGTCCTGGACGGGGACGTAGTCGTGGCGCATGCCGTGGCTGCCCAGCCACTGCCGCAGCCCCGCGACGGCCTCCGGATTCGCCGCCACCTGGGCCGCGTACTCCGACAGCGACACCTCCTCGCCGTCGTCGAACAGCAGCCGCGCCGGTCCCGACCACGACAGCGTCCACCGGGCCTCCCCGAGCTGGATCAGCACCGCCTCCAGCGCCTGCCCCAGCACCCCGGCCAGCAGCGTGTCCGACGGGTTCCAGCCCAGCTCGCGCAGCCGCTCCTCCAGCTCGGCCTGACGCCCCCGGGCGATCGCCTCGAACGCCGCGTCCAGGTACGGCCGCGAGGCCCCCATGACCCGCTGCCCGGACACCGCGAGGTCGTGCAGGGCCTCGGCGTTGCGACCCGCGTACATGCCCTCGGACACCAGCTCGTCCCACGACACCGGGCGCAGCCCCGCCAGCGCCTCCGGCGTCCACATCGAGTGCTCGACCGCCTGCACCGCCACGTTCGCGTCCTGCAGCAGCGTCAGCGCGGAGCGTGGGTCGGGCACGTGCTGCGGCTCCGCCAGGTGCTCGATCGCGGTCAGCCGCTCGGCCAGGCTCGGATGGGAGTCGTACGGCGAGACCTCCTCCGGCTCCGCGCCCAGCTTCGCGAGGTGGGTCTGCCGCTCGGGATCGCTCATCATCGCGTGGAAGCCGCCGAACACCGAGGCGGGCCGGGCGCCGCCCGCGCCCGTCAGCGACAGGTAGCTGTTGACGTAGATGTCCCAGCCCAGCGCGGTCGTGTGGATCTTGCGGAGTGCGCCCGCCATGGCCTGCCGGCCGCCGATCCCGACCGCGAACTGGTCGGCCTCCAGCTCCTGCTTGCGCGAGACGGCCTGCGAGACGCGCAGGTAGAGCTTGGCGTACCAGGTGAACAGCTTCTGGATGAACGGGTGGTTGCCCAGCCCCTGCACCGTCGCGATGAGCGAGACCCGCCCCCGGTAGACCGGCGCGCCCAGGCGGGTGTGCGCGCCGCTGTAGTGGCCCAGCTCGTGCCCCAGCACCGCGCGCAGCTCGTCCACCGTCAGCGTCTGCAGCAGCGGCAGGCCGATGAACATCCGCCGCCGCGTGGCCCGCAGCCCCAGCCATCGCGTGTCCTCGGACACGGCCGCGTTCACCTCCGCGACCAGCCGGATCTCGTCCGGCGGCGCCGTGCGTACGCGCTGGGCCAGGTCCTCGACCGTCTGCCAGAGCACCGGCTCGTGCTCGCGGCCCACCGGCACGCCCGGCTGCTCGCCGCCCTTGCGGCGGGTCACCATGAGCAGGGCGCGCAGCAGCGCGCCCGCCGCCAGTGTGAGGACGATGGCGATCTTGACGGTGTTCGCGTGGAACTCGACGAGCAGCATGACGTCGAAGAACACCGCGGCCGTCAGAATGAGGCCGACCAGGACGTAGAAGCCGGCGAGCAGGGTGAAGGCCAGCACTGCTCGGAACGCTGTGGTCATGGGGGAGGGCTCCCGGGGAAGGGGTTCTCGCGAGGCTTGACATTAGCGGAGTCGGGAAACTGGATAAAATCACTGAACCAATGCCGTACTACGACGAGCACGATCAGGAACGTTGGGTTCCGGAACCTCCCGGCAATCCTGAACGCTCCGCGTTCGAACGCGACCGGGCCCGCGTGCTGCACAGCTCCGCACTCCGCAGGCTGGCCGCGAAAACGCAGGTCGTGGGCCCTGGAGAGACGCTCGGCGGCGGCCAGCACATCCCCCGGACCCGGCTGACCCATTCGCTCGAATGCGCCCAGGTCGGCAGGGAGATGGGCGCCACGCTCGGCGTCGATCCGGATCTCGTCGAGACCGCCTGCCTCGCGCACGACCTGGGGCATCCGCCGTTCGGCCACAACGGCGAGCTGGCGCTGAACGCGCTGGCGGCCACGTGCGGCGGGTTCGAGGGCAACGCCCAGAGCCTGCGCCTGCTCACCAGGCTCGAGGCCAAGGTCCTCACCGAGGACGGCCGCAGCGCCGGGCTCAACCTCACCCGGGCGGCTCTGGACGCGTCCATCAAATATCCCTGGACTTGCGAAAAATCCGCAAAGTTCGGCGTGTACGACGACGACCTGCCGGTGTTCAAGTGGATCAGGGAGGGCGCCCCGCAGGGCCGGGTGAGCTTCGAGGCGCAGATCATGGACTGGGCCGACGACGTCGCCTACTCCGTCCACGACCTCGAGGACGCCCTGCACTCCGGCCACGTCACCCCGGAGGCCCTCCAGTCGCCCGTCGAGCGCAAGCAGGTGTGCGAGATCTCCCGCACCTGGTACGCCCACGGCGCCGACCTCAACGAGCTGGAGGAGGTCTTCGCCAAGTTGATCGCCGCCCCGCTCTGGCCGCGCCGCTTCACGGCCACCCTGGCCGACCTGGCCGGCCTCAAGGCCCTCACCAGCGGCCTCATCGGCCGCTTCTGCCGCTCCGCGCAGACCGCCACCAAGGAGGTGTACGGCTCCCGCCACCGCGCCGACCTCGTCGTCCCGCACACCACCCGGCTGGAGTGCGCGCTGCTCAAGGGTGTCACCGCCCACTATGTGATGACCACCGAGGACCATCACGCCAACCAGGCCAGGCAGCGCGAGCTTATCACCGAACTGGCCTCCATGATCACGCTCGGCGCGCCCGGCACGCTGGAGCCCGCCTTCCGTCCCGCGTACCTCGAGGCCCCCGACGACGCCGCCCGCGTCCGCGTGGTCATCGACCAGATCGCCTCGCTCACCGACACCTCGGCCGTCGCCTGGCACCGCAGGCTCTCGCGATGATCAAGCTTTCTCCATGACCTCCGTGACCTGACAGAACCCGCTTTCCCGATCCCCGCGACGGGCGGATACTGCGCCCATGGCCACATATGTGATCGTCGGCGCCGGGCTGGCCGGGGCGAAGGCCGCGCAGGCACTGCGCGAGGAGGGCTTCGACGGCGAGATCGTGCTGATCGGTGCGGAGAACGAACGGCCCTACGAGAGACCGCCCCTGTCCAAGGACTACCTCCAGGGCAGGAGCGAACGGGAGACGATTTTCGTCCACGCCCCCGGCTGGTACGCGGACAACGGCGTGGATCTCCGGCTCGGCATGCGGGCCACCCGCATCGAGCTCGATCACCACCTGGTCAGGCTCGGCAACGGGTCGCGCCAGCCGTACGACAAGCTCCTGGTCGCCACCGGCGCCACGCCCAGACGCCTGCCGGGGCCCGGCCACTACCTGCGTACCGCCGAGGACAGCGAGACACTCAAGGAACGCCTCGCGCAGGCCGGCAGCGTGCTGGTCGTCGGCGCGTCCTGGATCGGCCTGGAGACCGCGGCGGCGGCCCGCGCGGCCGGCTGCGCCGTCACCGTCGTCGAGCCCGAGCCCACCGCGCTCAACCGGGCGCTCGGTCCCGAGCTGGGCGACGTGTTCGCCCGCCTGCACGCGCGCAACGGCGTGGACCTGCGCTTCGGCACCGCCGCCGCCGAGATCACCGAGACCGGCGCGCGGCTCAGCTCCGGCGAACGGCTCTCGGCCGACCTCGTCGTCGTCGGCATCGGCGCGGCCCCCGAGGTCGAGCTCGCCCGCGACGCCGGGCTCGAGGTCGGGCAGGGCATCCTCACCGACGCGGCGCTGCGCACCTCGCACCCGGACGTGTTCGCCGCCGGTGACGTGGCCGAGTCCCTCCACCCGCTGTACGGACGGCACATCCGCGTCGAGCACTGGGCCAACGCCCTGCACGGCGGCCCCGCCGCCGCCCGGTCCATGCTCGGCCAGGACGTCGTCCACGAACTGGTCCCGTACTTCTACACCGACCAGTACGACCTCGGCATGGAGTTCTCCGGCGACATCGAGGGCTACGACGAGATCGTCTACCGCGGCGACGTCGACAGCCTGGAGTTCATCGCGTACTGGCTGCGCGACAGCCGGGTGATCGCCGGCATGAACGTCAACACCTGGGACGTCGTCGACGAGATCCAGGAGCTCATCCGATCACGCGTCATCGTCAACCCAAAGGAGCTTGCGACGGGCCAATCGTGACCACCGCCGGGCTGTCGTCGTCGCCGGACTGGGGCTGGGGCTCGGGCCGGTCCGTCTTCTCCGGCCGCGAGACCTTCTTCGGCGAGCACTGGACCGTACAGGGCGGCGTCTCGCCGAGCTTGGCCCGCAACGCCAGCGTCTCCTCACGCGGCGAGAACGTGCGGTTGCCCGACTGCCAGGCGTCCAGGTAGTCCCAGGGCTTGACCATGCCCCGGCGTACCCACCAGAACGCCGGGCCGGTCTTCCACGAGATCGCGAAGTACAGGTTGGGGCCGGTCTCGCGGGCGTTGCCCGACGTGCCCACCCGCCCGAGCAACCGGCCCGCCTCCACCCGCACGCCCGGCTTGACGCCGTCGGCCACCGAGTCGAGGTGGCCGCCCAGGTAGCGGACGCCGTCGTCACCGACGATCGTGACGAACCTGCCCTCGCGGTCGGCACCCGCGTCCGTGGACGGCCGCCACCTGTTCTGGATGTTCACCTCGTCCACGACGCCGTCGACGGGCGCGACGAACGCGCACCCCTGACCCGCCCAGATCGTGGTCTTGGGCAGCACGAGCAGCTTGCGCTGGTAAGTCGTCTTGCAGCCCTTGACCGGGAAGGTGTACGTGTACTTCGACAACTTCGGCGGCGGCACCTTGACCGGGTCTTCGCCCTCCGGCGGCTGGTCGGCGGCCTGGTGCTCGATCGACGGACTCGGCTCGGGGATCGTGGCCGTGACCGACGGCGTGCCCGTCACCGGGGCGGTGCCGGGCGACGTGGCGCTCACACCCGCCAGGCCGGTGGCCTGGGTGCAGGCACCGGTCAGCAGCAAAGCGCCCATGACGGCCGCCCATCGTCCGAGATGCCCCGATCGCATGATCTCCACCTGTGTCACCGTTTCCACCGACAACCTTTACCTTTGTAGCCGACCGGGAGACCCCGCAGAGCCGCTTTCCCTCCATAGCAACCCGATGGTGAGGCCATTCTGGCGGCAGGTGCCGGGAACGTCGGTGGCGCGGCATAGACTCACCGGCGTGGCTGGCCGGATCCGTGATGTCGACATCGCGCTCGTACGCGAGCGTTCACCCATCGCCGACGTGATCGGCGAGCACATCCAGTTGCGCAACGCCGGTGGCGGCAACCTCAAGGGCCTGTGCCCGTTCCACGACGAGAAGAGCCCGTCCTTCAACGTCACCCCCGAGCGCGGAATGTTCTTCTGCTTCGGTTGTTCCCAGGGTGGCGACGTGATCACGTTCGTCGAGAAGATCGAGCACCTGTCGTTCGGCGAGGCGGTCGAGCGGCTGGCGCAGCGGGCCGGGATCCAGCTGCAGTACGAGCAGGGCGGCTACGTCCCCCGGCGCGATCACGGCGAGCGGGCCAGGCTGATCGAGGCGCACAAGGCGGCCGCCGAGTTCTACGCCGGCAAGCTGTTCGGGCCCGACGCGGCGGCCGGGCGGCGGTTCCTGTCGGAGCGGGGGTTCGAGCGGGCCGACGCGGAGCTGTTCGGGGTCGGATACGCGCCCAACGAGTGGGAGGCGCTCACGCGGCATCTGCTGGGGCGCGGGTTCACCACCGAGGAGATCGTCAAGGGCGGGCTGGCCAAAGAGGGCCGGCGGGGGCCCATCGACCGGTTCCGAGGGCGGCTGATCTGGCCGATCAGGGACGCTACGGGCGATGTGATCGGATTCGGCGCACGGAAGCTGCTTGATTCCGATGACGGGCCGAAATACCTGAATACGCCTGACTCGCCGCTTTACAAGAAGAGCCAGGTGCTTTATGGGATTGACCTCGCGAAACGGGAGATCTCCAAGCGGGCACAGGCGGTGATCGTCGAGGGTTACACCGACGTGATGGCGTGCCATCTGGCCGGGGTGCCGACGGCGGTGGCCACCTGCGGCACCTCGTTCGGCGAGGAGCACATCAAGATCCTGCGCCGGTTCCTGCTGGACCAGGCCGAGTTCCGCGGCGAGGTGATCTTCACCTTCGACGGCGACGCGGCGGGGCAGAAGGCGGCGCTGCGGGCGTTCGCCGACGAGCAGAAGTTCGTCACGCAGACGTACGTCGCGGTGCAGCCCGACGGGCTCGATCCGTGCGACCTGCGGGTCAAGCAGGGCGACGCGGCCGTGCGGGATCTGATCGCGAGCAGGGAGCCGCTGTTCCAGTTCGCGATCAGGAACACGATCTCCCGCTACGACCTGCGCAGCAACGAAGGCAAGATCGCCGCACTGGACGCCGCCGCGCCGATCGTGGCCGGGATCAAGGACGTGGGGCTGCGCAAGCGCTACGCCATCGACCTGGACCGGTGGCTGGGCTTCATGGACGAGCGGTTCGTCATGCAGCGCATCTCCGCCGTCGCCGGGGCCCAGCAGGGCCGCCCGCAGCGCGCGCCCAGGGCGGCGCCCGTCGATCCCAGCGTCCGGGTCGAGGGCGAGCTGCTCAAGCTGGCCGTGCAGCGGCCCGCGCTCCTGGGCCCGCGCTTCGACGCCCTGGACCCGCAGGCGTTCACGGCGCCCGACCACGTCACCCTGCACAAGGTGATCGTGGCCGCCGGCGGGGTCGTCGCGGCCGGCTACGGCGGCCGGGAGTGGGTGGACCTGCTGCTGACGCACGCCCACGAGGAGGGCGCCCGGGCGCTGGTGACCCGCTTCGCGGTGGAGCCCATCCAGGCGGACACGCACGCCGAGGAGCGCTACGCCGGGGCGATGCTCGCCGCCATCGAGGCCATCGCGGTCGATCGGGCCATCAGCCAGGTCAAGTCGCGGATCCAGCGGCTCAACCCGGTGGAGGAGCAGCAGGAGTACAACAAGTTGTTCGGTGAGCTGGTGGCGCTGGAGCAGCAACGCCGCGTGCTTCGCGATCGCGCGGCCGGCAGCTGACACCGTGACCTGTTCGTGATCAACCTTCGCCGAGTGCGCGAGGTCTAACGAGCGTGAGAATCAAGATCACCTCCTTGGGGGCGTTGGCGACTGGGGCGTTGGCGGCGGCTGTGGTCGTGGCCGGCGCCACCACCGGTCAGGCGCCGGCCGCGGCCACCGCCGGCCAGGCCGGGGCCGCCGCTGGGCCGGCCGGGGCCGCCGCCGGGCCGGCCGGTGGCGCGAAGACCCCGGCCGTCAGGACCGCGCACCTGCCCAACTGCGGCGGCGACTCCTACCGTGCTTGCAAGGGCTCGCCGTGGTACCTCTACCTCCGCGACGGCCGCTGGATGACGTTCCCCGACGCCACCCGGCACCCGGTCGAGGCGAACGGCAAGCGGGTCGACGACCGCCCGCCCCCGTTCGCGGTCAGCGGCGACGGCAGCACGATCGCCTACGTCCGCGCCCGCGACAACCGCGTGGTCGCCAGGCGCTGGCCCGGCGGAAAGCCTGTCGTCATGACGGTCGGCACCAAGGGCGTCGGCACGAACCACACCGATCTGCGTCTGGCCCCCGACGGCCGCCGCCTCCTGGTGAGCTTCGCCGACGCGGAGAAGAAGCGCCCCGGGCTGGTGATCGACACGGCCACCGGCAAGCCGCTCAGGACGATCCCCGCCGCGGAAAGGCCTCAGAGTTTCAGCGCCGACGGGGACGAGGTGCTGTCGCTCAAGGTGCACTCTGACGACACCATCGAGATGCTGGCGTATCCCGTCGAGGACGGCGAGCCGGTCACCGACACCCCGTACCCGGCCGTGGTGTCCGAGTGGGCGAACCTGGCCCTGGCCGCCGACGGTCACACCGTCCTGGTCCACACGTCGCCCAAGGACAAGATCCGCGCCTACGACCTGAGCGCCAGGGCCTGGACCGGCCCGGCGAAGCCGATCAAGGTCAAGCATGATGTGCCCACGCTCGTGTGGGGACCGGGCGGGCGGCTGGAACTGCACACCCTGGACGGATCCGACCAGGAGGGGCGGTGGACCACGCAAATCTATGCGCTCAACCCGCGGACGGGGGCCACCAAGCGGATCGACAAATACACGATCCCCAGCGGTGTGCCGAAAAAGCGATGAATCCCGCAAGATCCTTTAGTTGATGGCGATCTTCCTGGTGACTTTTGCGATCATTCCCGCCGCCCGCGCCGGCGGCGACACCGTTCGCCGTCCAGAAAAGGACGCGAAACCCGCAGGTCGTGCCGCGTGATGGCCTCGGGCGCACGCTGGACGGCGCGGCGGCCGGCGAGGGGGTCCGGCCGGTCGGCACGGGGGAGATCGAGGTCGCGGACACCTTCGGGCTTTCCGCGGAACCGGGTGTATCCCGCAGGCGGTTGATAACAGTTCGGCTGCGATCACAAGCGGCAAACCCGGGCGGTTAACCCGGAAACATGTCTCGGTCCAAGACGTGACAGAACAGGTGGACAACGCCGTCCGGGCAGCGAAAGAGCTACGTCCGGCCGGGGGGTCGTGCCGGGCGCGTGAATCCTGATCGCGTAATTGACTTTACTTTCCTGATCAATGTTGGGCTAAACCTTATTCCGATCTCAATTGGGTAAGGGCGATCGGCTTACCTTCAGTGACAAAAATGGGTCTGCCATTTGATGGAACCAATACTGCAGACTGTCTCCCGTGGGTGCATCGGTGCTGCCAAGTAGTCCGCCATCGGTAGATCAGGTGGCGGACCTCGTCGCGAAGGGAAGAGAGCGCGGGAGCGTAACCGTCGATGACGTCGCAGCCGCGCTTGACCGGTCCGAGTTGCCGTCCGACGCGCTGGAGCGCGTCGTGCGGATGCTCGCCGAGAACGGCGTGGAGGTCCTCGAGCCACAGGGCGACGAGGAGACCCCCCGCGCCGATGAGGAAGACGTAGGCAAGCGGGCGCCGACCAGCGATCTGGTCCGTATCTACCTACGGGAGATCGGCCGGGTGCCGCTGCTGACCGCTGAGGAGGAGGTGGAGCTCGCCAAGTCGATCGAAGCCGGCCTGTTCGCCGAGGACAAGCTGGCCAACGGGGTCTCGCGTCTGGCCTTCCCGGAGTTCAGGGAGCTCGTGTGGCAGGGCACCCGAGCCAAACAGCGGCTCATCGAAGCCAACCTCAGGCTCGTGGTGTCGATCGCCAAGCGGTACGTGGGCCGCGGCATGCTGTTCCTGGACCTGATCCAGGAGGGCAACCTGGGACTCATCCGGGCCGTCGAGAAGTTCGATTACACGAAGGGTTACAAGTTCTCCACCTACGCCACCTGGTGGATCCGGCAGGCGATCACCCGGGCCATCGCCGACCAGGCGCGTACGATCCGCATCCCGGTGCACATGGTGGAGACCATCAACAAGCTCGTCAGAGTGCAGCGCCAGCTCCACCAGGACCTCGGCCGCGAGCCGATTCCCGAGGAGATCGCCAAGGAGATGGACCTCCCTGTCGATCGTGTGGTGGAGATCCAGCGCATCGCCCAGGAGCCCGTGTCGCTGCAGTCGCCGATCGGCGAGGAGGATTCCGACCTCGGTGACTTCATCGAGGACGCCGACGCGGTCGTGCCCATGGAGGCCGCGGCCTTCATCATGCTGCAGGACCAGCTCGACGACATCCTGGCCACGCTGTCGGACCGCGAGCAGCGCATCATCCAGCTCCGCTTCGGCCTGGCCGACGGGCATCCGCGCACGCTCGAGGAGGTGGGCAGGGAGTTCGGGGTCACGCGGGAGCGCATCCGCCAGATCGAGTCGAAGACCCTGGCCAAGCTCCGCCATCCGACGCGGGCGCAGATGCTCCGGGACTACCTGGACTGACCCTTCGCAAGCGGGTCGGGGCGATCACAGCCTCGACCCGCTCGCATGTTCAGGAGCAGCCCTCGAACTGCGGCACCGCGATCGTGCTCAGGTCCAGCCCCGACGTGCCGAACCATTTCTTCAACAGCGTGCCCGCCGTCCCGTCCTGGTACATGCCGGTGATCACCCGGTTGACCGCCTCGCAGCCCGGCACGTCCCCCTTGCGCAGGCCCACTCCGGTGCGCTGCTCGTTGAACTGCGCGTTGTTCAGGTGCAGTCCCGAGCCGTCCTGCATGGCCAGCCCCGCCAGGATGACGTCGTTGGTGGTGACCGCGTCCACCTGCTTGCTCTTCAGCGCCGTCACGCACGCCTTGTAGTCGCCGAACGGCACCACCTGCGCCGCGACCTTCCGCTCCTCGACGACCCGCTGGGCCGCGTTCGACCCCTTGACCTCGCAGATCTTCCGGCCCTTGAGATCGCGCACGTTCTTGATCGTCTCACCCGGCCGCGTCAGGATGTCCTGATAGGAGATGTGGTACGGCCCCGCGAACAGCACCTTGGCCTTGCGGTCCTGGCTGATCGTGTACGTCGCCACCACCATGTCGGCCCGCCCGCCGACCAGCACCTGCTCCCGGTCCGCCGCCAGCACGGGCAGGAACGAGAAGTCCTTGCCGAGCTTCCCGGCGACGTAGCGGGCCACGTCGACGTCGAAGCCCTCGAACTTGCCGTCGGACGTGCGGAGCCCGACCGACGGCAGATCCGGCCGCACCCCGATGACCAGGCTGTCCTTGTCCATGATCGACTCGGGCTCGCCGGTCCCGCAGCCCGCGACCACCATCGCGGCCGTGAGCGCCGCCACCACCGCCAGCACTCGCTTCACCGGTACTCCTTCAGTCGAGGCCACACCCCGGCGATCATCAGCAGGCCGATCGCTCCGATCGCGAACGGAAGCAGCCGCCACAGGTTGTCCAGGGCGCTCTCCCCAGTGCCGATCGCCCGCTCGAACACGTCCTGGTGCCGGTCGGCCAGCTCCACCACCTCACGGTCGTAGGTGTCGAACGACGCGGTGACCGGATCGAGCCGGGCGGCGACGGCCTCGTTGGTCCGGCCGCTCCTCACCAGCTCGCGGAAGTTCTCGTCGGCGGCCTGGAAGCCCCGATACGCCGCCAGCACCTCCGCGCCCTGCGAGCCGACGAGCTCGGGCCCCAGCAGGCCGAGGAAGTTGTTCGAGCCCGACGCCACCTCGTTGTGGTAGGTGTCCAGGTTGCCCACATCGGCGTAGATCACCGACAGCGACTTGTCCAGGAACGTGTGCTCGTAGGTGTCGGCCCGCTCCCTGTCCAGCAAATAGCGGCTCTGGTCGCCCTGCATGCTGTTGCTGATCGCCCGGGCCTTGGCCAGCGTCAGCATCGAGTCGAACCCGGACGACTTGGCCTCCAGCAGCACGTCCTGCTCCTGGCCGAGCACGCGTACCCCGAAGCCCAGCGCGACCGCGGTCGTCACCGTGGCGACGAGCAGGGCGGGCAGGATCCGCCGCCGGAAGCGCCTGGACACGAAGCTCTGCAGCCACAGCAGGCAGCCCAGCGTGATCAGTCCGGCCACCACCACCGCGCCCCGCAGGAGCGGCACCAGGACGACCTGCTCGTCGTACGTGCGGCGGACGATCGTGCCGTTCTCCAGGGTCAGGTTGTACGCCTGCGGCAGCAGCACCAGCCGCATCAGGTCGGTGGCCTGGCGGTAGATCGCCACCACGTCTTCAGGCGGCGGCCCCGGCGCGTGCTTGGACCGCTCGTCGAGCAGCAGCGCCTGCCCGGCCAGCCGCTCGTACCTGCCGAGCCCGTCGAGCACCGACTCCACGGTCCGCCGCTCGGCCGGGTTGTCGCCCGACAGCTCGAACGCCTTCAGCAGCGCCTGGTTGGCCTCCGATCGGCGCATCTCGTACCGGGCGAGGGCCTCGTCGCGCTGCCGGGCGTACCCGGTACCCATCACCAGCACGTTGGCGACCTGCGCGTCCATGTCGCTCAGCGCCAGGTAGAGCCCGGCGGTGGCGACCACCTGCGGGCCGGCGTCGCGGCCGATGATCCGCAGGCCGTCGCGGGCGGTGGAGCTGCCGACGGCGAGCGCCACGAACAGCAGCGCCAGCGAGGCGACGGTGACGCCGGAGACGACCCGGATCCGGCCGGGCACGCTCCTGTGCACCTGCGGTGGGGCGGCCCGGGTCTGCACCACGGTCACGGCGTGCCCTCCCTGATCGTGATCACGGTCCACGCGCCCAGGTGGATCCGGTCGCCGGGGCCGACCCTGACGGGCACGTTGACCTTGAGCGGCTTGCCGTTCACCTGGGTGCCGTTGGACGAGCCCGGGTCGACCAGCGTCCAGGAGCCGTCCGGCTGGGCCAGCAGCACGGCGTGCAGGTGCGAGACGCCCGGGTCTTCCGGCGGCCCGGTCAGGTCGATCTCGGGCACCACGTTCCTGGCCCTGCTGCGCCGCCCGATGCGGACCTGCTCGCCGTACAGGCCGAACGAGCGCTCGGGACAGTACGGCGGGAACGCCACCGCGTCGGCGTCCGGGCCGCCCTCGGCGATGATCTTCTCGTAGTAGGCGCGGTCGGCGGCGGTGACGGCCTCCCACCGCGCCCCCGTCGCCGGGAGCGGAACCGAAGCGCCGTCGCCCTGTCCGATTGCCGAGCCTTGCTGCTCGGGGTGCAGTGACGGATGTCCTCGCTGCGCTGCGGATCCATCACCGCTGAAATCGTGGCCGCACACCTCGCAGAACTGCCCGGCACGCGGCGTCCGGCAGATGGGACAGCCTTCGGCCGACCCGTCGACAGGGGCCTGAGACTGCGGTGGGGCGGGTGCCGCCGTCATCTGGGCGCCGCACACGTCGCAGTAGTCGTCGGCGCCCGACGCGTGCCCCTGCGGGCAGCTCGCCATCAGTTTCCTTCCTTGCGCAGCCGGCTGGTACGGACCGAGCCGGTGTCGAGCTCGATCTCGTCGGCCTTCTCGACGTTCCTGCGCAGCCTGGCGGTTCCGGTGGCGGGATCGATCTCGACCATCTTCTCCAGCAGCCGCGCGGTGTCCTCGCGGCCAGACTCGGCGGCCAGCTCCCTGGCCTTGGCCAGGCGGGCGGTCGCGGTGTCGACGTCGCCCATGGCCCGGGCGCTGAGCCCGTCCTGGATCAGGTCGTGCAGCTCCGCCTGGCCGGTGTAGTGGCGGATCTTCCCGTTGATCCGGGTGGACAGCGCCAGGTCGTCGGTCCACTGGGCGAGCACGTTGCCACTGGCCACGACGTCCCCGGTGTCGGGCCGGACGAGCTTGACCCAGCCCGCCCGGATCTCCTGCCCGATCTGCCCGGGCGGCACCTCGACGCAGACGTGGTATTCGCGCTCCTCCGTGCCCCACGAGCCGGTCGGGTAGTCGCCGGTCAGCGGGTTGACGTCGGTGCGCTTGCCGGTCAGATCCAGCAGCACCGGAGAGACCTGCTTGACGAACTTCAGCCTCGCCGTCTGCGGAACCCACACCCGCAGCGACAGCTCGGCCACGGTCTTGCTCATCGACGTCTGCGTGAGCCGGCGGAAGTACTCGGACAGGTCTCCCTGGTTGCGGACGAAGTCGAACGTGCCGAGCATCGCCTCGGCCACCTTCCGCAGCTCGGCGGGCACCCAGTCGTCGCCGACCCCGAGGCAGTCGACCACGAACTTGCCGCTCCAGCCCGCCAGGACGGAGCTGAACACCTCGGCGCGCTCGTTGTTCTGGCCGTCGGTCATCAGCAGCGCGTGCCTGATCGCCGACGGGTGGGCGGTCAGCAGGTGGCCGGCCAGCTTCAGCCACTCGCCGATGGCGGTGCCGCCGTGCGCGGTCAGCCTGCCGATCGCCCTGATGGCCTCCGCCCTGGTGGCGGCGGTGGCCTTGACCAGGTGCGGATTGCCGCCCGGGAAGACCATCTTGGCCTGTTCGGTGCCGGCGATCACCGCGAAGTACACGCCGTCGCGCAGCGTCTGCACGGCGGTCGCGGCCGCCTGCCGGGCCTCGCGGATCTTGCTGCCGCTCATCGAACCCGACGTGTCCACGATGATCACTTCGGCGGCCTCAGCGGGCGCCGCCTGCACGGTGACGCCGCCCGTGGAGCCGATGGTGAGGATGGCGTGCACCTCGCGACCGTCGAGGGGGAGGTACTTGTTCTGGTCGATGGTCAACGTGAAAGCGGGCTGGTCACTCACGGGCATCTCCTAGGGGGATCAAAGCAATGGTCACGTTGTCCTGGCCGCCGGAGTCCAGCGCGTGCCGCAGCATCTCCCGGGCCCTCTCGAGCGGGGTGCCGGCGCTGGGGAAGGTGTAGCCGTCCAGGTAGCGCCACAGGCCGTCGCTGCAGATCAGCAGCAGGCCGGGCCCTTGCGGGGCGAAGACCTGGACGTTGAGCGCGACGTCCTCGGCGTCGGCGCCGAGCCAGGCGGTGATCTCACCGGTCTCGATCGCGTCGTCCTCGGTCAGCAAGGCGCCGCCCGGCAACAGATAAGCGCGGGTGTCCCCGGCCCAGCCGAGCGTGACCCGGCCGCGTTCGACGACGGCGGCGATGTACGTGGAGGCGGGCGCGTCGTGGACGGAAGTCGCCAGCTTGGCCACGGCCCGCCCGGCCAGGTCGAACGCCTCCTCCTGCGACAGCCCTCCGGCCAGCGCGGCCGACGCGACCTCCACGGCCACCGCGGACGCCTCGTCGGCCCTGGGCGAGCTGCCCACGCCGTCGCACACCACCGTCACCACCGCGTCGCCGGACGCGAGCAGCGCCATCGCGTCCTCGTTGCGGCTGCGGCGCAGCCCCTTGTCCGTCACGGCCGCCGCGCCGCACTCCAGCACGATCTCCGCATGGTCCCTGCCGGTGGGCTGGCGCAGGCCGCAACGCTCGCAGTAGCCCTCGGTGTCGACGGCGGCCGCCCCGCAGGACGCGCAGGCAGGCGCGTTCAACCTGTGCCCGCACGCCTCGCAGTAGGTGTCGCCCTCCAGCACCGGCCCCTCACAAACCGGACACGTGCGCGGGTCTGATTGCCGAGCTTCGCTCGGGGTGCTGTGATGGATGTCCTCGCTACGCTGCGGATCCATCACAGCCACGTCCTAGGTCGCACGGCGTTCGCCTGGTCGATGAGCGCGTGGCGCTCCTGGCGCGAGACCGCCACGGCGGCCAGCCTCCGGTAGATGGACTCCAGCCGCCTGCGCAGCCCGGGCTCGGTGAACTTGGCCTCGGCCAGCTCCAGCCCCGGCGGCGGCGCGTTGCTCTCGAGCCAGGCCAGCCCCCCGTGCAGCAGCTCGGCGGTGAGCAGGTCGCGGCGGCGCGAGTCCAGGTCGGCCAGCTTCGCCAGCCGCTGCCCCGCGGCCACCAGGTCCGCGGGGACGACCTGGCGCCGGCGCGCCGCGGAGGCCACCAGCGCCACCTGCGCCGACACCCGGTGGCTCGACGTGTCCGGCACCTCGTCGAGCACGCTCATCCTCTCCGTCCTGGCCAGCCCGAACGCCGCGCTCACGAACGCGTGATCGGTCCGCCACACGGTCTCGTACAGGGGCGCCGCACGCCGGCCGGCGCACTCCAGCGCGAACGCCAGCGCCAGCTTGGGCGCGAGCTCGCCCGGCAGCATCGACAGGCACGCGTCGAACATCGACACCGCCTGGTCGGTCTGCCGCGTGGCCAGCGCCAGCACGCCGCGGTACCAGGTGACCCGCCAGTCGCCGGGCAGCTCCGCGGACAGCGCGTTGAGCGCGACGGGCGCCTCCGCCGCGCCCCGCTCGGCCAGCAGCCTGGCCCACATCAGCTTCGTCTCGGGCGTCTGCGGCATCGCTGCGAGCTGGTCGATCAGCTCCTTGCCGCCCCTGCCCGCCAGCGCGCCCAGCGCACCCGCGGCCGGGTCGGCCGGGTCGACCAGCGGCACCGGCAGAGCGCCTGCCACCTGCGCCGGGTCGAGCGGCCCGAACACCTTCTCGCCCTCCTCGGACAGCGCCGTCCCCACCGCGCCCCGCTCGGGCCCGAACAGCGTCGAGGGATGCGGGTACGGCACCCCGTCCGCTTCCGCGCAGACCTCGCGCAGCACCCCGACGAGCTGCTCCTCCATCTCCCACGCGCTCTGGAACCTCGCGGCCGGATCATCGGCCGTAGCCCTGCGCAGCAGCCGGGCGAACGACGGGTGCCCGCAGTCCTGCGGCAGCGGGGCGGCCCGGCCGCCCGTGACCGGGCTGAACGACGGGATCGCCAGCACCGCCAGCGTCCTCGCCACGGTGTACAGGTCGGAGGCCACCGACGACGGGTGGGTCTCCAGCTCGGGGGCGTGGTAGCCGCGGGTGGCCCACGAGGTGCCCGGCGGCGAGCCGATGGGCTGCACCGCGCCCAGGTCGATGAGCTTGAGCCCCTTGCCGACCCTGATCACGTTGGCCGGCTTGAGGTCGCAGTAGACCAGGCCCTGCTCGTGCAGGTAGCCGAACGCGTGCAGGATCTCCCGTCCGTACATCAGGACCTCGCGCAGCGGCAGCGGGCCCTGGCGGCGCAGCTCGTGCAGCGACTGGCCGCCGACGTACTCCATGACGATGTAGCCGAGCCCGGCCGACCGCTGAAAGTTGAAGATCTTGACGATGTTCGCGTGGTCGACCGTGGTGAGGAACTTGCGCTCGGCCTCCGCCGCCGCCAGCGCCTCGGCGTCGTTGGTGTTGAGCAGGCCCTTGAGCACCACCCACCGGCCGTCGAGGTTCTCGTCGGCGGCCAGGTAGATCCAGCCCAGACCGCCGTGCGCCAGGCAGCCCAGCACGCGGTACTGGCCCGCCACCAGGTCGTCCTTGTCCAGCTTCGGCGTGAAGGAGAACAGGGTGCGGCAGTGCGGGCAGAACCCGTCCGTCAGCCCCGGCCGGCCCTCCCTGGAGCGGCCGACGGGCTTGCCGCATTGGCTGTTGGCGCAGAACCGTTTGTCCTCGGGCACCTTGGGGTCGGTCATCACGGCGGTGGCCGGGTCACGATAGGGCACCGAGGGCAGGTCGGCGATGGTGGCCAGGACGCCGGCCCGCGACCTGCCGCTGCTCGTCGGCCCGGTCATGGGCCTGCTCACCGGGTTGGTGTGCGGTGACGAGGCCTGTGTCGGCAACGAGACGGACGGCAGCGCGGGCGGGGTCGCCGCGTGGCCGCACAGGTCGCAGTAGCCGTCCTCGATGGTGCCCGTGCAGCCGGGCTGCGCGCAGCGAGTCATGCCTTACCTCCGTGGATCGCGCGCTGGTAGTCCTCGACGGCGGCGGCCGCCTTCGTCAGGTCGCAGGGGGCGGTCCACAGCAGCGCACGCGCCCGGTCGAACAGCGCGGTGGCGGCCGGATCCTCCGCCATCCCCTTGCGTACCGCCATCACCTGGCAGGCGCCGAGCCGACCGCGCAGCTCGTCACGCCGGCCGACCAGGCCGTACAGCGCCCTTGCCGTCGCCTGCGCCTGCTCGGCCGCCCTGCGGGCGTCGTTCTCCAGCCCCGCCAGCCGCTTGGCACGCTGCACCCAGCTGTCGGCCGAGACGTCGAGCGCGTCCAGCGCGGCGGCGAGCGCGTCCACGCGGCTCCTCGGCTGGGCCTGGGGCGGCAGAGCGATCTTGACGACGACCGCGCCGTGGGCCAGCCTGGCCTCGCTCTCGGCGGCCCGCACCCGGTCCAGCGCCGCCACCAAGTCCTCACGGCGCCTGCCGAACTCCCGTTTGACGACGATCGCCAGGTCCAGCTCGGCCATCGAGCCGGCCAGCAGCCGGGCGAGCCGGTCCAGGTCGTGCTCGACGGCCGCGCCGAGCGGGTCCGTGACCACGTCGGCGCGGATCCGCTTCAGCTCGGCCTCCTCCGAGGCCAGGCCGGGCGTGCTCTCGCCGAGCTCGCGCTCGAGCTCGCGGATCCGGCGCAGATCGGCGTCGGCGGCGTCGAGACGCGGCAGCAGAGCGTTCCACTTGGCGTCGATGTCGTTGAGCGCGGTGGTGACCTGCTGGAACGCGGCGTCCATCCGCGCCACCGTCTCGTCGAGCGTCAGCCGCTCGTCCGTCTGGGGCAGCAGCGAGCGCTGCTCGACGGGCTTGGCCGCGGCCTTCAGCACGACGGAGGCGCCCGCGAGCAGCTCGGTCAGCTCGGCCAGTTGCTCGGCGCCGATTCTGGAGCGTGAGGCCCTGAGCTGCTCGGCGTCGCGCAGCACCAAGCGGTACGCGTCGTTCAGCCCCCACAGTCTGGCCAGCGACTCCTGCGCCGCGGCCCAGCGGCGCTCGGTCGCGCCGCGTAAGGAGGCCCCCTTGAGTAACTGGTAGGTGGTATGGGATTCGAGATCGAGCAGGTCGCCGGAGATACGGTCGCGTTCGTCGGCGCGAGCGCGCAGCGCGTGCTCGACGCCTTCCCTGCTCATTGGTGGTCCCAGGCTCATCACGCTCCCCGTGAAGAGGCCCCCCGATGCCCCGTTTATACCGGCTCAACGGGGCGTCAGAGCGCTTTAGTTCCTTTGGCTCGGGGGGACCCCTGACTTGTCCCTGATTCAACCCTGTGTCGCCTGCAATCCGCTTAAAGGATCTCGTAGCGTGACAGGCATGGGACGCATACTTCTGATCATCGCGGCGGTCGTCGCCGCGCTCGTACTGCTCGGGCCCCTCGTGGGCTTCGCGCTCACGCTCCTCAAATGGGGCCTCATCATCGGCGCCGTCGCCGCGGGCGTCATGTTCGTGTCGAAGTGGGCCCAGAAGAAGTCGGCGGAGAGGACATAACTTCCTTCCTGCGGGATCCGCAGTCATAGTTGGGTGATGGAGGCGCGGCCGGCGGTTGACGATGCCGCGCTCGGGCGCGAGGCCATGGCCGTGCTCGAGGCGAACTGGACGGGCACTGGCACCGTGCCCGCGCCAGGTCTCTATCCGCACCAATGGAGCTGGGACTCCGCGTTCGTCGTGATCGGCCTGGCCAGGCACCGGCCGGACCGGGCCCGCGACGAACTGCTCAGCCTGCTGCGCGGGCAGTGGGCGACGGGGATGGTGCCGCACATCGTCTTCCACACCCCGGAGGCGTACTTCCCCGGGCCGTCCGTGTGGCGCTCTCAGGACCACGAGGCAGCTCCGCAGGTGCTCACCTCGGGCCTGACCGCCCCGCCGCTGCACGGGCTGGCGCTGTGGTGGCTCTACCGGCACACCGGCGACGTGGCCTTCGTCAGGAAGGCGTACCCGGCGCTGGTCGCCCAGCACGACTACCTCGCCGCGGCCCGCGACCTCGGCGGCGCCGGGCTGGCCGCCATCGTGCACCCGTGGGAGTCGGGCATGGACGACAGCCCGGTCTGGGACCAGCCGCTGGCCGCGCTGCCCGTGATCAGGTACGGCTACCGCAACGTGGACCTGGAGGAGCGCCACCCCGACAGCGATCACGACCGTTACGTCTGGCTCGCCATGCGCTACCGTGACGCCGGCTACAGCGCCGGCTACCTGCGTGACGAGCATCCGTTCGCGGTCGAGGACCCGATGTTCAACGGGATCTGGCTGGCCTCGTGCCAGGCGCTGGCGGAGCTGGCGCCGCTCGCGCACGCGGACCCCGTACCGCATGTCGAGCAGGCGGAGCGCATCAGGCGGGCCATGATCGACCGGCTCTGGGACGACTGCTTCTACGCCAGGGACCTGCGGACCGACCGGTTGATCAAGGTGTGCACGGTGGGCGCGTTCGGGCCGCTGCTCGACCCCGGGCTGTCCAGCGAGCACCTGAGCGCCGCCGTCGAGATGCTGGAGTCGGCCAGGTTCATGGGCGCCACCGGCTACCCGGTGCCCAGCTGCGAGATCCGCGCCGCCCAGTTCGACCGCACCCGCTACTGGCGCGGGCCGTCGTGGGTGAACACCAACTGGCTGCTGCGCCGGGCCGCGGCCGTGCACTCGCTCGACCACCTCGCCCAGCAGCTCACCAACGGCACGCTGCGGCTGGTCCGGCAGGCCGGTTTCCGCGAGTGCTTCGACCCCTTCGACGGCAGCGGGCGCGGCTGCCGGGACTTCTCCTGGAGTGCGGCGCTCACGCTCGACCTGCTCGCCGATACCGTGGTGGAATGACCTTCTTCCGCCGCCTGCCCGCCGACGTGCGCAAGGCCCTCGCCCTGGAGCCGGGCGAGCGGGTGCTGACGTTCGCCCGGTCCGACGACGGCCACGTGGTGGCCACGAACCTGGCGTTGTTCCTGTCCGACGGGACGCGGGTGCCGTACGAGGAGATCGACAAGGCGTCGTGGGACGAGGCGGGGCTGCGGGTGCTCACCATGGACCGCGGCCGGCACCTGGAGCGGATCTCCGAGCCGCGCATGCTGCCGGAGACCGTCCGGGAGCGCGTCAATTCCACGATCGTGGTGAACAAGCACGTCGATCTGCCCGGCAGGGGCGGCGTGCGACTGGTGGCCAGGCGCCGGCCCGGCGGCGAGGTGCTCGGCTGGACCCTCGTCTTCGACGAGGGGCTCGACCCCGAGGACCCCGGCCTGCGCGCGCAGGCCGAGCAGGCCCTGGAGGGGGTACGGCGCAGCATGGGCGTGTGACGTCCCTCACACGCCCATGTTCGGGCCTTGAGAACAAGAAACCTGCCGGCCGGACTGCCGCCCTACTGTTGTGCCTGGTTGAGGCCGTAGCGGCAATTCGCTTGCAGGTTTCTCATTCTCAGTACGGGATGCCGCTCTCGCGGGGTTTGTTCTCCATGCCTCTGGAGTCCTCCTCGTCCGGCCACCCCGTGCCGCCGTCGTGCTTGTGGGCGTCGCCGCTCAGGAACGGGAGCCGGTGGTGCAATGTGTCACCCACCCTCGATCTGGCCATTCCCGCGTACTTCGACGCCTGCGCGCCGACCACGCCCGCGACCTCCTGGACCCGGGGATTGTCGGCGACACGCTGCGCCGTCCGCTTGATCTGCTCGTACCGTTCACGCCCGGCCCGGCTGCCCAGCACGTAGCCGATCGCCATGCCAACAGCGAATGTCATCCGATATCGCATTTCGCACCTCCGCTGTCTCCGGGCCTACCCCACTTACGATGCGACACGCACTCCTGGAGTGCGCTAATCTATTCGTGCGCACCGCGGAGGGGCCGGAAAGCCCCAACGATCAGCGCAAACGGTCTATCCCGCGTAGCTCAACGGCAGAGCAGCCGGCTGTTAACCGGCAGGTTATAGGTTCGAGTCCTATCGCGGGAGCCACCCTGCAAGGCCCTTCACAGATCCGTGAAGGGCCTTGATCGTTTTATGGGGATCATAGGTCGCTGAAGATCCCTTCGGGTGTCTTAAGTCCCGCTTCAGGTGTGTGAGGCCACTCTCCAAGGTGTCCAATCACCTCGGGGAGGGAGATCCCATGTTGAAGCGGCGCCTCGCGATCATCGGAACGGCGGTCGTGCTGGGAGTGGCGGGGATGGCCGGTTCCGCGCTGGCCGACGACCATCCGGTCGAAAGGCACGGCGGCGCGGTGAAGGTGCATGCCGAGCCGGCCGAGCCGGTGTTCCTCGGCGGGAAGCTGACGTGCTGGACGAGCGGCGGCGGCAAGGTGAGATTCTCCAAGGCCAAGGTCGCCGAGTTCGTCCACGAGAAGGTCATCGATCCCGAGCACGCCTGGGACGTCGCCGCCGACGGCGTCACGGTCGTGCCCGCCGACCGGGTGGCGATCGCGGTCCACGCCAAGGAACTGCCGCGCAAGGTCGCCGGCAAGCGCTGGCGCTCCGGCCGCGTCATCCATCTCACGTGCGTGTGGGACGAGTTCGCGGCCAAGTAGGCGCGTCGTGCCCCCGGACTTCTGGTCCGGGGGCATTTTCACGCTTTGTAACACGACGATCACATGATTTTAGATTTGGCGGGACAAAGCCCGTCGGCGCGCGAAAGGATGGAAAGACCGGTCCCCTGGGCCGGAGCCGCGGGAAGGTCGTGACGGCGGTGAGGAGAGGGCGCCGCCACCAAGGACGTGCCGCCGAATACCCGGAACCGGCGGGGCGATCCGATGACGGAGAAGTGCTGATTGCCGCGTGCGTACCTGGATCAGGTCCTTGCGTCCCTTCGATGCGCCCGCCGTACGGTCATGGCTGGAACGAACCACCGACCTGCGCGAGGCGGAGCGCTTCATCAGGCTCTACCATGCCGAGAACCCGTCCGCCGGCGGCCTGTACGCCCGGCTGCGCGACGTCGCCAGAGACGTCGCCCGCACGGGGACGTACACGCACACGTTCGAGGAGCTCCAGTTCGGAGCCCGGGTGGCCTGGCGCAACAGCAGCCGCTGCATCGGCCGGCTCTACTGGCGCTCGCTGCGGGTACGCGACCGCAGGAAGGTCGCCACCCCCGAGCGGGTCGCCGTCGAATGCGTCGACCACCTGCGCGAGGCCACGGGCGACGGCAAGATCCGGCCCACCGTCACCGTCTTCCCGCCTGACACCCCCGCCCTGCCGGGCCCCCGGATACTGAACGACCAGCTCATCCGCTACGCCGGGCACCGCGTCCGTGACGGCCGGATCGTCGGCGACCCGAAGAACGCCGAGCTCACCGACGCGGCCAAGGAACTGGGGTGGCGTGGCGGCACCGGCGGCCGGTTCGACGTGCTGCCGCTGATCATCCAGCCGGGGCTGGGGGACCCGCTCCTGTGCAACGTGCCCGGCGACGCCGTGCTGGAGGTGCCGCTGGCGCATCCCGAGTACCCGTGGTTCGCGGACCTGGGGCTGCGCTGGCACGCCGTACCGGTCATCTCGGACATGTGCCTGGAGATCGGCGGCATCTGCTACCCGTGCGCGCCGTTCAACGGCTGGTACATGGGCACCGAGATCGGCGCGCGCAACCTCGCCGACACCGACAGGTACGACCAGCTCCCCGTGGTCGCCGAGCTGCTCGGCCTGGACACCTCCACCGAGCGCTCCCTGTGGCGCGACCACGCGCTGGTGGAGCTGAACGTGGCGGTGCTGCACTCGTTCGAGCAGGCCGGGGTGACGGTGACCGACCACCACACCGAGTCGCGGCGCTTCCTCACCCACCTGGCCAAGGAGGAGAAGGCCGGGCGGGTCTGCCCGGCCGACTGGTCGTGGATCGTGCCGCCGCTATCGGGCAGCGCCACCCCCGTCTTCCACCGCTACTACGACACCAGCGTCCTCACCCCGGCCTTCGTCCACCACCGTTAGCCGCGCGCGCAAGGCGGCCAGGTCGGAGGTGCCCAGGCCGCCCGCGCGCAGGCGATCCTCGGCGTCGAGGCCGTCGAGCAGGGCCAGCACGACCTCCCGCGCGGTGGTCCCTGCTCCGGCCAGGTACGCCCGCACGCGCAGGTCGTCGTCCGGCTGGCCGAGCCGGGCGTAGAGCGGGCTCAGGCGGGCCGCCGACCGCTCGTAGTCGGCCAGGATGTCCGGCGCGCCCACCCCGGCCAGTGCGAGCAGCAGCATCGCGATCAGGCCCGTGCGGTCGCGACCGGCCACGCAGTGCACGAGCACCCCGCCCGGGGGCGCCTGCGCGATCACGCGCAACACGCGGGCGCACCGGTCCGGCCGGCGCTCCAGGAACGGGCGCAGGTAGAGCGGCGTGCCGCCGTGCCGGCAGGTCTCGCCCGGGTCGTGCAGCGGCACGTCGACGACGGTCATCCCGGGGGGACGGAAGCCGGTGCCGGCGCGGTGCTCACCGGGCGTGCGCAGGTCCACGATCGTCCGCACGCCGTGCGCCGCTGCCGCCGCCCAGCCCGCCTCGGTCAGCCGGTCCGGCGTGTCGGAGCGGATCACGGCTCCCCACCGGGTACGCCGCCCGCCTTCCGCCCGCAGGCCGCCCAGATCGCGGACGTTGTGGCAGCCGTCCCACGCGAGATCACGATCCATGGGGATACGCTACTTGCCGTGGCGGCCTAGAACCTGGTTCTGTTGGGGCATGTCGGAACTCGTGCTCTCAGCTGTCGACCAAGGCGTGCTCACGCTGACCTTCAACAGTCCCGAGACGCTGAACGCCTGGACGGACGCGATGGGGCGGCGCTACTTCGACCTGCTGGCGGAGGCCGAGAAGGACCCCGAGGTCCGGGCCGTGGTGGTCACGGGCGCGGGCAAGGGGTTCTGCTCGGGGGCTGACTTCAAGACCCTGAACGCGATCCAGACCGGCTCCTACGACGAGACCCCCGATCCCCGGCCCCACACCTTCCCGACGACCATCGGCAAGCCGATCATCGCCGCGGTCAACGGCGCCTGCGCCGGCCTCGGCATGGTGCACGCCCTCGTCTGCGACCTGGTCTTCACGGCCGAGGACGCCAAGTGGACCACCGCCTTCCCTCGGCGGGGGCTGATCGCCGAGTACGGGCTGTCGTGGGTGCTGCCGCGGATCATGGGGCAGCAGCGGGCGATGGACGTCCTGCTGTCGGGGCGGGTGTTCACCGGGCGGGAGGCGTACGAGCTGGGGCTGGTCAACCGGGCCGTGCCCGGGGACGGGGTGGTCGCGCAGGCGCAGGCGTACGCCCGGGAGCTGGCCGTGCACAGCTCGCCGGGGTCGATGGCGGTGATCAAGCGGCAGGTGTGGCGCGACTGGGACGTCACGCTGGAGGAGTCCGCCAAGGTGGCGATCCAGGAGATGATGGCCTCCTTCGGCCGCCCGGACTTCGCCGAAGGCGTCGCGAGCTTCCTGGAACGCCGCCCACCGAACTTCCCACCCCTGTAGTCGTGTCCCGTCACGCGGGCCGCCCCCCCCGCGTCCGTAGCGGGGGCCGGGTTCGCGCGTTCCTATGCCAGGCGGTGGGCGCCGCGGGCCGGGGTGGCCGGGAGGAAGCGGGGGGCCTGGAAGCCGTGGTCGGCGTAGGCGCGGGTGACCGACTCCTTGACGCTCTCCAGGCGGTCGTCGGCCACCAGGGCGATGGCCGAGCCGCCGAAGCCGCCGCCCGTCATCCGGGCGCCGCGGGCCCCGCCCCTGACGGCGGCCTCCACCGCCACGTCCAGCTCGGGCGACGACACCTCGTACTGGTCCCTGAGCGACAGGTGGGAGGCGTTCAGCAGCGCGCCGATCTCGGTGACGGCGCCGGCCCGCAGCAGGCCGATGAGGGCTTCCACGCGGTGGTTCTCCGTGACGACGTGCATCGTGCGCTTGCGCTCGTCGCCCTGCAGCCGATCCAGAGCGGCCGCCAGGTCGGTCACGTCGCGCAGGGCGGGGACGCCGAGCTTGCGGGCCGCGGACTCGCACTCGGCGCGGCGCTTGGCGTACTCGCCGCCCGCGTGCTCGTGGTGGACCTGGGTGTCGATGATGAGGATGCTCAGGCCGTGGGAGCCCAGGTCGAGCGGGATGTTGCGGGAGCCGAGCGAGCGGCAGTCGAGGAAGAGGGCGTGCCCCTCCTCGCACAGGGCCGAGGCGGCCTGGTCCATGATGCCGCAGGGCATGCCGACGAAGTCGTTCTCCGCCTTCTGGCTGAGCAGGGCGATCTCCATGGGCGTCATGCCCAGGTCGTGCAGGTCGTTGAGGGCGGAGGCGACGGAGACCTCCAGGGCGGCGCTGGAGCTGAGGCCGGCGCCCTGCGGGATGTCGCCGTCGATGGCGATGTCGGCGCCCGCCACGCGGTCGCCCAGCATGGCCAGGACGCCGACGACGTAGCGGGTCCAGCCCTGGGAGTCCTCGTGGTGCTCCATCGTGACGGTCTCGCCCGAGCCCTGGAGGGAGAGGACCCGGATGGTCTTGTCCGCGCGCGGGGTGACCGCGGCCGTCACGCCCCACGGCACCGCGAACGGCAGCACGAAGCCGTCGTTGTAGTCGGTGTGCTCGCCGATCAGGTTGACCCGGCCCGGCGCGCGCCAGACCGTTTGCGGGGACGCACCGAAAGCGGCACGAAAAGCTTCAGCAACGCGCATAATCGAACACTCCTCAACAAAGACCCGACCGTAGACTAGCGCCATGGAAGAGCTCCTGGATCCAGGGCTGGGCCAGGTCCGGGTGTTCCTGATGCACGACGACAACAAGCCGCGCAAGCTCAAGTACAACCTGGGCCATCGCCGGCTGCTGACCTTCGGCGGCGCGTACTCCAATCACATCAGGGCTGTGGCGGCGGCGGGGTGCCGGCACGGGATCGAGACCATCGGCGTCATCCGCGGCGAGGAGCATCTGCCGCTGAACCCCACCCTGGCCCGTGCCCAGGCCTGCGGGATGACCATCACCTACCTCGACCGGGCCTCCTACCGGCTCAAGCACACCGAGGAGGTGCAGGCGCGGCTGCGGGCGCGATGGGGCCGGGACGTGGCGATCCTGCCCGAGGGCGGCAGCAACGCGGCGGCCGTGCGGGGCTGCGCCGAGCTGCCGGGGGAGATCGGCGTGCCGTACGACGTCGTCTGCTGCCCGGTCGGCACCGGGGGGACGCTGGCCGGGATCTCGGCGGGGCTGCCGGAGGGCAGGCGGGCGATCGGGTTCGCGGTGCTGAAGGGGGCGGGGTTCCTCGCCGGGGAGGTGGCCAGGCTGCAGCGGGAGGCGTACGGGCGTACGTGGTCGAACTGGGCGATCAACCTGGACTACCACTTCGGCGGGTACGCCAGGACGACCCCGGCCTTGGACGGATTTATCGAGAAATATCAGGTTGAGGGCGTCTACGTCGCGAAGATGCTCTACGGGATCCTCGACCTCGCCCGGCAGGGCGCGTTCGCCCCCGGCACCCGCATCGTCGCCGTCGTCACCGGTCAGCCCTCGACCCCGGTGGCCAGGTGGGATGCCCCGACCGGCTTCGACTCGGGCGAGCCGCGCTGACGCAGATAGATCGACAGCACCACCATCGACAGCACGGCCAGCAGCTCCGACTGCCAGTTCTGCAGGCTGCGGTCCCAGAACTCCGGCGAGGTGACGTACGAGCCCCACGAGACCGGATCGCGCAGGTCGCTGAGCCGCTCGGAGTTGTACGCGGCCTGGCCGGCCACCGACTGCGCCAGCCACGACAGCACGAAGATGGTCCCCATCACCAGCCCGAGCGAGTTGCTGAACACCCACAGCCGGATCTCCTTGACCCTGGCCCACCTGGGCGAGTGACTGCCGGAGTGCTCGCCGATCTGCTGGTCCTTGTCGGACTCCGCCCCCATCGAGCCCATGGTCTTCGACTCGGGCGACCCCTTCTGCACGAGCCAGACGGTGAGCACGATGAACAGGAAGAACTGCAGGTATTCGGACTGCCAGTTCTCCGCGACGTCCACGGCGAACGTCGACGACGTCACGTACTGCAGGACCGAGACCGGCTCGTCGCCCTGGACCAGCTGCCGGTCGTTGAACTGCAGGGTCCCGGCCACCGCCTGACCGGCCACCGCCAGCAGGAACATGGTGAGGAAGGCCAGCGCGAGCGAGTTCTCCTTGACCCACTTCACAGCCGCGACCACCCCACGAAGAAGAACCAGGCGAGGCCGAGCACGATCACCAGGGTGGTCAGCGCGAACATCACGCGCATCAGTCCTCCACCTCGCATTCGTACGGGAGGTCGCGCACCGGCTCGCAGCCCGCCGCCCTGACCCGCCATCCGTCGCCGAAGCGGTGCAGGAACAGCGTGTCGCCGCCCAGCCGCACCTGCGCCTCCTCACCCCACACGCTCACCGAGGTGACCGCGCCGCCCGGGCCGAGCTTCAGCTCACGCAGTGCGTCGGCGCACGACTGGTCCGGATCGGGGAGCCTGTCGGCGGTCTTACGGGCGAGCATCCCGCACGCGGCCTCCTCCTGGTGCGCGCTGAGCGCGGCGTGGAACCGCTCCGCGGCCCGCGCGGGCGAGGCCGTGTCCACCGCACAACCGGCGAGGGCGAGCGCCAGCAGGGTGATCAGGATCCTCATGGGACCCCTGCTACCCAGCCGTCAATCAAACATGTCAGCCGCCGAGCTGGTCGAGCACGGGGGACACCAGGGCGTTCAGCTCGCGCGTCAGCACCACCACCACGCGGTGGGCGCGCTGCTCGACATCGTCGTGCGGGCCCTCCGGCTCCGGCGGCAGGTCGTCGAGCGGCACCGGCGCCTCGACCAGCAGCGAGGCCCGCAGGAACGGGATCCTGGCCAGGTCCTGCTGCGACGGCTCGACGTACTGGCCGAAGGTCTCCTGCCAGCCCAGCCAGCCGCGGTCACGCCACCAGGCACGCGAGCGGGTCAGCTCCTCGGGCAGTGGCGAGACGAGCCTGATCCGCGCGTACAGCGTCCCGTCCCAGGTGTTGCGGTGGCAGGTCGCCTCCAGGATGCGCCGGTCCCAGCGGACGTAGCCGGGGGTGAGCGACGGCGGCGTGGCCAGTCGCCACGCGGCGCACGCGAACCTGATGGGCGCGATGTCGCCCCACTCGAACTCCTCCAGGTTCTTGCGCACGTGTACGGCATAGCGCCCGTCACGGTCTCTGTCGAACTCCTGATCGATCCAGAACGCCTTGGCCATGACACCTACGCTACGGCCCTCCCATGGTGAGACGCGTGAGTACTGGAGATCTCGGATTGCCCTGTGACCCGGCGCACAAGATGTGTAGCTTTTTCACATTGTTGGCTGACCTTGGGGTGAAGATGGCGTCAGAACAGCTCGACGCGGCCATGAGCTGCTGGGAAGCGGGAGAACTCGACCAGGCCGCCGCGCTGTTCAGGCAGATCGCGGCCACAGGGGACCCGGAGGCGTCCCACCTGCTGGCCGGGCTGCTGCAGGAGCGGGGAGACCTCGAAGGCTCCGAGGCGGCCCACCGGTCGGTGATCCAGTCGGGCGACCCGGTGTTCGGGCAGCGCTCGGCCATGGCCATGGGCATGTTGCTGGTCAACGCCAAGGAGTGGGCGGCGGCGCACAGGGTGCTGATGATCGCCTCGGACGGCGCGGACTTCGAGGTGGCCGCGCTCGCCGAAACGGCGCTGGTGCTGGTGTGCACGCAACTGGGCGACGCCCAGGGCGCGGAGGAGGCGCTGGAGCGGGCCCGCAGGTGCGACAGCCCCGCGGTGGCCGAGCTGGCCGCGCGGCTGGAGCTGCCGGAGTTCCACCAGGATCCCGCCTCGGCCCGCGACCTGTACGAGGCGGCGGAGGACGAGGACGACTACCGCTCGTTGCTGACCTGCGGGGATCCCGACGTGGTGGCACGATCGGCGTTCCGGCTCTACCAGGTGTACGCCGAGGAGGAGGACTTCGAGGCGGCCAGGGAGATGTGCGAGCACGCCATCGCCGTCGGCCACCCCGACCACCTGGCGATGGCGCACAAGCTGCTCGGCGCCGTGCTGGTGGACCTGGGCGAGTACGCAGAGTCGGCGGCCGCCTACCGCGTGGCCGCCGAGGACCCCCGCCCCGAGATCCGGCTGCCCTCGCTGATCGAGCTGGCCAAGGTCACCGCCCAGCTCGGCGACGAGGACGAGACGAAGGCGATCTTCCACCGGGTGATCGCCAGCGGCCAGCGCGAGTACGTCGTCCAGGCCCAGGCGTGCCTGGCCCAGATGCACACCGAGGCCGGAGAGGCCGCCGAGGCGCTGGCCGCGCTGCGGGCGGTGCTGGAGGCGGGTGAGAGCGACTGGGCCTCCGCCTGCGTCGCGCTGCTCGGCCTGCTGCTCGACCAGCGGCCGGAGGTGTACGACGAGGTCATGGAGCTGGCGCGGCTCGCCGCCGGGCACGAGGACCCCGACGCCGCGTTCAAGGCCAGGCTGCTGCTCGACCACGACAGCCGGCAGCAGCCGCTCGCCGACCCGGTGGAGGAGCAGGCGGTCCAGGACGTCGACGCGGCCCTGACCCGCCTCCGGGCGGGCGACCTGGACGAGGCCAGGCGGCTGCTACGCCGGGCCGCCGACTCGGGCGCGGCCACGCAGTCGATCCGCGCCATGGTGGCGCTGGCCGAGCTGGAGCTGGGCGAGGGCGACCGGGAGCAGGCCGACGAGCTGCTGACGTACGTGGCCGAAGGCGACGACGTCGTCCAGGGCTTCGCCGCCACGTTCCTGCTGCACCTGCTGCGGATCTCCGGAGACGACCTGCACCCGGTGCTGCGCGCGCTGGCCGGCCACCAGCGGCTCGGGCGGGAGGAGGGACTGTCGCGCTACCAGGAGATCATGGATCACGCCGATCCCGCCGTGGCCGCCGTGGGCACCGCGGTCTTCGCCCAGGTGCTGGCCTCGTTCGGGTACGCGCTGTCGGAGACCTCCAGGTTGCTGCACGACGCGGCCGGGTCCGGGGAGCCGCTGGCCCTGTCGTACGCGGCCACGCTGGCGAAAGAGATCCTGCCGGACCGGGACGAGGCGGTCGCCCTGCTGCGCCGGGCCCGCGCGGAAGGGCATCCGGCGCTGGCGCCCTGGGTCGGTTACCTGCTGGGCGGGCTGCTGGAGGACGAGCCGGCCGAGGCGCGGGCGGCGTACACGATGGCGCTGGACAGTGCCCACCTGGGGCTGCGGAGCGAGGCGGCCGGCGCGCTGGCGACGCTGTACGAGGAGCAAGGGGACCTGCCGGCGGCCTGCCGGCTGCACCAGCGGCGGATCGCGCGGGAGGACGGAGAGGAGGCCGCCCGCAGCGCCTGGCTGCTGGGGCTGACCCTGGTCAGGCTCGACGACCTCGTGGCCGCGCGGGCCGCCTTCGAGCTGGCCACCGGCGAGCCCGAGCCGATGGGGCGGTTCGCCCGCACCCTGCTCGACCGGGACTTCGACGGTGCGGCGGCGGCGCTCGCGGGCGTGCCCGAGGGCGGGAACACGCTGCTCACCAGCATGCTCGCCATCGAGAGCGCGCACGCCTGGCAGCGGCGCGGCGAGAGCGCGGCCGCCGACGCGGCGCTCTCGCTGGTGGCCGGCGGCGGGCATCCGGGCTTCCGCCAGGAGGCGGCCTGCTACCTCGGCGCGCTGCGCAACGAGGCCGGGGACAAGGAAGGGGCGATCGACGCCTGGGAATGGGCCGTGGAGGGCGACAACGAAGGGCTGGCCGCGATGGCGCTGAGCGACCTCGCCCATGTGCGGCAGGAGCTCGGGCAGCTCGCCGAGGCCGCGGGCGCGTACCGGCGGGTGCTCGCCGGGGAGGGGGCGGACGAGCGGCGCAGGACCGATGCGACGATGCGGCTCGCCGAGGTGCTGGTGGCGAGCGGCGAGCCGGGGGAGGCAGGTGAGCTGCTGGCCGCGGGGTTCGGCCCGGCCGGCAGGCTGTATCTGGCGGGCATGCTCCGCGACCACGGCGACCTGCCGGCGGCCCTGTCCACCCTGACGACGATCATCGCCGCCCAGCCCGGCCTGCCGGGTGGTGGGCCGGACGCGGCGCAGGCGGGGGCGGATGAGGCGCGGTTGCTCGGGGAGCTGCTCGCCAGGACCGGTGACGTGGCCGGTGCGAAGGCGGCGTTCGAGCGGGCCGTGGCCGCCGGCCCCGAGTCCGCGGCGGGCACGCTGGTGACGGCGGCGCGGCTGGTCGGGGAGGCGGGCGACGGCGACTACGCCCGGGCGGCCTATGAAAGGGCCGCCGCACAGGACGGCGACGGCTGGGCCGCCGCCGTGGCACGCGTCCGGCTGGGCACGGCCTCCGCCGAGGAACGGGGATGGGTGCTGGCGGCCGACGGCGACCGGCCGGGCGCGGTCGCGGCGCTGACCGAGGTCGTCGGATCGGCGCCGCTGGCCGAGCTGGCGCTCGCGCTCGACGACGGCGACGTGCCCGAGTCCCGCCGCCTGCTGACCGCCCTCACCGGCGACGACCGTGCGGAGGGCCTGATCCAGACCCTCCGCACGGCCAGAGGGCTGGACGACCAGGAGACCGCCAGGCGGCTCTACCGGCTGGTGATCGAGCTGAGCGACGCGACCGAGCCGGCCGCGGAGGCGTACCTCTCGCTGGGCGCGAGCTGGGCCGGGAACGGCGCGCCCGGCCGCGCCGAGCTGTGCTTCCTGCCCGCCACCGAGCACCCGGGCACGGCCCACGCCGCCTGGCACAACATCGCGGTCGTACGGGAGCGCCGCGGCGACGTCGACGGCGCCGTGGAGGCCCTGCGGTCCGGCATGCCCCGTACCGCGGCCATGCTCGCCGGGGTGCTGGAGGAGCGCGGCGACGCGGCAGGCGTACGGCAGGCGCTGTCCGACGGCGCGGCGGACGGGGACCTGGAATGCCTGCGCCGGCTGGTCGACCACCTCGTCCGCGGCCAGGAGCACGAGGCCGCGGCCGAGGCGGCGGAGCGGGCGGTGGCGACCGGCGATCCGGAGACCGTTGCCATGGGCTACTGGGGATGGGGCGACGCGTGCCGGGGCACGGGCGACCTGACGGGCGCCGTCCAGATGTACCGCAAGGGCGTCGACGCGGGCTTCGAGCCGTTCGCGGCGGGCCTGCGCAGGAACCTCGCCGTGGCTCTGCACGAAATGGGGGACACGGCCGCCGCCTACGAGGAGGTGGAGTCGGCCGCCGCGGCCCCCGAGCCGGAGGTCGCCGCCGTAGGGCACATCCTGATGGGCTGCTGGCGGCACGACGAGGGTGACGTGCTCGGGGCCGCCGAGGCGTTCGCGGCCGCCGTGGCCACCGGCGACGAACGTGGCGGGGAGGCGCTGGAGAACCTCGGGACGCTCGCATACCAGCAGTTCGAGCGCGGCGCGCACGACGTGGCCGTACGGGTGCTGGACCTGATGGGCGAGAAGGGCGCCGAGGTGGCGCGCGAGCTGGGCGGGGAGTGCGAGGACCCGGCGGCGGTGCGGGCGTATTTCCGGCGGGCCGGCGAAGGGTCGTTCACCGATCTCAACGTCGCCGACCGGCTGGCCGCGCTGGGGGAGCGGGCCGAGGCGCGGGCGATCTTCGAGCGGCTGACCGAGGACGACGACCCGGACATGCGGTTCGTCGCCGGCGGCAGGCTGCTGGAGCTGCTCGACGGCGAGGGCGACGCCGACGCGTTGTACGACGTCGCGCGGCGGCAGGCGGCCGACGCCGACAGCCCGGTCAGGGAAGTGTTCGGGAGCCTGCTCGGCATGTTGCAGGACAACCGGGGCGACACGACGGAATCGCTGCGCACGCTCCGCGAGGCGGCCGCGGGGGGCGAGCCCATCGCGCTGTCCACGCTGGCGCAGACGCTGGTCGGCGCGGGCCTGGTGGACGAGGGGCGGGAGACGTACCTGCGGGTGCTCGACGCGGGCGACGCCGGGCTGGCGGCGCGGGCGATGGTCGCGCTGGGCCAGACCTTCCACGAGGAGGACGAGGAACGGGCGCGCGAGTGGTACGTCAGCGCCGTCGAGGCGGCCGATGGGCACACCAGCGCGCTGGCCGCGATGTACCTGGGCGCGCTGGCCAAGCGCCACCGCGACTTCCCCGAGGCGCTCACCTGGTACCAGCGGGTCATCGACGCGGGCGACTCGGAGTCCGGGATGGCCGCGGCGCACCTGGGCGAGCTGTGCTACTGGCTCGGCGACCGCGACGGCGCCCTGCGTTACTACGAGCTGACGCTCGGCCTGACCGAGGAGGCCGAGCTGGTGGCCGAGGCCGCCTGCCGGCTCGGCGAGATCCGGTACGAGCGCGGTGACCTGGTCCTCGCCCGCCGCCTGCTGCGGGCGGCGGCGGGCACCGGCGACCCGTCGTTCGCTCCGCAGGCCGAACTCCTCCTGGAGAAAATGGGCTGAAAGCTCGCAGTATCTCGAAAAAGAGATACCGTTGATGGTATGGAGGACGAGCTGCCGCAGCTGCCCGGGTTCAGGGAGATGGCGGCCAGGCGGCGGGAGATGATCGCCGAGCTGAGCGAGAGGCGCCGGGCGTCCGGGCTGTCGCAGACCGACGTGGCCGCGCGCATGGGCACCTCGCAGTCGGCCGTGGCGAGGCTGGAGGCGGGCGACGCGGACGTGCGCGCCTCCACGCTCGAACGCTACGCGGCCGCGATCGGCCACCGCATCACCTGGCGCCTGGAGAGCTGATCGCTCGCGGCGCGGCGGCTCGCGACACGCGACAGCCGAACGCGCTGTTCCGCCTCGGTGAGCCGTACATGAGCGTCAAAGGCACCACTGACGAGGTCATGAACGCGCAGGAGGATCGGGTGAACTTGTGGTTAATTAAATGACCGTATAGTCTCATCGAGTCAAACAATGAGGTGAGACGGATGGTCAAGGTCGGACGGCCGCCGCAGGATCCGGCGCGCCAGCTCGAACGGGCGCACCGGATCCTCGACGCCGCTGCGGAGCTGATCCTGCGCTGGGGCTACGACAAGACCACGATCGACGACGTGGCCAAGCGGGCCGTCGTCGCCAAGGGCACGATCTACCTGCACTGGAAGACCCGCGACGACCTGTTCGCCGCGCTGCTGCGCCGCGAGCGGGTCCACCTGCTGGAGGACATCCGGGCGAGCGCGCCCGCCACGCTGAGCGAGCTGTTCGGGCGGTTCGTCGGCACGCTGCTGCGCCGGCCGCTGCTGCGGGCGGTCCTGATGAGCGACTCCGAGGTGCTCGGCAAGCTCACGCGCATGAAGCGGCGCAGCACGACCGGGCTGGAGCTGGGCGGCGCGTTCGACGCCTACGTCAAGCGGCTGATCGAGCACGGCGCGGTGCGGAAGGATCCCGGGGATCACGTGATCGTGATCAGCTCCATCCTGTACGGGTTCGTGGCGCTGCCCGACATGCTGCCGGAGGAGGCGAGGCTGCCCGACGACCGGATCGAGGAGCTGGTCGCAGACACCCTCGAGCGCGCCATGAGCACGGGCCGGGCGCTGCCGGACGAGGACGTGCGGGCCGTGGCGCAGGCGACCCTTGACTTTCTGGACGCCATGGCGGAGGTCGCCCGCCAGAAGCTCGCGATCTCTCTGGGCTCTGAGGAGCGTGCGAAGTGAAGCTGGTGCTGCCTCTCGACGACGCCGCGGCCGACCTGGCCACCGTGGGCGGCAAGGGCGCCTCCCTGGCCCGGCTGATCCAGGCCGGCCTGCCGGTCCCCGGCGGATTCCACATCACGACTGAGGCCTACCGCGCCTTCGTGCGGGACTTCCGGGACGACATCCTGCGGGCGGGGGATGCCGAGCGGATCGCGGAGCTGTTCGCCTGTCACGAGATGCCCGAGAGCATCGCGGGGGAGATCCGGCGGGCGTACGCGGCGCTCGGCGACGACGTCCCCGTGGCCGTCCGCTCGTCGGCCACCGCCGAGGACCTGCCGGAGATGTCGTTCGCCGGCCAGCAGGACACCTACCTCAACATCCGCGGCGACGCCCTCCTCGACGCCGTCAAGCGCTGCTGGGCCTCGCTGTGGAACGCGCGCGCCATCGCCTACCGCGACCAGAACGGCGTTCCCCACGACGACGTGGCGCTGGCCGTGGTGGTGCAGGAGCTGGTGGACGCGGACGCGGCCGGGATCATGTTCACCGCCGACCCGGTCACCGGCGCCCGCGACGAGACCGTCGTCAACGCCTCCTGGGGGCTCGGCGAGGCCGTGGTGGGCGGCCAGGTGACTCCCGACACGATCGTGGTCGCGCACGGCGCGGTCACCCGATCCCGGACGAGCGACAAGACGGTCATGACCGTCCGCACCCCGACCGGCACCGAGGAACGGCCCGTGCCCGGCGAGCTGCGGCGCGTGCCGGTCCTCTCCCCGGAGCAGGCCGTGGAGCTGGCCGCGCTCGGCGCCCTCGTGCAGGACGTGTACGGGATGCCGATGGACGTGGAGTGGGCCCGGTCCGGCGACGCGTTCGCCATCGTGCAGGCCCGCCCGATCACCGGCATCAAGCCGCAGACCGAGGAGTGGAACGACAGCCTCAAGGGCGACTACCTGTGGACCGCGGCCAACCTGGGCGAGGCCATCCCGGACGTGATGACGCCGGTGACGTGGTCGTTCGTGCGCATGTTCATCCACGAGGCCATGGCCGCGTCCTCCCTGCCCGGCTTCGACCTGGTCGGCAACATCGGCGGCCGTTTCTACATGAACCTCAGCATCGTGCACACCATCGCCGCGGCCCTCGGCATGGAGAGCAGGCTCAGCGCGACGGAGAACGTCTTCGGCAAGCTCCCACCCGGTCTGGACGTGCCGAAAGCCGAGATCTCACGCTGGGAGATCGTCAAGCGGGTCGTGCCCATGGCGATCAACATCCAGCGCCGGGTCAGGACGAACCTGAAGGGCATGCGCGCCTTCCTGGCCACCTCGCGGCAACGTTGTGAGGAGCTCCGCGCCGCGATCGCCGCCACCGGCTCCGGCCCCGAGCTGGCGCGGCTGTGGGCGGACGAGATCGAGCCGCACATGGTCACCTCGTGCCGCATGCTGGAGGCGGCCGGACGCCAGGGCGGCTCCACTCTCGTCCACACCCGCGACAAGCTGCGCGAGATGATGGGTGATACCGACGCCGAGGCCATGCTCACCGGGGTCAACGCCGGCGGCGAGCTGGCCAGCCTGGGCCCGGTCATGGGCCTGACCCGGCTGGCGCGCGGCGAGATCACCAGGGAGGAGTTCGCCCGCGCGTACGGGCATCGTGGCCCCCACGAGTTCGAGGTCTCCATCCCGCGCCCCGGCGAGGACCCCGACTGGATCGACGCCCAGCTCGCCGGCCTGCGCGACGTTCAGGCCGGCACCGAGGCGCTGCTCGCCCGGCAGGAGAAGGCCAGGGAGGAGGCCTGGGCGCGCTTCGCCGCGCGTTACCCGGGCAAGGAGGCCAAGATGCGCGAGCGGGTCCGGCGCTGGAGCGCGGTCGTACGCGATCGCGAGTCCACGCGTTCGGAGAACATGCGCGCGTTCTGGGTGCTGCGGGCCTTCACCGTCCGCGCGGGCGAGCTGACCGGGCACGGCGACGACGTGTTCTACCTCTACCTGGAGGAGCTCCTGGACCTGCTGCGAGGGAACGCGGCCGGGCTGGAGCGGGTGCCGGTGCGGCGGGCGACGTACGAGAAGTACGCCGCGCTGCCGCCGTACCCGACGCTGATCGTGGGCCGGTTCGATCCGGTGCGCTGGGCCGCCGGCCCGGACCGGCGAGGCGACCTGTACGACGCCCGCGGCGGCATGGCGCCGGTCGGCGACACCGTGACCGGCTTTCCTGGAGCGCCCGGCGTGGTGGAGGGCATCGCCCGGGTGATCTCCGGCCCGGAGGAGGGCGAGCGGCTCAAGCCCGGCGAGATCCTGGTCACGACGCTGACCAACGTGGGCTGGACGCCGATGTTCCCGCGGGCCGCCGCCGTCGTGACCGACATGGGCGCGCCGCTGTCGCACGCCTCGATCGTGGCGCGCGAGCTGGGCATTCCGGCCGTGGTCGGCACCGGCAACGCCACCATGCGGCTGCGCGACGGCGACCGGATCCGGGTGGACGGCGAGCGTGGCACGGTCGAGTTGCTGGCGTGAAAAGACTGCGCCAAGTCCACCGCCCGCGCGACCGGCGTGTGATCACTTGGGTGACCATGATCGAACAGTGGATTTTCGAGGACGAACGTGAGCTCGAGGCGCGATGCGCCCGCTTCAGGGCGGCCAGGCTGACCCTGGAGCGCGTCGGTGACGAACGGGCCGAGGAGGAGCCCGATACGGCGGCGTAACCCCGACGAGCTGCCGTCGCCGCCGCTCATGGCCGAGGCCGAGCGGCGGCTGGCTGTGGACCCGCCGGATGTGACTCAGAACGTGTATAAATGCCTCGAATCCCGCGAGGGGGTCGCGTTCCTACGTCACGATGAGGCTCATGCATGCGCGAAATCAGCACCGCCATCGACATCCAGGCGTCACCTGAAAAGGTGTGGGCGGTCCTGGCGGACTTCGCCGGATACGCGGCCTGGAACCCGTTCATCAGGGAGGGCTCCGGAGAGGCGGTCGTGGGCGGCAAGCTGAATCTGCGGATGTTCCCGGAGAACGGCCGGCCGATCACGTTCAAGCCCGAGGTGCTGGCCGCCGAGCCGGGCAAGTCGCTCAGGTGGGTCGGCCACCTGATCGTGCCCGGGCTGTTCGACGGCACGCACGAGTTCACGCTCACGGCCACGCCCGACGGCGGCACCCACCTGGTGCAGAGCGAGAGCTTCACGGGGCTGCTGGTGCCCTTCCTCGGCAAGATGATCGAGGGCACGCGGCGTAACTTCGACAACTTCAACGCGGCGCTGAAGAAGCGCGTCGAGGGCTGACGTCGATCAGGTCGTGACCTCCCGCGCTCAGCGAGTTCACGAACAGGCGGCTGCCTCCCGGCAGGGCGGCCAGGCGGAACAGCAGGTCGCGCGCGATGATCCGCCACCTGCTCGACGGGGCCATCCACTGGATGAACCGGCGCCCGTACCGCTGGACCTCGGCGATGGGCGGCGCCATCCGCGCCTGGTAGCGCGCCGCCGCCGCGGGCACGTCCCCGCCGGCGGCGGCCAGCTCGTCGGCGAGGACCCGGGCGCCCGCCATCGCCATCGACGCCCCGTGCCCGGCGAACAGCGACACGGCCTGGCAGGCGTCCCCGACGAGCACGACCCTGCCCTGGTGCCAGCGCTCCATCTCGATCTGGTTCACCTGGTCGTAGTACAGCTCGGGCGGGTCCGGGCAGTGCGACAGCACGTCGGGCAGAATCCAGCCCAGGTGTCCGTAGTGGCGGCGCAGCGCTTCGGCGGGATCGGCGGGCAGCGCCGGGTCCGGCTCGCGGCGCAGGAACAGCAGGGCGACCCTGCCGCCGCTCAGCGCGTACGCGCCGGCCATCAGGCCGGGCTCGGTGACCATCTGGTAGCGCGTCCCGACCCGGTCGCTGAGCTCTTCGTCGTCCACGACGTACGCCGCCACCTGGTGCCCGAGATAGCGTGGCGCCACGTCGCCGAACACCAGCTCGCGAACCCGTGAATGCGCCCCGTCCGCGCCCGCCAGCAGGTCCACCTCGCGCGACGTGCCGTCGGTCAGCCGCAGGGACACCCCGTCCGGGCCCTGCTCGGCGGACTCGACGGTGACGCCGTACGTGATGGGCGCCCGCACCTCGTCGGCGACGATCCGCGCCAGGTCGCCGCGCGGCAGACTGAACACCTCCTCCAGGCCGGACGTCAGCGTCAGCCGGCTGGTCCGCCGCCCGGCCCGGTCGACGTAGCTGAGCTCGTTGACCGGGTAGCGGGCCGTGGTGAGCCGCGCCCGCAATCCCATCCGCTCGGCGACCTGCAAGCCGGGACCGTAGAAGTCGATCAGGTATCCGCCGTCGCGGAACGCCGGCGCGCGCTCGGCCAGCTCCACCTCCCAGCCGGCGCGCTCCAGGTGCCAGGCGAGCGTCAGCCCGGCGATGCCGGCGCCGCAGATGAGAGCCTTCATGGTCGCGTCCCTTCGCCGATGGTGCCGAACATCGCCCGCAGCGGCCCCGCCAGCGCGGCGGGGTCGAGATCGGGATCGAGCGCGCGGTGCAGCATGATCCCGTCCACGGCGGCGGCCAGCATCGCGGCCGCGGCCGTCGCGTCGCCCTGGTAGCCGCGCTCGGCCAGCCACGACGCGACACGCGACCGGAAGGCGGCTATCTGCTCGCCCAGCCGCTCGCGCAGCTCCGGCAGCCGCGTCGAGGCCAGGAACATCTCCACCACCAGCAGCGAGGCGGGATCCACGCCGCTGTAGCGGGAGAGCTCGCCCAGCAGCCAGTCCACGCCTTCGCCGATGCCGGGCCGCGTGGTGAGCTCCTTGGCCAGGAGGTCAAGCATGCCCGCGCTGAAACCGGTCCCGGCTGCGACGAGCAGGTCCGTCACCGACGCGAAGTGGTAGTGCACCACGCCGGGCGCCACCCCGGCCCGTTCGGCGACCAGCCTGGTCGTGACGCCACCCCAGCCGAGCTCGGGGATGAGCGCGACGGTCGCGTCGAGCAGCCGCTGCCGGGTCGTCTGACCGCGGGCCGCGGAATCACCAGCCATGATCCCTCCTTTTGGACGATCGCCTTGGGCATTCGTCCAAAGAATATCACGCGCCGGCCTCCAACTGGCTGAAGGCGCCCTCACCGGCCGTGATCCCGAGCAGCCGCAGCCCGGCCGCCTCCACCAGCTGCGCGAATCCTCGTATGCTAGGAATTTGGTCATGCGAACATCGGTATTTGCATTAACAGCGACCGCAGGATTATTTATTGTGATCGCGGCCGCCGTTGCCGCTGTCGCGCTCGTCCTGTCACCGCCATCCGGTGAAATCGGCCCAGCAACAACTCCGACTGTCGCCACCTCCCAGCAAGCCATCGATGAGGAGGAAGAAGACGGGGAACGGGTAGCTCCCGGAACTGCATGGTCGCTGCACCTCGACGAGGCGACACGCCAAAGTCTCGTCGATGCCGCTCGGAGAACAGGTGCGCCCACAGCGGTCAGAGCGGTTGCGAGCGGGACCGCCTACTATGGCGCCGTATATGGGCAGACCGAAGCCCAGGATGATTTCTATGCGATCGTCATGACCAACCAGATTCACTTCTGGAGCAAACATGGCGGCAACGCATGGCGCTATAGGGGTGACTTCCAAACGGCGGGCTGCATACCCCCGCTGCCGTCGCAGCTATACCTCGCATGGGGACTGAGTCTCTCAACAGAACGGCCAGCCGACTTACCCCCGTGCCCTCACCGTCCGTAGGCAGATTCATGTCGCCCGGTGCGGACCATTGAAGCCAGCGGTCAGCGGACATCTCCCCTGAGCAGGGCTGACCACATTGCTTCAGCCCTTCGGCGGTGCCATCGCGCGGTTTCCATGGCGGTGCCCGATGTGGATGTCCGACGGATGAACCACAGGCCGCCGGCGGCGCATAGTTCGTAGATCGGCCAGGAATTGTGGCAGGTCCAGGCATTCACTCTCAAGCGTTCGTCAACGCGGGGTTCACTCCAGTCGAGTGCTACGCAGTGGAGCGCCGGCAGAGGGACATGGGGACTCATACAGCCGTGGTCAAAGCTCATCGCCGACGCCCGTACGGGACCGCCGCGCCTGCTCATGAGGTGCTGGCCTCGGCCCGTCGTCGGATCGGGCAGGGATGGTCGGTGTGCCGGTTGGGGCAGCAGACCATGCCAATGCTGGCGAATCGGCCGCCCTGGAGCCACTCGCCCCACTGCACGTCCACTCCGCGCGGCAGCGCGTCGCGCGCGTACGCCAGGCGGTCCTCCAGCAGGATGCGCTCCGGCAGCAGCAGCGCACCCCGCACCTTGCCGAACTCAGCCTTTAGCCAGTCGGCAGCCTCGCCGAGGTCATGGAAGGTGGCCGCGATCCGGGAGTTGGGTTTGGCCAGCCAGTCGCCGGTCCGCATCGGCGGCAAGGTGGAGGTGGGGAAGTCGGGTGAGCCCGGCCGACGTTCTGCCTCATTGGCGCGCTCGGCGCCGTTGCCGGTCCACTGGTAGGCGTGCCAGTGCATGATCAGAGTGCTCCCGTAGAGTGCTGGGAGCGGCCCCTGCTTGCTTCGATCAGGCAGGGGCCGCCGTCTTCGGTCGCGCTAGATGGTGGTCATACCGGCGGCGCGCAGTTCGGCGCCGGTGAACCGGAGGGTTCCGGCGTCGGGGTTCTTCGAGTCACGCAGTGCGTAGGCGTACTGGACGCCTGGAAGGAGGGCGATCTCCACACAGGACTCCATGTCCTGCTCCTGCTGGTTGCCGCCGCACAGCTTGGTGAACGGCACGTCACTGAGCGGTTGGCCGTACAGATCCCTCATGGGATCTCCTCTCATTCGGGCCCCGGCGATTTGCAGGGCCGGCTTCCCACGCGCGGGGTTGCGCCTGGGGCTTGGATCCCCGGCTCGCCACGGGTCTGAGACATCGAACGGCGGGCCGAGATGCTCATAGCGGCCCGTACGGGACCGGGTGTTGTGCAACAGGGCGGCCTGCCAGGCCAGCGTGGCCGCCAGCGCGATGGCATCGGGCTGCCGGACGGTCCGCAGGACCCCGGCCGCCGCCATGTCGACGGTGAACGCCGGGAGGAGCCTGGCCGTCCACCACACCTGTCCGGACGCATCGTGCTCGCGCGTGATCTCCCAAGCCGGGTAGGTGTTACGTAGCGTCGAGAGCTGGCGGCCTGCCCAGTCCTGCAGGGCCGCCCCCTTTGCGACGACCTGGCGCACGCTCTGAGCGCCCGCCTGCGCCAGGCCCTGTACCTCGATGCCGGTCATTGCTCCTCCGTTCCACAACTCGGGGCGTAGATGCATCGCAACCTTAATGCTATTCCCGAAAGGCAGCAAGGCTTTGACTGGGACGACCTGAGTACTCTTTGATCGAGACACCACATACGAACCGGACGGTGACAGCGCCAGCTGCCCCCTTTCATCTCGGTGGAGGACCACATGGCAGATGCGGGCTGGGCGAGCGTGTCCACCCCTTACGTAAGGCCGCGCCGTCCCGGCGAGCCCGACGCCTGGGCGGAGGAGGCCGCCGCTCATGGTCATGTCGGCACGAATCAACTACGGGGCGTGGAAGAGGCGTATCCGCCGCGCGAGGTGGCTGACCTGCTCGGTCTCGGTCCCGAAGACACAGCGGTCGTCCGGCGCAGGCTGGTGCTCCTCGATGGACGGCCTACGGAACTGGCTGACTCCTACTATCCAGCGGAGATCGCTCGCAACACGCGGCTGGCAGAAGCCCGCAAGATTCCGGGCGGAGCGCTTACCATGCTGGCCAGCCTCGGTTACCAGCCCCGCACCGCAGAGGAACGGGTAACGGCTCGCCCCTCGAACGCGCCTGAACAAGATGCGCTGGACATCCGGCCGGAGGACTGGGTCATGGTCCTCACCAGAGTGTTGCGCACGGACACTGGAACGCCGATCGAGGCCACTGTCATGACGATGGTCGCCGACGGACGTGAGCTGCGCTACAAGATGATCATTAACGAGGAGACCTGACAACCTTGGCAAGGCGGCCCGACCCACGTCCGCGTCATCAGCAGATCGCCGCAGAACTGCGAGCCGAGATCATGTCCGGCGCGCTGAAGCCGGGCGAGCAACTTCCTTCGACACCCCAGCTGGTAGCACGATTCGAGGCGGCCAACGCGACGATCCAACGAGCCCTTCAATCCCTGAAGGACGAAGGGTTTCTGCGTGGCCATGCAGGCAAAGGAGTATTCGTACGAGAGAGCCGGCAATTCGTCGTCGAGGCCACCACTTACAAGTCTCCTGGTCCGCGTGGCTACAGTTATGAACTGCTCGACGTGGGCGATGTGAGGCCGCCGAATGACGTTGCTGCGGCACTCGCGATATCTGATGGCGACAGCGTCGTCATGCGTCACCGTCTATTGCTCCATGATGGCGAGCCCGTAGAGCTGTCGTGGTCGTACTATCCGCTCGACATCGCCGCTGGAAGTCCTCTGACCAGCCGCAAGAAGATCCGCGGTGGTGCGCCACGGGTACTTGCGGATCTGGGCTTTCCGGAGCGGTATTTCGAGGATCGCATTTCTGCGCGGCAGCCCACACCGAACGAAGTGGAGGGTTTGGACTTGCCGGCCGATGTGCCGGTCTTCAGGCAGTTCCGGGTCGTCTACAGCGACCGGCAACGACCGGTCGAGGTTTCGATTCTTATCAAAGGCGGACATCTCTACGAGCTTTCGTATCACCAGGTGGCCGACCAATAGCCCACGTGGATCCCCGGGCGGAAGGCCGGGTTCGGTTCGCTGGTGTGGCCAGTAGGGAGAGCGCCCCCGGCGTAAATTCGGTTGCCTACGTCAAGCGCCCTCTGGTGTGCTGGCCGCAGCCGACGAAGGAGCAGGAAATGCGAGCAACGTTCATGTCTCTCAGTGAAAGGACAGGTCAATCCGGAGGACATGACGTTCGTTGCGTACGCTCAACTTGGGGATCCTGGCGCATGTGGACGCCGGCAAGACAAGCCTGACCGAGCGGCTGCTGCACGCCGCCGGCGTCATCGGCGAGATCGGCAGCGTCGATGACGGCAACACCCAGACCGACTCGCTCGACCTTGAACGGCAGCGCGGCATCACCATCAAATCCGCCGTCGTCTCGTTCGCCGTCGGCGACACCGCGGTCAACCTGATCGACACACCCGGCCACCCGGACTTCATCGCCGAGGTGGAGCGGGTGCTGAACGTTCTCGACGGGGCCGTGCTGGTCGTCTCGGCCGTGGAGGGCGTGCAGGCGCAGACCCGCGCTGTACGCGAGCTCGGGCAGCGCCTGCCCGGGCTGACGCGGGGCGAGGGCGTGCTGGAGAGCGCGTTCGACCGGTACGAGCCGGTACGCGGCCCGGTCCCCGAACGGCCGCGTACCGACCACAATCCGCTGGACCGCAAGGAGTATCTCCTGCACGTGGTGCGGCGGGTCTAGGAGCCGTCCTTGTCGGAGTCGGCGGCGAAGACGATGGCGCCCAGGTAGCCGTCGTCCTCCGCCGCCACCTTCATGATCATGCCTTCCTTGTAGATGTTGTCGTTGTCGTTGAACGTGTCGCGTCCCGTGTGCTCCGAGTACGGCGCCATCGCCATGATCTTGCTGTTCATCGACTCGTCGAACATGAACTGCGTGGTCAGCACGCGCTGGTTGCTGAAGTGGATCATGGCGTGGATGTGGATCGTCCGGCCCCGGTACCAGCCCGGCCAGATGGTCGTGAACTCCACGATCCCGTCGCTGTTGGTGACCTGCGCGCCCCGTAGGTAACGCTTGTCGTCGGTAGGCGTCAGGTCGGCCATGTCGCCCTCGCCGCCGCCCCCGCCTGGCCCGCCGCTCGGCGGGGCCCCGGTGGGAGCGCCGCTCGGCCGGTTCCCGCCGCCGCCTCCGCCGGTCGACGCGGCTTCCGCGCCCGAGTAGAGCCCGGCCGCGTCGCAGTGCCAGATCTCCACGACCGCGTTCGGCAGCGGCTTGCAGGTCTCGCTGTCCTGCACCTTGATGGCGACGCGCAGCCGCACGCCCTGCTTGTCCTCGCGGATGTCGCTGCGGACCTTGTCCGCGTCGAAGTAGTAGGGACCCTGCGTCGTGGTCTGGGTCAGCGTGCAGGTGTTGGCGTCGGCGAACAGCGCGTTGAGGTCGTTGGACGTGGTCGTGGCCTCCGGCGTGACGGTGGCTCCCGTGGTCGTGGTGACGGCCGTCGTGCCTGCCTCGCTGCTGCAGGCGGCCAGCAGGCCGCCGAGGCCGATCGAGCTGATGCCGGTGATCAGCCGCCGCCTGCTGACGCGCTGACCTTCATGATCGTGTCCCATCCGCGTTTCCTTCTCCTTGTTCCGTTGCTGGCGGAACAGCACGGTAGAAGGCGCACCTTTGCCGGGGTCTTTGCGCTGGATGAACTTCTCATGAGACGGGGAGCGCGAGGGCGCCCAGGTGCCCGTCGCCATCCACGGCAGGCGTGCGTGACTATCGAAAGCCTTTTCGGTGATATGAAACCGTAACCAAACGCTCGCTTGCTGATCAGCGCCCGGATGGCCGGAAATATGCAGCTCAGTCCCTATGCGTCTAGTTGCAGTTCACGATTGACAGTCCCCGCTCTGCGGATTTACGTTCCGAAAACCTTTTAGGTTCTTCCCTTCGTTTCGGATCAGTGATGTTAGCGCTAACACACCAAGGGGCACCCTCATGAGACGACGATGGGCAGCGGCCCTCGCCACGGCACTCCTCGTCCTCCTCGGCACCGGGCGGCCCGCGCTCGCGGGCCCGCCGATCACCACCGCGATCTACACGGCCGACCCGGCCGCACTGGTCGTCGGTGACACCCTCCACGTCTACACGGGCCACGACGAGGCCCCGGCCGGCGGCACCAACTTCGTCATGCGCGACTGGCACGTCTTCACCTCCACCGACGCCACCACCTTCACCGACCAGGGCGCCAAGTTGTCGATCTCCAGCTTCCCCTGGGCGGGCGCCGACGCCTGGGCCGGAGAGGTCGAGCGCGGAGCCGACGGCAAGTACTACTGGTACGTCTCCATCAACGGCAACGGCCCCGGCTGGATGAACATCGGCGTGGCCGTCGGCGACAGCCCGACCGGCCCGTTCAGGGACGCCATCGGCGGCCCGCTGATCAGCGACAGCACCCCCAACTCCTCGCCGCTCAACATCGACCCGACCGTGTTCAGGGACGACGACGGCCAGGTCTACATGTATTGGGGCTCCTACTACGGCCTGCGCGCCGCCCGCCTCAACAGCAACATGACCTCGATCAACGGCTCGGTGATCACCCCGAGCGGCGTGTCGAACTTCTGGGAGGCCCCCTGGATGTTCAAGCGCAACGGGACCTACTACCTCGCCTACGCGGCCAACGACTCCGGCTGCTCGCAGCCCAACTACGCCTGCATCCGCTACGCCACCGCCGGCAACCCGCTCGGCCCGTGGACCCACCGCGGCGTCGTCCTCGACCAGGTCAGCTCGACCACGAACCACCCGGCGATCGTCGAGTTCAAGGGCCAGTGGTACATGGTCTACCACAACGCCGCCGCCCCGGGCGGGGGCAACTTCCGCCGCTCGGTGACGATCGACAAGCTGTCCTTCAACGCCGACGGCACCATGCAGAAGGTCGTCCAGACCGGCGGCCCGACCACTCCGGGCAACCTGGCGGCCGGCGCCACCCCCTCCACCTCGTACGTCTCGCCGTGGGAGACGCTCGCCGCGATCAACGACGGCTACACCCCGGCGAACTCGGCCGACCACAGCCACGGCGCCTACGGCAACTGGAACCACCAGGGCACCGAGTGGATCGAGTACTCCTGGCCCACCGCACAGACGATCTCCCGGTCCGAGGTGTACTGGTTCGACGACAACCTGGGCATCGACCTGCCGGCCTCCTGCCAGATCCAGTACTGGAACGGCAGCGCCTACGTCAACGTGCCAGGACAGTCCGGCTGCGGCGTGGCGGCCAACACCTTCAACACCACGACCTTCACCCCGGTCAGCACGACCCGGCTGCGGCTGAACATCACGTCCAGGTCCGGTTTCTCGACCGGCGTGCTCGAATGGAGGGCCTTCTCATGAGACGCGCCTTGGTCGCCATCCTCCTGGTCGCCGGCTTATTGGCGGCACCACCGGCCAGCGCCGACCAGACCATCGGCTTCCCCTCCTTCAGCGGCCCGGCCGTCCCCGCCGCGCCCGGCACGTACACGACCGGCAACATGATGCAGGCCATCTACGACGCCGAGAGCTCGGGCACCGACTTCTGGATGGACCGGCTGCTGGCCCGCCCAGGCAACGATCCCGCGGGCACCTGGCTCATGACCCGCGGGCGGGCGCTGTTCATGAAGACCCACACGCCCGGAACGCTCGGCTTCGCCGGGCAGGCGGCGTACTGGGAGAGCATCAGCAACAACAACGCCTTCACCGTCGCGGTCACCCCCGGCACCTTCACCGAGCAGGTGGGCTCCCGCTGGCAGGCGCCCAGCCACTGGAAGAGCCGGCACACCAGCGGCTCGATCACCGTCGACCAGACCAAGTTCATCACGGAGAACAACGTCGCCGTCGCCAACCTGGCCATCACCAACGGCGGCTCCGGCTCGGCGACGCTGCAGGTCAGAGCCACCTCGCCGTACGCCACCTCGGGGAGCGGCAGCGAGCTGACCGGCCAGGTCAACGCCTACAACAACCTCACCACGCTCTTCCCCCGGCTCACCGGCGACGGGTTCACCGTCTCCAGCGGCGGGCTCAACAGGTCCGTCACCGTCGCGGCCGGCGCCACCGTGACCGTCAAGGTCGTCATGGGCTTCGTCACCAACGAGATCCCGGCCTCCCGCACCGAGTACGACGCCTACGCCGGCTACACGCCCGCCACGGCATTCGCCACGCACGTGCGCGCGTACAACCGGTGGTGGGCCGAGAACGTGCCCTACATCGACGTGCCCGAGCCCGGCATCAAGAAGAACATCTACTACCGCTGGTGGCTGATGCGCTACAACCACCTCGACGCGGACATCCCCGGCCAGACCTTCCAGTTCCCCACCTCCATGGAGGGCGTGCTGGGCTACAACAACGCGATCGTGCTCACCCAGCCCATGCACATCGACGACCTGAAATACCTGCGCAACCCGATCTACTCCTACGGTGACTGGCTGAGCGTCGGCCAGGTCTCCAAGAACGGCCGCTTCCTGGACAACCCCGGCGACCCGGAGAACTGGTCCAACAGCTACACCCAGTACATCGGCGAGGCGGCCTGGAAGAGCTACCAGATCCACGGAGGCCAGCCCGCCATCGCCGCCAACCTGGCCCGCTACGCCGAGCAGGACGTCAAGGGTCAGCTCGCCTTCTACGACACCGACAACAACAAGCTCATCGAGTACGACTGGGGTGCCCTGACCGGGAACGACGCCGACGCGGTGTCCTTCCACTGGAGGCCCAACCAGCGCATGGATCGCGCGGAGGCCGCCTACCAGTACAGCGGCGCGATGGCCGCGGCGCAGGCGTACGAGGCGATCGGCAACACCGCCAAGGCGAACGAGATGCGCACGCTCGCCACGCAGATCCAGAACGCCATCGTCAACGTGCTGTGGAACCCCGGCAGGCAGCTGTTCGAGCACCGGCTGAAGCCCACCAACGAATGGGTGCCGTGGAAGGAGATCAACAACTACTACCCGTTCGCCGTCGGCGCGATCCCCAACACCGCCACCTACAAGCAGGCTCTGCGCCTCTTCGACGATCCGGCGCAGTATCCGATCTTCCCCTTCTACACCGCCAACCAGGCCGACAAGGCGGCCTCGGGCACCGGCAGCAACAACTTCTCCACGATCAACTCCACCGTGCAGTTCCGCCTGCTCTCCTCGGTGCTGCGGAACTACTCCAACGAGTGGATCGACGCGACCTGGTACAAGAAGCTCCTCTACTGGAACGCCTGGGCCCAGTACGTCAACGGCAACACCCAGTGGCCCGACGCCAACGAGTTCTGGGCCGACTGGAACGGCTCCTCCATCACCTACCGCTCCTGGATCCACCACAACATCCTGGGCAGCAGCAACTGGACCGTGATCGAGGACGTCGCCGGACTGCGGCCGCGTAACGACGCCAAGGTGGAGCTCTCGCCGATCAACATCGGCTGGACCCACTTCACCGTCAACAACCTGCGTTACCGCAACGCCGACCTGACCATCGTCTGGGACGACCCGGCCGACGGCGTCGTACGCTACCCCGGCGTGCCCCAGGGCTACTCCATCTTCATCAACGGCAACCGGGCGGCCACGGTGTCGTCGCTGGTGCCGTTCACCTGGGACCCGGCCACCGGCGCCGTCACCACCAGCGGCACCGTCACCCACAACGTCGCCGTCCCCGGCCTCCAGTCGCCCGCGCAGGTGAACCACACCAGCGCCCGCATGGTCGACCTGCTCGCCAAGGCCGGCGTCGACCTGACCGCCAACCTGACCAACCTCGCCGCCGACGCCACCCCCACCGCCTCCACCACCGCCTCGGGCAGCTCCACGGCGGGGGCGAAGGACGGGTTCCCGATCAACGAGCCGTTCTGGGGCGGCACCACCGCCGGGCAGGACTGGTACGAGCTGAACTTCGGCGCGGCCCGAACGTTCAACGAGGTCCGGCTCTACTTCAAGGACAGCCGCCCGGCCAGCTCCACCTACCGGGCCCCGGCCTCCTACACGGTCCAGTACCACAACGGCAGCGCCTGGGTGGACGTGCCCGGCCAGGCCAAGACCCCGGCCACGCCACGGGCCAACTACAACGTGGTGCAGTTCTCCGCCGTCAGCGCACAGCGGATGCGGGTGCTGGCCACGGCCGCCTCAGGAGCCAGGACCGGGCTCACCGAGATCAAGGTTCACAACCGGGGCGGGGTCCAGCCGGAACCCAACCCCAACGTGGCGCTGCAGGCCACGCCGTCGGCGTCGTACACCTCCTCATGGGAGAGCGTCGCGGCCGTCAACGACGGGATCGACCCGCCGTCGTCCAACGACACCGTGAACCCGCGCTGGGGCTGCTGGCCGGAGACCGGGCAGCAGTGGGTGGACCTCACCTGGTCCTCGGCCCGCACGCTGAACCGGGCCCAGGTGTACTTCTTCGACGACGACCAGGGCATCGACATGCCGGCGTCGTGGAAGCTGCAGTACTGGAACGGCAGCGCGTACGTGGACGTGCCCGGCGCGTCGGCGTACACGCTGACCAAGAACGCCTACAACAACGTCACCTTCACCGCCACGAGCACCACCCGCCTGCGGGTGCTGCTCACCGGCAACGGCAGCAGCTCCGTCGGCCTCCTGGAGGTCAAGGCCTACGGAACGTGAGCAGGAAAGGGGCGTGCCCGCCGGGGCACGCCCCTTTCCCGGATATGGAGTAGCCACTTTCTCACTTTGAGTGATAGCGGGCGCGGAACTCAGGCAAGCTGCTGTCAGAACCGCATTCGATTGGGTGGCGATCACGATGGCAGGTAAGTGGCAGGCAGGAAATCTCCCCCCGGAACTCACGAGCCTGGTCGGGCGGCGCAACGAACTGGACCAGATCCGGCGGGCCTGCCGTCGATCCCGCCTGGTGACCCTCACCGGCGTCGGCGGGGTCGGCAAGACCCGCCTGGCGCTGCGGGCCGCGGCCGACCTGCGGCCCGAGTTCTCCGGCGGGGCCTGGCTGGTCGAGCTGGCGCCGCTGGACGACGGCACGCTCCTGCCGCACGCGATCGCCGAGTCGCTCAGGCTCACCGACCAGTCCACCCGGCCGATGGCCGAGGTGCTGGCCGAGCACCTGTTCGGCCGCGAGGTCCTGCTCGTGCTCAACACCTGCGAGCACCTCGTGGACGCCTGCGCGCGGGCCGCCGAGGCGCTGCTCGCGGCCGTGCCCGGGCTGCGCGTCCTGGCCACCAGCCGCCGCCCGCTGGAGACGCCCGGCGAGCTGGTGTACACCGTCGATCCGCTGCCGGTGCCCGCCGAGGACGCCACGGACGTCGCAGGCCACGACGCGGTGGCCCTGCTGGCCGAGCGCGCCGCCGAGGCGCTGCCGGGCTTCGAGGTCGCCGGGCACAACGAGGCGGCCGTGGCGCGCCTGTGCCGTCGCCTGGAGGGCATCCCGCTCGCCATCGAGCTGGCCGCGGCCCGGCTGCGCGAATTCTCCGTCGAGGACCTGGCCGACCGGCTCGACGACCGGTTCGCCACGCTGGAGGCCGGGGCCGGCGAGGCCGGCCCGCCGTGGCACCGGGCCCTGCGTACGGCGGTCGGGTGGAGCCACGAGCTGTGCGAACCCGCCGAGCGGCTGCTGTGGGCGCGCGTGTCGGTGTTCGCCGGCGACTTCGACGCCGAGGCCGTCCGGCGGGTGTGCAGCGACGAGCGGCTGCCGGAGGCCGACGTCGGGCTGCTGCTCGACGCGCTGGCCGACGAGTCGATCCTGACCTGGCTGCCGACAGGCGCGGGCGAGCGCTACCGCATGCTCGAGACGCTGCGCGAATACGGCGCCGCCTGGCTGCGCGACCTGGGTGAGGAGGAGGAGTTCCGGCGGCGGCACCGCGACCACTACCTGGCGCTGGCCGTCCGCGGCGCCGCCGGCTGGCTCGGCCCCGGCCAGCTGTCCTGGTACGACCGCATGATCAGCGAGCACGACAACCTGCGGGCCGCGCTGGAGGCCGCGCTGGCGGAGAAGGACGCCCCGGCGGCACTGGGGCTGGCCGGGACGCTGGCGTTCTTCTGGTATGGCTGCGGCTATGCCAAGGAGGGCCGCCACTACCTGGAGCAGGCGCTGGCCCTCGGCGGGGAGCCCGGCCCCGCGCTCGTGCAGGCGCTGTGGGCCGACGGCCTGCTGGCCGCCACACAGGGGAACGCGGCCGCGGCCGAGGACAGGGCCGCCGAGTGCGCGGCCGCCGCCGTCCCCGGCGACCCATACGCCGAGATGTGCGTCAAGGCGCTCAGGTCGTCCGCCGGCGTCATCCGCGGCGACGTGCCGCAGGTGATGGCGGAGTCGGAGGGGGCTTACCGCATGCGGTGGAGCGACGAGGAGCCCACGCTGCCCGGCCTGCTCGCGCTGCTGTGCCGCGCCCACGCGCTGACCGTGGACGGCCGGGTGGAGGAGGCCATCGGCGTGCTCGACGACTTGCGCGCGCTGTGCGACCAGCGCGGCGAGCAGTCCATGCGCTCCCACGGCGACCTGCTGCGCGGGCAGGCCGAGCTGGCCCGCGGCCGCCTCGGCGCGGCCGTCGCCTTCGGCCAGGAAGCCCTGCGGGCCAAGCGGCGGCTGCACGACAGCTTCGGTCTCGGCCTGACCGTGGACCTGCTGGCCCTGGCGGCGGGCACGGCCGGCCGGGCCGAGCGCGCGGCCCGGCTGCTCGGCCTGTCGCGGCGCATCTGGTCCACCCACGGCCAGGCCCAGGCCAACGTGCCCGCGTGGGTGGCCGGGCGGCAGGAGTGCGAGCGGCAGGCCCGCGACACGCTCGGCGACGACGCCTACCAGGTCGCCTTCCGCACCGGTTTCGACAGCGACATCGACGCCGGCATCGCGTACGCGCTGGAGCACGAGGGCCTGACGAACGGCTGCTGAGCTCAGCGCTGCCGGGCCGGGCGGATGACGAGTTCGTTGACGTCCACGTCCGCCGGCTGGGCGAGCGCGTACGAGATGGCGCCGGCGATGGTGTCGGCCGGGATGGACTCCGCCCGGTAGGCGCGCATCGCGTCCTTCGCACCGGGCTCGGTGATGGTGCCCGCCAGCTCGGACTCCACGACGCCGGGTGAGACGGTGGTGACCCGGATGCTCGGGTCGAGCTCCTGCCGCAGGCCCTCGGTGATGGCCCAGGCGGCGTACTTGGTGGCGCAGTACACCGCGGCCGTCGGGACCACCTGGTGGGCGCCGATGGAGGCCACCGTCACGAAGTGGCCGCCACCTTGCCGCCGGAAGTGGGGGAGGGCGGCGGCGATGCCGTTGAGCAGGCCGCGGACGTTCACGTCGATCATCCGGTCCCACTCCTCGACCAGCAGCGAGTCCAGGCGCGACAGCGGCATCACGCCGGCGTTGTTGACGATCACGTCGATCCGGCCGTGCCGCTGCGCGGCGGTGTCGGCGAAGGCGGCCACGTCCTTGCGGTCGGTCACGTCGAGGCGGTGCACGTCGACGCTGCCGCCGCCGTTCCTGATCGCCTCCGCGACGGCGGCGAGGCGGTCCTCGCGGCGGGCGCCGATCACCAGGTGGTGCCCCTCGCGGGCCAGCCGCAGCGCGGTTGCCTGCCCGATGCCGCTGCTCGCGCCGGTGACGAGGACGATCTTCTGGGTGGTCATGCCGGGTTTCCTTCCGGGTAGTCGGCGCCGAGGGTGAGGTCGCGCCAGGCGTCGAAGGTGGTGCTGAGCGTGTCGAGGCGGGCGGTGGCGATGTCGTAGGCGGCCTTGCCGAGCAGCAGGCGCAGCGGCGGGTCCGTTGCGGTGACCGCGGCGATGACCGCCTCGGCGGCGCGGGCCGGGTCCCCGGGCTGGCGGCCGTAGGTCGCCAGGGTGGCCGCGCGGCGCGCCCCGCGGTCTCGGCGTAGTCGTCGATGCGGACGGGTGATTGCCGCATCGACGGGCCGGACCAGTTCGTACGGAACGCGGCGGGCTCGACGATCGTCACCTTGATCCCCAGCGGGGCCACTTCGGCGGCCAGCGACTCCGACAGGCCCTCCACGGCGAACTTGGTGGCGTGGTAGTAACCCGTCGCGCCGAACGCGGCCAGGCCGCCCAGCGAGGAGACGTTCACGATGTGGCCGGAACGGCGGGCGCGCATGCCGGGCAGGACGGCCTTGGTGACGTCCGCCAAGCCGTGGACGTTGGTGTCGAACAGGGCTCGGACGTCGTGGTCCTCGCCCTCCTCGACGGCCGCGAGGTAGCCGTAGCCGGCGTTGTTGACCAGGACGTCGACGCGGCCGAACACGTCCTCGGCCCGCTTGACCGCCTCCGCGACCTGGGCACGGTCGGTGACGTCGAGCGGCAGGGGCAGAGCGCGGTCACCGTGCGCGGCGGCGAGGCCGGCCACCTGACCCGGGTCCCGGGCGGTGACCGCCGCCCGCCACCCGCGCTCCAGCACGGCGGCGGCGAGCGCGCGGCCCAGGCCGGCGGAGCATCCGGTGATGAACCAGACGGGGGTGTTGTCCTTCATGCGAGTGTCACTCCGATGGTGTGGTTGACGGCATGGCGAGACGGCGCTCCGGCGGAACGGCGGACGCCTTTCGCCGGGCACGGCGGCATGGCGCTCCGGCGATCGTGCGGGCCGGACGCGTCGGGTTGGGCGAAACTCAGCCTTCGGGGTCGGGAGCGTTCTCCCGCGGCCGCTGGAGGCGCGCGGGGTCGGCGGTGAGGCTGCCGAGCAGGGACAGGGCCTCTTCGGACGGGCTGCCCTGGCCGGCCTGGTAGACGACGAGCTGCTGCCCGGGAGCGCTGTTCACGGTCAGCGACTCGTAGTGCAGCGTCAGCTCGCCGACCAGCGGATGCCGGAAGCGCTTGGACTCATGGGTCTTCTGGCGGATGTCGTGGCGGGCCCACAGCCGCCGGAAGGCCTCGCTCTTGATCGACAGCTCGCCGACCACCTCGGCCAATCGGGGGTCGTCGTAGTCGGCGCCGGCGGCCGCCCGCAGGCCGGCGACGGTGTTGGCGGCCACCCGGTCCCAGTCCGGGTAGAAGTGCCGCGCGTCCCGGTCGAGGAACACCAGCCGGACCAGGTCCCCGCTGTAGGCGTGGCCGTCGAACAGGGCCTTGCCGAGCGCGTTGTGCGCCAGCACGGTCAGGCAGCGGCCCAGGACCACCGCGGGCGTGTGCGGCCAGGCCTCCATCATGCGCAGGAGGTTCGGGCTGACGCGCTCGCGGCGCGCCGCCGGACGGCGCCTGCCGGAGGCCGGGCGGGCCAGCTCGTGCACGTGCGCGGTGGCGTCCGGCTCCAGCGCCAGCGCCCGGGCCAGCGCGTCGACCACCTGGACGGAGGGGTGCCGCTCGCGGCCCTGCTCCAGCCGTACGTAGTAGTCGGTGCTCACCCCGGCCAGCGCGGCGACCTCTTCGCGCCGCAGTCCCGCCACCCTGCGGTGGCCGGCGGCCGGGAGGCCGACGCTCTCGGGCTGCACCAGCTCGCGGCGGGCGCGCAGGAACTGGCCGAGCGGGTTTTCCCTGTCCATGCCTTCGACACTAGGTCACGCCCGGCACCCGCAGGGGCGCTGAGGGTGGCCGCGCTGCACCCACGCTCGCCGCCACGGCCGGCGAGGGACGGCGGTATCGCCTGCGGCGGCGCGGGCGTTCGCGCGGCGGGCGGCGGCTGGATCACCGTCGTGGCGGGAGCGGTGATGATGGTGACCGGCACCGTCATCTTCGTCGCCCACCACGACGGCTACACCTTCTGACCTCCGTTCAGCGCAGGCGGCCGGCGCCCGCGCCCGGGGGGACGAGCGCACGCAGCGCCTCCGGCGGGTGGATCCGGGTGAACAGCTCCGGGGTCCAGCCGGCGTCCGTGCCGAGTGACGTCCCGTTGGCCTTGTTGTACGCGGCCACCAGGTCGGCGGGCATGCCGTCCACCAGGTTGTCCTTGGCGGTGATCGCCGTGCCGCCGAACACCGTCAGCACCTTCGCCGCCGCGATGCCGTCGAAGGCGTTGCGCTCGGCGTAGACCTTGGAGCCGAAGCCCACGCCGATGCTGTACCCGTGCCCGGCGCCGCCCGAGTAGTAGTTGTTGTACACGTGCACCTGGCCGAAGCGCACCCGGGGAGCACGTTGCCCGAGGCCCTCGAAGTGATTGTGGTGCAGCGTGACCTTGAGCTTGTCCGCCTCGCCGTACCTGGCCGGGTTGTCGGTGTTGCCGATCAGCGTCACCTTGTCGTGGTTGCTGAGGTGGTTCCAGGAGAGCGTCACGTAGTTCGAGCCGCGGACGACGTCGAGCAGCCCGTCGTGGACCTGGTACGGACGGCCGAAGTGCAGCGGCTGGCCCGAGTCCGGGTTGTCGCCGTCGTCGAGGCTGTTGTGGTCCAGCCAGACGTGGGTGGAGCCGGAGACCTCGACGTTGTCGAACGAGGCGTTCCAGTTGCCCTCCGCGCCGTCGGTCGGGTCCCACTGCGGGAAGCAGTCCGCGGTGTCGGTGATGGTGAGGTTGCGGACGATGACGTTGTCGGCGTTGCTGATCCGCAGGCCGAAGCTCTTCAGCGCGGCGTCCCCGCCCATGCCGACGAGGGTGACGTTGGAGCCGATCGTGACCGTGACGTGCTCGGCCATCTTGGCGTACGACGCCTTGCGCGCGTCTTCCAGCGGCCCCGACGGCACGGTGGTCCTGCCCCACACGGCCGGGTCGTACGCGGCCAGGTAGGCGGGCAGGGTGTATCCGTTGACGGCGTAGTCCGCGCAGGTCAGCGGGGTACCCGAGTCGTCGGTGTCGGCGTCGATCGCGCCCTTCACATAGATGATCTTGGGGGTGTTGTCGGCGGGGTCGCCGAGCGCCGCGCGAAGCTGCGCCCTGGTGGAGACCACGCGCACGTTCTCGGGGCGGGCGGCCGAGCCGCCGGTCGTGCCGGTGGTGGCCGCCGCCCAGCCGTCGTTGCGCGGGAGCACCTGACGGCCGAGTCCGTAGGGGGCCGGAAGGCGGCGGCGCACCGGGTTCCAGCCGTCGGAGCCCGCCAGGTACTTCTCCGGCGTGAAGGCCGCCGCCTGCTCGGCCGTGAGCTGCGGCCGGTCGGCGTTGACGGTCGCGCCCGGGCCGTGGTTGCGGTATTCGGACAGGCGGGCGTCCCGCCAGTTCAAGCCGGACATGTCGGTCCAGGGCGCGTCCTTGACCTGCTGCCCCAGCCACGACTCGCGCACCAGCACCTGCCCGCGGGCCGTCGCCGAGCCGCCGGCCGGCCACGGGCGGCCCAGGTGGACCGTGCGCGCCGGGGCGTTGCTGGTCAGGTGGCTGCGGTAGATCAGGAAGCCGTACGGGTTGCTCAGCTCGGTGCTGGCCGCGGTGACGTAGCCGTTGTTGTCCGCGCTGCCGCGGTTGAGCGCCTTGATCACGCAGTTGTCGAAGACGGCGGTGGCGCGGCCGAAGATGAAGTCGACGTCGCCCTCCACGTAGCAGTCGCGGAAATACTGCCGGGCGACCGTGCCGGCGGAGGGTGTGTTGGCGTACAGGGTGTCCTGGTTGCCGAGGAACCTGACGTTCTCGTACACCTGCCGGTCGCCCGTGGTCCGCACCGCCACGGCCTGGCTGTTGCCGTTCGCGGCCTCGTTGTAGGAGTTCTCGAAGGTGAGGTTGCGGGCGGTGAAGTCGGGGGCGCTGATCACGTACGAGGCGCTGCCCGAGGTGCCGTAGGTACCTGACCCGTCCGGCTTGGGTGTGGAGGCGGAGACGTCGAAGGTCAGCACCACCTCGCGGGGGTCGCGCGTGTCCCCCACCAGCGAGATGTGCGGCTTGTCGGCGGGGATGACCACCTGCTGCTTGTACGTGCCCTTGCGGACGAGGATGGTGAGCGGCCGCGCGTTGCCGGACGGCACCGCGTCGACCGCGGCCTGCACGGTGGTGTGGTCGCCCGTGCCGTCGGCCGCGACCACGATCGTGGCCCGCGTCTGGGCCTGCGCGGGCGCGGCCAGGGTCATGGCGATCAAGGGGAAGAGGAACAGAAGTCGCATACGCAACCTCGCACGATGGAACGGCAATCGGTTGCATGAAACGGTGACGTAACGGCGCTGACACGTCAATGGATGCAGTAAAACTGCACTTCATCTACGACAAGCGATTGCAAAGGTTCGGGATCTATTGACCGCGCCGACGCGGCGATCTAAAGTCCGCCTGACAATTATCGGAAGTTGTTTGAAACTTTCATCCCGGATGCCATAGGAGCACCGTGCGCACCCTTCGAGCCCTGGTGGCCGCCGCCCTTTTATGCCTCGTGCCGGTGCTGCCCGCGCACGCCGCAGCCGACATCACCTACGACTTCGAGGACGGGACCACGCAGGGCTGGGGCCCGCGTGGCGGTGGCGTCTCCGTCGCGGCCAGCGCGGACGCGGCGCACGGCGGGACGAGCGGCCTGCTCACCACGGGCCGGACGGCCACCTGGCACGGGGCCTCGATCGCCGCGCCCTTCGTCAAGGGCGTCACCTACCGCGTGACCGCGTACGCCCGGCTCGTCACCGGGCAGCCGGCCGCCACGATCGCACTGACCGTGCAGCGCACGCCGACCGGCGGCGAGACCACGTACGAACGGGTCGCGGCTGCCGCCGTGACCGACGGCGAGTGGGTGCGGCTCGCGGGGACGTACCTGTTCAGCGCCGACTCCAGCGACCTCCAGCTCTACGCGGAGAGCTCCGACGCCACCTCCCAGTACCACCTCGACGACATCGTCATCAGCCCGCAGGGCGATCCCACGCGCGAGCCGATCAGCACGGACTTCGAGGACGGCACCGCCCAGGACTGGTCGCCGCGCGCCGCCGCCACGCTCCAGCCCAGCGCCGGCGCCGCCCACGGGGGCTCCCGCAGCCTCGCGGTGACCGGCCGCTCGGCCTCCTGGGACGGGCCCGCGATCAACGTGCTGGGCCGGATGGGCAAGGGCGACAAGTACGCCCTGTCCGTGTGGGTGCGGCTCGGCCCCGACACCGCGGCGGGCCGGCTCGGCCTTTCGATCGAGCGGCGCAGCGCGGGCACGACCAGCTACGAGCGGATCGTCCCGCCCAAGGACGTGCCGGCGGGGGAGTGGGTACGGCTCGCGGGGACGTACACGCTCGCCTATGACGTCGACTTCCTCAGCGTGTACGTCGAGTCCGACGGCGGCACGTTCCCCTTCTACCTGGACGACTTCGCGATGACGTACGTCGCGCCCAAGCCCATCCAGACCGACATCCCCGCGCTCAAGGACAAGGTGCCGTTCACCATGGGCTCGGCGCTCACCCGGCCGGACACGCTCGGTGTGCACGGCGAGCTGCTGGCCAGGCACTTCAACGGCATCACCCCCGGCAACGAGCTGAAGTGGGACGCCACCGAGCCCAGGGAGGGCGAGTTCGCCTTCGCCGACGGCGACCACTTGGTGGACTTCGGCGTCCGGCACGACATGACGGTCCGCGGCCACACGCTGGTCTGGCACAGCCAGACTCCGGCGTGGGTGTTCGAGGGCCCGGACGGTGCGGAAGCGGACAAGGAAACTCTGCTGCGCCGCCTGGAGAACCACGTGCGCACGCTGGTGACCCGCTACAAGGACAAGATCGCGGTCTGGGACGTGGTCAACGAGGTCATCGACGAGAACCAGCCCGGCGGGCTGCGCCGCTCCAAGTGGTACGAGATCGCCGGCCTCGACTTCGTCCGCACCGCCTTCCGTGTCGCCCGCGAGGCCGACCCGGACGCCAAGCTGTTCATCAACGACTACAACACCGAGTTCCCGCGCAAGCGCGAGGCCCTGCACGCCCTGGTCAAGCGGCTCAAGGACGAGGGCGTGCCGATCGACGGCGTCGGCCACCAGCTCCACCTCAACATCGAGCAGCCGCCCGCCTCGTACGTCGAGGACACCCTCGAACGCTTCGCCCCGCTCGGCGTGGACCAGCAGGTCACCGAGCTTGACGTGAGCGTCTACACCGACTTCGTCTCCTCCTACGACTCCATCTCGCCCGAGCTGCTGGCCGAGCAGGGGCACCGGTACAAGGAGTTGTTCGACGTCTTCCGGCGGCAGGCCGCCAAGCTGAGCTCGGTGACCGTCTGGGGGGAGTCCGACGACGTCAGCTGGCTCAACACCTGGCCGATCCCGCGGCTGAACGCGCCACTGCTGTTCGACCACGACCTGCAGGCCAAGCCCGCCTACTGGGCCGTCGTGGACCCGTCCAAGCTGCCGCCACTGGTGCGGAAGCTGGAGGCCCCCGCCGGGACGGTCAAGGTGGACGGCAAACGGGACCTGCAGTGGGACCTGCTGCCCGACGCGCCGATCGCCCGGGTGGGCGACGTGTCCGCCGCCTTCCAGGCGCGCTCCGCCCCGGACGGCCTGTACGTGCTCGCGGAGGTCACCGATCCGACCGTCAACGTGACGGACCGGGTGACGTTCACCGTGGACGGCACCGCGCACACCGTCACGCGGTTCGGCGGCTCCAGGGCCGCGGTGAACAGGACGGCGACCGGCTACCGCGTCGAAGCGCTGGTCAAGAAGGGCGCCGACGTGGACGTGACCGTGCGCGACCGGACCACGACCACCTCCTGGACCGGCAAGGTCACCGCGGTCCCCGCCGTCAAGCTCACCTCCGCCGCCCACCGCGCGCCCGTGCTCGACGGCGTCGTGGAGCCGGCGTGGCGGACCGCGCCGGAGATCAGAACCGCCACCTGGATCCAGGGCACCTCGGGCGCCACCGCGCGCGTCAGGTCCTTGTGGAGCGGCTCCACGCTGTACGTCCTGGCCCAGGTCACCGATCCCACGCTGAGCGAGGAGTCGGCCAACCCCTGGGAGCAGGACTCGGTCGAGATCTTCGTGGACCCCGGCAACGGCAAGACCAAGGGGTACACCGACGACGACGGGCAGTACCGCGTCAGCTTCTCCGGCCGGCTCACCGTCGGCGGCACCTTCGACGCGGCCGGGGTCAAGGACAACCTCTCGGCCGTCGCCAAGGTCGTGCCGGGCGGGTACGTCGTCGAGGCGGCGATCAAGCTGCCGACGATCACACCGGCGGAAGGCACGCTGCTGGGGTTCGACGTGCAGGTCAACGACGCCACGGGCACGGCCCGCACCGGTGCGGTGACCTGGAACGACAGCACCCGACGCAGCTACCTGGACACCAGTCATTGGGGCGTGCTCCGCCTGGTCCGGACGTAGGCGGGCCACTCCACGCGGGAAGGGCCCCCGTCGAATGCTTCCGTTCTAGTGGTCGTCGCAACACCCCAGCTCGGGGAGTGCGATGGAGTTCGAGATCCGCGAGATCCGGACGCCTCAGGGGCGGAAGCCGCTGACTCGTGAGCGGGAGGCATACTTCCGCCCTATGGATCAAGGTTTCAGCAGCCGTGAGGCGTGCCGGATCGTCGGGATCAACCTGCGGACCGGGAAGCGGTGGCGGAACGGCAGGGCGCCGAACAAGGCAAAAAAGAAGGGGGCCCCGCCGGTCAAACGACTGGCGGGGCCCCCTTCTGGCGTGTCCCGCTACCTGCGGGAAGACGAGCGCATCTACATCGCTGACCGGGTGCGGGAGAAGGCGTCGATCCGCGAGATCGCGCGCGAACTCGGTCGTGCGCTCTCGACCATCAGCCGAGAGGTGCGACGCAATCGGCACCCCACCAACGGGCAGTACCGGCCGCACGTGGCGCAGGCCCGTGCCGACGCGCGCCTTCCCACGCGAAAGACTTTGGCTGGTGTCAGCGATCCTGGACCATTGCTGCACGGACGTCAGCCAGGACGACGACGTTCGAGGGCATCGACGGCATCTTGGTCGCGTAGGGCGTCAGGCGGGTTCCGCGGTGCGGGCCAGCCACGCCGTGACGCCCAGCAGCGCCGCCGTCGCGACGGTTACCGCCGTTAGGCCGGCCAGGTCGGTGAACCACGACGGCATGACATCGACGAGGAGGAACGGCGTCAGGATGGCAGCCGTCCGGCGGCCCACAGGGGAGCGCAGTGCCATCGCGGCCACCGTACCGATCGCGGCCAGCATCAGGACGGCTCCGAAGGCCTTGGGCAGCATGGCGCCCACGACGCACGCGGCCAGTACCCCGCCCGTCCAGGCCAGCAGCCGCCGGGACCCTACAGGGCCGGGACCGGGCGACGGCGCGAGGGTCAGCATCGCCGCGCAGACGCACGCCGGGAGGGCCGACAGCAGCATACTGGCAGCGATCAACGGCCGCCCCGAGCCGAGAAGCACGTCGCCCACCACTATGGTCCCTTCAGGCAGGGACAGCAGCCGGGCCATCGTCACGGCCGCGTGCAACGCCGCCATGGCCCATGCGCAGGCGATCGCCGCCCATCGCCGGCCCAGCCAGGCCAGCAGCACGATCAGCCCGTACGGCAGGGCGTATACGAGATTCGGGAGGGCCAGGTCGAAGGCTAACCGGCCGGCGTACCCGGCGGCGCGGAACAGGCCGCCGCCGAACAGCGTGAGAGGGGCGAGGATGGCGGCCAGGTCGACGGCGGCCCGCCAGTGCCGCCGTGACCCGGGCGGCGCGACCCGGCGCAGCCGGATCGCCAGGCCGCCGCGCACCAGGTCGAACGCGTCTCGCCCGGTCGGGCGATTCTGGCCCGGAGTCGAGGCCGCCAGTAGCACGGCGAGCATCTCCTCCTCGTGCCGCGCCCGGTGGTCCTTCGGGTACCAGGTCAGCAACCGGCGGTAGCGCCGTTCCAGCGCGGTCACGAGGCGCCGCCGAGGGACGGCTGCGCGGCCGGGCCGCGGCGCAGTCGCGCGGTGGCGGTGTCGGCGTTCCGGCGCAGCCGTTCGGCCTCGGCCGACAGCCGGGCCGCGCCCTCGGCGGTGAGCCGGTAGTAGCGCCGGGCCCGGCCGTCCACGACTTCCTCGCGGTCGGTCTCGATCAGCTGCTCGCCCTGGAGCCGGTCGAGCGCGGCGTACAAAGTGCCGGCGCGCAGCCGCACCCGCTCACCGGAGATCTTCAGGACGTCGGTGATGATGCCGTAGCCGTGCTGCGGCCCGGCCGCCAGGGCCGTCAGTATCAGGAACGTCGGTTCCTGCATCGACCTGTTCTTCATGCGATCGATATATACCGACAATCTTCCTATAGTGCAACATCCTGCCCCAGCCGCAGGTGGGCCGACGAGCTCAGAGGCAACGCGGCGAGCCATAGCCCGACCGACATCCGCAGCGTCACCGGCGCAGTTCCCGAGAAGACGAGGCAGCCTGGCGCGGCTCCCCGACCATGTGGGGACCGATGGCATGACACGGTCCTCATGAGCCGACTGGAGGGTGGGCTTAAGGACTGAGCGCAAGCGCCAATCAGCCAGACCCACGAAAGACGAGCGGCTGGGATACCTCAGCCGAGCGTCTCGCTATGCTTCTCGCAGCCAACAATTGATCACTGTGTTGCTACGACCCCTGGAGTGCGCCATGGGCGACGGGGGCCTTCGGCGTCTCCGGGGTGCCCGTCATCCGGGTCGACCTGCGCCTCCTTCGCGGAATCGTGCTCGAGGCCGCCCGTTCGTGACCCGGGCCTCGCGCGTGAGGCCGCGGACCGGCCTCGCGGCTCCACGTCCCTTAGCCGCCCGACTACCATGTGATCGTGAACGCGAGCCCCCGACATGTCCGCAAAGGGGCCGCCCCGAGCATCCGCGACGTCGCCGCCGCGGCCGGCGTCTCGCACCAGACCGTCTCGCGCGTGCTGAACGAGTCGCCCAGGGTGCGGCCCGCCACCCGCGCCGCCGTGCTGGCCGCCATCGACCAACTCGGCTTCCGGCCCAACAGGGCGGCGCGGACGCTCGGCTTCGGCCGTGCCAACAGCGTCACCGTGGTGACCTCCAACACGACGCTGTACGGATACGCCTGCACGCTGCAGGGCATCGAGGAGGCCGCCAGGACGGACGGCGTGGCGCTGGGCATCAGGGTCGTGGAGTCGGCCGAGGTGCGGCAGACTGTCGAATACGTGAGCGACCCGAGCGCGGGCGGGCTCATCGTGATCGCGTTCGACCCGCTCGGGACCGCCGTCCTGGAGGCTCTGCCGCCGCACGTCCCGGCCATCGTCGCCGCCGAGCCCGGCGCGCCCGACCTGGGCCGGGTGGCGATCGCCCTGGACGAGCGACGCGCCGCCGCTGATGCCACCCGGCACCTGCTGGAGCTGGGCCACCGGACCGTCCACCACGTGGCCATCCCGTCCGAGGGACGCTCCGGCGGGCGGCACGCAGGCTGGCGCGACGCGCTCACCGAGGCCCGGTCCGAGATCCCGGAGGTGCTGGGGTGCGGGTGGGACGTCGCGTCCGCCTATATGGCAGGGCAGCGGCTGGTCGCCCGGGACGATGTGACGGCGATCCTGTGCGGGAACGACGACATCGCCCAGGGGGTGCGCAGAGCGCTCTATGACGCGGGCAAGGACGTGCCGGAGGACGTGAGCATCGTCGGGTTCGACGACATCCCGGGGTCGGCGTTCTGGACGCCCGCGCTGACGACCGTGCGGATGGATTTCGCGGGGCTGGGACGAGCGTGTTTCCGCGCGGCGGTGGCCGAACTGGGCGAGCAGTCACAGCCGGAGATCTCTCTGGTGCCACCCCGCCTCATCGTCCGCGAATCCACGGCCCCTCCGCGTCGCCCGTAGGTCCGTATATACTTCTTGAGAGACGTATATACGGGGAGGCAGAATGGCCAAAACTGTCATCGACCTCGACGACGACGCCCTGGCCGAAGCCGCGAGGCTCCTCGGCACCACATCGAAGAAGGACACGGTCAACGCTGCCCTCCGAGAGATCGTGGACCGGCGCAGGAGGGCAGCGGCCGTGGCCCGCATGCGTGAGATGGTCGCAGCAGGGGAGATCGACTTCTCCGTCATGGAGAAGGGCGGCGACGCACATCAGGACGTCGCGTGACCGAGCTCTACCTGATTGACACCAGCGCCTTGGTCCGGTTCTACCGGGGTCAGGCCGGCGCTGAATGGGATCAGACAGTCTCTGCCGGGCTGGTGGGCATCTGTGAGCCGGTGAGGCAGGAGTTTCTTCGCGGCGTCGGTGGCCGGCCCGCCTTCTACGAAGCCGACAGCCTTCTCCATGAGACTTTTCCCTACTACGTGATCCCGGATTCCGCCTGGGACGAGACAAGCGCATTGCAGCGAGAGCTCGCCGACAAAGGATGGCACCAGTGCGCCTCCCCGGTGGATCTGCTCATCGCGGTGACAGCCCGGCATCACAAGCTGACCCTGCTCCACGCGGACCGTGACTTCGACACCATCGCGCGCCTCACCGGACAGTCGTCCCGCTGGATCGGTTGAGTGCCGCACCCGCCTACGTGCGACGCGGCGGGCGGACGGAGTCGCGGACGACGATGTGGGTGCCGAGGACGACATGCTGGCGTTCCTGGCGGTTGAGCGCCAGGCGCACCGCCGTGCGGCCCAGCTCCTCCGTCGGGATGTGCACCGTGGTCAGGCCGGGGGACAGGTCGGCGGCGAAGGGGATGTCGTCGTAGCCGGCCAGCGACACGTCCTCCGGCACTCTCAAGCCCGCTTCGCGCAGCGCGGCCAGCACGCCGATGGCCACCATGTCCGTGGCGGCGAAGACGGCGGTGAACTCCGCGCCCAGCGCGATCAGCCTGCGGGCGGCGTCGTATCCGTCGGTGCGGCCGAAGCCCGCCGGGACGACGAGCTCCGGATCGTACGGCACTCCGAACGACTCGTGCGCCCGCACGAACCCGCGCAACCGGTCGATCTTGGTGGTGCTCAGATCGTCGGAGGCGGCGCCCACCAGGGCGACGCGCCGGTGCCCCTGCGACAGCAGGTGGCTGGTCATCGCGTAGGCGCCGCCCTCGTTGTCGTACTCGACCACGGTGGTCGGCACGTCATCGCCGAGCGGCGGCCGCCCGCACAGCACGAGCCTGGAGCCGGCCTTGTCGAGGGCGTGGGCGAAGTGCGACATGCGCTCGCGGTAGGTGTCGTCGAGCGAGCCGCCGCCGACCAGGATGACCGCGTCGGCCCGCTGCTCGCGCATGGCCTCGACGACGGCCAGCTCGCGGGCCGGGTCGCCGTGGGTGGTGCACACCATGCACAGCCGCCCCTCGGCGGTGGCCTGCTGCTCGACGCCCTTGGCGACGTAGGCGAAGGACGGCCCGGTGACGTCGTCGAGCACGAACGCCACCATCTTGGTGCTGGCCCCGGACAGGGCGCGGGCGTGCACGTTGAGGACGTAGTCGAGCTCGCGCATGGCCCGCATCACCCGCGTCCGGGTGGCCTGGGCGACCGGATAGTCGCCCTTGATCACTCTGGAGACGGTGGTGGCCGACACTCCGGCCCGCGCGGCCACGTCGCGGATGGTGATGCGCTCGTCGTCCGCGCCCGCTTCTCTCGGGCGTACTCTTCGCGACAAGTCAGGCCCTTCACGGTCGTCGAGGGGAAGCTCCGGGAGGTCCGCGACCTCACCGCAGTCTAGAGCCGGCGCGATACGCTCGGCATCTGATCGGTGTGGTATGGGCGAGGGCTCCGTCATTCAGAGACCCTTCCATAGAAACCGATGTCTATCGTAGAAGCGCGGGTGGGCTGCGGTCAATGGTCCCGTGCCGAAACGCGTCTGGGCAGGGCAGCGGCATTCTGGGTAAAGTGTCCGTAACGCGTGCTTGTGGTCGCGGTCTCCGCGGCTCTAGCGTTCACAGCCATCGGTTTCTGTCACTTCACCGCCGAGTTGAGGTCATGATCCGCAACCCCGTCCTGCCCGGCTTCCACCCCGACCCGTCGATCCTGCGCGTCGGCGACGACTACTACCTGGCCACCTCGACGTTCGAGTGGTACCCGGGCGTGCGCGTGCACCACTCACGCGACCTGGTCCACTGGCGGTCGCTGGGCGGCGTCCTCACCGACCGCCGGCTGCTCGACCTGAGCGGCGTCCCGGACTCCGGAGGGATCTGGGCGCCCGACCTGACCTACGCCAACGGCCTGTTTCACCTGGTCTACGGGGTGATGGACAACTACGGGCACGGCTTCAAGGACATCTGCAACTACCTCGTCACCGCCCCCTCCATCGACGGCCCCTGGTCGGACCCGGTCCAGCTGCCCGGCCGCGGGTTCGACGCCGCGCTCTACCACGACGAGGACGGCACGTCGTACCTGCTCAACATGGTCTTCGACTCCCGCCCCGGGCGCGGCTTCGCGGGGATCGAGCTGCAGCCGCTCGGCGGCGGCGAGCCCCGGCTCATCCTGGAGAACCGGCACATCACCGAAGGGCCGCACGTCTACAAGATCGACGGCTGGTACTACCTGATGGTGGCCGAGGGGGGCACCGGCTACGAGCACGGCGCCACCGTGCTCAGGTCCCGCTCGCTGGAGGGCCCGTACGAGCCGGACCCGGCCGGGCCGATGTTCACCTCCCGCCACGACCCCGGCCTCGAACTGCAGAAGGCCGGGCATGGCTGCCTCGTCCAGACCCAGGACGGCGACTGGTACGTCGCCCATCTGGCCGCCCGCCCCTCCACCCCGCGCGGCCGCTGCGTGCTGGGCAGGGAGACCGCGATCCAGCACGTCGAGTGGGTGGACGGCTGGCCGCGGGTCGCCGGGGGAGTGGCCGTCGTCGAGGTGCCCGCCCCCGCCCTGCCGCCCCACCCGTGGCCGCCCGCGGAGGAGGAGTGGAGCACCCTGCGCCGGCCCGCCTCGCCGGACTGGGTGACCTTCGACGGCGACCAGGTGACGATCAAGGGCGGGCAGTCCCCGTACGGGCTGCGCAGCCCAAGCCTGGTCGCCCGCCGCGTCACCGGCATGAAGTGCGCCTTCGAGGCGAGCGTCACGTTCGAGCCGGGCAGCGTGCACCAGTCCGCCGGGATCACCGCCTACTACAACTCCCGCAACTGGTACCACCTCGCGATCACCACCGACGGCCTGGTCCTGACCGGCAGCGACCGGGGCGCCAGGACCGTGCACTTCACCGGAGACCCGGCGAGCCGGCTCGGGCTCGAGTTCGACGGCCCGGTGCTGCGCTTCTCCTGCGACGGCAAGCCCATTCCGGTGGAACTGGACGCCACGACCCTGTCCGACGAGTACGCCGACGAGATCATCGACGGCCAGATCCGGGCCTTCGGCTTCACCGGTGCGTTCGTCGGCCTGTGGGTGCAGGATCTGGCGGGCGAGGGCGGCCGGGCCACCTTCCACGACATCCGCTACCGGTTGCTAGAGGACGTCGGAGAGCCACTCCGTGAGGAGTGAGGCGTAGCCGGCCGGGCGTTCCAGGTGCAGGAAGTGGCTGGTGCCCGGCCAGGTCACGACCCGGGACCCCGGCGGCGCGGGGATGGCCGACTCCCAGGCCGCCGGCTCCGGGCGGGCGTGCAGGCTCAGCGCCGGGCGGGTGCGTCCGGCCAGGTATTTCTCCGCCGCGCGGCGCGTGCCGAACGCCTCCTCGGTGAGGTACAGGCCTTCGAAGCACCGGGCGAGCACGTGGCCCGGGGTGGCGAGGAGCTGGTCGCGTACGGCCGGGGGCAGGGCGTCGGCGCCGAGCTGGCGTACGGCGGCCGGCGCCCCGTCGGCCCGCAGCGCCGCCAGGCGGCCGGCGAACGAGCGCTCCTCGTCCTCGTCCGCGCCGTAGGCCGGGTCGATCACCGCCAGCGCCCGGACGCGGCCGGGATGCTCGACCGCCATCGCGGTCGCGATCTGGGCACCCATCGAGTGCCCGACGGGAACCGCCGTCTCGACGCCGAGCCGGTCCATGAGCGCCACCAGATCGGCGGCCAGCTCGGCGGGGCGGTATCCGGAGGCGGGCGCGGAGGAGCTTCCGTGCCCGCGCAGGTCGGGGGTGAGGACGCGGAAACGCGGCGGCAGCGCGGCGGTCACCGGTACCCAGGCCTGCCCGTGCCCGCCCCAGCCGTGCACGAAGAGCAGGACCGGGGCGTCGCGCGGGCCCTCGTCGGAGTGGTGCAGCATGACGCCCGGGAGCTCTGCGACCGCCATCGGCCCTCCTCAACCGCATAGAAACCGTTGGCTACCGATGGTAGGCGAAGATCTGGTCCGCCGGCCGCCGCGGGTGGGCTCAGGCCTCCGTTCGCCGTTGAACTCCCGGCACGGCGGAGGTCACCAGTTGGCGGGCAGTCCTGGCGTCGTGGCGGGCAGCACGTGGCCCGGCGGGTGGATGACGTACGCGATGCCGCCGCTGCTGGAGCTGCGCAGCCAGACGTTCTCGAAGTCGGCACGCGGATAGACGTGCCGCACGGCGTCGTTGGTCGGCGACGCCGGGTCGTTGGCGATCACGTCGCCGGTCGCCGTGAAGCCGATGATCACCATGAGGTGGCCGTTGGTGCCGTACCCGGCGCCCGGCAGCTCGCCCTTCTTGAACGACTGCGAGGTGATGACCGGGATGCCCGCCTTGATCAGCTGCTCCAGCTCGGTGAGCGAGCGCAGCCTGGTGACGAACCCGTCCATGCCGTAGCGGCCCGCGTAGGCGGTGTTGAACGGCCAGTTGCCGGCGCCCTGGTAGGCGTGGTCGTAGGTGTAGCGGGCCGCGTAGTCGACCTCCGGGTTCGGATCGGACGGGTCGACCCACGCGGTGTCCTGCGCGCTCGGCCACTTGCCCCAGTAGCCCAGCACCATCGTGGTGGAGGTCGGGCTGCACCACGCCTCGCCGCCGCCGTCCCATTCGGGATAGTGGCCCTGATGGATGTTCTGGGAGCGTCGCGGCACGTCCAGCTCGACGCCCCAGGCGCCGCCGCCGGGGCTGACCGGCACGGTCTTGCGGTCCGGCACGTCGGAGACCATGGCGCCGGCCGTACGCACCCGCGGCGTCACCGGCGAGCCCGGCGTGCGGTAGAGCGTGATGCGCAGCTGGTAGGCGGTGATCTGCTTGCCGGCCGCCGCGACGAGCGTGTCCACGGCGACCGTCGCGTCCGCGTCGCCCTGGCCGGGCACCGAGGTGCGGCGGATGTCGCCCTCGGCGTACGCCCAGCGGCCCAGCGAATACCACTTCGTCAGCCCTTCGGCGTTCCTGGCCCGGGTCTCGACCTGCAACCAGCTGCCCGGCGGCAGGTCCGCGGTCCAGGAGGCGACCAGCTCGGTCGCGGGGAACCCGATGGCCTGCTCGGGGCCGGTCCAGCGGGCGTACTCCCAGGTCTTGGAGCCCAGCGCGTCGGTATAGGTGATGGTGCCGGCGGCCGAGCCGAACGACAGGCCGTCGCCGGCCGTCGTGCCCTCCGCCGTGCCGGTCGTGAAGTCGGCCCGCTGGAAGAGGACGTCCGCGGGCACGGCCGGGGCCGGTTTCGCGCTCGCGGCAGGGGACAGGGTCGTGATCACAAGGAGGGACGACAGGATCACGGTCAGCGCACGCATGTACCCACCTTCTCGGAAGGGCGCTCGATGGGCCGAGAGTAGGCACAGCGGGCATGGCGGACATCGGGAAATCTACGTATCGCCGCATTGCCGGCGCGGCCCGACGGCACACCATGCGGCTTCTCAGGGTTGGATCGCTGGTGGGATGGTGACGATGCTCGAAAGATGAAATGACCGCGAGATGATGAGATATGCGGAAATACGTGATCATGGGTGTGCAGGGAAGCGGCAAGGGCACGCAGAGCAAGCTGCTCGCGGGCGACCTCGACCTGGTGCACATCAGCGTCGGCGACATCTTCCGCTGGCACGTCAAGACCCACACCAAGCTCGGCGCCCAGGTCCGCCGCCTGGTCGCGGCGGGGGAACTGGTGGGGGACGACCTGGTGGAGGACGTCGTCAGGGACCGGCTCCAACTGCACGACTGGAACTTCGGATTCGTCATCGACGGCTTCCCGCGCAACCGGCGGCAGGCCGAATTCTTCCTGGAGAGCTACGACATCGACGGGGTGATCCACCTCGACCTGCCGGACGACGAGGTACGGCGGCGCGTCCTGGCCCGGCGGCTGTGCTCGCGATGCGGCATGGACTACAACCTGATCGCGCACCGGCCGGAGGCCGAGGGGCGCTGCGACGTGTGCGGCGGGGAACTGGTCACGCGGGAGGACGACGCCCCGGACGCGCTGGCCAGGCGGCTGCGCGACTACCACAGCAAGATCGATCCGGTGATCGAGCTGTTCCGGCGCAAGGAATATGTGATGACGATCGACGCGCGGGCCGACAAGGTCACCGTCCAGCAGACCATCCGCGCCCGCTTCAACCTTCCGCCCTACGACCCGGCGTGGACCGGCGAACCGGCACAATTGCCCGGCTGACCTGTCCTCCCCTTTGCCGGCCTGTCCACGCACTTCCACGAGGCGCCGGAGCCCGGCATCGCGGCGGCCGTCGCTTCAGCCGGTGGCCTGCCCTCGCGGGCAGGTTCTCGTCCTCTTCGTCAGCCGGAAAGTCTAGGAATTCCTGCCGAATCTCATGACGAGGAAAACGGGGAATTTCGCGGCGTCCGGGCGCTTGGCCGCCCATTCCGAGGCCGGCTCGGGCTCGGCCATTTCCTCCAGCCACAGGCCGTGCCGGCGGAAGGTGTTGACGTAGGTGGAGAGTGTGCGGTGGTTGGCGCCGACCTGGCGCCGCAGGGACGAGAGCTCGCCGTCGGCGCGCCACCACTCCTCCGTGAAGTAGCCCGCGTCCCCGGGCCACGAGCCGGAGACGTCCCGGCCGCCGGGGAAGCACGGGTGCAGGATCGAGCACACGAAGACGCCCCCGGGCCGCAGGGCGCGGGCGGCCGTGGCCACCGCGCCGTCGAGGTCGTCGATGTCGGAGAGGCCGAAGCTGCAGACGACGGCATCGAACGGGCCGGAAACGTCAGGGATGTCCGGGGCCGTCACGTCGGCGTGGTGGTAGCTGATGCCGAGCGGCGCCTCGCGTTCGGCGTCGCGGGCCTTTTCGATCAGGGCCGACGAGATGTCCACACCCACCACGTGGGCGCCACGGCGGGCGAGCGCGCGGCAGACGCGGCCGTGACCGCAGGCGACCTCCAGGACCCGGCGGCCGGCGATCGGCTCCAGCAGGGCGAGCAGGCGCACGGAGGCGGGATCGTCGACGGCGTCCGTCCAGCCGGCCGCGTAGAAGTCGGCGACGTCGTCATAGCGGGCGGTACCTGACATGATCCCGACACTACGCACCCCAGTACGCCATGGCGGCGCTGTTCGTCGAGCGCGGAACCGCCCCCGGTGGCAAAGAGTCCCCCATGAGGGTGCCAGGTTCCGGTGTGATCGCCCCTGTGCGCGGGCCGCGCGAGAGGAGGATCACCCCCGGGGGTCCGAGCAGGTACGGCACGCTCACGCGGGGGGACGAAATGCGCAGGCCGGGGATCACGGCGGTCGTCGCGCTCGCGGCGCTGGGCGGCGGCGGCTGGAGCGGCCCGCCCGCGGAAGGCGTTCCCCTGCCCGGCGGCGGCCCCGAGCTGCGCATCACCAAGACGGTCACCCCGGACCCCCTGATCATCGGCGGCGAGTCCGTCTACGCGGTGACCGTCACGAACACCGGCGACCAGGACGCCGAGAACGTGACGATCATCGACGCCGTCGACCCCGGCACGGCTCCCGGCCCGCTCCCCAGAGGCTGCTCACTCGCCGGCCTGATCATCACCTGCGGGGGAGCGGGCCTGACGATCCCGGCCGGGCAGAGCGTGGCCTACGAGCTCCCCGTCATGATCGACCCGTCGCTCCCCGACGGCACGGACATCACCACCCGCGCCCGCGTCACGGCCCCGCACGCGCCCGGCGACACGATCCAGCTGACCAGCCGGACGCGGACGATGGCCGACGTGGAGGTCGTCACGACCGGCCCGCCCACCGTGAGCGAGGGGGCCGGCATCACGTACACGGTGACCGTCACCAACAACGGCCCCTCCCCGGCCGTGGACGTCACCGTGCAGGACCTCGCCGACGGCGACCGGACCACGCTCACCGGCCGCCCCGCCGCGTGCGGCGGCGACCCGCTCACGACCTGCCGGCTCGGCGTTCTGGGTCCGCGCGAGAGCAGGACGCTCTCCTTCGCCGCCGCCCCCGGCGTCACCGGCCCGATCGAGAGCTGCGCCAGCGTCCACACCGCCAGTCGCGAGGTGAACACCGCGAACAACCGCTCCTGTGCGTCCACCGCCGTAGAGCCGGTCCGGCCGACCCGGACCCCGGCTCCGCCTCCTGTCCGCACGCGCTCGGCCGAACTCGCCGAAGAACCCGTTCCCACCCCCGTGCGGGCCCCCGGCACCGAGCCCAGGCCCGGCGGCGGCGAGCCACGCGCCGCCGGCGCCTCCAGCCAAGGCGAAAAGCTCGGCCCGGACGCGCCCAGCCCGACCCCGGCGGGAGGCGGCGCGCCGGTGGCCCCGAAGCCCGCCGGCCAGACGCTCCCCATGACCGGCGTGTCCCTGTGGCTGATCGGCCTCGGCGCCCCTGTGCTGCTCGCTGTCGGCCTGCTCGTCCGCTTCTTCTCCCGCCGCGACCAGTCGGACAGAACCCCCTGACGAGGTCACGTGGCACCGCGCGCCAGCGCCTCCCGCGTCCACGACCCGAGCACCAGCAACGTCTTCGTGCCCGTCACGTCCCCGGCCCGGCGCAACCGGTCGATGACCTGCTGCAGATGCCCGAGATCCCGCACCCGTACGTGGATCAGCGCGTCCGGATCGCCGGCGATCGTGAACACCGCCTGCACCTCCGCCACTTCCGTCGCGGTGCGGACGATCTCGCTGACCGGCGTCGTCCCGGGATAGCGCAGCTCGGTGAACGCCTCGATGCCCCATCCGAGCTTGGCGTAGTCGATCTGGACCGTGAACCCCTTGATCACGCCGATCTCCCTGAGCCGGTCCACCCGCCGCTTGACCGCCGCCACCGACAGCCCGACCAGCTCGGCCATCTCCGAGAACGTCCTGCGCCCGTCCTCCCGCAGCAGCCGCAGCACGTGGTGATCGATCTCGTCCACGTCAGGCACGCCAGACACCTCCCTCAGGCGCAAAGAACATCAGTCATCAAGCCACAGTCCTCATATTGTTTGCGTCTTCGGCGTACTTTCTCATCTAATACTTGCGCATATCCTGCCCGCGTTGCTGTGCTGGGAATCACACCACGTACGAAGCCAGGAGGAGGTACGGGTGAGCGCGACTCCCGCCCCCGTGTCGCTCGACGACAAGTACACAGCGTCCGACGGCCGGGTGCTCATCTCGGGCATCCAGGCCCTGGTCCGCCTGACGCTGGAGCAGCGCCGCCTGGACCGGGAGCGGGGGCTGGACACGCGGGTGTTCGTCTCCGGCTACCAGGGCTCCCCGCTGGGCGGCGTCGACCTGGAGATGGGACGGGCGGCGCGGCTCCTGGACGAGGCGGGCGTGGTGTTCCAGCCCGGGCTGAACGAGGAGCTCGCGGCCACGTCGGTGGCCGGCACCCAGCTCCTCGGCCAGGTGCCGGGCCGCCGCCACGACGGCGTGACCGGTTTCTGGTACGGCAAGAACCCCGGCCTGGACCGGGCCGCCGACGCGATCAGGCACGCCAACGTGGCCGGCACCGCGCCGCTCGGCGGCGCCGTGGCCTGGATCGGAGACGACCCCGGCTGCAAGTCCTCGACCCTGCCCAGCTCGTGCGAGCCGATGTGCCAGAGCCTGTCCCTGCCGCTGCTGGCGCCCGGCTCGGTCGGGGAGATCATCGAGTTCGGGCTGCACGCGGTGGCCATGTCCCGCGCCACCGGCCTGTGGACCGGACTGAAGATCGTCGCGGACATCGCCGACGCCTCCGCCACCCTGGACCTCGGCCTCCTGCGCGCCGGCATCCCCGTCCCCGGACGCCGTCCCGTCAAGGCGCCCCCCATCCTGCTGGGCGCGGCCGCGCTCGACGCCGAGCACGACATGCTCACCCGCCGGCTCGACCTGGCCCGCGAGTACGCCCGCACGCACGGCCTCAACCGCGTCATGTCCGGATCGGGCAACACCGCTCTGGGCATCGTGGCCTCCGGCACCACGTACGCGGTGGTCCTGCGGGCGCTGGCCGACCTCGGCCTCGACGAGGCCGCCATGGACGACCTGGGACTGCGGCTGATCAGGCTGGCCATGCCGTTCCCGCTGGCCGCCGCCGACCTGGCCGCCATGACCGCCGGCCTCGACCGGGTGCTGGTCGTCGAGGACAAGGTGCCGTTCCTGGAAGGGCAGGTCAAGCAGGCGCTGTACGGCCGCGAGCGGATGCCGGCCGTGGTCGGCAGGGAGCTGCTGACCGCGCGCGGCACGCTCGGCGCCGAGGACGTGGCCAAGGCCGTCGCCACCTGCGTCGGCCGGGACCGGCTCCCGCGCGAGACCGTCACGGTGACCAGGCGCCGCTCGCTGCCGATCGTGGCCGCCCGCACCCCGTATTTCTGCTCGGGCTGCCCGCACAACACCTCCACCCGCACCGCCGACGACACGCTGGTCGGCGTCGGCATCGGCTGCCACGCGATGATCGCGCTGGACGGGCACGGGCGCGGCACCCAGGTCGGCATCACCCAGATGGGCGGCGAGGGCGCCCAGTGGATCGGGCTGACGCCGTTCACCGACGACCGGCATTTCGTGCAGAACCTCGGCGACGGCACCTTCCACCACTCCGGCTCCTTGGCCATCAGAGCCGCCGTCGCCGCCGGGGTGACGATGACGTACAAGCTGCTCTACAACGACGCCGTCGCCATGACGGGCGGCCAGCGCGCCGAGGGCCGCCTCGACGTTCCCTCGCTCACGCACGAGCTGGCCACGGAGGGCGTACGGCGCATCGTGATCACGACGCCGGAGCCGGAGACGTACCGGGGCGTGCGGCTGGCCCCGATCGCCTCCGTACGGCACCGCGACGACCTGGCCGCGGCAGAGAAGGAGCTGGCCGCGCTCGACGGCGTCACCGTGCTGATCCACGACGACCGGTGCGCGGCCGAGGAACGGCGGCTGCGCAAACGCGGCAAGTTGCCGACCCCGGTCGAGAAAGTCGTGGTGAACGAGCGGGTCTGTGAGGGCTGCGGCGACTGCGGCGACGTCTCGACGTGCCTGTCCGTGCAGCCGGTCGAGACCGAGTACGGCCGCAAGACCCGCATCCACCAGGCCTCCTGCAACTCGGACCTGAGCTGCCTCAAGGGCGACTGCCCGTCGTTCCTGCTGGTCGAGCCGGGCACCAAGACCGTAAGGAAAGTGACGTCCCCGCCCGTGGAGCCGCCGGAGCCCGCCGCGAGGCCGGAGGAGGTGCTGATCAGGATGCCCGGCATCGGCGGCACCGGCGTCGTCACCGTCTCGCAGATCCTCCAGATGGCCGCCCACCTCGACGGGCTGCACGCGGCCGGTCTCGAGCAGACGGGGCTGGCGCAGAAGGGCGGGCCCGTGGTCAGCGATGTGAGGATCTCGCCGCACCCGGTCGAGGGCTCCGTACGCGCCTCGCAGGGCCGCGCCGACGTGCTGATCGGATTCGACGTGCTGGGCGCGGCCTCCGACGCCAACCTGGCCGTGGCCTCGCCCGAGCACACCGTGGCCGTGCTGAACACCGCCGTCGTGCCCACCGCCGCCATGGTGACCGGCCGCGTGCCCGTGCCCGGGCACGCCGCCGCGGTCGCCCGCGTGGAGTCCGCCACCAGGAGCGTCACGTGCCTGGACGCCCACGAACTGGCCGAGGCGCTGTTCGGCGACCACATGCCGGCCAACCTGCTGCTCGTCGGCGCCGCCTACCAGCACGGCCTGCTGCCGGTGTCCGCCGCGGCCGTCGAGCGGGCGATCACTCTCAACCGGGCCGCCGTCGAGCAGAACCTCGCCGCCTTCCGGTGGGGCCGCGCCGTCGTGGCCGACCCCGACGCCGTGCGCAGGGCCGCCCTGGGGGTCGCCGAAGAGCCGGCCGAGAAGCTGGACGAGGTCTTGGCCGTCCGCGTGGCCGACCTGACCGGCTACCAGAACGCGACCTACGCCCGCACGTACGAGGAGGACGTGCGGCAGGTCATGGAGTCGGCGGTCGAGCGCGCGGGCGAGGAGACCGGCACGGAGATCGCCCTCGCCTACGCCCGCGGTCTGCACAAGCTCATGGCGTACAAGGACGAGTACGAGGTCGCCCGCCTCCACCTGGACCCCGCCGAGCAGGCCAGGCGGGAGCGCGAGTTCGGCGCGGACGCGGTCGTCACGGTGCTGCTGCACCCGCCGGTGCTGCGCGCCATGGGCATGAAGCGCAAGATCAAGCTGCGCCGCTCGGCTCCGGTGCTGTTCCGCGGGCTGCGGGCCGCCCGGGTGCTGCGCGGGACCGCGTTCGACGTGTTCGGCCGGGCCCGCGTGCGCCGCGTCGAGCGGGAGCTGGTCGGCGAGTACCGCGATCTCGTGCGCGCCGCGCTGGCCAGGCTCACCCCGGCGACCGCCGACGCCGTCGCGAAGATCGCGGGCCTGCCCGAGCTGATCCGGGGGTACGAGGACATCAAGCTCGCCCGCGTCGCCGAGTTCCGCGAGCGCGCCAGGACCATGCTGGAGGGACTGTGACCGTCGACCGCCTGCTGCCGGACCAGGACGCCGAGGACCTCATCGAGCTGACCCGCGAGATCGCGGACAAGGAGCTCGCGCGGCGGGTCGACGAGCACGAGCGCGCCGAGACGTACCCTTCGGGACTGTTCGGGGTGCTGGGGGACGCGGGACTGCTCGGGTTGCCGTACCCGGAGGAGTACGGGGGCGGCGGGCAGCCGTACGAGGTGTACCTGCAGGTCATCGAGGAGCTGGCGATGCGGTGGGCGGCCGTCGCCGTCGCGACCAGCGTGCACACCCTGGCCTGCTTCCCCGTTTTCGCCTACGGCACGGAGGAGCAGCGGGCGCGGTGGCTGCCCGGCATGCTGGCCGGGCGCCTGATCGGCGGCTACAGCCTGTCGGAGCCGCAGGCCGGCTCTGACGCCGGGGCCCTGACGTGCAAGGCCGAGCGGGTCGCGGACGGTTACCGGATCAGCGGCAGCAAGGCGTGGATCACGCATGGCGGCATCGCCGACTTCTACGCCCTGTTCGCCCGTACGGGGGAGGGCTCCCGGGGCATTTCGTGCTTCCTCGCGCCGGGCGCGGCCGATGGGCTGTCGTTCGGGCGGCCGGAGGAGAAGATGGGCCTGCACGCCGTCCCGACGACCAGCGCCCACTGGGACGGCGCCGTCCTTGAGGCCGACCGGCTGATCGGCTCGGAAGGCCAAGGGCTCCAGATCGCGTTCAGCGCGCTCGACTCCGGCCGCCTGGGCATCGCCGCCTGCGCGACGGGCCTGGCCCAGGCCGCGCTGGACGAGGCGGTGGCGTACGCCAAGGAGCGGAAGACGTTCGGCAAGCGGATCATCGACCATCAGGGGCTCGGGTTCCTGCTGGCGGACATGGCCGCGGGGGTGGACAGTGCGCGCGCCACGTACCTGGACGCGGCCCGCCGCCGCGACGCCGGGTTGCCGTACAGCCGGCAGGCGAGTGTCGCCAAGCTGGTGGCGACGGATGCGGCGATGAAGGTGACGACGGACGCGGTGCAGGTGTTGGGCGGGTACGGGTACACGCGGGAGTTCCGGGTGGAGCGGTACATGCGCGAGGCCAAGATCATGCAGATCTTCGAGGGCACCAACCAGATCCAGCGCCTGGTCATCAGCCGTCACCTCGCCGGCCAGCAGGTTCGCTGAAAATGTCGGATCTTCGTGCTTGTGGAGATCGATCAGCGCCCTGTTTCTTCGCTGTTCCTTCAGCGTGAGTGCGCGGACTCGGAAGAAGATCCATTGAACTGCCGCCTCCGATTGCGGGGCCGTGGCCGAGCGCATCGCCAAACACGCCGACCCGGTCCACCGCGCCGCCGCCCGCGTTGCCGGCACGATCGCCTACCGCTCCCAAGCCGACCCGATGCAGGTATTGGGCTGCTCGGCCATGTCCCGGATCGTACCACGCCGTAAGACGAGACGTTCCGTCTTGACATTACTGCGAGGCGAGACGTACCGTCTTTCCTCGTAGCAACGGACCCGAGCAAGAGGAGGTGGAGCCCATGACCCGGGTGTGGTTCATCACGGGCGCGTCACGAGGACTGGGCCGGGCGTTCGCCGAGGCGGCGCTGCAAGCGGGCGACCGGGTGGTCGCGGCCGCCCGCAACGTCGAGCCGCTCGCCGACCTCGCCCGGAAATATCCCGACGACCTGGTACCGCTGCCGCTCGACGTCACCGACCGCGCGGCCGTGTTCGAGGGCGTGGAGCGGGCGGTCGCGGCCTTCGGCAGGCTCGACATCGTGGTCAACAACGCCGGCGTCATGCTCCTGGGCATGCTGGAGGAGGCCACGGAGGAGCAGATCCGGGCCCACTTCGACGTCAACCTGTTCGGCGCGATCTGGGTCACCCAGGCCGTGCTGCCGCACCTGCGCGCCCAGGGCGGCGGGCGGATTCTGCAGGTCACGACGATGGGCACCGGCGGCGGCTTCCCGATGGTCGGCCTGTACGCGGCCGGCAAGTCGGCGCTCGACTCGGTCTCCGAGGCCGTGGCCATGGAGGCCGAGCAGTTCGGCATCAAGCTCACCATCGTCCAGATGGGCGGCTACGACACCGGCCTGTTCACCACGGGCACCACGATGACCACGCCCGAACCGCACTACCAGGAGCTGCGCGACAAGCTGATCGAGATGTGGGGCGATGAGGCCGGCCCCTCCCCCGACACCGCCGCCCCTGTGATCATGGAGCTGGCCGGCCTGCCGGAGCCGCCCCGGCGTCTCATCGTCGGCGCCGCGTCCTACGACATGGTTCAGCAGGACCTTCAGGACCGGGTGGCGAAGTACCGCGCCTGGGAGCACCTCAGCCGCAAGGCGCCCGGATGACCTGCACGCAGGACGAACAGCGTGGCGGCCAGGGGCGCGCCGCCGTGACCCCGAGGACATCGTGCACACCGCCCGCAGCGTGTCCAGGCCTGGCCCGAGAAAACGGGATCAAGGACCGCGACCTGATGAGCGGCGGCCGCTGGATCGGTTGACGCGCTCCCCGGGCTGAAGGAAGCCTCAGCTCAGGGCATGCGGTTGGGCACGGGGCCATGCGGGCGCAGCCGCTGTGGATGCGGTCGAGCAGGTACGGGTCACCGCTGGCGAGGACACCGCCCCCGAGCCCGATGTCGACGGGAACGTCCAGGAGGTCCAGCCGGCGCAGCGCCGCCGACGCCGGCAGCACCACCTCCAGCCCAGCCGGGTGCCTGCTGAGGAGCCGGCGCCGGTGTATTCCACCGAGGAGTCCGGACGGGCTCGGGACTTCCCAGAGGGCCGCACCTGGGCACTTGGAGGTCAGATCCCGATCACGCAGTTGTTGGGCAAGGGCTCTCCGTAAGAGCGATCGGAAGACGCGCCCGAGTCTCACTCGAGGGGCAGCGGGCGGCGTGGCACGGGCGCGGTGTGGATGAGCGACGTGGTCGTGTGACCGTACGGGGTGAACAGGTCGAGGATCGGTTCGAGCTCGTCGACCGCGCGCAGGTGCATCGTGAAGTAGAAGCAGTCGTCGCCGGTCATTCTGTAGCACTCGACGATCTGGGGAACCTCCTGGGCGATCTTGGAGATGCGGTGCAGCTCCCGGATCGCCGGACGGATCCGAACCATCACCGTGACCGGAAAGCCCAGAGCCCGCGGGTCGACCTCGGCGCGATAGCCGATGATCACCCCCGCCTCCTCCAGCCGCTGCACCCGATCGGCCACCGCGGGAGCCGACAGACCGACCCGGCGGCCCAGCTCGGCGAAGCTAACTCTGGCGTCGACCTGCAGCTCGGCCACAATACGAAGGTCAAGGGCGTCCATTCCCTTGGATTCGTATGCCCGCTCGGGTCTGATCCTTCGATTCGCCATTCTCCTAAATTACGGGTTGGCCGACGATGGAGGTCATGCCGCCCACCGGCCCTCGCGCCGTCCTGTCCGCGGCGCCTCCATGGACCTACTTCATCGGGAGCGCCGTCTTCCACTACCTCGGCCCGGCTTTCGCCGTGCTCCTGTTCACCAAGCTCGCCCCGCTCGGGGTCGCGGCGCTGAGGATCTGGAGCGCCGCACTCGTTTTCGCGCTCTGGCGCCGACCCTGGCGGGCTCTCGCCGGGCTCGACGCCGGGGAGCGTCGTACGATCATCGCCTGGGGCGCGGCGCTCGCGGCCATGAACGTCTGTTTCTACCTGGCGATCGCACGCGTGCCCCTGGGCACCGTCGCCGCGATCGAGTTCCTGCCGGTCATCGTGCTGGCCGCGCTCGGTGCCCGTACCGTGCGTAATCTCGCGGCACTCGTGGCAGCCGTCTGCGGTGTCTACGTGCTGACCGGCATCCGGCTGACAGGGGAGCCGCTGGGGTTGGTCTTCGCCTTCGCCAACGCGGTGCTGTTCGCCGCCTACATCGTGCTGGCCCACCGTACGGCTCGGCGTCTGCGCGGCGTCAGCGGCATCGACGGGCTGGCCGCCGCCATGCTCGTCGCCTGCGTGTTCGTCGCGCCGGTGGGTGTTTGGCAGGCCGCTCCCGCGATGATCGACCCGGTCGCGCTCGCCGCCGGGATCGGGGTGGGGATCTGTTCGTCGGTGATCCCGTACGTGTGCGATCAACTCGCCATGGCACGCATGGCCCGCTCCACGTACGCGTTGCTGGTGGCGCTGCTTCCGGCCACGGCAATGGTGATCGGCGTCCTGGTGCTCCGGCAACTCCCCTCACTGCCTGAGCTCGCCGGAGTCGGGCTCGTGGTGCTCTCGGTCGCGCTCCACCGCGAGCCTCGGACTCCTCCAGCTGAGGAGAAAGCCACATTCTCACAGGAAGGTAAGACGGAATGCGATACGTGAAGCTGGGCTCGTCGGGGCTGAAGGTCTCCCGGATATGCCTGGGCATGATGAGTTACGGCGACCCCGGTTCCTGGGCGTGGATGCTGCGCGAGGACGCGGCCGAGCCGATCGTGCGGCGCGCGGTCGAGGCCGGTGTGACGTTCTTCGACACCGCTGACATGTACTCGGACGGCGCCAGCGAGGAGATCACCGGGCGACTGCTCGCCAAGCTCTTCGCACGCCGCGACGACTACGTTCTCGCCACGAAGGTCTACTTCCCGACGGGACCGGGCCCGAACGACCGGGGGCTGTCGCGCAAACACGTGCTGGCCGCCATCGACGCCTCGCTGACCAGGCTCGGAACCGACTATGTCGATCTGTACCAGATCCACCGCTGGGACCACGAGACGCCGATCGAGGAGACCATGGAGGCCCTCCACGATGTGGTACGGGCCGGCAAGGCGCGTTACATCGGGGCCTCCAGCATGTACGCCTGGCAGTTCGCCAAAGCCCAGCACACTGCTCAGGCGGCCGGCTGGACGAGGTTCGTGGCAATGCAAAACCACTACAACCTTGTGTATCGGGAGGAGGAGCGAGAGATGATCCCGCTCTGCCTGGACCAGGGGGTGGGCGTCATCCCGTGGAGCCCGCTGGCGCGTGGACTGCTCACTGGGAGCCGCCGGCGCGACGGCCGGCGGCACACCATCCGATCAGGCAGCGACCCGCTGGCCGACAGCATGTACGAGGGCGCGGACTTCGAGGTCGTCGACGTGGTGCGTGCGGTCGCTGACGAACGAGGCCTGCCTCCGGCGCAGCTCGCGCTCGCGTGGCTGCTCGGGAGGCCTGGCGTGAGCGCGCCGATCGTCGGGGCGAGCAAGGTGGGTCATCTGGACGACGCGATCGCGGCGGTGGATGTGTCCCTGAGCGGAGAGGAGGCGGCCCGTCTGGAGGCCCCATACCGGCCACACCAGATCATCGGGCACTCCTGAGGCATCTGCATTGAGGAGCCTGTCGTCCATCTCCAGACGTTCACCAGGTAACCACCGCGTCGCCCGCCGGGAGACTCCTTGTCTTTGTCGTCTTCACCGCTGCTGGACCAGATCACCACCCGCCTGGTCGCACTGACCGGACACGCCGACCGGCTGCGCGCCGGCCGGTTGATCCCCTTCCGGCACGAGGCCACCGACGTTGACCGGTCCCGACCGGCAGCACCCTCAAACATGGCTGACTCGCACCCCCTGGCCAGGGGCGACGCCGTACGGCCACCGGCATGCCGGCACGCGGCGCGCCCCGGCAGGGGCATGGCGGTGTGTGAGAACAACCGGAAACCTCGCCGAGGACGCGCCGGCTCTGTCTTCCAGTGCCGACTGCCGCTGTCCACGCACACCATGACATTCGTCGCCGACCTGCTGTGGGCCTACTCAGCGGGGTCGGCAGACCCTTCCCGCGGCCTTCGGGAACCAGCGGTCGGCCAGCAGGACGACCCCGTCCCGCATCGGCACCTTCAGATCGTCGGTCACTCACCAGATCCCGGGCGAGCGGCGGGGGAAGATGTTGCAGGCGCTCGACGACGCGACTGGTCAGGTTCATCGGGTACGGCCTCCATGGCTGTGAGCATTGAGCAACGCCGCCGCGATGCGCTGCAGGCGAGCCGTCATCTCGTCGGGGTCGAGGGGGTCCTCGGCATGGATCAGCCAGTCGTTGACGACTGCTCCCACGCCGGCCGCCAGGACAAGTCCCACGTCGTCCAGCGTCTGTTGTTCCAGCTCGCCGTACAGCTCCCGTACGGCCGGTTTGCTGAGCGAGCCGATGAGGCTGTTCAGCTTCGAGGTCATGGCGTACGCGCACGACCCGGTCAGCATCGACGGCGTACCCCAGAGGGGGTTCCGCCGGCCCGCGAAGCCGCCGCCGCGCCTTGTCCGAAGTCACGTGCGCCTACCGAGAATCCGACCGAGACCATAGAGGCCACCCCATAACCGGCAACCGCGATCTTCGTCCTGACTTCCTGTGGGGGACCATGCGGCTCCAGCTCTGGTCGTCGCGGACCGCTGCTTGTAGCTTCAAGCAGTGCGTATTGTGGTCGAATGACGGATGTCCAGTGGCTGACCCAGCGCGAGCAGCAGGTGTGGCGACGTTTCGTGGGGGTGCTCACCTGCCTGCCCGGGGAGCTCGACGGTCAATTGCAGCGCGACTGCGACCTGACCCACTTCGGCTATGGGGTCATGGTCGCACTGTCGGAGAAACCGCAGCGGGCGATGCGCATGAGTGAGTTGGCGGCCATCGCCAACGGTTCGCAGTCGCGGCTGTCGCATGTTGTCGCCAGGCTCGAGCGGGAGGGATGGGTCCGCAGGGAGCGCGCCGTGGATGACGGCCGCGGATACGTGGCGGTGCTCACCGACGCGGGGTACGACAAACTCGTCGCGAGCGCCCCCGGCCATGTGGCGGCGGTGCGGTCCATGGTCTTCGACGTGCTCACCCCGGAGCAACTCGGCCAGCTCGAGGAGATCTGCTCCGCCATCCTCAAGAAGATCATGTGTGGCCGGGGGGACCTGGCGTAAGCGCGCCCTACGGCCAACGTGGTTCTTGACGCTTCAAATAAACGTGGTTACCTTTAGCTATATTCTTGAAGGCTCAAGTACATTGAGCGAAGGAGCCCCCCATGTCGCATGCCGCCGAAACCGATGCCGTCCCCTCTGCCGGCGCCGGTCGCATCGCCGGGGGCGTGGCCGCGGCCGTCCTCGCGGCCGTCGTCGTGAATGCCGTCATCGCGGTGCTGGCCCTGGCGGCCGGCGCGTCCGACGGCTTCCTCCCGCTCCAGGCATCCAGCTACATCTTCCTGACCGTGGTCGGCGTGCTGGCCGGCGCCGCCGGCTGGGCCGCGGTGCGGCGGTGGTCGCGCCGGCCCGCCGCCGTGCTGCGCCTGCTTGTGCCGATCGTCGTGGCCGTCTCGCTGCTGCCCGATATCGCCATGTTCTTCACTGCCATGCAACCGAACACCACCGCACTCGGCGTGGTCGCGCTGATGGTGATGCACGTGGCCACCGCGGCCGTCGCCGTGCCGCTCTTCGCCTGGGCACTGCCCCTGTCGACCCGCCGCTGATGCCGGAGCGGTCGTCATTGACGCTGCTCAAGGTCCCTACCGGCACCTTGAGCAGGCATTTCCCGACGAAAGAAGAGCTGTTCAAGGCCGTCGTCCTCAACCGCATCGGGCAACTCGTCCAGCGTGCCGACAACCTCGCCGCCGGCACGTCCTCCTCGCCTGGGGCGAGGCGGGCGGGCCTATGCGGTGACGATCGAGTAGTTGAACTCCGCCGAGCCGACGGCGCCGTGGACGCGCAGCCATAGCGGCAGCAACTGCTCGGTGGCCAGGGCGCTGGACAGGTCACCCAGGTCCATGATCTGTTCGCCGGCCCAGCCGAAGGACCGCAGGAGCGCGGACACCTCGGCCTTGGCCGCCGCGTCGTCGCCGCTCAGGAAGACGTTGTGGTGACCGGGGATCCTGCCGGGGTCGACCATGATGGTGTTGTTCATCGTGTTGAGCGTCTTGACGACCCGCGCCTCGGGGAACGCCCTCTGCAATTGCTCGGCGATACTGCGGCCGTCGAGCGTCACGACCTTGGGCGGGAACCCCTCGGAGAAGTCCAGGCCGTTGGACACGTCGACGATGACCTTGCCCCGCAGGTTGCCGGCGCCCGCGGACTCCAGTGCGGCCAGGGAGACCAGCCCGGAGGTGGCGTTCACCACCAGCTCGGCGGCCGCGGCCGCGTTGGCGAAGGTGCCGTGCCGGCCACCGTGCTCGGCGGCCCACCGCCCGGCCTCGGCGTTGTCGGCGGTCCGCGAGCCCATGGTGACCTCGTGGCCAAGGGAGGCGAGCTTGGTGGCCAGGCGGCGCCCGACCTCGCCGGTACCCAATACAGCGATCTTCATGTTCTCCTTCACCCCTTGGCCAGTTCGGCGGCGACGGCGTCGGCGCCCAGACCGATCATCCAGGTAAGCGGCGCGCAGGGAAGAAACGCCTGGAGCCGGCGGTCCAGCTCGGCCTTTGCGGCGTCGTCGAGTGCGGGCGCGCCGTCAGCCAGGTGACGGACGACCTCGCGGTAGTACAGCAGGTACTGGCGCTGGGCGGTGAACAGCTCGGGACCGGCAGGCGTCCCGTGGCCGGGCAGCAGCCGGGTGATCTCGGCCAGCTCGGCGCTCAGCGCGTCCAGGGCGTCCAGCCACAGGGCGCCGTGGCCGTCGGCGGTGTAGGGGTGGACGCCGTGGAAGGCGAGGTCGCCGATGAACGCCACCGGCTTGCCGCCCTCGGTCCGGGCCAGGAAGTAGCTGTCGGCGTGGCTCTCGGCCGGGCCTACCTCCCTGGCTGTGTAGGTCACGCCGTCGATGACGACCTGCTGGCCGTCGGCCAGTTCGACAGTCGGGTAGGCGGTCACCGCGGGCCACTCCTCGCCGTAGACCGGTCCCCACTGGGCGCGCTTGGCGTCAGCGATCTCGCGGATCGCCGAGGCCACTCCAGAAGTCGCGTAAACCGGGACGTCCTGGCCGTCGACCAGGGCGTTCACGCCGTTGAAGTGGTCGGGATGGGCGTGTGTGACGAACACGCCGAGCAGCGGCTTCCTCAGCGCCGCCACGCGAGTGACCAGCGCAGCGATGTCAGAGTTCAGCAGGTTGGTGTCGACCACGACGACTCCGTCGGGGGTCTCCACGAGGTAGGAGTTGACGTTCAGGCCTGCTTCGGCGGCAGTGTAGGTGTGGATGGTCAGGTCGGACATGTGGTTCCCCTGCTTCGATCAAGTGCCTGTGCGGGAACCATAAGGTGAGTAGTCACGGATACATAAGTACGCACTATTTAGTGCCTACCCCCAAGGAGGGCAATGGAGCCCGACGTGTTCGACCCCAACTGCGGCTCCCGCGAGGTGCTCGACCTGATCGCCGACAAGTGGAGCGCGCTGATCCTTTACGCCCTGCTGAACCGCACCCTGCGCCACGCCGAGCTGCGGCGTACCGTCGGCGGGGTGAGCCAGAAGATGCTCACCCAGACGCTGCGAACCCTGGAGAACGAGGGCATCGTTCGGCGCGTCGCCTTCCCCGTCGTGCCCCCGCACGTCGAGTACTCCCTCACTCCCCTGGGAGAGTCGCTGTCGCCGCTGCTGGTCGAGCTCTGCCGGTGGGCCGAAATCCACCTCGCCGAAATCCAGGCCGCCCGCGCCGTGAGCGCGTAGCCGACCCTGCGCGCGGGCTCTGTGCAAGGATGTCGTATGAGCAAGCTGACCGGACAGCAGATCGCAGACGAGGGGCTGGACGGGTGGGCATACCTGCTCGGCGGCCTGCAGACCCGCATCCACACCAAGAACTTCGCGGCCGGGCTCTCGCTCGTCAACGCCATCGGCGAGGCGGCCGAGGAGATGGACCATCATCCCGACCTCAACCTGCGCTACACCCACGTAGATGTCCGGCTGATCAGCCACGACGAGCGCGGGGTCACAGACCGCGACATCCGGTTGAGCCGCGTCATCTCCTCCATCGCCGCCGAGGCCGGGGCGCAGCTGGAGTCCTCGAACGTCTCCCGGCTCGAACTCGCCCTCGACACCCCGGCCCGAGAGTCGATTCTGCCGTTCTGGGCCGCGGTGCTGGCGATGGAGCATCTGTCCGGCCCCGACGCCGGCGACGAGCTCCGCGACCCAGCCGACGTTCTGCCGACCGTGTGGTTCCAGGCGTCTGGCAGCGAGGAACCCCGCCAGCGCTGGCATCTCGACATATGGGTGGATCCTGCACAGGTTCAGCCACGCATGGACGCGGCGCTCGCCGCCGGTGGCACGCTGATCAGCGACGCGGAGGCGCCGAGCTTCTGGGTACTCGCCGACCCCGAAGGCAACCGGGCCTGCCTGTGTACCTGGCAGGACCGGGGCTGATATCAGCCGGCACGACCTCACCGCTTGATCGCCCCAGTGAACCGACAGGGACGTCCCTCTGAATCATTCCCGCCGGCGCAGCAGCGCCATGGCGATGGCTACTTGGGCAGGTTCGAGTGTGGGCTTGCCATCTTCGATGTCCCAAAGTGTGTTCTGCAACACGCGGCCGAGACTCCAGCCGACTGCTCGCCCCCGGTCGATGCCAAGGACCTCGGTCAGCAGGTCGAAGCGGCGCAGCACCGCGCGAGTCACATCACCGGTGGCCTCCACCTCCTCCCACCGGTTGTCGAGTGCCGGCAGCAGCTCGAACCCCGGGTCGCCGGCCAGCGGCTCAGGGTCGATGGCCAGCCAGGGTTCCCGTTCTCCGGCCAGGACGTTGTCGTAGTGCAGATCCCAATGCAGCAGGCGGTCGCCGGGCTCGCCGGCCAGCTCGGCCACGGCGGACGCGCAGGTGCGCACCAGCCGCTGTTCGCCAGGGTCGCGCAGCGCCGACACGGCCTGCGGGACCTGGTCGAGCATGGCCTCGGCGATGTCGGACAGCCGTCGCAGATCGCTTGGGGCGGGTACCGAGGTCAGGCGGGCCATCAGTTCGGCCAGGATCTGCACGGCCGCATCATCGCCGGTCACTGAGGACAGAGGCCGGGCCGCATTCAGGCGTTCCAGCAACTGCGTGCCGCTTTGCTCGTCATAGTCGAGCAGGCGCACAATGCCGTCGCCTTGCCACGCCCGTAGCCCCAGGGCGGTGCCGGCGGTCTCCTCCCGGAGCTGCTGAAGCTTGAGGACCGCGGGTGTCCCGTCGGCCTGAAGGACGGGCAGGACCAGCGAGGCCATGCCGTACGCGGCCGGGCCGTCGGGCCGCAGCCCCCAGCGGTCCAGGAACTCACCGCCGAGGCGAGGCAAATCGGCGATCCAGGCGCGCGCCTCGGCACCGTTCGCGCCATATGACGCGGCGAACAGGTCAGGAACGTCGATGGCGGTCGACGTGTTCATGAAAGGCATCTCCTTCGTGGGTCCAGGGTCGATCTGCGACGAACGAAGGAGATCAGGAGGCGCCCGGTTACCGGGCAGGCGTCAAAGCATGCCTCCACCCTAGTCCGGACACGCTACCGCTGCGCCGTGGGACGACGGCACGCGAGGCGATTCTCGTGAAGCGTACGGTTTACCGGCTGAACGTGGCATAGCTATTCTGCGGCGGAGCATCGTGACCTTGAACGAGGCTGCGATTTGGACGTCGAGCGGGGGCCAAGCGACGTGACTTGGCTGTGGCCGCTCGGGGCACTCGATGAAGATGAACTGCTTTTGAGGACTGATGAGTATCGTCCGGCGTTCATCAGCTTCAATACGCAGACCAAGGAGCAACGCGTCTTGGCGCGAGCCCCCAAGTGGGCGGCGTGTGGTGGCGCCCAAATCCACGATCGCTGCACGCGCCAGGCCGCCTTGCTCGGGTCCTACGACTTGACGAGGGCCGAGATGCCTTGGACGGAGATCAAGAGCGGTGCGTGGACGCAGGACGGACCAGTCCTGTACTGGCGAACTACTCCGCCGAACAGCAGGGCGCCGACGATCAGGCTGCCGAAGAACACCGAGTTGACCAGTCCCGCCTGCGTGGAGTTCAGTCCGAACTTAGGACAGCGGGCAGGATGCCGCCGTCCACGGCGGTCATCAGGATCGCGCCGATGATCATCGCTAGCGTTGCCCACGGCAGCGGATGCCTCGGCCCCTACACCGCGGCCGCGTTCACATCGGGTTCGTCGGTCGCCTCACTCGAGGTCATGGGCGGGCGATCGCCGGCCGTCGCGAGCCGGGGAGCGGCCACCCATGATGGGTAACCGCATTCGGGCAATAGCGATCGCCCGAATTGACGACTATCTCATCTCCATTGCATCTTCACGTTTCACAACAGCTACCAGTGCGTGCGGGAATACTGACGCACATGGCCAGCTCGAAGCAGGTTTTTGAGGACTTCGCCACCGCCGTCTTCGAAAGAGTGCTCCGTCGCAGGAAGCGGCGTGCGCCCCTGTTCCTGGCAATCTATGGGGGCGGCGGGGCCGCCATCACTCCCATAGCCCTCATTGAGGCGATGAGACGCCGCTTGACGCGTGACGACGGAAGATCGCTGGTTCCACACGTGGTGGTGAAGCCAGGCGCCTCTGTGGCGGAGAAAATTCAAGGGGGGCTGAAGGTTCCGGGGGGCTGGGGAAAGCTCCGCTTCCCCCAGTATCAGGTCTTCGAGGCAGTCGGGGAGAAAACTGACTCCGGGATGGAGGCAGAAGATCGGGCCTTCAAGGGGCTCCACCCTTCCCTGTACCGGTTCATGCTGCAGCCGGCTGGAGCGGACGCGATATCGGTATGGTTCCGACGGTGCCTGTTCGTACTTGTATTCGCCTGCTGGCTTGAGCAACTACGTTTTGGCTGGTCATGGCGGCGCCGTATGCGCCAGGGTTGGTTCCCTGAGTTCGCCGGCGGAGCGGGAGGCGACTTCTTCAACAGGGCCGCGACCCTCATGCAAGGCTCTGACGAGCGGAGAAAGGAAGCGCTCCTTCGCGCGCTCTTGTGCGACATGGACGCCGCATTCACTCGGCGGTTATCCCCGTGGCGGCGACGTCGGCGCAGCGGGTTCATGCTGTTTGTCGAGAACGATGACGAGCTCGCTGACCTCATTGAGAAGGCGGCGGTGGACACGGAGGTGCGGCACATCACCGTGGTCAGCGCCCGATCTGGTTCGGCCGAGCATCCCTTGAGTCTCGACCGGGCCACGTTGCAGCTCATGCGTGGAGAAGACACGAAATTCGAGGTGACCACGGCGAGCATATCGGCCAGTATCACCGCGGACGAACTCGCCGCCAATTCCAAGATCAAGGCGAGGCCGGGCAACTCCGCCATCGCCGGTCTCGTGGCCTTTCTGCAGGTCGTGCTCCCATGCGCGGGGGGATTGGCCGCCGCAAACGAATTCGGCCTTCTCCCCTGGCGCCGGGATGTGACCTGCATCGGGGAGACCACCGGTCACGGGTCTGTTACCAGCGCGGGAGTTCTGTCACCCGAGGACGCGACGCGCCTCTACAACGAAGACAAGAAGGCGATCGAGGCCGAGAACAACCGTGTCAGGGATCTGGCCAGAACAAATCCCGAGAAGAAGTACACGATCAAAACAGTCGTCTACCTGGGTTCCGGCGTCACAGGGGTATTCGACGACGGGGTCGCCTACAACGGTGTCATCCCCGAAATGCGAGGTATCCGGCTGGCTCAGCGAAAGATGAACGAACTCGCCGAGCGGAACCCGCGTACGAAGGACAACCTCTCCGGCAATGTCTTCGTCGTGGTCGACATTCGGGAGGCGGGTAAGGATTATGCCCAAGCGCCCGAGATCGCCCGGCAGGTGGTGCAGCAGTCGACCGAGACCGTCCTGGGTGTGATCGGCCTGGGCGAGAGCAGGCAGCAGACACTCGACGCGCTGAAGATTCTTGGTGACGGAGGTCTGCCGATGCTGGGCATGGGCGCCACCTCCGAGGACATGCAGAAACATCCGCTCTACCGACAGATCTCGTACGACAATCCGTATCAGACGAGCATGTTCAAGGCGTTCGTCCGGCAGGCCAACATCATCCGTGTGGGAGGATCCGATGACTGTGCTCCGGCCGGCAACGCTGTAGTCATCGGCGATCCCACCGACAATTACAGCTTGAGACTCGCGGAGAACATCGCGGCCGAGTTCGGCATCGATCGCGATCGCGTTATCTGGTATCCCCGACCCGGGGAGGTCATTTCCGCACATCCAAAGGGCACGCTCGTCAGCAACGACACGGAGCTGATCGAAAAGACATGTGGCCAACTACAACGGAGCCCCGACGACACCGTGATCTTCTGGCCCGGCAGGGCGGAGCGTCTTCGGGACTTTCTCGACAAGGCCAAGGACAGCGGCGCCTGTCCTCCCTGGTTCACAGTGGTCAGCGGTGCTGACCTCACCACAACGGCCGTTCTGAAAGAAAGGTTCCCGACCAGCTTCGACAAGGTGACGCTCTATTACGCCGCGCACGCATTGGTGAGCCGTCCACCCAACAGTGCCGGGATCGAATACGACAGGCGCTACGTGGACACATACAAAACCAGGAACGATGCCTGGTACGACCATTGGCGGGGACCTGTCGCCTACGACGGTCTCGTCACCATGGCGACGGGGATCAACACCGTTTGCCGAGAGAACGGCCCGGCCGGCTGCGGGCGAGGATCGGTGGCCAGCCATCTCCGTTACCGTATCGGGGGCCGTTCCGGGCTGCGGGGCGCGACGGGGATCCTCCGTTTTGTCAAGGATCCCTGGTCAACAGCGGGCTTCACGCCTATCGAAAAAAGATTCCTGATGCTCCGCGCAACACCAGCTGGGCCGTCCGTCGTCATGGAGTGCGGGCACCGGGACACCGACGATCGCAGGACTGCGTGGGGACCGGCAAACAAGTTCGAGTGCCCCGACACGTGAATCGAACCGGCCATCGCCGCACCACGATCAAGACCACCGTCGCCGGCGCGCTGCGTGACCACGGCTTCAGCGACGTCACCGTTCTCGGTGGCGCGAGCGGCATCGGGGCGGCCGCCGTCCGCCCGGCCGAGGCCTGAAACCCCCAGCCCCAGGGCCGCGGATTCGGTCGGCAGCGCGTGGGGGTCGAGCACGTACGGGCCGGCCGGGTCAGCGGGTTTCGACGGGAGGCTTGCCGCGCCCGCGTGACAGGCGGTCGGCGATGGTGGGGAGCAGGCCGTTCGGCAGGAAGAGCACGACCACGATCAGCACCAGCGCGTAGACGGCGTATGACAGCACGCTCGGCGCGTACGACGGCATGCCCGGCAGGCTGGCGAGGCTGTCGAGTCCTTGCACGAGCAGCGTGATCGCCCCCGCCCCCACTACAGCGCCCCAGGTCGTGCCCAGCCCGCCGACCACGGCCATGACGATGTACTGGATCGAGATCAGCACCGGGAACGACCCCGGCGCCACGTATCCGGTGTAGAAGCAGTAGATGCCTCCGGCGAGGCCGGCGAAGGCCGCGGACAGGGCGAAGACGACCAGCTTGTAGCGGCCCACCGGGATCCCCGACGACGCGGCCGCGGTCTCGCTGGTGGCCAGCGCGCGCAGGGCGCGGCCGGGGCGGGAGGTGACGACGTTGTGGGTCACCAGCATGACCAGTGCCAGGCCCGTCCAGGTCATGTACGCGTACGCGGCCGCGCTGCCCACCTCGAACGACCCGACGCTGAACTGCGGGATGGCCTGCAGCCCGATGTCCCCGCCGGTGAACTCCAGTTGCCCGGCGAGAGAGAGCAGGATGAGCTGCATGGCCAGCGTCGCGAACGCCAGGTGGTGCCCGCGCAGCCGCAGCAGCGGCGTGCCGATCACGAGCGCGAAGGCGGCGGCCAGCACAGGGGCGGCGACCAGCCCGGCCAGGGGTGGCACGCCGTTCAAGGAAAGCAGCGCGGCGGTGTAGGCGCCGATGGCGTAGAAGGCGCCCTGGCCCAGCGACACCTGCCCTGCGTACCCCATGAGCAGCGACACCCCGACCGTGACCATGGCGGCCAGGCCGAGCAGGATGTACACGGCCAGCGAACTGTCGTCGAGCACCGCCGGCAGCGCGAGAGTGACGGCGGCGACCACGAGCACGGCCACGAGCCTGATCACCCGGCCGCCCGGCCGAGCCCGCTCCCACGCGAGCCGGGTCATGCGGACTCCTGGGAGATGGCCGAGCGGCGGCTCGCCTGGACGATCATGACGATGAGCATGAGGCCGAGCGCCACCTCCAGCTGGTGCGAGCCGTAGCCGTAGCCGGCGGCCATGGTCTCGGCCACGCCCAGCAGCAGCGCGCCCACCAGCGTGATCACAGGCCGGGTGAGCGCGCCGAACACGGCGGCGGCGAAGCCGTTCACGATGAGGGTGACGTCCGTGTCGAACGAGATCGGCCGCAGCGGCGTCACCAGCACCCCGGCGATGCCGCCCAGCAGCCCGCCCAGCGCGAACGCCAGCAGCCCCATGAGCCGGGTGTCGATGCCGACGACGCGGGCGGCGTACGGGTTGGACGCGCACGCCGTCAGCGCCTTGCCCAGGTAGGTACGCCCGAAGAACAGCGCGAGCGCGACGAACGCCAGCGCCGTCACCCCGATCACCAGCAGGTACTGCGTCTGGATCCGCGCCCCCGCCACGGTCACCGAGCCGGCCAGCCCGGGAGCCGAGCGCGGCTGGTCGCCCCACAGCACGATCTCCACGGCGTAGGCCAGCACCCCGACGCCGAGCGTGACGATCAGCGACGACAGCGGGGTGATGCCCGGCTTGCCGATGGCGGCCAGCCCGGTCAGCAGCCCCGCGACCGCCGCCACCAGCACGGCGGCCACCTCGCTCACCCCGTGCGGGAAGCCGAGCCCGAGGAGGGACGACGTGCACAGTCCCGCGACGACCGCGAACGTCCCCTGGGCGAAGTTCACCACGCCCGTGACCCGGTGGATGACGACCAGGCCGCTGGCGATGAGCGCGATCGCGCATCCGACCGCCAGCCCGTTCAGCAGGTACGTCAGAAAAGCGCTCACGTGATCGCCCCGCCCAGGTAGGCGCCGGCGACCCGCGGGTCCTCGGCCAGCTCAGCGCACGGGCCCTCGGCCACCAGCCGCCCGGACTCCAGCACGTAGGCCCGCTGGCACAGGTCGAAGGCCAGGCGGGCGTTCTGCTCGATGAGCAGCACGGTCAGGCCATGCGATCGGTTCAGGCCGGCGAGGTGTCCGGCGAGGTCGGCCGTCACATTGGGGGCCAGCCCCAGGGACAGCTCGTCCACGACGAGCACCGAGGGACGCGACATCATGGCCCGCCCGAACGCCACCATCTGCTGCTCACCGCCCGACAGCACGCCCGCCTGCCGCCGCGAAAGCTCCGCCAGCCGGGGCAGCAGCTCGTAGACGAAGGACGGGTCGCGCTCGCCGGAGCGCCAGCCGCCCAGGGCGAGGTTGTCCGCGACCGACAAATCCGGAAACAGCTGGCGGCCTTCCGGGATCAGCGCCAGCCGGCCGCCGATCTCCACCGTCCCCGACGCGGGTTTCAGCAGCCCGGCGAGCGTGTTGGCCAGCGTCGACTTGCCCGCGCCGTTCGGGCCGAGCAGGGCGATCATCTCGCCCTTGCCGACGTTCAGCGTGACGTGCTCGAGCGCGGTCGCGGTGCCGTACGCGACGACCAGGTCCCTGACGTCGATCATGAGGCCTGTCCGAGGTAGGCGGCGAGCACCAGCGGGTCGGAGCGCACCTCGGCGGGCGGGCCGTCGGCGATGACCTGCCCGAGGTCGAGCACCACGATCCGGTCGGCGAGCCGGGTCACGAACGCGACGTCGTGCTCGATGAGCAGGATCGTCAGCCCGCCCGCGCGCAGCTCCTCCACCAGCGCCGCGAGCCTCTCGCGTTCCTGGCCGCGCAGGCCGGAGGCGGGCTCGTCGAGCAGCAGCAGACGCGGCCGCGCGCACAGGGCGCGGGCCAGCTGGAGCGCCCGCTGCTGGCCGATCGGCAGCCGGTCGGCCGGCCGGTCCGCCCACTCGGCGAGCCCCACGCGTTCGAGGGCGGAGGAGGCCTCGGCCGCGATCTCCCGCTCGTCGCGGCGGTGCCGCGGCAGGCGCAGGGCCGCCGACACGAAGCCCGCGCTCGTACGCCCGTGCATCCCCACCATGACGTTCTCTCTGACCGTCATGCCGCGGAACACCCGGGCCGCCTGGAAGACGATCGACATGCCCAGCCGGGCCCGGCGGTGCGGCGCGAGCCGGTCCACCCGGTGCCCGAGGAAGGAGATCTCGCCCCGGTCGGCCGCGAGGTGCCCGGTGATCAGGTTGAACAGCGTGGACTTGCCGGCTCCGTTCGGCCCGATGATGCCGCAGACCTCGCCGTCCGCGACGCTCAGCGAGACGTCGCGGACGGCGTAGACGCCGCCGAAGGAGCGGGAGACCCCGTCGACCGCCAGCACGCGTTACCCCGCCGCGTTGACGGTCTTGGTGAGCTGCGCCGTGGCCCACTCGGTCGGGACGAACTTGCCGTTCTTCACCGTGTTGACCGAGATGAACTCGGGGGAGAGCCCGGAGTGGTCGGTGGGGGAGTAGCGGAAGCGGCCGTTCGGCGTGATGAGGTCCATCTTCTCCAGCGCCTGCTGGATCTTGGTCTTGTCCGTGCTGCCGGCCTTCCTGATCGCCTCGAACAGCAGCAGGCTGGCGCTGTAGCCGTCCTGCGCGAACTGCGGCGGCGGATAGCCGTGCTTCTGCTGGTACGGCTGCGCCATCTGCTCGATGACCTGCTTCTGCTTGCCGGCCGGCAGGAACTCGCCGACGACGCCGATGGCGCTCTGCACGGTCATGCCCTCGGCGGCGGCGCCCATCGGCTCCAGCCACAGCTTGCTGGCCTGCGACGCGGTCAGGAACAGCGGCGTCTTGAGCCCCGAGGCGACGTACTGCTTGGCGGCCGTCACACCGGGCGCGCCCGAGCCCCAGAACACCAGCGCCTCGGCGTCCGAGTCGCGCACGTGCTGGAACATCGCGCTGAAGTCGGAGTTCGTGGTCTCGTACGGCTCGTCGACGGCGATCTTCACGCCGTACTTCGGTGCCAGCTCCACCATGGACTTGTGCCCGGACACCGAGTACGCACTCTTGGAGTCCCAGGCCACGGCGACGGTCTTGATGCCCTGGGCATGGATGTACTGCAGGTAGCGCTCGGCGTACATGCTGGACAGGGCCGGTGTGACGAAGATGTACGACTTGATCGGCTCGACCTGCTCCTGAGCGGGCGCCAGCGACAGGTACGGCATCTTGTCGCGCTGCGCCAGCGGCTCCACCGCGAGCGCCGAGTTGGAGAACACCGGGCCGATCAACGCGTCGATCTCGCCCTTGATCTGGTTGTAGGCCACGATGCCCTGGTCGGGGGCGGTCTTGTCGTCGCGGGTGACCAGCTCCACCTTGCGGCCGAGCAACCCGCCCTGCGCGTTGACCTGCTCGACCGCCAGCTCGACGGCCTTCTTGTCCTCGCTGCCGAGCGGGGTGTAGTTGCCGGTCAGCGAGACGATGAGGCCCACTTTGATCGGATCCTGAGCACTGCTGCCGGTATCACCGCCGCACGCGGTCACGGCTAGCACGAGACAGACCAGGGACGGGAGAAGCCGGCGCATCAGGACCTCCTGGACCGTGATGTGGCCGAATGTAGGCAGGTACATTACGGCTGTCAATAGTTTGCCTAACATCCGGGGGAGGGTGAAGTGCGGCCCCAATCGGTGATCCTCACCTTTCTCGGAGATCACGTGTACGGGCGCGGCATCTGCGTGTCCTCGGGCAGTTTCATCGAGGCGTTCGCCAAGGTCGGGATCTCCGAGGAGGCGACACGCTCGGCGCTGACCCGGATGGTCCGCCGCGGGCTGCTGCGCCGCCAGCGCGCGGGGCGGCGCATGTACTTCGGCCTCACCCCGACCAGCACCGAGGTGCTCAAGGACGGCGAGCGGCGCATCTGGCACAGCGGCGTGGTCAACGACGGCGACGAGGACCGGTGGACGCTGATCGGCTTCTCGCTGCCCGAGTCGTGGCAGCGGCAGCGGCACGAGCTGCGCTCGCGGCTGATCTGGGCCGGGTTCGGCCCGCTGCAGAACGGCCTGTGGATCGCTCCGGGCGAGGTGGACGCGCCGCGGGTGCCCGGGGTGAACGTCAAGGTGTTCTCCGCCGAGCCGCGGCGGCCCACCGACATGCAGGCCCTGGTCAGGGACGCCTACGATCTGGAGGGGCTGGGGGAGCGCTACCGGGCGTTCCTGCGCCGCTGGGACCAGGCTGATCCGGCGCCCGACGCGCCCGACGACCTGGCCCGCTCGCTGACGCTGCTCACCGGCTGGCTGCAGATCATCAGGACCGACCCGCGGCTGCCGCTGCGCTACCTGCCGCACGACTGGCCGGCGGAGAAGGCCCAGCGGGTCTGCCACACGCTGCACGAGCGGTTCAGGCCGGAGGCCGCGGCGGTCGCGGCGCGGCTCCTCGACACGGTCCCCGACGAAACTTGGGCAGAACGGTGACAGCGATCGTCCAGTAGCCTAACTTGAGCCCTGGAGGAGCACTGATGCGGAACCAGGGGCTTGGATCGTGGCCGGCGCGCAGGGCCCGCATGACACCCGACCGGGTGGCGCTGAGCTGCCGCGGGCGCGACTACACCTACCGTGACCTGCGCGAACGCACGTACCGGCTGGCTTCCGCGCTGGGCGTGGACCGCGGCGACCGGGTCGCCTACCTCGGGCCGAACTCTCCCGCGATGGTGGAGACGTTCTTCGCGGCCGGGCTGCTGGGGGCGGTGTTCGTGCCGCTCAACACCCGGCTCGCCACGCCGGAGTTGCGCTTCATCCTGGAGGACGCGGACGCGGCCGTCCTGCTGCTGGGCGAGGGACGTGACGGCGACGGGCTGCCGGGCCGCCACGTCAGGGCCGACGCGTACGAGGACCTGCTCGCGTCGGGCTCGCCCGAGCCCATCGACGAGCCGGTGAGCCAGGACGACGTGTGCCTGATCATGTACACGTCGGGCACCACGGGCCGTCCCAAGGGCGCCATGCTCACGCACGCCAACCTCACCTGGAACGCGGTCAACCTGCTGGTGGACGTGCCGCTCGCGCACGATGAGGTGACGCTGATCAGCGCGCCGCTGTTCCACATCGCGGCCCTGGCCCAGACGCTGATCCCGTCCGTGCTCAAGGGCGGCCGGGCCGTCCTGGAGCCGTCCTTCGACGTGGACCGGACGTTCGACCTCATCGAGGACGAGCGGGTGACGGTGATGTTCGGGGTGCCGTCGATGTTCAGCTTCCTCGCCCAGTCGCCGCGCTGGCCCGGGGCCGACCTGTCCAGCCTGCGGCACCTCCTGTGCGGGGGCGCGCCGGTGCCCCTGCCGCTGATCCGGATCTACCAGGACCGCGGGCTGACGTTCCTGCAGGGGTACGGCATGACCGAGACCGCGCCCGGCGCCCTCTTCCTCGGGGCCGAGCACTCGATCGACAAGGCCGGCTCGGCCGGCGTGCCGTGCTTCTTCTCCGACGTCCGCCTGGTCACGCCCGACGGCTCGGACGCCGCCCCCGGCGAGCCCGGCGAGGTGTACGTCCAGGGCCCCAACGTCATGCCCGGCTACTGGCGCCGCTCCGAGGAGACCGCGAAGGTGCTCTCGCCCGACGGCTGGTTCCGCTCCGGCGACGTCGGCGTCGCCGACGAGGACGGCTACGTGCGCATCTCCGACCGGCTCAACGACGTGATCATCTCCGGAGGCGAGAACATCTACCCCGCCGAGGTCGAGAGCGCCCTGTACGAACACCCCGCGGTCGCCGAGTGCGCGCTGATCGGCGTGCCCGACGACCGGTGGGGCGAGGTGGGCAAGGCCCTGGTCGTGCTGCGCCCCGGCGCGACGGCCGACGCCGGCGAACTGCTGAAGCACCTGGACGGCCGCCTGGCCCGCTTCAAAATCCCGAAATATCTGGAATTTGTCCCTGAATTGCCCAAGAACGCGGCGGGCAAGCTGCTCAAGGCCCCGCTCCGCAAGCTCTACGGGAGTTGATCCGCAATGCGTACCTCACCGCCCTTCCGCGCCGACCACGTCGGCAGCCTCCTCCGCCCGCAGTCCCTGCTCCACGCCCGCGAGAGCGTGACCGGTGACGAGCTGCGGGAGGCCGAGGACGCGGCCATCCGAGAAGTGGTGCGCCGGCAGGAGGAGATCGGCCTGCAGAGCGCGACGGACGGCGAGTTCCGGCGAGCCTCCTGGCACATGGACTTCATCTACCGGCTCGGCGGCATCGGCCAGAACGCCGACGAGCGCATCAACGTGCGTTTCCACAACGAGCAGGGGGACATCGAGTTCACCCCGGCGGCGCTGCGGGTGCACGACCGGATCAAGCTGAACGAGCCGATCTTCGCCGACGACTTCATGTTCCTGCGCGACACCGTGACCACGGCGGTGCCCAAGCTCACGATCCCCTCGCCGAGCATGGTCCACTACCGCGGCGGGCCTGCCGCCATCGACCCCGAGGTCTACCCGGACGTCGAGGAGTTCTGGCGCGACCTGAGCGCGGCCTACGCCGAGCAGGTCCGCAGGATCGGCGCGCTGGGGTGCACGTACCTGCAGTTCGACGACACCAGCCTGGCCTACCTCAACGACCCCGCCCAGCGGGCGGAGCTCGAGTCGCGCGGCGACGACGCCGACCACATGCACCTGCGGTACATCAAGCAGATCAACGCCGCGCTCGCCGCCAAGCCGGCCGGGATGACGATCACCACGCACATGTGCCGCGGCAACTTCCGCTCCTCCTGGGCCGCCTCCGGCAGCTACGACTTCGTGGCGGAGGCGCTGTTCGGCGACCTGAAGGTGGACGGGTTCTTCCTGGAGTACGACGACGAGCGCTCCGGCGGTTTCGAGCCGCTGCGGTACGTGCCCAAGGGGAAGATGGTCGTGCTGGGGCTGGTCACGACGAAGCGGGGAGAGCTGGAGTCCAAGGACACCCTGAAGCGGCGCATCGACGAGGCCGCCAAGTTCGTCGACCTCGACCAGCTCTGCCTGTCGCCGCAGTGCGGCTTCTCCTCCACGGTCGAGGGCAACGAACTCACGGCCGATCAGCAGTTCGCCAAGCTTCGCCTGATCGTCGAGACCGCCCAGGAGGTATGGGGCTGACGGACGTTCCGGCGTACAGCGTGCTCTTGACGGGAACGGCGTACGCGGTGCGCTAGGGTGTCGGCATGCCGGCAGACGAGCAGCCGATCCCGTCAGTGTGGGCCCGCCCGCGCAAGGAGCGGGAGCAACCGGTGCTGAGCAGGGAGCACATCGTGGCCGAGGCGGTGCGGCTGCTGGACGAGGAGGGCGTCGACGCTCTGAGCATGCGCCGCCTCGGCAGCAGGCTGGGCGCGGGCGCGACCTCGCTCTACCGGCACGTCACCAACAAGGACGAGCTGTTCGAACTGGCCGTGGACGAGGTCTACGGTGAGTTGTCGCTGCCCGAGCTCGGCGATCCGGCCGACTGGCGGGCCGCCGTCGCGAAGGTCGCCCACGGACTGCGCGCGACCATCCTGCGCCACCCATGGGTGGCCGGCAAGCTCGGCGAGGCGGGGCTGGCGTACCTGGGGCCGAACGTGCTGCGGCGCGCCGAGCACCTGCTCGAGCTGTTCGAGGCGGCCGGCTTCCCGCTCAAGGAGGCCGGCCGGGCCGAAGGCACCGTCACCGCGTACGTGCTGGGGGTTTCCACGGCCGAGGCGGCGTGGGTGTCCATGGTGGCCCGGAGCGGGCAGAGCGCCGAGGAGTGGGCGGAGCGGCTGTGGCCGGCCGCCGAGCGGGCCGTCCAGGACTTCCCGCGGCTGCGCGCCCGCTACGCCGAGCAGCGCGAGAGCGCCCTGGCCAACGAGAACGACGAGGCCTTCGACTACGGCCTCCAGCGCATCCTCGACGGCCTGGAATCCCGCCTCCACACCATCAGCTGACCCCCGCCCGGCGCCCACGGGCTTCCGTCCACCGACCCCATCCACCAGCCCACTCATCGGCCCCGTCCTGTGGGCTCCGGCCTGCCGCGCCGTCGCTCAGGTGGCCCCCACCGCCCGCGAACGGCCAGGTCGGCGAGCACGGCCGCGCTGAGCAGGTAGTCGAGGCTCTCCATCTCCACGAGTGGCGAGCCCCTGGGCCGGTAGGCGAGCAGCAGGGGTTCTTCCGCCGAGAGAAGGTCCATGCTCCAAGCCTGGCGCGCGCAAGGATTCGCGCGGCGAATCACGCCGGAGATCTTGCGACACGGCCCGGCGCTGCGGAAGGATCACCGAATCGAATCGTTCCAAAGGAGTGAACGGGAGTTGTCACCAACCCCCACGAGCCCCCTGCCACTCCACCATGATCTGTACCTCATCGCCCACGGCCGGTCCGGCAGGACCTTGATTCCTCGGTCGTCGCTGGCGCTCGGGCTGGCCGCCGCGGCCCTGCTGGAGCTGGCCCTGGACGATCGCGTCGCGATCGCCCGGGGCAGGGTCGCGCTCTCCGGCCCGCCGGTACGCACCGGCGACACCGTGGCCGACCATCTTCTCGCGCTCATCGCCGGCGCCCCGGGGGACGTCCGATCGCCGATCGTCAAGGCGGCGGCGGACGCCTACCCCCACACCAGGGAGGCCCTGGTGGCCTCCGGAGTGATGGTGCGGACGACCAGGCGGCGGGTGGGCCTGCTGCCGTACACCCGCTACCGGCCCGCCGAGCTCGCGTCCGTCCTCCGCGCCTCCTCGGGGGTGCGCTCCGCGGTCGAGGGCTGGAAGCGGCCGGACCCGCGCTGCGCCGCGATGTGCGGGCTGATGGCCGTGCTCCGGCTGGAGGAGGAGCTCTGTCTCGACGAGTCGCGGAGCCGGCTCGCCGCCACTCTGCGCGAGCTGGGCGACACCGGCTCCCGGGAGATCACCCAGGTGGTCGGCGTGGTCCAGCTGCTGGTCGCGAAGTCGGCCATCCCCGCCTGCCGGTGATTTGTCGTGATACGTGGACGATGCCCCATAAGAGAGTTACGCTCCGCTGGCCAATACATGGGGGGTAACCATGAGCTACACGCTGTTACGCGGCACGTTCGTCATCCGGTACCCGGACCTTCCCCGGCAGGGGCCCGAGCCCGACGGCGACACCGTCAAGTTCCTGCCCGACTCTCCCGCGCTGGTCGAGGCGCTGCCGCGGCACTCGGGCCGGCCCCCGAACATCAACCGCCGCGGCGTCTCCGTACGGCTGGAGGCGATCGACGCGCTGGAGACCCACTTCGCCGAGACCCACCAGGAGCCGGCGGGGGCCCTGGCGGCCCGGGACGAGCTGCTTCGCCTGCTCGGCTTCACGAACGTGATCTTCTGGGACGACCTGCCGAACCAGATCCGCTCCGCCGGCCAGGACGCCGTCCGCGGCCACGTGCTCACCAACGGCATCGACGCGAACGGCCGGCTGATCGCGTTCGCCTACGCGGGCGACCACACGGGTGCCGACGGCTCCAGCGTGTTCATGGACGGGCCGCTGGCCGACCGCTCGGTGAACGCCGCGCTGCTGGCCGCCGGACTGGTCTACCCGGCGTTCTACGCGACGCTCCCCGCCGAGTTGCGTACGCACCTGGCCGACGTGTCGGCGGCGGCCAGGGAGAAGGCCCTGGCCGGCGGCATCTGGCCACGCTCGGTCGCCGACCCCGACGGCCCTGCCACCGTCCCGGACCTGGCCGCCGCCGAGCAGCTGGTGATGTGGCCCAAGTTGTTCCGGCGCATCGTGCCCTACCTCGCGGAGGGGTTCCCGAGCTTCGACGGCTTCGACGCCTGGCTGCGGGCCGACCCGGTGCACCGCGACGACGAGCTGTTCCTGATCGACAAGCTCGAACGAGGCAACCTGCACGACGTCGTACGGGCCTCCGGTCAGCAGCTCCAGCTGACGGTGTGGCCGGAGCGGTTCATCATCAACCCGGACCCGGCGCCGCCCGGCGCACCTGTCACCCCGCCGCTCATCGCCGCCGGGGACCTGCTGATCGTGGCGGCCCTGCCGGATCCGGTGGGGGCCGACCTCGGCGCCGAGTCCGTCACGCTGCTCAACGTCACGCCGGACACGATCGACCTGACGGGCTGGTGGCTGTCCGACGCCGGCAACGGCCGGAAGGACCTGAGCGGCGCCGTCGCCGGCGGGGCCACGCTGCGGGTGGCCCTCGACGGCGCGCTGCGGCTCGGCAACCAGGGCGACGGCATCGTCCTGGTCGATCCCGGCGGCGACACCATCGACCAGGTGACCTACAAGGCCGACCGCGTCCACGCGGGCCGGACCATCTGCTTCGGCCGCTGAGCTGGAGAACGGCGGGGAGGGCGTCATCGTGCGGACGGCCCAACCGGCGGGCCGGCACATCACGCGGCGGGCCGGAGTTAATGAGAACCGCGCCCGCTCCCGACGTTTTCGGGTGCCGGCCGAAACTTAGGGGGCGCAAATACTTCAGGAAAGCGCGGTTATCAAATAGTCTCGTCCAGCCGACATTTTGCGGGGGTATTCCGTGGAGGGGTGCAATGGTGCACGTATCGAGTTGCGGCCGCCTCTGCGAACGATGCGGCGCCCACGCCGGCGCCTTATCCCAGTGCCCGCTCTGCTTTGCCCCGCTCGAGCCCCTGCCTGAGTCGTCCCCGGACGACTGGGAGCCTGAGGAGCTGTGGCGAGGACAGGGCCGGAGACGGGCCGCGATACTGGCGAGCCTGGTGATCGCGGCTCTCGCGGTCGCCCTGGCCGCGTGGTCCGTGGCGGGCCGCCTCTCCGGCCCGGACGAGGCCGCCGAAGCGAGTCAGGGCCAGGCGCCCGCATTGGCCTACGGCGCCCCGGAGGAAGAGGCGGGCGGCATCGAGCCGTCGGAGGACCCGGACACCGGCGAAGCCGTCTTGGCCGCCGAGCAGGCCGGGAGGATGAACGAGTTGCTGGCCAGCAGCAGTTCTTCCCGCGCCGACCTGCCGGAGGCCATCGACCGCACGATCAAGTGTGAGCAGGGCGGACTGGACGCGATCGAGGGGATCACCGCCAGCCGCCGCGACCAGCTCGCCTCCGCGCGCGGCCTCGACGTCGACGCCCTGCCCGGCGGTGCCGACCTGAAGGACGCTCTGGTGGACGCGCTCGACGCCTCCTTCGACGCCGACGCCGCGCTCTTGTCCTGGGCCCGCCGCCACGTCGGCGACTGCGGCGGATCGGTGAGTGAGGACCGCGACTACAAGCGCGGCCTGGCCATATCGCGGGACGCGCGGAAAGCGAAGGCGCGTTTCGCGGAGGCATGGCGCCCCATCGCGGAAACCCACGACCTGACAGCGTGGAAACCTAGCCAGTTTTGACTAGTCCGGCATTTACCGCGTGCGTAAAAGTCTCACAACGAGGGTGTCACAGGTCGTGCGCGCGCGGACAATTCCGGTTCGCCGCATCTCCTCACCCCCTATCCAAGCGCGGCGTAACGTCGGAGACTGGGCGTCCCGACCGATCAGCGACGCGAAGGAGTACGCGATGTTATTCATACCGCGGTTCATGCCACGCTCGATGCTCAGGCTCGCGGCGGGGGCGGCGGCGGGGTACGTGCTCGCCGTGCGCCCGTGGCATCTGCGCTGGGGCGCCGCGGACGCGGAGGTCTACGGCGAGATGGCCGGCGACGACCTCGTCCTCCATCCGCAGTACCAGGCGACCCGCGCGATCACCGTCGACGCGCCGCCGGCGGCTGTCTGGCCCTGGCTGGTTCAACTGGGCGGCTACGCCCCGGGTGCCCCTCCCGCCGCCACCGCCCAGCCCGGCGACGGCGCCCCGGAGGGCGCCGCGGCCGAGCAGCAGGGGCTGAAGGTCGGCGACACCGTGCATTCCGCGCCCGACGGCTCCGGGTTCGTCGTGGAGCAGGTCGACGCGCCGCACACGCTCGTGCTGGCCCATCGCGGCCAGGACGCCGCCACAACCTGCTCCATCTCCCTGCGCGAGGTCGAGGACGGCAGGACCAGGATGGTGTTCCGCGTCCGGATCCGGGCCGAGCCCGGCCTGCGCGGCACCGCCTACCTCGCCCGAATGGACCTGTCCGACTTCGTGACGATGCGCAGGCAGATGCTGACCGTCAAGTCGCGGGCCGAGTCCACGCGCTGAGCCGGTATCACGCGGCGCCGCCCCGCTCCGACGCGGGACGGCGCCGCGTGGTGTTGACGGGAGACCTTACAAGCATTTAACGTTCCGGCGATCAGGCGAAACATATCGCCCTATTTCCGAAAGCTTTCGGAGGCGCCATGCTACGAGCAGTTGTCGCGATGACCCTGCTGGGCCTCCCGGCGGTGAACCCGGCGCAACCGGCGGACCCACCGGCCATCACCGTGAACGAGCGTGTCAAGCACCAGGAGATCGACGGCTTCGGCATCTCGCAGGCCTTCCGCCGCAACGAGCTGCTCAAGGCGCTGTCGGAGACCCAGCAACGCGAGATCCTCGACCTGTGGTTCGACAGGGAGAAGGGGGCCGGGATGAGCATCCTGCGCCTCGGCATCGGCTCCTCCCCGGCCGGTAGCCCGTACGACCACATGGTGTCGATCCAGCCGGAGAACCCCGGCGGCCCGGACGCGCCGCCCAAGTACGTATGGGACGGCGACGACAACAGCCAGGTGTGGGTGGCCAAGGAGGCCAAGGCGTACGGCGTGAAACGCTTCTTCGCCGACGCATGGAGCGCGCCCGGCTACATGAAGGACAACGGCGACGACAAGAACGGCGGCCAGTTGCTGCCCGAGTGGCAGCGAGCCTACGCGAACTACCTGGTGGCGTACACGAAGTTCTACGCCAAGGAAGGTATCAAGATAACCGACCTCGGGTTCACGAACGAGCCCGACTGGACGGCCACGTACGCCTCCATGCGCTTCACCCCCGAGCAGGCCGCCCAGTTCGTCAAGGTGCTCGGCCCGATCGCCAGGAACGTGAAGCTGGTGTGCTGTGACTCGTTCGGCTGGGACCAGGCCAAGGCGTACACGGCGGCCATCGAGGCCGACCCCGAGGCCCGCCGCTGGGTGAAGACCCACACCGGCCACACGTACGCCAGCCCGGTGAACGGCCCGTTGCCGACGTCCAGGAACACCTGGATGTCGGAGTGGAACCCCAACGGCAACACCTGGAACACGGCCTGGGACGACGGCAGCGGCTACGACGGTCTCACGATCGCCCAGGCGATCCACGACGCGCTCACGGTGGGCAACGTCAGCGCCTACGTCTACTGGCTGGGCGCCTCCCGCGGCTCGACCAGGGCGTTCATGCAGATCGACGACACCGCGAAGACGTACAGCGTGTCGAAGCGGCTGTGGGCGATGGCGGCCTACAGCAGGTTCATCCGGCCGGGCGCGGTCCGGTTGGAGGCGTCGGCGGCGGATCCGGCGCTGAAGGTCTCGGCGTTCCGCAACCCGGACGGGTCGCGGGTGATCGAGGTGCTCAACACGGGCACCGCGCCGGTCACGTGGAAGGGCGTGAACGGCAGGGCGACCGCCTACGTGACGAACACCGGCAACTCGCTCACCCCGTCCGCGGTCGCCGGCCGCACGGTGACGCTTCAGCCGCGGGCGCTCACCACCATCGTCGTCCGCTGATCGGCGGCGAGAGCCCGGACCGGGCTCTCGCCGCTGTCGATCGTGGCGATGCCGCCAGTATCGCTAGTTGGTTGAGTTGGGCCATGAACTCCTTCGGCCCGTCCGCTTCCTCCACGGTTCTAGGCTTCAGACCACGAGACCCGGGTTTTCGGGCGATTCCCAGGAGGTCAGCTGCCGCTCAGGATCGGTTCCTCCTGCGCGCATTGGCTGATCAGTTCGGCGAGGGCTTGCCGTGGGGCCTGCCATGGGATGAACGGCCTCACGTGCGCTGCCTTAGTGCAGGTCAGTCCTCTTTGCTGGTTGCGGGTCCGGTTCCTGTTCGCCGGGTGTGGCGGTGTCTTCGGGTGGGGTTCGGGGCGGTCGTGGACTCGCCGCCAGAGCCCACAGGGCAAGGTCATCGGGATCGGACATCTCATCCGCTGCGTCATCCAGCATTCACCCGCGGCGCCTACGCAGCGGTGTTCCCGCCAGGCGGGTGGACCCGACTCGGCTCGGCGATGCGTGCTCCGACGAGCCGCATCCACTGGGCGGTATCGGAAACCTCACCACGCTGGTACGGCAACATCGAGGGCGCAGTGCGGTCCGGAGAGGCCACAGCGGACGCGGTGGCACAGGCTCTCCGCACCGAACCGGCAGCCGGTCGACCCTCCTCAGCCATGTGATCACGAGACACGGCCGGTCAGCGACGTCGCAGATCCACGTGATCAGAGATACCGGCCCACGACGTGGGCGATGCGGCCGTCCCGGATCAGGAAGCTGTAGGTGAAGCGTTCCCGGCCGCCGCTTCCGGTGTCGAAGGTGAAGGTCACGGTCAGGCGATCGCCCTCGGCGCGACGTGCCGTCTCCTGGTAGCGGCCGCCCGCGTCGGCGACGTCCGGTTCGAGGAAGTCGTCGACGATCTCCTCACCCGCGAAGACCGTACCCGCCCGATCGAAGCTCGCATCCGGGGCGAAGAGGTCGCGCAGGGCGGCGACGTCGCCGTCGTTCGCCGCCTGGATGAACCTGTCGACCACCGTCCCAGCCTGCTCGCTCACGGTGCCGGTGGCTGCCGGTCTGCTCATCGCGGAGGAGGGCTGGGCGGTGTCCTGACCGCCGCACCCGGCGGCCAGGACACCGATGACCACCAGGAGAGCGACAAGGGCCGGTCTCACCCGAGCCGGTCCGGGATCGGTGCCAGCGCGTAGTTGGCCCAGACGAAGGCGTCCATCTGGTGCTGGTCACCGGAGAGGTTGACCACCCGGTCGACCTTGCCGGCGGCGTTGAAATGCCAGACCAGCGCCCACAAGGTGTCGACCTTCCCGCTGCCCTGTGTAGTCCAGCCGCGGTGAATGTCCACGACGTGCTCCTGATCGGCCTCCAGGAAGATCGGCTCGGCCTGGAAGCCGGCCTTGCCGAGCTGAGCGAGGAAGGCGGCCACCTCCTCCACACCCCGCTTGACGCCCGACAGGGGGTGATGGCCGGGGATGACCCATTCGATCTCGTCGGACAGCACTGCCCGCATGCCGTCGAGGTCGTGGGCAGCGTAGGCGGTGAAGAACCGCTCAATGGCTTCGATCTTGGAGTCAGGCTGGTTCGGACGGTCCATGCAGCACAGGATGTCGGTTCACGTAACAGGCACAGCAGAGGGAAAGGTTGCACATCCGGTTGCATTTTCCTGCAGATGACCCGGGGGATGGCAACCCGCGCGGCGGGATATCCGCCCCTGATTCGGCTGCGGGCCTTGCGACATAGGATGCACCTTTGACCGTCCCGCACAGCACGTGATGGTCGCGTCCGTACGAGAGCCGAGGTGATGATGAGCCTGGCCAGCCTGGGGCTGACCACCGAGCAGGAACGCGTCTATCGCTACCTGCTGCGCAATCCGCGCGCCGACCTGGACGCGGCCGGCATCGAGCCGGTCAGGTGCGACGTGCGCTCTGTGGTCGCCGAGCTGCGGGCGCTGGGCCTCGTGGACGAAACGCTGACTGCGGTCACCCCGGCGGCCGCCGTCGACCTGCTCGTGCGGCGACGGGTGGAGCAGACTCAGCGCCAGCTCACCGAACTCACCCTGGCCTGGGACGTGCTCAAGGAACTGACCGAGGAGCACCGCAGCGGCCGCCTCGTGCAAATGGTCGAACACATTCCGAACGGGTCGGATGTCACCCGGCGCATTCGCGCGCTCCTGGCTGACGACCCCTGCGAGTTCATGCATCTGAAGGTCCGCGCGCTGAACGCCGCGACCGACCTCGACGACAAGCCTCTCGACCAGCTGCTGGCCCGCGGGTTGCGCAGCCGCACGCTGTTCTCGGCACGCGCGCTGGACGACCCCGAACAGGAGCCGTACGCGCGGCACTGGCATGCCCGGGGAGACCTGCACCGGGTCACGTCCGAGCCGGTCAAGCACCTGGCCGTTGTCAATCGCTCGGCCGCCTTCATCCAAGCCGATCCCGCCGCCCCGACGGCGGGCGCGCTGCAGATCCGCCAGCCCGGCGTGGTGGCGATGATGGCGGACGTCTTCGACGGTATGTGGGCACGCGCCCGCGATCTGGGCGACCTGCCGCTGTCCCCCATCGAACAACGCGTCCTGCACGCACTGACCTGCCACGACACCGACGAGTCGGCGGCCCGTTCGATCAACGTGTCGGTCCGCAAGTTCCGCGCCCACGTCGCCGACCTGATGGCCCGCCTCGGCGCGAGCACCCGCTTTCAGGCCGCCCTGCTCGCCAAGGAACGCGGCTGGCTGTGACACCTCACAGGCCGCCCTCCGGCGCCGCGCCGTTGTCCATTCGAGCGATCGTCTGGCTGTCCTATCACCAACTGCAGATCCGAGACGCGAACGAGCCGGGGTCCTGAGTTTCCGGAACACTTCGGCAACGGCTTGATCACAGTGGCAGATGAGCCGGATGGCGTGACGATTCTCACGGGCATCGCCAGCGGCGCCGTCGACGTCACAGTGCAGCCAGCCCATGATCGATTTCACGCGGGGGTGCACCCCTCAGCACGGCGCGGACGGCAGGTCCGCGCGCCGTCTCGCTCTCCGGCCGGCGTAGAGGCCGGGCACCGAGTAGGGGAAGTAGGCGCCGAAGCCGAGGGCGGTGATGAGGCGCTCGGTCGCACAGTCCCGCATCAGGATCTCTCTGGTGGCGACATGCCGGTGGTCAGCCAGGTGGCGACGTTCGCCACGACCTCCGGGTCCATGTGCTGGGCCTGCTCGTACTCCGACGGCTTGGACGGGCCGGTGCCGGGGAAGAAGAGGTGGTTGTCGGCGTCGTGGACACGGATCGTCACATCGGGACGGTCGGCGAGGCTGGCCCGCCATCGGGCGAGGTCGTCGGCGACGGTGGCCTGGTAATCCCGGCCGCCCTGCAGGATGAGCATCGGCTTGCTCAGTTTCGCGGCGGCTGCGGCCGGGTCGTAGCCGCGTAGGCTCAGCCAGTACCCAGCCGGCACGCCGAAGGGCAGGTCGCCGGCCGGGGTGGCCGGGGACAGGTCAGGGCTGTCCACCGTCTGGGCCTGTCTGGACATCGTGTCGATGATCGGCTGGGACGCGGCGGCGGTATCGGGGTCGAGGGAGGCCAGGTAGCGGAGCTGGCGGACGGCGGCCCAATGCAGTGGCTGCGCCCCGCCGGTGAGGATGACCAGCCCGGCGACGGCCGGTTCAGCCGCGGCGACGCGCGGGGCGAGGGTGCCGCCGAGGCTGTGGCCGAGCACGAACACCCGCGCCGGGTCGACAGCTCGGTGCTCGCGGAGCAGGTGCACGGCGGCGACCGCGTGGTGCACGTAGTCGTCGTCGACGGTGAAGTCGGCGTTGCGGGCGAACGGATCGCCGTGGACGTAGGAGATCTTGTCGAACCGCGCCACCGCGACACCCCGGCTGGCCAGTCCCCAGGCGAGGTCCTTGAACGGCTTGTTGCGCCCGATCGTCGAGTCACGGTCCAGCGGTCCCGACCCGGGCAGCAGCACGACCGCCGGGTGCCGGCCAGGGACGTCGGGCATGGTCACGGTGCCGGGCACCATGAACCGGCCGGCTCCGACCGTCGCGTCCTGCTCGCGGAAGACGCGGGGGTCGGCGTAGTCGGGTGGCTGCCACGGCTGCGCGGGCTGCGCCGCCTCGGCTGGGCCCAGTTGAATGCCGGTCAGCCAGCCCGCGTCACTGACCGCCACCACTACGGTCGCCTCGCCATGCTCGGACGTTACCGGGATCTTCACCAGGGTGACGTCCGCCCCTACCCCGGCCGGCTCGCTGAGCGGGGCTCCGCCCGCGGTGACCGCGCCGTGCTGACCCAACGCGGCGGTCCAGGCGGCCTGCAGGGACTCGGGCGTCACCATGGTGCGCAGGTTCGGCGCGAACATGTCGCGTATCTCCGCGAACCTGCCGGCCCGGGCCAGGTCGAGCACGGTCATGCCTACGGCGGCGGCAGGAGTGGTCGGCATCGTGAGGCCCTCCGCTTCGGGGTCGTTTTCCTGCGGTTGCTGGAGCTTGTCATGGAGGCTGGGGCCCTGATTGTGGCGGTCGCCGCCCGATGACGGTGTCGTGATCACTCAGCGGTCGGGCCCATGAAACGGACCTCGGGAAACCACGGTGAGGGCCACTTCAGCAAGGGACTGTGCCGGTTGCGCAGGTGCCGGTCGAAGAACGCGGCCACGTACGTGCGCGTGATCTCCACGGACCGCGCGCCGGGCAACGCCCACCCGGTCACGCCGAGCCACTCGCCCACGAAGGGCGCGTCGCTGTATGACCGGTGCTCCATCAGCGGCACGTCCAGCCACTGGCGCCAGCCGGTCAGGTGGTCCCAGGCGGCGTTCCAGTCGATGTGCACGTTCGGATCGAAATGGGCGGACAGCATGAGGAACGGGCGGTCCAGGTCGCGGTCGAGCGCCTGCTGGAACCCTCCGTCCAGATTGACCCCGGCGTCCACCCGCCGGTCGGTGAGCATGGTCCCCGCGGCGGCGGCCCCGCCCATCGAATGACCGACGACTCCGATCCGGTCGTGGTCGATCATTCGCCCGTACGTCGCGTGAGCGAGCAGGCGGTCGAGCACGAACGAGTTGTCCCGCGCCCGGTTGGCGACGATCTCCTTGCCGTCCCTGTGCTCTCGTTCACACAGCAGGCACCCGGTCACCCGGCCGTCGGGGAAGGTGACTCCCGACCCCTCGTACGTGTGATCCACGCCGACCACGACGTATCCCCGGCTGGCCAGGTCCTCGGCCAGGGTCGTGAGCATCCAGCGGGGGTCGCTGAAGCCCGGGGAGACCACGACCAGCGGCAGCCTGCGGTCGCTGCGCAACGGCGGCGCGCCGGCCCGCGCGTGCGGGCGAACCCTGGTCAGGATGTCCGAGGGCACGCCGATGACTCCCACCGATTCCAACATCAGCCGGGATTCCTCGGCCGTCGCGTACGGCACGCGCTTGCCGCGCTCCGCCGCGGCCGGGTACCAGACCGAGACCATGAGCTCCCGTGGCCCGGTCGGCACCCATGGGTCCATCCGGCTCTGGTCGACCAGGTGCAACACCTCCCGGCCGACCGGATGCGACCCCGTCGGCTTCGGCAGCACGAGCACGTCGCCGGCTTCCGGCAGTGCTAAGGCCTTCTTCTCTGGCGCAGGCACGGCGTTGGCGGGGGCCGCCAGAAGCACGGCCGCCGCCAAGCCCGCGGCGGCCGCGGTGATGCTGCGCACCGCTCTCTTCATGTGTTCCTCCTTCAGTACCTGGGCAGGGCCCGACCTGACCCCACGCCGCGTGGCCGCTTCCCGCCAACGCTATGAGCGGCATCGGCCCGGGCCATCGGCCGCAGGAACAGGCTTTTGTCTGCCCTTCCCGGCGCGGGTACTGGGGGCGTGTGCGACTTCCGCCGTACCCCCGGGTCAGCCTTGCGACCGATCCGACGTCCCTCGCACACTCTGTGGCGCATCTCGCCTTACGGGCCGCCGGAACTCGCCGGCACCTCCCCCGACGTCGAGGTGCGCCTGCGCGAGACGATCGTCAAGTTGAAGAAGACGATCGCGAACAAGAGCAAGTGACTCGCCCAGATCCGGGAAGACGTTCCCGCGCCGGTCCGGGCCGTCCACCAGCTCACCCTGGAGAACCAGGAACCGCGAGCCCAGCTGGACCTACCCGAACCGAACGTCACTCCGCTCCACCGTCAGCGCTGAGAGGGTGTCAGTAATGATCGCGGCCGGCTGTCGGCGTAGCCGGCGCTGGGTGGGCTTGATCTGGCCGATCCCCGGTGCTTTCGGCTAATGGTGCGACTGCCGGCCACCGCGTACCAAGTCCGTGACGGTGGCAGCCTGGGCGTGACCTGCGCGGGCGGCAGGTGCGCGGCGGGAGGGGTCTAGCACGCCGATGCCGATCGCCTTTCTGGTGGCCTCGTCCGGTGTGACGCCACCGCCTGAGCGGCGGCGAGCCTGGAGCGCTGCTGCTCGACAGTCTCCACCGGGCCGCCGGCGCGCGTCACCGGTGCGGAGAGGTCGACGCCATGCTCGTCCAGACCGGCCGGCATGCCCAGTTCCCAGGCGATCCCCGTGAGACCGCCTTCGCCAAGCACCAATGCCCGCCGCATGCCCCCATCCTTCATGACTGATGCGGGGCTGATCGTCTCTGCACGTCTACTTGTACGTGGCTCTGCAGTTCGGGTCCAGGACTGGCGGAGTCGCGTAATCAACTGCCGCGTGTTCGTCCGGTCGTCGGGTGTAGATGTGACCGACAGTGATCGCAACGGAGGCTCGGCTGTGATGAGGCATTCTGGAGTCATGACTGACGATCAGGTGGCCGCTGCTGTCCGTGCATTGATCAACCGGTACGACCCCGAAGGTCTGTTGGGCATGGGGGCTCCTGAAGACGAGTACGACTCCGAGGTGGGTGATCTCGCTGCCCTCGTGTGCGGTGAGGAAGAGATCACCGCCCACGCTGTCGGTTCCATCTGGAACCGATGGTTCAACGATGTCTCAGATTGGTGCACCCGGCAGCCGGAGCAGGTCAGTGAGATCGCGGACGCGCTGGAGAGACTTCGTGGCCGACGACAGCGCTCGGATCTTCCCTGATCGCAGTATTCAACGATCGTCAGTTCGGCGAGCTGGCCTGGGTAGTGGTGACCGTGCGTGGTCGCCGGGGGCGTAGCGGCTGTAGGTGGTTCCGGTTTCGGCGGCGAGCTTGGCTGTGACGAGGAAGACTGTTCCCTGTCACGTCTCCGATGCCCGTACTGTGCCGCTGACCTGGACGAACACCGATACCGTGTACGTCCTGGCAGCCTCCGCAACGACAGGCCGATACCCTCGCACCGGATGACCGGGTCCCTGCCAGTACCAGACCCCATGCTGGCGAGGTAGCCGGGGCAGGCAGTCGGCGTGCGAAACGGAGTGATCAGTATTGGACGTTTGTCATCGTGTACCACGTCGGAGCGAATACCAGCAGGGCCAGTGCGCCGAGGACCGCGATCGACTTGAGTGCTCGTGAGGTGGTGATGATCGCGGGTGCGATGGGCCTCAGCTTCCATCGTCCAACCGCGATGAACGCCGCGACGCCTCCCAGCAAGAGATTCGCAGGCACCAACTCGTATTCGCTGCGCATGACATGAAAACCAGCCGCGAGAATCATCGTCAGCGTCAGGCCGGCGGCGGCGAGCGGCGTCAGCTTCGGCTTAACCCCCGTCATCGCCGGCAGGATCAGGCCGACGCCGCCAAGTACCTCACAGACCCCGACGAAGACGATCAGGGGCTGCGGCACCGCGGCGTACCAAGCCACGGCCCGGGGCGCTGCCGCATACAGAACTTCGTCGTACAACAGCACCTTGCCGAAACCGCTGCCGGCAAAGAAGAAGCCGAACAACACTTGAAGTGTCCAAAGTGCACCGTTGAGCGTGAACCTCGTTCCGCGCCCCTTGGGCTGCTGATCAATGTCCTTGACGCCGAGTTGGTTGTCGCTGACCTGCCGGTTCATATCCTGTCACTACCTTTCAGATCGGGTTGGCCGGGTTCTGTTTGTTCCTGCGTCAGCACAGCCACCGTGATGTGATCCGCTGTATGAGCGGCGGCGTCTTCGTCGCCGTGGCCGGGACTCGCGCGGGCCGCGTACCCGGTGATTGTCGGAACTGAGGATCTTCGGGTATCGGGGGTCTACCATCCTGGCGCTGCGTCACCGGTAAGCCACTTCCCGTCGGTCATGAGGTTGCGGCCGATGAGCTCATTCACCTCGCGCCAGGCTTGTACCTGGCGCGGGGCCAGGCGGAAGTAGGGGTAGCCGCCGCGTTGTTCGCGGGGGTCGAAGCCGGTCTTGGCAGCGAAGGCGTCGCCGACCTCGTCCGGGATGTCGACGGCGAGGATCGTCTCGCGGAGTTCGGCATTGATGAGGACGACGTCGCGCGTGTGGCCCAACGCAATCCTGATCGTGCCGGTCGCCTCTAGGAACCGGGCCGTGGGGTTGGTTCCAGCCGTGGAGATGAGCAGGGTCTGGCCGTCCCAGAGGAACGACAGCGGCATGAGGTAGGGCGAGCCGGCAGGGTCGGCGGTGGCGAACCAGGCGTCGACGTCGTGCTCGAGCCGGTCCAGGGTGTCGCGGATCCGCTGGTCGAGGGGGCGGGCCGGAGGGCTGGTCATGCTCATCATCTCCATAGCCGAGGAGGGGGGTGGCCGGACGGCGGGTGTTTTCGCCGTCCGGCTGGTGGTGGGTTCACCGGACCGAGCCGGTCGTGGGCGCCTGTGAAGCGCGGGTAAGTACGCCGGCTCCCACGCCGAAAGCAGTGGCGTAGAAGTCATCGGCGGCCGTGGGGTCAGCAACTTCGAACGTGACAGAGTGAATGGAGGTCATTGCAGTTTCCCTCTTATCGGTCCTGAATGAGGCCGAGGACATTGCCATCGGGGTCGGTGAAAGTGGCCACCAGGCGGCCGCCTCCGACGTCGTGCGCCGCCTCCTGCACCGTGGCCCCTGCGGCGGTCACCTCGGCGAGCTTCGCCTCGATGTCCGGCACGTGCCAGTAGGCCACCGGGGCGGTCATGCCCTGTGGTCCACCGTTCGGCACCAGCCCGATGTGCTGACCGCCGGCCTCGAAGCCGACGTAGTAAGGAGTGTCGTTTTCTGGCTGGACGCCGAGCAGGGCCGCGTAGACCTCCTTGGCCTTGGCCAGGTCGGACACGGGGTGCAGCACGGTCTTGATCATGATTACTCCTGTAGGCGCGATCTGTTGTGCTCCTAGCCTTGTCCCGGCCTGGTCGGTGAGCATCCGTGGCGACCACGGAACCGACCACGGATCGCCGGCACGGATGGAGCACGGAGGAAATGCGACAGAATGTGACATCTCTCCGAGGGAGGCCGAAGTACTGGAGCTCCTCGGCTCTCACTTCAGCAACGCTGAGATCGCAGCGCAGCTGTTCATCTCGGTACGCACCGTCGAGAGCCACGTTTCCTCACTGCTGCGCAAGCTGGGGGTGCCGGATCGGCGAGCGCTCGCCCAGCGCGCAGCCGTCGATCAGCCTCATCAGGAACCGGTCCCCCCGCCGGCCCCGCTGACCTCGTTCATCGGCCGGGCCAGGGAGCGGGTAGAGCTGTCCGAGATGATCATGACGCACCGCCAGGTGACTGCGGCTGGTCCTGGCGGCGTGGGCAAGACCCGGCTCGCGTTGGCTGTGGCCGCGGAGGTAGCCGGCCAGTACGGCGACGGGGTGTGGTTCGTCGACCTGATCCCGGTCACCGATCCCGGCATGATCGCGACCGCTGTCGCGGGTGCGCTGGGACTCGGCGAGCAGCCCGGCCGCGACTTGACCGAGTCGGTGTTCGGCGCGCTGGCCGGCCGTCAGGCGTTGCTGGTGTTCGACAACTGCGAGCACGTCGTGGACGGGGTGGCGCTGTTTCTCGAGCGGCTGCTCGCGGCCTGCCCTCGAGTGACCGTGCTGGCGACCAGCCAGGCCCGGCTGATGGTGCCGTTCGAGCGGGTGTATCAGGTCCCGCCGTTGTCGCTGGCCGGCGAGTCGGACGCGGTCGCGCTGTTCATGGAGCGGGCGGCGGCAGCCGGCTGGCCGCTGGATCCGCCACGACACGACCAGATCGCCGCGATCTGTGCGCGGCTGGACGGCATGGCGCTGGCGATCGAGCTGGCCGCCGCCCGCTATCCCACGCTCGGGCTGGACGGCATCACCGCCGCCCTGTCCCACCCGCTCCGGATGCTCACCGGCGGCTCCCGCGCCGATGACCGGCACCGCTCAGTGCGGGCCGTGCTGGACTGGAGCCACGCCCTGCTGGAGCCGGCCGACCAGGAGCCCCTGCACCGGATGTCGGGGTGCCAGGTCGTCTCTCGATTTCCTCGGAGGTCCCGTTCCAGAGATGCAAGAAGAAGATGATCGGTTCCGTCGCCTGCCCTCTGGTGATCTTCTCTGGCAATCGCGCGTCTCTGAAAGAGCGAGAAACGCTCCATTCCTGACCGGCCGCTCGTTCTCGCCAGTACTGCAAACTGTGCCGGGTGGCCAGGTGTCGGGGTGGTCCGGGCCCAGCCGGACCGGGTGTGGCTGCGGGGCTGCACTGAAGCGGTCCGCCTGGCCACCCGGACTCAGCGGTCGCACATCGCGGCGACGAAGGCGTCGATCAGATGCTGCCGGTTGGCGGGCACGCCAGTGGTGTAGACGGTGGCGGCGCGCCCGGCCCGGTCCCGGCCGCTGATCACCGCGGCCCCCGGTATGTCGCCGGCGACGAAGTAGGCGTAGCCGCAGCTCGACTTCATCCGGGCCGCGCCGAAGCCGTAGCGGGCGCCCTCGGGCCAGCCTTCCTGCTCGACCTTCACTGACCGGGTCATCATCTTGCTCAGCGGGGCCTTACGCCAGAACCGGTTGAGGTCTTCGGGAGTGGAGACCAGGCCGCCACTGGCCCCGAACTCGTAGGTGGGCAGCTGGTCGGTCACGTCCACCTCGCCGCCCTGCGGATGGCCGGGGTGCACCCCGTAGGTGTGCGCGTGCGGGCCGCGGATGCCGTGGTCGCCTTTGGCCGGCCAGTACGTGTCCCGCATCCCGTACGGCTTGAGGATCAGGTCCCGGCTCGCCTGCCGGAAGTCCTTGCCGGTCGCTGCGGTCACGATCATGCCGAGGACCAGGTAGTTGGTGTTGGCGTAGGCGAATGAGCCGCGGGGCGTGGGCTTGAGCGTCAGCGCCACCTGCAGGAAGTCTGGGAAGGGTTCCTTCCACTTGATCGCGTTGAGGTACTCGGGCAGGCCGCTGGTCTGCTGCAGCAGCATCCGGACGGTGATCTTTCGACCGTCGATCTCGGCGCCGTCGCCGGTGCCGCGCAGCACCCCGGGCAGGTAACGCTCCACCCTGGCGTCCAGGTCGATCTTCTTCTGATCGACCAGCCGCAGTACGGTGGCGGCAATGATCGGCTTGCTCCCGCTGGCGATCCTGAACCGGCCCTGGGGGCCGATCATCGGCTTCCCGGTGCCCCGCTCCGCGGTGCCGGAGCGCCGCGTCACGGTCGCGCCGCTTGGACTCCGCACCTGGCTCAACGCGCCCGCCATGCCGTCTTCGGCGGTGAGCAGGTCAAGGTGGGACTGCGGCGAGGGCGTTACGGCGGCGGCGAAGGCGGGGGCGACAGGGGCGAGGACCAGGGAACCGGCGACAGCAGCAGCGAGCAATTTCGTCACCCCTCCAATGTCGCGGGAAGATCATTCAAAATCAGTCACGCCTGCGTGCCTGTTGGGGCGGGGGTCTTCCCTACCACCGAGGTGATCGCCAAGCGGCAGTCGGCCGAGATCATCCTCTTCGCCCCGACGCCGCTCTGCCGGCATCTACCGTCTGCGCCGCACCATCGCTATCGCCCTGGCACGCGGCTTCGCCCACGCCACCAGCACCGGCCTCATCGGCCTGCTGTTTCTGGTGGATCGCCCACCACTGCTGATCCGCACACAGCAGGTGGTCTGTACGTCCAACTCTTATCGAGCGATCTGGACGATTGATCGGACAAGCCCTTTAGGCTCTCACCCAACTCATCAATGAGCCTTTTCCATCCTGACGCCGCAGCTCATCGGGGGGTCTGGCGAGGAGCACTGCTAGGCAGGCCACCGGCGACCCGCTCAGTCTGAGCTGTCCCCATGTGACTGTGCTCGGGACGCCCGGCACGCGGGACGAAGTGGCTCAGTGAACGTCGCTGGTCCCGGTGTCAGGCCTCGTCACTCCAGTTCTCCGATCGCAGCCACCGCGTGACCGCCTCCGCCCTTGCATGTCCAAAGCGCCGCCCCGCCCGCGTGCTTCGGATGCAACCCGAGAGAGTGTGCTGGACAGGTCGGCCAGATCTTCCCGTCCTGCTCGGCGATCACTTCCTGGGCCAGATCAGCGATCAGAACGAGGGTGACAACCGGCTCATGCTCTTCGTCATCACGCAGCCCGAGGCTGGAGTATTGACCCTTGTACTCGACGCGCAGGTAGCCGAGGTCGTCCCACTCCGGGGTGTCGAAGCCGAGTCGTCCAACGACACCGGTCGCGTCCATGTCGTGCTGAACGGCGAGCACCGCGTTATCCAGAACCTTGTTGGCGGTCATGTCCCGCAGCCTGGCGTAGTGCTGGGCGACTTTCGTCGCCGAAACCCCAGTCTGCTGGTCACAACATGATCGCGGGTCAGTAACGGCCATCTTCGATCGTTTGGAGGACGAGGACAGCGTGGACGATCGCGCAGGTCATCGCGGGCACGCACGGGGACGGGTTGGCATGAGAAGAGGCTCTCGGTAAGACAGCAGTCAACCAAGATCCGATGCCTCTACCGGAGAGCCTCGTTGCTGTCTTACCCTGCCGCGATACCGCTGTCCCATCACACCCTGATCCGCCTGGCCGAGCTGATCCGCGTCCGGCGGGCCGAACGGCGCTGCCGGTGGCGGCGCCTGGATGCGGCCCGGCAAGCCCTGCTGGTGCTGGCCCACCTGCGCAATGGCGACACCTACGCGCGTCTGGCCGCGGGGTTCGCCATCGGCACCAGCACCGCCTGGCGCTACGTCCGCGAGGCGGTTGACCTGCTCGCCAGGCTCGCCGACGATGTCACCGCCGCCGTCTTACGCGCCTGCCGGCTGGCCTACGCCATCCTCGACGGCACCCTGATCCCGATCGACCGGCTGGCCGACGAGCGGCCGTACTACTCCGGAAAACACAAACGCCACGGTATGAACGCCCAGGTCTTGGCCGACCCGGCGGGCCGGCTGGTGTGGGCCTCGCCCGCCCTGCCGGGCGCGACCCACGACCTGATCGCGGCACGCACCACTGGCCTGATCGACGCCCTGACCACCGCGAAGGTGAAGACCTTCGCCGACAAGGGGGTGATGATGGCTCACGTGCACGTCCGCTCTCGCGGACGTGGGGGGTTGCGTGCTCATACAGGCGATCTTGACAAGTGGGTCCGACAGAACGGCCGAGACGGTGCGGCCTCGGGCGAGTCCTGCCAGGTCGCGTCGCCGGCTAGGCCGGCGAGCATTCGGCGCCGGCGCAGTCGGCATCCGTGCGGCAGGTCCTGCGGTACTCGCTGGGGCTCACCCCGTGGAAGCGTTTGAAGGCCGCGCTGAAGCCGAACGCGTCCGCGTATCCCACCTGGTGGGCCACTGCGGCGACCGTCGCGGTGGATTCGATCAGCAGATCGGCGGCCAGGGCCATCCGCCAGTTGGTCAGGTAGGTCAGCGGCGGCTCACCCACCAGCAGGGCGAACCGCTTGGCCAGCGTCGTACGCGACACCCCCGCCTCGCCGGCGAGGGTGGCGAGCGTCCAAGGCCGGGCCGGTGCGGCATGCATCGCGCGCAAGACCGAGCCGATCGCGTCGTCGCCCAACGCGTGGTACCAGCCCGGTGGAACGGTCTCCGGCTGGTCGAACCAGGTCCGCAACGTGCACACCAGCAGCCAGTCGAGCAGGCGATCCGCCACGACCTGCTGCCCCGGCGCACACGCGGCGGGCTGCGCGTCCAGGAAATCGCGGATCGACGCGCAACCATCGCCGTCCGGCACCACCAGCACGGGTGGCAGCATGTCCAGCAGCCGCCGCGACACCTCGCCCCGCACGTGGTACGTCCCGACCAGCAGCACCGTGCGATCTGCGGGCTCCGCGTCCGCCGGCCGGGGCCGGTCGGAGAGAACGAACGGCCCCGGTCCACGCGCGATCACGGTGTCACCGACCCGCGCCGGCCGCGGTTTCCCGCTCTCTCCATGGGAGATCCAGCCTTCGCCCCGCAGCGGCGCGAACAGCGTCAGGGACGGCCCATCGGTGAACCGAAGCGCCCACGGCGCAGACAACTCCGTGCGGCTGAAGCCGGCACCGTCCGCGCGGACACCTCGCAGCAGATCGTCGAACGGATCCATGAACCTCACGATAGAGGGTCGGGACGATCGGACATGGCCCGCGGACGAGGAGCCATGTCCTGCCCCGTGCCGCTACCGGTTGACTGGTTGACCATGACGACTCACACGAATGCGATTTTGGTCCTGGGAGCGACGGGCAAGACCGGTCGCCGTCTGGTGCGCACGCTCCGGGCCGCGGGCAAGCCCGTACGGGCCGCGTCCCGCTCGGGCGAGGTGCGGTTCGACTGGTCCGATCAGGACACCTGGCCGGCCGCCCTTGACGGGGCGTCGGCGGTCTACCTCATGGCTCCGGGGGATCCGGCACTGGCCGAGCCTTTCGTCAAGCAGGCGACGGAGGCGGGCGTCGCTCGTTTCGTGGCGCTGTCCGGCCGCGGGATCGAGCAGATCACCGGGGACTACTTCCAGGGCATGGCCGCCGGGGAGCAGGCCGTGCGTGACTCCGGCGCGGAATGGACGATCATCCGCCCGAACAACTTCAGCCAGAACTTCGACGAGGACCTGTGGTGCGCGTCGCTGCGGGCCGGCCGGCTCGCCCTGCCGGCCGGGTCCGTGCCGGAGCCGTTCATCGACGCCCAGGACATCGCCGACGTCGCCGCGGTCCTGCTGACGTCAGACGGTCATCACGGACAGGTGTACGACCTCTCGGGGCCCCGGGCCCTCAGCTTCGGCACGGCTGTGGCGGCCATCGCCCGGGCGGCGGGCCGGTCCATCCGCTACGTGGAGCTCAGCCCGGACGAGTACCGGGCCCAACTCCTGGCCGAGGGGGCGTCCGAGGACGACGCCGCGGAGCTCAACGCGATGTTCGACATGATGCGCGCCGGACACGTCGCCGAGCCTGCCGACGGAGTGCGGCGAGTACTCGGCCGCGAACCAGTCGATTTCGACGACTACGCCGCTCGGGCAGCCGCAGCCGGAGCATGGTCGTAGGAGCCGGGCATCACGGACGCGTACTCGTCCTGGCCCCGGGCGGCGGGGCGGTGGAACCGCGCACGATGAGCGTGGCGGGGAGCAGGAGGGAGCGGGCCGGGCGGCCCGGCTCGTCGATGCAGTCCAGCAGCATGCGGGCGGCCTCCGCGCCCAGGTCGTGATGCGGCACCGCCACCGTCGTCAGCGGCGGGCGCAGCTTGTCCAGGAACGGCATGTCGTTGAAACCGATGACGCTGATGTCGCCGGGGCAGGACAGGCCGCGTTCGGCGAAGACGTCGTAGCAGCCGAGCGCGATGAGGTCGTTGCCGGCCACGACCGCGGTGAAGTCGCCGGTGCGGGTCAGGAGCGCGCGCAGGGCGGCGGCGCCGTCGTCCTCGCTCCAGTGCGCGCACTCCACCACGAGCGACGGGTCGTCGGCCAGCCCGAGGTCGCGTACGGCATGCCGGAACGCCTGCGACCGGACCAGCCCGGTGGAGGTGCCGAGCGGGCCCGACAGGTGGGCGATCCTGGTGTGGCCGAGCCCGGCCAGGTGGCGTACGGCGGCGGCCACCCCGGTGGCGTCGTCCCCGGTGACGGCCGGGACCGGCAGCTCCCGCACCTGGCGGTTGATCAGGACCATGGTGACGCCCTGCTCGTGGAGCTGCCGGAGCAGGGGGTGGTCGAGGCGGGCGGTGGCGACGATGAGGCCCTCGACCTGGCGGGAGCGGAGCGACTCGATCTTGGCGCGCTCGCGTTCCTCGTCGTTGTCGGTGTTGACGATCCACACGTTGTAACCGTCGGACTCCAGCACGCTCTCCACGCCGCGGACGATCGGCGGGAAGAGGGGGTTGGTGAGGTCGGGGATGACCAGGCCCACGGTGCTGGACCGCGAGGTCTTGAGGCTGCGGGCGACCGAGTTGGGCTGGTAGCCGAGCGCCTGCGCCGCGCGCATGACGCGGCGGGCGGTCTCGGCGCTGATCTGCTGGCGGGTCTTCGGGTTGAGCGCGCGGGAGGCCGTGGCCGTGTGGACGCCGGCGGCCTCGGCGACGTCCCGGAGGGTGGGGGCGGGCGACGGGGTGGGGTTGGTCATCGGCCGCCGTCTTCTCCTCGGTCGAGCAGGTCATGGGGGTCCCCGTCCGGGACCGTGGCGTACCGGCGCCGCAGGGCGAGGACCGTGGAGAGTGACTCCGCGTCCGCGCGCCCGTCGGCGACGAGGCCCTCGTCCGGGTCTTTCAAGCGCTGAAGGTAGCGGGTCGCGGCTTCCGCCGGGAGCCGCAGCGCCGTGGCGGCCTCCTCGATGACGACGTCGTCCGCGTCGCCTCGCAGGATCGCGGCCGTGGCCTCCCGGAGCGCGGCGGCGAGGGCGCGCACGCCGGGGTTCGGGCCCACGCCGCACAGGACCGTCCCCAGATACGGGCGGCACACGTCGGAGAGTGCGGCGACGCGGACCGCTCCGGCCTGCTCGGCCCGCAGGTCGGAGCCCGCGTTGAGCATGGTGGCCGCGCATTCGCCGGCGAGCAGGGCCTCCAGGCGGCGGGGAGTGGAGCCGAGGGCGACGAGCCGGTAGTCGCCGGCCTGGGGACCGCGCAGGCCGAGGGAGTCGAGGATCGTGTACAGGGCGAAGGCGAAGCCGGAACGCGGGACGTCCACGCCGATCACCTCGCCCTTCAGCTGCGCCGGCGAGGTGAGGCCCGGGCGGGCGTAGAGAGCCAGGCCGAGGCCGCGGTCCACGGCGGAGACGATGCGCACATCGGCCGCGGACCGGTGGGCGATCACGTTGTCGGGACTGGTCAGCGCGGCGTCGAGGGCGCCGTCGAGCAGCGCGCGGAACTGGGCGGGGGAGGAGGCCACCGGCTCCTCGGCGACGTCCACGGGGGAGCAGCCCGAGCCGACGGGCGGTACGCAGCAGCACCGACGGGCTGAAGGCGCCCACCACCAGACGTCCGGCCACGGCCCCTCCCGTTGTGCACTCGTTTGCATTCGGACAGCGAAGCCCCTTGACAGTAACTGCATTCAAACGGATGCTCCAAGCCATCGCAATCGTTTGCGGGGAGCGAGAAGGCGCGCGGCGGAGAGGCTCAGAGGAGGGCTCATGACCGCACCACCCCCCAGATCACCCGCACGCCGATCCCGCCTGACGGTGACGATGGCCGTCGTGGCCGCCCTGGCCCTGGCGGCCTGCGGGCAGCGCCCGTCCGAGACGCGGGCGAGCGAGGTGGACAAGCCCATCGTGATCGGCGTCTCGCTGCCGCTGACCGGGGACTTCGCCCAGCCGGGCAGCGAGGCCAAGCGCGGTTACGAGATCTGGCGCGACATGGTGAACGCCAAGGGGGGCGTCCTGGGCCGGCAGGTCCAGCTCAAGATCGTCGATGACGCGAGCAGCCAGGACACCGTGGTCGCCGACTACACCAAGCTGATCACGCAGGACAAGGCGGATCTGCTGCTCGGCACGTTCTCCTCGCTGCTGAACTACCCGGCCTCCGCGGTGGCGGAGAAGAACCGCATGGTGTTCGTGGAGCCGGCGGGCGGCGCGCCGGACATGTTCTCGCGCGGCTTCACCTACCTGTTCTTCGCTCAGCCCGCCACCGCGCCCCGCCAGGCGGACGTGTTCGTGAACTGGGTGAAGTCGCTGCCCGAGGCCGAGCGGCCCAAGACCGCCGCCTACCCCAGCCAGGACGACCCCTTCGCGCTGCCGGTCATCAAGTCGATGCGGACGCAGCTCGAGGCCCTCGGCGTGAAGACCGTCTACAGCGAGGTCTACCCGGCCGACACCACCCACTTCCAGAGCGTCGCCAGCACCCTGGCCAGCAGGAAGCCCGACCTGGTCGCGCAGGGCGCGGTGTTCGAGGACGGCGTCGGGATGGTGCGCTCGCTCAAGCAGCTCGGCTTCTCGCCCAAGATGCTCTTCCAGACCTCCGCGCCCAGCAACTCCAGCCAGTACAGCGACGGCGTGGGGCTGTCCAACACCGAGGGCGTCTTCTACACGGTGAGCTGGAACGAGAAGGCGACCACGCCGCTGAACGCCGAGTTCGTGGCCGCGTACCGCAAGGCGCACGACGCCGCGCCCGCCGAGGACGCGGCCGACGCGTTCGCGGCCGCGCAGGTGCTCCAGACCGCGGTCGAGGCGGTCGGCGGGATCGACCAGGACAAGATCAAGGACTGGCTGCACGCGAACACCGTGCAGACCCTGCTCGGGCCGCTGAGCTGGAAGGAGAACGGCGAGCCCAAGGGCAGCTTCCTGCTCGCCCAGTGGCAGGACGGCAAGGTCGAGGTGGTCGGCCCGCCCGAACTGGCCACATCGAAGACCGTGGTGAACCCCAAACCCGACTGGAAGTGACCGATGGCGCACTTCGTGCAGGCGGTCGTGCTGGGGCTGCTGATCGGCGGCGTGTACGCGCTCATGGCCTCCGGCCTGACGCTGATCTTCGGGGTGATGCGGATCATCAACGTCGCCCAGGGCGCGTTCCTGGTGCTGGTCGCGATGGTGACCTGGTGGTTGTGGAACCGGACCGGGATCGACCCGATCGTGGCGTCCGTGGTCACCACGCCGATGATGTTCGGGTTCGGGTGGCTGTCGTACCGGCTTCTGGTCTCACGGATCCGCGGCTCGTCGCCGGCGATGTCGGTGCTGCTGACGTTCGGGCTCGCGCTGGTCATCGAGGGGGTGCTCAACCTGACCGCGGGCAACAAGTTCAAGTCGGCGAGCCCGTCCTACTTCGAGGAGTCCTTCCGGGTCGGGGCGATCGCCCTGCCGAAGGCGCAGGTGTTCGGGTTCGTGGCGGCGATAGGCGTGCTGGCGGTTCTGTACTACGTGCTGCACCGGACGTGGACCGGGCGGGCGATCAGGGCGGCCACGCAGAACCCGTCCGGGGCGGCGCTGGTCGGCGTGGGCGCGGCGGGTACGGCGGCGCTGGCGTTCGCGATCGGCAGCGCCACGGCCGGGGTCGGCGGGTCCATCCTGTCGGTGCTGTATCCGTTCTTCCCGGCCTCGCACTACGAGTGGATCTCGCGGCTGCTCGGGATCGTGGTGCTGGGCGGGCTGGGCAGCCTGGCGGGCGCGGTGGCCGGGGCAGCGATCCTCGGCCTCGCCGAGACGCTGACCGCCACCTACGGCTCGCTGGGCTGGTCCACGCTGGTGTTCTACCTCGTGATCATGGCGGTGCTGCTGGTGCGGCCCCAGGGGTTGTTCGGGGCGCGGCTGCGGGAGGACGCCGCATGAGGCGGGCGCACCTGGTGGCGGCGGCGTGCCTGGTCGTGCTCGCCGGCTATCCCGTGATCAACCCGTGGCAGCCGTACCCGCAGGCGGTGCTGCTGCTCGGGTTCCTGCTGGCCGTCCAGGCGACGAGCTGGAACATCATCTCCGGGTACGCCGGCTACATCTCGCTCGGGCACAGCATGTTCCTGGGGCTCGGGTCGTACACGGTGGGGATCCTGGCCGCGCGGTGGGGCGTCAACCCGCTGTGGGTGGCGCCGCTGGGCGGCGTGACGGCCACGGTCATCGCGGTGCTCATCGGCGCGGTCGTGCTCAGGACCCGCGGCCACGCGTTCGTGATCATCACTATCGCCATGCTGCTGGCGGCCCAGATCATCGCGGTCAACGCCAGGGACCTCACCCGCGGCTCGGACGGGATCACGCTGGAGCTGCCGTTCTGGCACCGCGACTTCCAGAACATCCCCTTCTACTACGCGTTCCTCGTGCTGCTGGTGCTGACCGTGCTGTTCAGCGCGTGGATCAGGCGCACCAAGCTCGGCACCGGGCTGATCGCGATCAGGGAGGACGAGGGCAAGGCCGCTTCGATCGGCGTCGACACCACCCGCTTCAAGATCGTCGCGTACGCGGCCAGCGCGTTCTTCATCGGCGTGGCGGGCGGCGTCCACGCCTACTACCTGACCTTCATCAACCCGGTCGGCTCCTTCGCCATCCTCGGCAGCGTGACGATCGTGCTGGCGGCGCTGGCCGGCGGGCGCGGCACGCTGTACGGGCCGGTGGCCGGGGCGTTCATCGTCAACCTGGTCAGCGAGGCGGCCACGGTCTACGCGGGCGGCGTCCAGTCCAGGGTGCTGCTGTTCGGGGGCGCGCTCGTGCTCGTCGTGCTGTTCCTGCCCCAGGGCATCCTGCCGACCGCGCAGGCGTGGTGGCGACGGCGGCACCCGGACGAGGTGGAGTACCTGGACCAGGCGGGCGCGCTGGCCCGGACACCGGTCTCCGCCCGCGACCGCGCCCCGGAGCCCGCCGGTCCTGCCCCCGCTCAGGCTGCGGCCGGCGAGGTGCTCCTGTCGGTGCGCGGCGTCTCCAAGCGCTTCGGCGGCCTCACGGCGGTCGACGACGTCTCCCTCGACGTCCGCCCGGGTACGATCACCGCGCTCATCGGCCCGAACGGGTCCGGCAAGACCACGCTGTTCAACCTGATCACCGGCGGGCTGCCCGCCGACTCCGGCGAGATCTGGTTCGACGGCCGGCGCGTCGACGGGCTGCGGCCATGGCGGCGCTGCCATCTCGGGCTCGGCCGGACGTACCAGGTGACCCGGCTGTTCGCGGACATGACCGTACGAGAGAACGTGGTCGCCCCGCTGGCCGACGCGCGCTGGCGCACCATGCTGTCCGACGCCGTACGCGGCCACGAGGCCGAGCGCGCCCGCGAACTGCTCGGCCTCGTGGGACTCGGCCGCTTCGCCGGCCAGCGGGCGGGCGCGCTGTCGTACGGGCAGCAGAAGCTCGTCGAGCTCGCCCAGGTCCTCATGCTGGAGCCCCGCCTGATCCTGCTCGACGAGCCCGCCGGAGGCGTGAACCCCAGCCTGCTCGGAAGCATCGTCGACGTGATCCGCGAGCTCAACGCGGCCGGCGTCACCTTCCTGATCGTCGAGCACAACATCCCGCTCGTGCTCGACCTGTGCGACCCGGTCGCCGTGCTCGCGGGCGGCCGCCTGATCGCCGAAGGGCCGCCCGGGCAGGTGCGGGAGGACCCGGCGGTGCTGGAGGCGTACCTCGGGACCGACCTGCTGCCGGCGGTGAGATAGATGCTGCAGCTCAAGGGCGTGGTCGCGGGTTACGGCGGCGGCAGCGTGCTGCGCGGCGTCGACCTGGAGTGCCCCGAGCGGACGATCACCTGCGTGGTCGGGCCCAACGGCGCGGGCAAGTCCACGGTGCTGCGGGTCATCAGCGGCCTGCTCACCCCCAGCGAGGGCGAGATCCGCATGGACGGCGAGCCCATCGGCGGCCGCCCGCCCGGCGAGATCCTGCGCCGCGGCATCGCCCAGGTCCCGCAGTCGCACGCCCTGTTCCTCGCCATGTCGGTACGCGAGAACGTGCTGATGGGCGGCTATCTGATCCGCAAGGAACGCCGGCTGCTGCGCGAGCGGCTCGACCAGGTCATGGAACGTATGCCGCTGGTGGCCGAGCGGGCCCGCGACAACGCCGGCAACCTCAGCGGCGGGCAGCGGCGGATGGTCGAGATCGCCAGATGCCTGATGCTCGACCCGCGCCTCATCCTGCTCGACGAGCCGTCCCTCGGCCTCGACCCGCGCGGCCTGGCCGGGGTCGCCGCGGTCGTCCACGACCTCAGCCGGGCGGGCACCACCGTGCTGCTGGTCGAGCAGAACGTCCGGCTCGGCCTCGGCCTGGCCACGCACGGCGTGGTGATGGAGGGCGGCAAGGTCCGCCTGACCGGCACGGCCGCCGCCGTCCGGGACAACCCTGAGATCGCGTCGCTCTACCTGGGAGGTGACAGGGGATGGACGAGCGAGTCGCCTCCGCCATCGCGCACTGGGGGCCCAGATTCACCGCCAACGGCGTGACCGTCTCCGACTTCGAACGCATCACACGCGGCCTCGACAGCTGGAACGGCTGGTGCGCCGCCTGGTCGTCGGTGGCCGCCGAGCACGAGACGCTGGGCAGGCAGGCGCTGGCCACCGGCCGCCTGCTGTCGGCAGGACAGCACCTGGCGCAGGCCGCGCTCTACTTCCACTTCGCCAAGTTCGTGTTCGTGGCCGATCTCGACCAGATGCGGCGGGCCCACCGGCGGGCGGTGACCTGCCTCGACGACGCCCTGCCGCACCTGTCGCCGCCCGGGCGGCGCATCGAGATCGACTTCGAGGGCGGCCTGCTCGTCGGCGTGCTGCGGGTGCCGCCGGGTCCCGGCCCGCACCCGGCGGTGCTCATGCTGTCCGGGCTGGACTCGGCCAAGGAGGAGCACCGCGTGGTCGAGCAGCTGTTCCTCGAACGCGGGCTCGCCACGTTCGCCGTGGACGGCCCCGGGCAGGGCGAGGCCGAATACGACCTGCCGATCAGGGCCGACTGGTCGCAGCCCGGCAAGGCGCTGCTCGACGCGCTGGCCGCCCAGCCGCGCATCGACCCCGCCAGGATCGGGGTGTGGGGCGTCAGCCTCGGCGGCTACTACGCGCCCCGGGTGACGGCCGCGGCCGACGACCGGATCAAGGCGTGCGTCGCGCTCGCGGGGCCGTACGACTTCGGCGACTGCTGGTCCGACCTCCCCCGGCTCACCAGGGAGACCTTCCGCGTCCGGGCCGGCGCCCGCACCGAGGAGGAGGCCCGGCGCATGGCGTACACCCTCACCCTGGAGGGCACGGCGACGGCCATCACCGCGCCGCTGCTCGTGGTGTTCGGGCGCAAGGACCGGCTCATCCCCTGGCGGCAGGCCGAGCGGCTGGCCGCCGCGACGGGCGGCGACAGCGAGCTGCTCATGCTGGAGGACGGCAACCACGGCTGCGCCAACCTGGCGCCCTGGCACCGGCCCTACACCGCCGACTGGCTGGCCCAACGACTGAAAGGCACAACCTGATGATCCAGAAACAGCGAGTGGGCTGGATCGGCACCGGCCGCATGGGGGCGCCCATGGCGGAGCGGCTGGCCCGGGCCGGGGTGGACCTGGCCGTCTGGAACCGCACGCGGGCCAAGGCCGAGCCGCTGCGTTCCACGGGAGCGGCGGTCGCGGACACGGTCGCGGACCTGCGCGACCGCGACGTGGTCTTCACCATGGTCGGCACCGCCGCCGACCTCTCTCAGGTGCTGGGCGAGCTGCTCGGCGACGGTCGGCCGGGTGTGGTCGTGGACTGCTCCACGATCTCCATGGAACAGTCGGCCGCCGCCCGGGAGATGTGCGCCTCGCAGGGGGTGGCGTTCCTGGCCGCGCCGGTCAGCGGCAACGGCAAGGTGGTGCGTGCCGGGAAGCTGAGCCTGGTCGTCTCGGGACCGCGCGACGTCTACGACGGCGTGGCCGGGCTGCTCGGGCATCTCGGCAGGTCGGTCACGTACGCGGGGGAGGGCGAGACCGCCCGCCTGGTGAAGATCGCGCACAACCTGCTGCTCGGCGTCGTCACCCAGACGCTCGCCGAGATCACCGTGCTGGCCGAGAAGGGCGGGGTGCCCCGGCACGCGTTCCTGGACTTCCTCAACAACAGCGTCATGGGCTCGGCGTTCACCCGCTACAAGTCCCCGGCCTTCGTGAACGTGGACTACACGCCCACCTTCACCCCCGTCCTCCTCCGCAAGGATTTCGACCTGGGCCTGGCCGCCGCCCGCGCCCTGGACGTGCCCATGCCCGTCACCGCGGCCACCGCGCAGCTCATCCAGGCCGCCGTCAGCTCGGGCAGGGTAGGGGAGGACTTCGCGATCCTGCTCGACCTGCAGGCCGCCGCGTCCGGCCTGGACCTCGAACCCGAGGACGTGGCGGTGGACGACGGGCTCGGCTCATGACCCGCCCGCTGCCCGCGCCCGGCCACATGGGGGTCGACTACGAGCAGCGCGTCGACTTCGCCCGGCTCAGGGACCACCGCCTGAGCCGGGCTCGCGCCTCCCTGGAGGCGAGCGAGTGCGGGGCGTTCCTGCTGTTCGACTTCTACAACATCAGGTACGTCACCCAGACCTGGATCGGCGGCGCCCTCGGCGACAAGATGACCAGGTACGCCCTGCTCACCCGCGGCGGCCCGGTGCGGCTGTGGGACTTCGGCTCGGCCGCCCGCCACCACAAGCTCTACAGCCCGTGGCTGGACCCGGACGACTGCCACGCGGGCATGCTGGGCCTGCGCGGCGCGATCGCCCCCACGGCTGGGCTGATGGCGGACGCGGTCGGCCAGATCAAGGGCATGCTCGAGGACGCCGGGCTGGCCGGGGAGCCCGTCGGGGTGGACATCGTGGAGCCGCCGTTCCTGTTCGAGATGCGGCGGCAGGGGCTGCGGGTGGTGGACGCGCAGCAGCTCATGCTGGACGCCCGCGTCATCAAGTCGGGCGACGAGATCATGCTGTTGACGCAGGCCGCGGCCATGGTGGACGGCGTCTACCAGGACATCGTCGAGGCGCTGAAGCCCGGCGTCAGGGAGAACGAGATCGTCGCCCTGGTCAACAAGCGGCTGTATGAGATGGGCTCGGACCAGGTGGAGGCGGTCAACGCGGTCAGCGGGGAGCGGTGCAACCCGCACCCGCACAACTTCTCCGACCGGCTCATCCGGCCCGGCGACCAGGCGTTCTTCGACATCATCCACTCCTTCAACGGCTACCGGACGTGCTACTACCGGACGTTCGGGGTGGGCAGCGCGACGGCTTCGCAGCGGGAGGCGTATACGAAGGCGCGGGAGTGGATGGACGCGTCGATCGCCATGGTCAAGCCGGGGGTGGGGACCGATCAGGTGGCGGCGGTGTGGCCCCGGGCCACCGAGTTCGGATTCGAGAACGAGATGGCGGCGTTCGGGCTGCAGTTCGGGCATGGGCTGGGGCTGGGGTTGCACGAGCGGCCGATCATCTCGCGGCTCAACAGCATGCGGGAGCCGGTGGAGCTGCGGGCGGGGATGGTGTTCGCGCTGGAGACGTACTGTCCGGCGGGCGACGGGTTCTCGGCGGCCAGGATCGAGGAGGAAGTGGTGGTCACGGAGGACGGGTGCCGGGTCCTGACCCTGTTCCCGGCACAGGACCTGATGATCGCCAACCCTTACTGACCAGCCCCACTCCGTCACCGTCCATTCTCCGGGCAAAGGGCATGGCGCTGTTGTGCCAAGCTCACGCATGGCCCGGCCCATGACGTTTTCCGATCTGGCAAGGTCGAACGCGCCTGTGACCTGTAGGACGACTGTCGGTGGAGAGCGCATGCACCTGGTAGGTGACGGCGAGCAGTTCGATCGTCTGCTGACCGCCGCGAGGGCATACCGAGGACATCTCGCTTCCCGGGCCGGCGGCGGCAGATGCGTCGTCGCGGAGGCCTTGCACGAGGACATCAGGGTCATCGTTCGCAACCTCCTGATCGCGAACGCGATCTGTGACCTGCTGCCGGCCAGGTTGGTGGTGCTCACGGGCATGGACCGGGAGTGGAGTGACACGCTCTGGGAGGAGTTCGACGTTCAGCGGATCCGGCGGCTGGCTGAGGCGTTCGGCGCCGCCGAGGTCGTGAACGTGCACGATCTCGTGGACAGGCACCTGGCCGAACCGGGTGACACCCCGGCGGAGGGGATCGACCCCGAGACGCTCAGGACCGTGGGGGAGGCGACCCTGATACGACTGAGCCGCGTGCCGCGACTGCCACCCTTCGAAGATCACCGGCAGCGTGCGCGGCGGGACCGTACCAGGGCCATTGCGGCCTGCTACGACCGTCTGTTCACCGAGCTGTCGCCGGACGCGCTGGTCACGAGCCACGTCGACTACGACCAGTGGGGGCTGGCGGTCGACACGGCCATGCGCGGGAAGATCCCGATCGTGCACGTCCAGTCCACCGGGTCGATGAAGGCCTACACGCTCTTCCCCGAGTCGTACGAGGGATCCGGGACCTTCCGGGAGCAACTGACTCCCCAGATAGCCGCATATTTCCATGAGCACGTCTGGCCGCATCGAGACCTCATCAGGCCGGACGCGGAACTCGTGGCGTGGCGTGCGAAGGGCAATCTCGGGAGGCCGAGCTGGTGGCGGGCCGGGAACAAGAGCAACTTCGAAGTGCACAACGGAACGGAACGGCGCCAGCTCCGCCGGCACGGCTGCGAACGTTTCGGGATGGACCCGGACCGGCCGGTGTTCACGATCTTCAACCATGCCGTCTCCGACGCCCTCGGCACCAACCGGGAGATATTTGACGATCTCGCCCAGTGGTTCGAGGAGACCGCCGAGTTCGCCGCGACGGAGGACTCGGTGAACTGGCTCTTCCTGGATCATCCCAGCCAGCACCGATATGACACGACGGGCCATTTCGAGGCACTGGCGGCGCGCCATTCAGCGCGCCCGCACCTGACCTTCATGCCCAGCCTGGCGCTGTCGAAGAACGTGATGTGGAGCATGACCGACGTGGGCGTGACCGTACGCGGGAGCGTCGCGAGCGAGCTGCCGGCCTTCGGCATCCCGGTGATCCAGGCCGGTTGGTCGGAGTGGAGCGGCTGCGGCCTGTCCCACGTCGCCGAGACGCGGGACGACTATTGGCGGCTGCTCGGCGAAGCCGTCGCCAGGCACACGAAGGGCGAGTCCATCCTGGGGCCGGAGCAGCGGGAGCGGGCACGGTTGTGGCTGTGGTTCTACCGCAGCGGGGCTGACGTGCCGTCGCCGCTCACCCCCCACTGGGAACTCGGCGCGGGCAACGAGTACATGCGCGCGCTCACCGTGCACATGGAACACGTGGAACGCGACGGCGATCCGCTTCACCGCGCGGTACGCCGCATGTGGGAACGTCGCGACCCGGTGCTCAGCCGACTCGACTTCCACGATCTCCCCGGGGTCCGCCATGACCAGGACCCCTCCGCCGAGCGCGTGATCAGCGCGGCGCCGATCATCGGCACCGCCACCGACTTCGATCACGTCATCGCTCCCCGCGAGGCGCCGATCGAGATCTTCAGCGGCCAGGAGCCGGCGTTGCAGGTCGTCGACCAGTTGCATCGCGGCATCCAGATCGTGGGCCGGTTCGAGGGCTCGGGACTGGCCGGCTTCAAAGTGGCTTCAGGGGGCCGCCGTCTCCGGGTCACGCTGTCGCTGGCCGTGGACGCGGGCTCGGTACGCGGCTGGCACATCGCAGAGGACGCGACCGGGACCGGGAACGGTCTGCCGCGGCTCATCCAGATCCGCGCCCAGGGGCGGTTGCGCCAATGTGTGCTGCTGAAGGACGGAAGCGGCACCAGGAGCGGTGTGGCGGTCTTCGACCTGCCGCCCGAAGAGGTGCCCGATGACGGTCTGATCTGCATCGAGGTCCTGGACATCATGGAGGGTCACGACATCTCCGGCGCCCTCCGCGAGGCTGTGGCGGGATCCGTCATGGACGACGGCGTAGCCGGGGTACGCATCGACGGCGTGACCTTCGAGGAGAGCCCGGCGGACCTGGACCCAGGAGTCACCGAGGAGACTCTGGACGGCGCCCGCTGCGAGGTGTCCTCACTGATCAGCTCCGGGGGTCTGGCCAACCTCAACCGGCGTGGGACCCGTTCCATGCCCGCCGGCCTGTTCGTGGTCAACCCCGTGCCGGCGAGCGTCTTCGGCTCGGGCGGCAGCCTGATCGTCCGGCTCGGCAACCGGACGGAGACCAGGACTCTCAGGTCGGGCGGGTACCGCGCGCTGGCGCGGATGGCGTGGCGCAGGGGCGAGGCGCCGGCCGCGCCGGCGCCCGCGGTGTGGCGGGTCCTGAGCGTTCAGGATGACGACCTGGCAGCGCCGGCCCAGGTGACGACCAGCGGCGTCACCGAGCTCGAACTGCCCGCGCCCGCGGCGTCGCCTCTTCTCCTCACGGCTCCCGAGACAGGCGTCGTACCGACCCTGGTCTCCGTGACCTGGCGCCCCAAAAGGTAGAACAGCGTCGGCCTGCCTTCCTCATTTGCTCAGAGCGCTCGTCTTTCTTGAGAGCGATCTTGAGAGCGATCGTCGACATCGCGGCCCCGGCTGGCGGCGGTGCTCACGTCACGGCCGCAGGATCACACGGCGCCACTTTCGTGGTGACTGCCTGTACACGAGTATTCGCGAAGAGGGAGCATAGTTCGTCAAGCTCCGCGTAATGTCGTCGCGTCACCCCATGTGATCGCGTGAACGCGTATAGCAGTGATGGTGTGCTGCATGCGAGACTCAGCTTATGGAAGGTGGCGAGGACATGAGTGCTCTGCCGAGCGAAGGCTGGCTGGCCGCGCATCCGCCGCCCAGTCGTACCGTGCTGTTCCCCCTTGGTCGGGTCACCGGTTACACCGTCGATGACTGGCTCATGCTGCCCGAATCCGGGGAGCGCATCGAGTTGATCGACGGGAGTTTCCTGGTGAGTCCTGTTCCCATGGGACTGCATGTACTGTGCGCCGGTGGTTTGCGGACGATTCTGCAAGCGGCGGCCAAGGCGGTCAGGCCGGATCTCGTGGTGGTGGAGACGGTCAATGTGAGAGTGGGGGAGGAGGACGGGCTCATTCCCGACGTGGCCGTGCTGCCTCGTGACATGGTCATGTCTCGCATGGTCGTCTTCCCGGCATCCGAAGTCCTGGCGGTGGTCGAGGTCGTCAGCCCTGGGTCGGGCAATCGTCGACGCGACTACGAGATCAAGCCGCCCAAGTATGCGAAGGCCGGCATCGAGGTCTTCATCAGGGTTGAGCTCGAACGAACCGACATTCCGCGCGTTGAGGTCCTCCACCTTGGCCGGGATGGATACGAAGTGGTCAGCCAGGCCAAAGCGGGAGAGCGAGTCACACTGACCGAGCCCTTTCCGGTCTCCTTCGATCCCGCCGAGATCCTGGCCTGAGTCGCGACCCCGCCGCTGTCATGGATCAGGTTCCGCGCCGACGGCGCTTGAGCGCTGAAGAGCCCGTCGCCAGGTAATGCCGGCTCGCGGTCGTGGACTATGCCGAGATGAGCCGAGAGACCGACGAGTTCTCCGGCTCCGATGATCGCATCGACGACGAATCGTGGGAGCGGCGCGAGGGCTGAGCGGCACTTACGACGCCCGCGCCCGGATCACCGACTGCACCGACCTCGCCCGGCTCGAAACCTGGGCCACCCGCGCGGCCACCGCCCAAGCCCTCCACGACATATTCGACGAAACCGCCGGATAGCGAACGCCATACCAGCACGCGGGCCAGATCATCGAAGGCTTGCCCGCATCACTTCTCAACCGCTCGCCGAACGCCAATCGGATGATCGCTTTCCACGTGCGGTGGCGGGCGCGATCGTCATCTGCGCTGGTGGCCGAATCTCACCGGCTTGGGGCCACGCAGACGTACTTCGGGGTCGGGCATCGCCTGGGGATGTCCCGGGCGCACGACAGCCGGTTCGATCAGCGGCGCGGCCCCCTCCGCCTCGGCGATCCTGTGTGCCAGCCGCTCCCGCAGTTCCGCCGCCACGCCGGCGTGCGAGGGGAACCCCGCCAGGTTGACCAGTTCGTGCGGGTCGTTCTCCAGGTCGTACAACGCCTGCTCGCGGTACGAAGAAGCGGCCGGGTCATCCCACGGATGGGCGTTCTCGGCGACGGCGTAGTACTTCCAGCGGGACGTGCGAATCCCCCGCCCCACCTCCGACTCGCTGACCTGGAAGAACACCTCCGAAGGCCACTCGGCGCGGGAATCGCGCAACAAAGTCAGGAACGAGCGGCCCTGCATCTCCTCGGGCACCGGCAATCCGGCGGCGTCCAGGAGCGTCGGGGGCAGGTCGAGGGTGCTGACCGGGCGGGAGATGGCGCCCCCGCCGTCGAAGCCCGGCCCGCGCAGCGCCAGCGGCACCCGCAACGAGGCGTCGTGGCACGACCGCTTGTACTCGCCGTTGCGGGTCTTGAAGTGGTTGCCGTGGTCGGAGGTGTACGCCACGATCGTGTCGTCCAGCAGGTCCATGCTCCGCAGCGCGTCCAGCAGCCGCCCGAGCCCTTCGTCCAGCCGCTTGACCTGCCCCAGGTAGCCGCCCATGTGCTGGTGCGCGGTGCCGCCGAGCGCGGCCAGGTCGGGCGGCATCCAGGTGCCCTGGTAGCGCTCCTCGTAGCCGTCCGGCGCGGGGTAGTTGTCGACCTCGTTCTGGTGGTGCGGCTCCAGGAGCGACAGGAACAGGTAGAACGGCTCCTCGTGGTGGTCGGCCACGAACCTGATGGCCGCGTCCATCAGGGCGTCGGAGCGGTAGCCGGGCAGCAGGACGGGGTCGTTCGCGTCGTCGTACACGATCGTGCGGTACGCGTCGGAGGTGTGCTCCAGCGCGTTGGCCGCGAGCCACGACCGGTAGCCGCCGCGCTGGTCCGCGGGGACCGGCTCGCTGCCGGCCAGGTGCCACTTGCCGATGTAGCCGGTGGCGTAGCCGGCCGCGCCGAAGTGGTGCGCGAGCGTGCGCTCCTCCGGCGGCAGGACACGGCCGTTGCGGTAGACGCCGGTCGTGGTCGGGTAGCGGCCCGTCTGCAGGGCGGCGCGGGCGGGCGCGCACACCGGCTGCGGGGTGAGCGCGACCGTGGCCTGCGTGCCGTGCCTGGCCATCCTTTCGAGGTTGGGGGTGAGGGGGCCGACGGTGTCCCACCGCTGCTGGTCGGTGAAGACGACGATCACGTTCGGACGCAAAGAAGAACAACTCCTATCGAAGGCCGGTCAGCGCGATGCCGCGCACGAAGTATCGCTGGGTGAGCACGAACAGGACGGCGGTGGGGATGAAGAGGATCACCGAGCCGGCGGCCGTCAGGTGCCACAGCGTGAAGTACTCCTGGTTGAACAGGGTGAGCCCGACCGGGATGGTCCGCATCTCGGGTGTGTTGGTGGCGACCAGCGGCCACAGGAACTCGTTCCACTGGAAGACGAACGTGAACAGCCCGAGCACGGCCAGCGCGGGGCGTACCTGAGGCAGGATGACGCTCCGGTAGATCCGCAACTCCGAGGCGCCGTCGATGCGCGCGGCGCTGATCAGGTCGTCGGGGATGGGCTGGATGAACTGCCGCATGAGGAAGATCCCGAACGCGTCCATCAGGAACGGCGTGATCAGCGCCTGGTACGTGTTCAGCCACCCCATGTTCGCCATCAGCACGTACAGCGGGATCATCCGCACGAAGAACGGCACCATGGCCGTGGCCAGCAACGCCACGAAGAGCGTGTTGCGCAGCGGGAAGCGGAACTTGGCGAAGACGTATCCGACGAGCGGGTCGAACAGCAGGTGCGCCAGTGTGATGCCGCCCGCCACGACGAGGCTGTTGACGATGAAGTTGCCGAACGGCGCGCGGGCGAACAGTTCGGCGTAGTTCCCCCACTGCGGCGAGTCGGGCCAGATCACGGCGTTCGCCGACAGCGTCTCGGCCTCCGTCTGGAGCGACAGCGAGACCATGTAGAGCAGCGGGACCACCGTCACCAGCGAGGCCACTCCGAGCAGGGTGTAGAGCAACGCCTTACGCATCAGTACGTGACCTCCCCGCGCCGCCCGGCTCGCAGCTGGACCAGCGTGAACGCGACGATCACGAACAGCAGCAGCACCGACTGGGCCGAGGAGTAGCCGAAGTCCCTGGCGCGGAAGGCGACGTTGAAGATGTGGAAGACGGTCAGGTCGGTGGCGTCTCCGGGACCGCCGTTGGTGATGATGTACGCCTGCCCGAACGCCTGCAGCGAGGAGATCACCATCATCACCGACACGAACAGCGTGGTCGGGGCGAGCAGCGGCAGCGTGATCCGCCAGAATCGCTTCCAGGCGTCCGCTCCGTCGATCTTGGCGGCCTCCTGGTAGGTCTCCGGGATGCCCTGCAGCCCGGCCAGGAACAGCACCATCGTGTAGCCGACGTGCTGCCACAACGTGACGGCGATGATCGTGAGCATGGGCGAGGTGTTGAGCCACTGCTGCTCGGGCAGTCCGGCCGCCTCCAGCACCCGGTTGAGCACGCCGAGCTCCGGGTCCAGGATGTTGCGCCACAGCAGCCCGACGATCGCCACCGACGTCAGGTACGGCACCAGCAGCACCACCCGGAACACCACCCGCCCCTTGAGCGGCTGGTCGAGCGCCAACGCGAGGGCCAGCCCCAGCACGATCGACCCGGCCACCACCGCCAGCGCGAAGGCCGCCGTGATCAGGAACGAGTGCCGCACCGCAGGGTCGGCCAGCGCCTGGGTGTAGTTGCCGAGCCCGGCCCACTGGTCGGCCTGCGGCCCGGTGCGGAAACCGGTGGCCGCCACGTTGCCGATCGGCAGGTAGAAGAAGGCCGCGAAGAACAGGATCGCCGGTATGAGGAACAGGTAGGCGGTCCTGGCATAGCGGCCCGAAAGGGTGCGGGGCTTCACTTCAGGAAGCCCTCCGCCGTCTTCGCGAACGTGGCGAGAGCTTCGGCGGCCGGCTGGTTCTGGATGAGCACCTGCTGGTACACGACCTTGAGCTGCTCCTCCCACTTGCCGAGCTGCCCGGTGAGCCGCACCTGCTGGCCGTTGTCCTCGGCGGTGGGCAGCGCGTCGGCGAACACCTTGATGACGTCGTCCGACTGCACCTCGGGCAGCTTCGTCCAGGAGACGCGCGGCATGAGCATGCCGGTCTCCTTGGTGGCGGCCTGCTCTACCTCGATCGCGGTGATGCGCTTGATGAAGTCCCACGACAGCTCGGGCCTGGCCGCCTTGGCGGGTACGAACATGCTCACCCCGGCCGCCTGCGTGGCCTGGGTCTTGTGCTTGAGCGGCGGGGCCACGCCCAGCTCGATGTCGGGGCTGGTCTTCCTGATCGGGTCGAGGTCCCACGGGCCGGTGAGGATCATGGCGGCGCGCTTGGCGGAGAACAACTTCTGCGGCCCCGAGTAGTCGGTGCTCGACACGGGGACCGGCGCCACCTTGTGCTTGTGGACGAGGTCGGCCTGGAACTGCAGGGCGGCGACCGCGTCTTCCATCGGCGTCATGACCTTGCCGGTCTGCGGGTCGTAGGGGGTGACGCCGGCCTGGTTCATCCACGGCCACACGTACGTGTGGTCCTGGTTGAGCGCGCAGCCGTACACGCCGTCCTTGGTCAGCTTCTGGGCGGCGGCCAGGAACTCCTCCCAGGTGGCCGGCACCTCCACCCCGGCGTCCCGCAGCATGCCCTTGTTGTAGAGGAGCGTGTTGCAGGTGAGGTGCAGCTGCACGCCGTAGACCTTGCCCTGGTACGAGTTGCGCTCGACCGTCACCGGCTGCCAGTCCGAGGGGAAGCCCATCGCCTGGCCGTCGCGGTCGACGAAGTCCTGCAGCGAGCGGGCGTTGCCGGAGATCGCGAACTCCTGCACCCACCCGCCGGGCTCCTCGACCAGGTCCGGCACGGTCCCGGAGGCGAAGTCGGCCAGGAGCCTGGTGCGCAGGTCGGGCCACTGGTATTTCTGCAGGTTGACCTTGACCTTGTTGGCCTGCTCGAACTCGGCGATCACCTTGCGGTAGGCCTGGTAGTCGTGGCCGGCGTTCCAATAGACGGTGAACGTGCCGGGCGCGGCGGTGTTCTGCGCGGTCGGGGCGCCCGCGCAGGACGACAGGACCGGTACGGCGGCGGCCGCTCCGGCCAGGCGGAGCAGATCACGGCGGGAGAGAGCGGGGGACATCTCGTGTTTCCCTTCTAGGAAGAGCCCCGCCGCAGGAACGTCCAGGAGCGGACGACCTCGCGGGCGGGCAGGGCCTCCTCGGCCTGGAGGCGGTCGAACAGCAGCCGCACGACGTCGGTGTAGTCGTGCCGGAGCGGGCCGACGGTGCTGAGCTGCGGGGTGGTGATCAGACCCTCGTCGATGTTGCCGGCGCCGACGATCGCGACGTCGTCCGGCACCCGCAGCCCGGCGTCCCTGGCGGCCCAGATCGCGCTGATCGCGGCCCGGTCGGAGGCCGCGAAGATCGCGTCGGGGCGGTCGGGAGAGCGCAGCAGCTCGGTGGCCGTCTGGTACGCCGCCACGCGGTCGTCCGCGCCGGAGGTGATGACGCGCTCCGTCACGCCGTGCCGGTCGAGCGCCGTGGTGTAGCCGAGCAGCCTGCCCGCCGGCCGGTCCCGGTAGAGCTCGTGGCGGTGCGCCAGGAACGCGATGCGCCGCCTGCCCTGCGCCAGCAGGTGCTCGACGGCCTCCACGCACGCCTCGGTCTCCGGCGTGCGGACGACGTCGCAGCCCTCCAGCCCGCTCTCGTTGCTCAGCACCACCATCGGCAGCCCGGTGGCGGCGAGCCCGCTGAGCAGGTCGTGGGTGAGGTGATCGCCGACGACGTTGATCAGCGCGCCATCGGCGATGCCGCCGCGCAGCACGTCGATCGCGGCGTTCGCGCGGGCCTCGGAGTAGACGGCGAGCGTGACCACGGAGTAACCGCGGGCGTCGGCCATCTCGTGCATGTCCGTGGCCAGCCGCTCGTCGGTCGGCACGCCGCCGAGCGAGCTCAGCACCAGGCAGACCCGCTGGGTGCGGCGCTTACGCAGACTCCTCGCGGCCTGGTTGGGCGTGTAACCGAGCTGCCTGGCGGCGTCGAGGACGCGCTGCCTCGTCTCGGCGGCGACGGGGCGGTCCCGGCCGCTGAGCACATAGGAGACGGTCGCGACGGAGACGTTCGCGAGCTCGGCCACTTGTCGTGCGGTAGGTCTCATGCTAGTCGAATAACATAGCATTCCCGACAGGAATACAAGGTTATTCTCCCTCTTCGATGTCGTCAGCGGGGCTGCTTGCGCGTGGGATCGGTCTTCCGATGCCTTCAATTGTGTTAAACGATTAACATCGGTGGGTCACCACGACCGTACTCCTTCTCCTCACCGCGGATCAACCGTCACTTTCAGGCGAGGATGCGCAACGGGTGGGCGAGCAGGTCGAGGAACGTCCGCATCCAGGCGGCGGCAACGGCGCCGTCGATCGGGCGGTGGTCCACCGACAGTGTCACGCGCATCACGTGGCGGGGTTTGAGCCTGCCGTTCCTGACGACCGGCTCCTGGCGGACGGCGCCGACGGCGAGGATCGCGGACTGGGGCGGGTTGATGTTCGCCGTGGACGTCGGCCGAGTCGTCAACCCCGACGGAGTACGCAACCAGATCGAGGGCGGCGCCACCCAGGCGGCGAGCTGGACGCTGAAGGAGCGGGTGCGGTTCGACCGGCGCCGGATCACCAGCGGCGACTGGGCGAGCTACCCGATCCTGCGCTTCAGCGAAGCGCCCGAGGTGTGCGTCGAGCTGGTCGAGCATCCCGGCACGCCGTCCGTGGGCGCAGGGGAGGCGGCCCAGGGCCCGGTGGCGGCCGCGATCGCGAACGCGCTCGCCCACGCGATCGGCGTACGCGTGTGCGACCTGCCCCTCACCAGGGAATCCGTCCTCACCGCGATCGAACGGGGCTGAACGTGCCGCCCAGGCGTCCGCGACCGTTGCCCGAAGGAGGGAATCGGCGTATCTTTCGTAAAGTACGTACTTTACGAGCACAACAAGGTTGACGCCGGTGGAGCCGAAGGAAAGCGAGTTCGTCGACCGGATGGGTCTGGTCATGGAGAGGCTGGGCGGGACGCGGACGATGGGCCGCCTCTACGCCTGGCTCATGATCTGCGACCCGCCACACCGGTCCCTCACCGAACTGGCGGCGGAGCTCGGCGTCAGCAAGACCGCGATCAGCACGGTCGCCCGGCAGCTCGAGGCGGGCGGGATGATCGAGCGCGCGCCCGCGCCGAACCGGGAGCACCGCTACCGCCTGGTGAGCGGCGGCTGGACCCATGTCATGCGGGTCCAGCTCGCCGTGGTGCGGCTGAGCCTGGAGACCCTGGACTTCGGGCTGTCCGTCGTCGGCGAGGACCGGCCCGAGCAGCGGGCCAAGCTGGAGGAGACCCGCAAGTTCTTCGCCTTCACCGTGCAGGACGCGGACGAGTTCCTCCAGCGCTGGCAGGAATATCGCGAAAAATCAGACTGATGAGCGGAGCGCGAGATGAACGCGGGAAAGGTCGATCGGCCTCGACAGCCGGATGCTCCGCCTCGATCCGCAGGCCGCGCTGCGCTGGTTCGACCTCGACATCCCCAGGTCATCGACCTACGCCGCCTGACCGAACCCCGCTCAACCCAAAATCCACCCATGACAAGGGAGGGACGATGGACAACATCGTCGAGCGGTACCACATCCCCGAACAGCACTTCTGGCTGCGCGGACCGCGATCAGGCCCGCCGGTCGAGTACGACGCCGACACCGGACTGTGGAACGTCTACGGTTACGCCGAACTGCACGAGGTCCTCGGCGACCCCGCGACGTTCTCCTCCGACACCATGCGCGTGGTCCCCAAGGACCTGATGCCGGACAGCGAGGACTTCTCGATGGCGGGCTTCATCACCCAGATCGACCCGCCGGAGCACGGCAAGCTGCGCAAGCTCGTCAGCAGCGCGTTCACCCGCAAGGTCGTCGCGGATCTGGAGCCGAGGATCGCCGAGCTCACGCACGAACTGCTCGACGCGGCGCAAGATCGCGGGCGGCTGGAGCTCGTGACCGATCTGGCCTATCCGCTTCCGGTCATCGTCATCGCCGAGTTGCTGGGGGTGCCCAGCAGCGATCGCGCGCTGTTCAAACAGTGGGCCGACGCGTTGTTCCAGCGCGACGCCGAGATCTCGCTCACCAAGTCCGCCGCGGAACAGCAGGTGGACATGGAGGCCACGCTCAAACCGTGGAAGGAGATGTCCGGCTACCTCGCCGCCCACGCCGCGGAGCGCAAGCGGCAGCCGCGCGCCGACCTGCTCACCAGGCTGGTCGAGGCCGAGGTGGACGGCGAACGCCTGCCCGACGACCAGGTGGTCAACTTCGCGATCATCCTCCTGCTCGCCGGGCACATCACCACCACGATGCTGCTCGGCAACACGGTGCTGTGCCTGGACGCCTTCCCCGAGCAGCAGGACAAGGTCCGCGCCGACCGCGCCTCGATCCCTGCCGTCATCGAGGAGTCGCTCCGCTTCTTCACCCCGTTCGCCGCCCTGGGCCGCTCCACCACCCGCGAGGCCGAGCTCGGCGGCGTCACGATCCCGGCCGATCGCATGCTCATGATCTGGCTCGGGGCGGCCAACAGGGATCCCCGCCAGTTCCCCAACCCCGACGTCTTCGACCCCGGCCGCGACCCCAACCCGCATCTGGGCTTCGGCCGCGGCATCCACTTCTGCCTGGGCGCTCCTCTGGCCCGGCTGGAGGGACGCGTCGCGCTGAACATCCTGCTCGACCGGTTCGACGTGCTGCGCACGGACCCGGACGACCCGGTGGAGTTCATGCCCGCGCCGGCCATGACGGGGGTACGCCGTCTCCCACTGCGCTGACTCCCACGACGCCGGCGAGGCCGGCCCGGGCGTCGCTCGGGGGCAGGGCCGGCCGTGGCCGCTAACGCCGGAGAAGCGTGCGGAAGTTCGCCGGGTGACGATGGAAGGGCCGGCTCGCGGAGAGCCGGCCCTTTGGGGAAATGTCAGCCCAGGCCGTTCTTCATGGCCGTGAGCAATTCGGCGTTCGTGGTGTCGCCGCTGAGTTCCCAGAAGAACGCGCCGCCGAGGCCCTGGTTCTTCGAGTAGCTCATCTTGCCGCCGATCGTGGCCGGCGTGTCGTAGCTCCACCACTGGTTGCCGCAGTGCGCGTAAGCCGTGCCCGCGACCGTGCCGGTGGCGGGGCAGCGGCTCTTGAGCACCTTGTAGTCCTCGATGCCCTGCTCGTACGTGCCCGGCGCGGCCCCGGTGGCGGTGCCGCCCGGCGCGGCCTGTGTGACGCCGGTCCAGCCGCGGCCGTAGAAGCCGATGCCGAGCAGCAGCTTGCTCGCCGGCACGCCCTTGCTCTTGAGCTTCTGGATCGCGGCGTCGGAGTGGAAGCCGGCGATCGGGATGCCGGGGTAGGAGGTGAGCGGCGAGTGCGGGGCGGTCGGGCCCTGCGGGGCGAAGGCGCCGAAGTAGTCGTAGGTCATGACGTTGTACCAGTCGACGTACTGGGCGGCGCCGCCGTAGTCGGCCGCGTCGATCTTGCCGCCGTTGGTGCCGTCGGCGGTGATGGCGGCGGTGACCAGATAGTTGGAGCCGAAGCGCGAACGCAGCGCGGACATGAGGTTCCTGAACGCGGCCGGGCCGCTGGTGTCACAGGTCAGGCCGCAGGCGTTCGGGTACTCCCAGTCGATGTCGATGCCGTCGAAGACGTCGGCCCAGCGCGGGTCCTCGACCAGCCGGTGGCAGGACTCGGCGAACGCGGCCGGGTTCTGCGCGGCCTGGGTGAAGCCGCCCGACCAGGTCCAGCCGCCGAAGGAGAAGAGCACCTTCAGGTGCGGGTGCTTCTTCTTCAGCTTGCGCAGCTGGTTGAAGCTGCCACGCAGCGCGCCGGCGTCCCAGGTGTCGGCCACGCCGTCCACGCTCTCGCCCGCCTGGTAGAAGCGGTCGTAGTCGGCGTAGGAGTCGCCGATCGTGCACTGGCCGTTCTGCACGTTGCCGAAGGCGTAGTTGATGTGCGTCAGCTTGGCCGCCGAGCCGCTGACGTCGATGTTCTTGACGTGATATCCACGCTGGTAGACGCCCCATTGGACGAAGTAGCCGAGGACCTTGTTCCCGCCTCCGCCACCGCCCGTGGTCGTGGCCGTGACGCTGTTGCTCGCCGCGGAGCGGTTGCCCGCGGCGTCGCGAGCCCGGACGGTGTAGGTGTAGCCGGTGTTGGAGCTCAGGCTGGTGTCGGTGTGGGAGGTGCCCGTCACGGTGGTGAGGAGCGTGCCGCCCCGGTAGATCTCGTAGCCGGTGACGGCGACGTTGTCGGTGGAGGCGTTCCAGGCCAAGGACACGGTGCTGCTCGTGACGCCGGTCGAGCGGAGGTTGCCGGGCACCGTCGGCGGGCTGGTGTCCGTGCCGCCGCCCGTGGTCGTGGCGGTGATGGGGTTGCTCGCCGCGGAGCGGTTGCCGGCCGCGTCGCGGGCGCGGACGGTGTAGGTGTAGGCGGTGCTGGGGCTCAGACCGGTGTCCGTGTACGCGGTACCGGTCACGGTGGTGAGGAGCGTGCCGCCTCGGTAGATCTCGTAGCCGGTGACGGCGACGTTGTCGGTGGAGGCGTTCCAGGCCAGCGTGACGCTGGTGCTGGTGACGCCGGTCGAGCGGAAGCCGCCGGGGACGCTGGGCGGGCTGGTGTCGGTGCCGCCGGTCGCGGTTTTCCACAGGGCCGGTACGTTCGGGGGCTCCCAGCCGGGCTGGGACGTGTGGGCCTGGAGGCACTCGTACTCGACGCCGTTGTACGTGACGCGGGCGCCCGTCGCATACGCCGCCCACGGCGCCCAGTCGGCGAAGACGACCGTGGCCGCGCCGTACGCGGTGGGCGGGGCGACGACGGCGGCGGTGAGAGGCAGCGCTAAGGCCGCCAGGCAGGCAAGGACCTTGTGTCTCATGATGCTCCGACATCCGGTTGGGGGGTGAACAGGGAATCGGGATGCCAGGAAACTATTAGGAAAGTTTCCTTTTAATTATGAGACGACATTAATCCTTACCTGCGGTGGCGTCAATAAGTAAGAAGTGCGGGAAGTCGTGCCGGTCCTGGTGTCCGGGCTGGGGCGGGAGCCGCCGGACTGCCCGGAGGCCACAGAGTCCATGATGCTGGTGAAGGAGTAAGCCTCGACATCCGGACGGAGTGTTGCGCATGTCCATAGAGCTCGAGTCCACCGGCACGTTCACCATTGGCGACAAGAGCGTCCATCGGCTCGGCTTCGGTGCCATGAGTCTCACCGGGCCCGGCGTCTGGGGACCGCCTCGTGACCACGACGAGGCCGTCCGGGTGCTGCGCCGGGCCGTCGAGCTGGGTGTCGACCTCATCGACACCGCCGACTCCTACGGGCCGTACGTCAGCGAGGAGCTGATCCGGGAGGCGCTGCACCCGTACCCGGAGCAGTTGCTCATCGCGACCAAGGCCGGGTTCGTGCGCACCGGGCCGGCCCAGTGGGTGGCCGTGGGGCGGCCCGCGTACCTGCGGCAAGAGGTCGAGATGAGCCTGCGCCGGCTGGGGCTGGAGCGGATCGACCTGTTGCAGCTTCACCGGATCGACCCGGAGGTGCCGCTGGAGGACCAGCTCGGCGAGCTCAAGGCGCTCCAGGACGAAGGGAAGATCGGCACCATCGGCCTGTCGGAGGTGAGCGTCGAGGAGCTGGAGCGGTCGCGGCGCGTCGTCGAGATCGTCACCGTGCAGAACCGCTACAACCTCACCAACCGGGTCTCCGAAGGGGTGCTGGAGCACTGCGAGGAGCAGGGGATCGGGTTCATCCCCTACAGCCCCATCGCCAAGGGGGCGCTGGCGGCGCCGGGCAGTCCCGTGGACCACGTCGCCAAGGACCTCGGGGCCACGCCCGCGCAGGTCAGCTTGGCCTGGCTGCTGGCCCGCTCGCCGGTGACGATGCCGATTCCCGGCACCTCCACGGTCGCCCACCTGGAGGAGAACCTCGCCGCCTCCACGGTGGAGCTGACGGCCGAGCGGATGAGTGAGCTGGAGAAGACGACTGGGGTTCGCTGAGGCGGGCCGGCGCTCTGTCGCGGGAGGGCCGGCCCGTTCTGGGGGGCCGGCCCGTCAACAGGTGAAATCGCTGAGCAAGCCGGAGTAGCGTTTCGGGCGCGGCCGGGCGTACTCGCCGCGCTTGCCCGTCCGCAGCCCCAGCGCGACCAGCGACTCGACGAGCTTGGTCGCCACCGTCACCCCGTCGATCACCGGGACGCCCGTCTCCTTCGCCACCTCGGCGGCGAAGTCGGCCATGCCCGCGCAGCCCAGCACGACCGCGTCGCTCCCGTCGCGCTCCACCGCCGCGACGCACAGCTCGGTCACGGTCTTGCGCGCGGCCGGGTCGCTGTCGAGGTCCAGGACCGGGATGTCGCAGGCGTGCACACCCCGGCAGGCGGCGGCGAAGCCGTACCGGTGGGCGAGGTCCCAGGCTCTGCCGGCGGTCCTGGACAGCGTCGTCACCACGCTGAAGCCCCGCCCGACCAGCGTGGCGGCGTGCATGGCGGCCTCCGCGATCCCGATCACCGGGCCGGTGGCCAGCTCGCGGGCCGCGTCCAGGCCGGGGTCGCCGAAGCACGCGATGACGTACCCGTCCGCCCCCTCCCGCTCGCCCGCCGCGACTTCGGCCAGCAGGCCCGGAACGGCCAGAGCCTCGTCGTAGTGGCTCTCGATCGACTCCGGGCCCATGCTCGGGCTGACGGCGGTGATGACGGTGCCGGGCGCCGCCACCGCCCTGGCGCAGCGACCGATGGACGCGGTCATGGCCAGGGCGGTGTTCGGGTTGATCACCTTGATGTGGGTCATACGGCCGCGGTGATCCGGGGCGAGCGCCGCTCCAGGACGATCAGCGCCACGAAGCCGAGCCCGCAGCCGATGAACCAGCTGTAGTCGGCGATCCACGTCATGCCGCCGGTCGTGATGCCCAGGTCGACCAGCATCTTCGGCACCAGAGCGGCGGCGATGGCGGGCACGCCGGCGGCGACGGTGGCCCAGATCGCGTTGGGGTTGTAGCCCTTGGTGAACCAGTAGCGCCCGGTCTGGTCCATCGTGAACAGGGCGTCCACGTCCACCCGCTGCCGCGCGCAGATGTAGTAGCCCGCGATCAGGATGCCGAACAGCGGCCCGATGAGCGCGCCGAGCAGGCCCAGCGTGTAGTGGATGGCGTCGGGGTTGCTGTACCAGTTCCACGGGGTGAGGATCACCGAGCCGACCGCCGCGATCATCCCGCCGGTACGCCAGCTGATCTTCTGCGGGCTCACGTTCGAGAAGTCGAACGCGGGCGAGATGAAGTTGGCCACGATGTTGATCCCCACGGTCGCGATCACGAACGTGAGGCCGCCGAGCAGGATCGCGAACGGCGTGTCGATGCGCTCCACCGTGTGGATGGGGTCGGTGATGAGCTCGCCGAACACCGGCACGGTGGCCGACGCCGTGATCACCGTCAGGATGGAGAAGAAGAGGAAGTTGACCGGCAGGCCGAGGAGGTTCCCGCGCTTGACCGCCTCGAACGAGCGGCTGTAGCGGGAGAAGTCGCCGAAGTTCAGCATCGGCCCGGAGAAGTACGACACGACCAGGGCGATCGCGCCGAGCATGACAGGGATCGACTCGGCGAACCCGAGGCTATCTCCCTGGGACAGGTCCAGGCTGATGTTCTCCCAGCCTGCCTGGCTCACCAAGTAGACCGCCAGCACCAGCATGACCACGTAGACCGCCGGCCCCGCCCAGTCCACGAACCGCTTGATCGCGTCCATGCCGCGCCAGAACACCGCCGCCTGGGCGACCCAGAGGATGGCGTAGCAGATGTACCCCAGCGCGGACAGGCCGAGGAAACTCGGCTCGTTCAGCGCGGCGGTGGCCGGCCAGAACTTGAGGAAGATGATGATGAGCGCCTGGGAGGCCAGGTACGTCTGCACGCCGTACCACGCGATCGCGATCGAGCCGCGCACGATGGCCGGGATGTTCGCGCCGAGCACGCCGAAGACGACCCGGTTGATCACCGGGTACGGCACGCCGGTGACCTGGCTCGGCTTGGCCACCAGGTTGCAGAAGATCTGGACGATGACGATGCCGGCCACCAGCGCGAACAGCACCTGCCAGCTCGCCAGGCCGAGCGCGAAGAGGCTGCCGGCCGTCACGTAGCCGCCGACGCTGTGCACGTCGGACATCCAGAAGGCGAAGATGTTGTACGACGACCAGGTCTGCTTCTTCAGCGGCGCGAGGTCCTCGTTGGTGAGCCGGGGGTCGTAGGGCGGGGGCGGGGCCTGCGCGATCGACGCGGTGGGCTCGGACATTGCGGCATCCTTGGGGGGTAGGGTTGTACGCGATCTAGTGTTAAGTCGGGACTTAACGATTGGCGTAAACCTATGCCTTAACATTGCGGACGTCTATTGCGGTCGTGTTAATCCCTTGTGACACGTGGTGTGGAGGACATGGAGAGCCGTACGGATCTGGAAGCGGTCAGCACCGAGCGGCTCGGCCAGCGGCTCCGCGATCTCCGCACCCGCTCAGGCAAGTCGTTACGCGCGGTGGCACGGGAGCTCGGCATCTCCGCCAGCGCCGTGTCCCAGATCGAACGCGGCACCATGCGGCCGTCGGTGAGCCGGTTGATCGCGTACGTGTCGGCCATCGGGGTGCCGCTCGCGGCGGTCTTCGACACGGCGGAGGAGCCGCGCCCGGACGACCCCGCCGTGCCGGGCTTCGCCATCAGACGGGCGTGGGAGGTGGCGCCGATAGAGCTCAGCGGGGGAGTGACGTTCCGCAGGCTGTCGCCGGTGCCCGCGCCGGACGTGGAGTTCTTCGAGTCGACCTACCCGCCGAACGCGATCTCCACCGCCCACGGGCAGTTCCTCAAGCACGAGGGGTACGAAGTCGGCACGGTCACCGAGGGGGAGCTGACGATCGAGTTCGAATCCGAGATCGTCACCCTGGCCAAGGGTGATTCGATCACCTTCCCGTGCAGCCGGCCGCACATCATCGGCAACCGCTCCGAGACCGTGACCGCCGTCGCGACGTGGCTGATCGTGCACCGGTGAGGTTAATAACGGTTGCGGAACGGCCGGTGACGTGAGGGACCGCCGTACCTCAGCATTAAGGTGTGGCAAGAATTACCGGCTGGCGACGAGCGGCTGAACGGCGGGGGCTCTATGTGGCCCGCGCGGTGGCCGAGCTGAGGTCGTGGCCGGTGCTGGCGGTCAGCGACACCCGGCGCGGCGTGGCGTTCGCCGTGCGCGGCACCGAGATCCTGCGGCTGACGGGCGGTGACGAGGTCCAGGTGCGCCTGACCGCCTCGGCGATCGACCGGCTGGAGCCGCACCTGCTGGACTGCGACCAGGTGCAGGCCTGCCGGGACCGGGCGTGGGTGGCCGTTCAGGTGGACGCGGCGCCCGATCTGGACCTGCTGCTCGCCCTGACGAGTGTGGCGATCAAGGAACACGTGGCCTGACGCCCCGGCACCAGGGACGATCGGAGGGTTTGATCGTTTGGCCCCGGTCTGTCAGTGGCTTCAGGTAAGTTCCCGGATCATTGATCAGCCGTTCGCGAAGGCGTAGGCACTCCGGCCTGCCTGCGAACGGCTGGGCGGGAGGTTCTGAGGTCGTGGACGCGGACAGAACCGCGTGGGAACAACGCAGCGTGGTGCGGGTGGTGGCGCCCGTCGAGCCGCGCAAGCTGGCGAAAGTGCCGTTCGTCGAGCTGGCCGACGGCCGGCTGCAGGGCGTCGTGTCGAGCGGATCGGACATCGAGCGGGTCTACGTCTCGTCGATCACCGCCGGCTCCCTCGCGATGAGCTGCAGCACCAACAACAACCGGCCGTGCGGCGCGCTGCACGGCTACGCGTGCAAGCACGTGCGCATGCTGGCCGACGAGGCGGTCCTGCAGTACGGCCTCGACCGGGTGGCCCGCTACCTGCGGGTCGAGGTGCCGGAGGGCGGCGCCCTCGGAAATTGCCTGAACGGGCCGGTCGAGCGCACGCCGGCGGCCGTGGTCTTCAGCCGGTTCCTGCGCCACCTGGCCTACCTGGAGGTGCCCGACAGCACCGAGCCGCTGGCCGAGCTGCACTGGTTCCCGGCGATGGGGGCGATGCGCTGATGTCCGGACATGCGATGGGCGGGGTGATGAGCTGATGCTCGATGTACAGCTCGGTGAGCTGACCGGCGGCGCGCCCGCCGGAGTGGACGAGGCGCTCGGTCTGGTGGCGGGTTTCGACGAAGCGCTCGCGCACGGGTTCGCGCGCATCGGCGAGGAGCCGGCGGCGGCGCTGGCCGCGCTGGCGGGCGCCCTGGCGGCGAGCCCGCTCGGCGACCGCGTGGGCGAGTCCGTGGACAAGGTGGTCGCGGGATCGATCGGCGACGAGCACCTGGCGGCGCTGGCCGGCGCGCGGGCCGCTCTGTCAGGCGCGGTGCACGACGCCCTGCTCGGTCGCCTCGACTCCGCGATCGGCCGCACGCGTGCCCTCTGGGAGCCGTCATCCGGCGCGGGCGGCAGCCCGGACAACGTGCTGGCCGGGTGCCGGGTCTGGCTGCGCGAGCTGGCCATCGTCGGCTGGCGCGGCGTGGACCACGACGTGGTCTCCTCCTCCGATCAGGCGATCGAGGCGCTGCTCGCCGTGCCGGGGTTGCGCGGCCTGGCGGTCCTGCTCGACGGCCTGGCGGCGGAGCTGCGGGCCTCGTGCCCGGTGAGCACGATGGAGCGCCTGCCCGCACGCCGGTGGACCGACCTGTGGACGCGCGCCCTGCTGCTGGCCCAGTCCGGGCCCTGGCACGGGGTCGCCGAGCAGGTGTCGGGACGGCTACTGATCCTCGGCGCCGACGTGCACGAGCACGCCACGGTCGTCCGTGTCCAGGTGCACGGCATCCTGGAACCGGCCGGCGGCGCGTCCGCCAGGCTGGTACGCACCAGCGTCGCCGCGGCCAAGGTGGACACGATCGTCGGCCCGGCCGTGTGGAAGCTGATGGGCGGCCACCCGGTGCTGCTCGGCGCGCTCGCCGGGCACCGCGGCCTGGAGATCACGGACATGCCGCTGCTGCCCGGCGGCGACCTGGTCTGGCACGACGACCGGGCCCGCGCGGGCGAGGAGGCCGACCCGTTCGCGACCGCCCGCGTCCAGCTCGGCGCGGCGCAGGCGCCACCGGTCCCGCCGCTCGACCGCCACCCCGTACGCATCGCCGAGCCCGTGCTGGTCGAGGGCTACACCGTCAACGGCGAGACGTTGGAGCTGGGCGGCAACGCCCTCGCCCTGGACCTCGACCGGCTGCCCGCCTGCACGCCGCTCACGGCGGAGCTGGTGGCGGCGTCCTCCGCGTGCCTCGGCCTGATGCGCTGGGACGGCGGGCGCTGGGTGCTGCAGCCGCTCGCGGTGCAGGCCACGGTCAAGAAGAAGCCCGTCACCGCGCACACCGGCGACTGGGCCATGGGCCCCACCGACCCCAAGGTCGTGAAGGCCGAGGCCAAGAACGGCGACGCGGTCGCCGTGCTGCGCGAGCGGGCGGGACGGCTGCTGCGGAAATGAGCGAGACGATCCAGAACGAAACGCGCCGTCAGGTGCTCTACTGGCGGCTGTTGTCACGGCTGTTCGGCCCCGACGAGCAGCCCGCGCTCGAAACGGCCAGCGTGGCCATCGTCGAGGACCTCGGCCTGCCGCCCGCGCTGCTCGACCCGGGCGTCTCGGTCGACAACCTGGTGCAGCGCTTCCCCGACCTGGGTGCCGAGCTGCAGGACCTGATGGCGGACAAGGAGCACGAGACAGGCGACGAGGTGCGCCGCGCGGCCCTGGTCTCCAAGCTGCTCCTCAACGTCTTCTCCACCGGCAGCGGCACCTGCACCGCGAGCCAGCTGCAGCGCTGGAAGCAGGACGCGGCCTGGTTCGAGAAGGGCATGGGCTGCGAGCCCGGCGGGCTGCGTCACAGCCCGGGCGACGAAGAGGTGGCCCAGGTCCTCGCGAACATCGAGGGTGACCTGGTCAAACGCATGCACCTGCGCGAGGTGCTCGCCGACCCGGCCCTGGCCAAGCAGCTCACGCCCAGCATGTCGCTCATCGAGCAGCTGCTGCACGACAAGCACAACCTGTCGGGCGTCGCGCTGGCCAACGCCAAGGCGCTGATCCGCAGGTTCGTCGACGAGGTCGCCGAGGTGCTGCGCACCCAGGTCGAGAAGACCAGCGTGGGCGTCATCGACCGGTCGGTGCCGCCGAAGCGGGTCTTCCGCAACCTCGACATCGAGCGCACCATCTGGAAGAACCTCACCAACTGGAGCCCCGAGGACCAGCGGCTCTACGTCGACCGGCTCTACTACAAGCACACCGCCCGCCGCACCACCCCGGCACGGCTGGTCGTGGTCGTCGACCAGTCGGGGTCGATGGTGGACGCGATGGTCAACTGCACCATCCTGGCCTCGATCTTCGCGGGCCTGCCCAAGGTGGACGTGCACCTGATCGCGTACGACACCCGGGCGCTCGACCTGACCCCGTGGGTGCACGACCCGTTCGAGGTGCTGCTGCGCACCACGCTCGGCGGCGGCACCAACGGCACGGTCGCGATGGCTCTGGCCAGGCCGAAGATCGCCGATCCGCGCAACACCGTGATGGTGTGGATCTCCGACTTCTACGACAACCGATCGCTGATCACCGACTTCGAGGCGATCCACCGCTCGGGGGTGAAGTTCATCCCCGTCGGCTCGGTCAACAGCTCCGGATACCAGAGCGTCGACCCGTGGTACCGCCAGAAACTCAAGGATCTGGGCACCCCGGTGCTTTCAGGCCACATCCGCAAGCTCGTCTTCGAGCTCAAGAACTTCCTCACCTAGGAGACCCGCGAATGAGTGACGATATGCTGCGCGCCCCCGCAGAGGTGAAGTACGCAGAGGAGCTGGACTACCTCGAGTCGGTCGACAAGGGCCCCAAGCCCTTCACGTGGCGGCTCAGCCCGCGCATGATCCGGATCTTCGTCCTAGGCTCGGAGCGCTCCGACGGGCTCGACAGGGAGATCCCGCAGAAGTGGTTCGGCGACCGCAGCTTCGTCGAGCGCAGCATCGTGACCCTGGCCTCCGACCGGGGCCTGCTGCTGATCGGCGACCCCGGCACGGGCAAGAGCTGGCTGGCCGAGCTGCTGTCGGCGGCCATCTGCCGCAACTCCACGCTCGTGGTCCAGGGCACCGCCGGCACCACCGAGGACCACATCAAATACTCGTGGAACGTCTCCATGGTCATCGCCAAGGGCCAGTCCCGCGATTCGATGATCCCCTCGCCGATCATGACGGCGATGGAGGGGGGCGTGATCGGCCGCTTCGAGGAGCTGACCCGCTCGACCAGCGACGTGCAGGACGCGCTGATCTCGATCCTGTCGGAGAAGTACGTCTCCATCCCCGAGCTCGACGACGACAACATCGTCTTCGCCCAGCCCGGTTTCTCGATCATCGCCACCGCCAACAGCCGTGACCGGGGCGTCAACGACCTGTCGTCGGCGCTGAAGCGCCGCTTCAACTTCGTCCGCATCCCGGTGGTGACGAACAAGAAGAGCGAGGCGGAGATCGTCCGCTTCCGTACCGAAGAGCTGCTGCGCCGACACCAGATCGAGCTGGACCTGCCGCCGACGCTGCTGGACATCCTGCTGCAGAGCTTCGCCGACCTGCGCTCCGCCGCCGCCTCGGCCACCAGCGACGACGAGAAGCTGGAGTCGGCGCTGTCCACGGCCGAGCAGATCGGCGTGCTGGAGGACGCGATCCTGCACAGTCACTTCTTCGGCGACCGCACGCTGCGCGCCCAGACCCTCGCGGGCTCGCTGGTCGGGTCGCTGGCCCGGCGCAGCCCCGAGGACCTGGCGATACTCAACAAATACTGGCACGGCGTCGTCGAGCCCCGCAGCAAGAAGGACGGCGGGGAGTGGCCGGAGTTCCTCAAGGGCGGCCGCGAGGCCATCTCGACCCTCTCATGAGCACGTTCGACCCGCTGAAGGAGCAGCTCACGCAGGCTGCCCGGGAGTTCGGCGGGGACACCGTGTCCGGCATCCTGGCGGGGCTGGTGGACGACGTGGACCGGGCGCTGCGTGAGGAGCTGGAGATCTTCCCGGTCTGCCACCACTCGCCGTCCTCGGCCCTCGCCATGGTGCGCCGGCTGCGCGAGAAGCAGCCGAAGGTCATCTACCTGGAGCTGTGCGAGGACCTGCAGCCGCTGCTGACCGAGCTGCGCAACTGCCGGCTGCCGGTGGCGGTGCAGGCCTTCGCGACCGACCTCGACGGCTTCCCGAAGTCGTGGTCGCCGCTCAGCGTGGTGGCGCCGATCACCGAGGCGTCGGCGGAATACCAGGCCATCTCCTATGCGCTCGACACGCCGGGCGTGGAGCTGGTGCTGGTGGACCGCTCGACCGACCACGTCTTCCAGTGGATGCCGCAAGAGGAGCCCCAGAAGACCCACAAGGAGGAGGAAGCGGGCCTGCACGGCGACGCGGTCGGCGTCGAGATCGGCGACCTGCGCCCGCGCTTCGCCGAGCTGGAGGAGCACCTGCTGCACCACGGCAAGGTGCGGCACTGGTCGGAGTGGTGGGACCAGTACGTCGAACAGCCGCTCTCCGGCGCCGACTACGACACCTACCGCCAGGTCATGGTGCTGATCGGCAGCCTGTTCCGCCGCCTCCGTCCCGACGGCGACGACCGGCTCACCTTGGACGAGGACCGCGAGCGCTACATGTGGACCAGGATGCGCGAGCACCTGGCCGCCTCCGGCGCCGACCCGGCCGACTGCCTCTACGTCTGCGGCGCCTTCCACGCCGCCAGCCACGTCGAGCAGTTCGGCCTGCGGTCCACCGCCGCCTACGAGATCACCCCGCGCACGGGCACCAAGTGGCTGTACGGTCTCATCCCGTCCAGCCACTCGGCCATCGAGGCGCAGTTCGGCCTCGCCTCGGGGTCGGTGTCGATCGCGGCGGCGACCTGGGCCAAGGCGGTGACCCGCAACGGCCTGACCCCGTTCCAGCTGGCCGGGCAGAAGGGCACACGCAAGCGCTCTGCCAAGCTGCCCGTGCCGAAGGCCGACGCCGCACCCGCCGACAGGCTGACCGGGTTCCTGTCGCGGCCGCCCGCCCTCGACCCGCTGGACGAGGCCGAGCTGCTCGGCTGGAGCGTCGACATCGTCCGGCTGGCCCGCCGCAACGGCTACCTGGCCAGCACCGCCGACGCCATCGCCGTGTTCGAGACGTCGATCCTGCTGGCCGGCATGCGCAACCGGGCCAGGCCCACCCCGTACGACTTCCAGGACGCGGCCGTCACCTGCATCGAGAAGGACGTCGTGCCGGGCCGCCGGGACGTGCGCCGGCTGTGCGAGATCCTGCTCGGCGGCGACCGCGTCGGCGAGGTCGGCTACGACGCCCTGCCGCCCCTGGCCAGGAACGTCTACGACCGGCTCGCCCCGCTCGGCCTTGACCTGGAGAAACGCACGATCCAGCGGGCCCTGCTGGACCTCAGCAGCGACCCCGAGCTGGTGCCCTGCTCGGACCTGCTGTGGATGCTGCGCTACCTCCTGCCGCACGACGCGGTGCGGCCCATCATGGGCGAGCGCCGGCTCGGGGAACGCTCGATCCAGGAAAGCTGGGACCTGGCGTTCGGCAAACACCAGCGGGCCGTCATCGAGCTCGGCTACGAAGGCGTCACGGTCGAGCAGGTGCTGGAGCAGCGGCTGCGCCGCCAGGTCTGGGATCCCAAGGCCACAGCGGCGGTGGCGCTCGCGGCGGTCGAGGACGCCATCCTCTACCTGGGGAGCAAGCGCTTCGCCGATGAGCTCGGCGCGCGGGCCGTGGAGCTGCTCTCGACCGAGCGGAGCGTGGACGACGCGCCCGAGGTGTTGCGCAGGATCCGGCGGCTGATGGCGTACTACCGGGCGAGTGAGCCGGAGCTGCCCGCCTGGTGCGAGGAGTTCGCGACCGCCGGCTACGCGCATTACTGCACGTTGCTGCCGACGGCGTTCGTGGACGACGACATCGGCGTGCGGCAGGTGGCGGCCATGCTGGGGTTCCTGTTCTCGATGGAGAGCCTGGCCCTGGCGCTCGGCTGCGACCGGGCCCAGCTGGAGCTGGCCGTGCAGCAGTCGCATCCCGAGGCGCCGGCCAAGGTGGCGCTGCTGTGGGCCTCACGTACCCAGCTCGGGCTGCTCCCGCTCGCCGAGCTGCGGTCGCGGTGCGACGAGCTGCTGGCCAATCCGCTGGTGGTGCCGTCGTTCCCGCAGTACATCATGGGCTTCGTGCAGGCCATGGAGCCCGTTCCGTCGTTGTCGGGGTTCGTGGTGGAGGTGATCTCCAAGGCGTTCGGGCGGCTGCCGGACAACGTGCTGCTGCCGTGGTTGCCCCGGCTGATCACGATGCTGCGGGACCAGGCGGGCGAGCTCATGCCGGTGCTCGTCCGCGAGGCCGGGCGGACCTTCCCGGGCGGCCTGGCCGCCGTGGACGCCTGGACGCCACCCTGGTCCGGCCGCCCCGCTCCGCCGAAGGCGGCTGCGGCGCCGGTGGCGTCGGGGCCGGTGGCCGAGCTCCTCATGGGGCACCCGGCGACCTGCGACGCGGTGGCGGCACTGCTCGGCTGCGAGGGCGAGTGGCGCACACCCGCCGCGGCCGGGGACGATCATCGCGAGGTGCGCGCGCTGCTGGCCGAGCACGCCGAGCCCGCGCGGGCGGTGGCGGCACTGCTGTCCTGAGGCCGCACGGCCGCCGCGGGCCCGCGCTGGGCTCGCGGCGGCTGTGGCGGTCTGCGTGTTGGGCTTGCGGCGGCCGGGATCTCCGTCGCGCCGAGGCCCCTCCTGCGGTGGTGCGAGGCCTACTTCCGCTCAGTGATCACAGCGACCGCCTCCACCTCGACGAGCTGGTCAGGGTAGCCGAGGACGGCGACGCCGAGCAGCGTGCTCGGCACGTCGTGGGCGCCCATGTGCTCGCGGTACACCTTCCACGCCGCGACCAGGTCGGCCTGGTCGGCGGAGGCGACGTACACAGTGGTCTTGACGACGTCGGTCAGCGAGGCTCCGGCGTCGGCGAGCGCCGTGACGAGGTTGCGCATCACCTGATCGGTCTGGCCGGCGACGTCGCCCACGGCGACGGTCGCGCCGTCGGCGTCCAGCGGACAGGCACCCGCCGCCCAGACGGCCCGTACGGGCACGTCGGCGACGGCCGCGTAGGCGTATTCCACGGGCGCGAGCCCGGGGCTGCGGATGAGTCGGACACCGGTGGTCACGGTAGCTCCTCAGGTCACGGGGACATTTGCGCAGGAGATCGTATCCGTGGAGACGTGGGGTTCGCCTGTGGTTATCGGTCGCCGGACGCGCGGCCACCCGGGACGTGGTCTGAGGAGCGGTGTGTCCAGCGGAAAGTGAATTATCGGGTAATGGTGGATGTCTTTGTCGTGACGTTCACGAGGAAAGCCCAGATGTGGCCATTCATATCGCCTTTCTGTGTCATCCAGGGATTCCTTTCCGATCGTAGTATCCAGTGCTGAGGGCTACTGCTGACCACGAAGAAGGTGCGCATTGTCGCGTCCACAGCCCGGAGAAGACCTCGGGCATATCTCCGGCTACCGGCTCACCGGTTTTCTCGGCGAGGGCGGGCAGGGCGCGGTGTATCGCGGTGTGAGCCCGTCGGGTGACGAGGTCGCGATCAAGGTGCTGCACGCCCGGATGTCGGAGGACGCCGAGGAGCGGCGGCGGTTCTTCAGGCAGGTGGACCTCGCGCGGCGGGTGGCGCCGTTCTGCACCGCCCGGGTGCTCGACATGGGGATGCACGAGGACCGGCCCTACATCGTGAGCGAGTACGTCCGCGGCCAGTCCCTCGATCAGGTCGTCCAGCTGGAGGGGCCGCGGACCGGGGGCGGGCTGGAGCGGCTGGCCGTCGCGACCGCGACCGCGCTGGCCGCGATCCACCGCGCCGAGGTGGTGCACCGCGACCTCAAGCCGGGCAACGTCATCCTCGGCCCGGAGGGGCCGGTGGTGATCGACTTCGGCATCTCGCGTGCTCTCGACCACGTGGCCACGCAGTCCGGGGCGTTCGGGACGCCCGGCTACATGGCGCCCGAGCAGGTCAGCGCCGACCAGGTCGGACCGAGCGCGGACGTGTTCAGCTGGGGCGCGACGATGGTGTTCGCGGCCACGGGGCGCCGGCCGTTCGCGGGCGCGTCGGTGGCGGCCGTGATCCACGCGCTCCTGTACGACGAGCCGGATCTGACCGGCGTGCCTGAGTCGTTGCTGCCGCTCGTGACGGCCTGCCTGGACAAGAACCCCGGGCGCAGGCCCGCGGCCGACGACCTGGTCCGGGCGCTGACCGGCGGCGACACCGTCCCGACGGCCGAGCTCACCGAGATGGGGACAGGTCCCGTGGCCGGGCTCGGGACTGAGGCCGCGTCCGTGTCCGTGCCTTCGAGTGGGCGATCGGCGTCGCGGCGGGTGCCCCGGAGCGCGTTGATAGCGGTCGCGGCGGCCGTCGCCGCCGTGGCGGTGGCCGTGGCGATGTGGCCCGAGCCGCGCATCGTCCCCATGCTCGATCCCGGCCCCGTGAGCACGACCGCGCAGGGGATCCCGTTCGGCGGCGGGATCGGCGAGCCGCTGACCGGCCACACCAACGACGTGCGGGCGGTGGCCGTCGGCACGCTCGACGGCCGGCCCGTCATGCTGACCGGTTCGGACGACGAGACCGCCCGCGTCTGGAACCTGCGGACGTCCCAGCCGGTCGGGCAGCCGCTCACCGGGCACACGGAATGGGTCAGGGGAGTCGCGCTCGACCAGCTCGACGGCGCGCCGATCGCCGTCACCGCCGGCGACGACGACACGGCCAGGGTCTGGGAGCTCGCCACCGGCCGGTCCCGCACCCTGGAAGGGCACGGCGGCGACGTCAAGTCGGTGGCCACCGGCCGGATCGGCGGCACGCACGTCGCCGTCACCGCCTCCGCCGACGGCACCGCCCGTGTGTGGGACCTGCGGACGGGCAAGCAGTTCGGCGCGCCGCTCACCGGGCACAAGGGCCCGGTGTGGGCGGTGGCCGTCGGCCAGGTCGGCGGCACGCCGATCGCCGTCACCACCGGCGACGACGCGACCGTACGAATGTGGGACCTGGACTCCAGGAAGCAGCTCGGCACGCCGATGACCGGCCACTCCGGATGGGTGCGGTCGGTGACGATCGGCAACCTGGGCGGCACGCCGGTCGCGCTCACAGGCGGCGAGGACATGACCGTACGGGTGTGGGACCTGACCACCAGGAAGGCCTTCGGCGCGCCGCTCACCGGGCACACCCGGGTGGTCTGGTCGGTGGCGATCAGCAACCTGGACGGCACCCCCGTGGCCGTGACGGGCAGCGAGGACGCGACGGTGCGGGTCTGGGACCTGAGCACCAGGAAGCAGCTCGGCAGGCCGTTCACCGGGCACGCCGACTGCGTGTGGTCGGTGGCGACCGGCCTGCTCGACGGCCGGCCGATCGCCGTCAGCGGCAGCCGGGACCAGACGGCCCGCGTCTGGAGCCTCGGCCCGCCGTACCCGGCGGGGAGCTGAGCCGGGCGCGGCGGGGAGCTGAGCCGCCCCGCCGCGTGCCCGCTGACGGTCAGCCGACGAACCGCGCGACCGCCGGGATCCGCCGCAGCACCAGCCAGTCCAGCAGCAGCACCGCCACCATCGTGGCCCCGGCCAGCGGGAACAGCAGCCCCAGCACCGCCATGATCGCGATCACCCCGTACGCCGTCCGCCGGTCGGTCGGCCGGGCGGGCGCGCCGGCCCGGCCGCGCGGGCGGCGCTTCCACCACATCCACACGCCCGTGACCACGAGCGTGATCAGCGCCAGGCAGGCGCCGAGCATCACGACCAGGTTGGCGGTACCGTATCTGCGGCCCTCGTGCAGCGCGACGCCCTGCTCGACGAGCTTGGCCATGGTGCCGTACTCGGCCCACCCGTACGACACCAGCACCTTGCCGCTGTACTGGTCGACGTGGAGCGTACGCGCCTCGGACGGGTCGCGGCGCGGGTCCGCCACGACCGTGTACACCCCGGTCGGGCCGTCCGGGAGAAGGACCTTGACCTCGCACTCGGCACACGACGCGATCGCGGGCCGGGCGGCGGCCAGCGCGGTCTCGACCGGCACGGCGCCGGGCTGCAGCACGCCGCCCCCGCTCCCGTGGCCGGCGTGCTCGCCGGACTCCGGCACGGGCAGCCGCTCGGCCGCCCACGGCACCTTGGCGTCGGGGTTGGCGGACAGGTCGCCAGACAAGGGAGGGGTGGAGGTGTTCGGGAAGTCGCCGGCGCTCGGGGTGGTGGAGCCGGTGCGCTCCTGGATTCTCTGCAGCCCGTCGCCCCACACGCCCGACCAGGGCAGTCCCGAGATCACGAGGAAGACGACCGCCACGCCGGACCAGACACCGACCAGAATGTGCAGGCGGCGCAGCCGGCCGCGGGGCGAGCGTGTGGCCTTCTTACGGGTTCGGCGGCCGCTCCACCACAGATACGTGCCGGTCGCGACGAGGATCAGCGCCCAGCACGCGGCGATCTCCACGACCCGGTCGCCGACCGTGCCGGACATCAGCTCGCCGTGGATGGTGCGGACGACCCGCATGAACGTGGCGCCGTCGTCGATCTGGCCGACGACCTTGCCCGTGCCGGGGTCGACGTACACCGAGATGCCCTGCGCCCACGGGCCCGCGTCGGCGCCCTGCAGGATGACGCGCGTGGTGCGGTCGGGAGCGGTGGGCGGGATGACGGACATGACGGTCGATCCCGGGCGGGCGCTCTGGGCGGCGGCGATCTGCTCCGACAGCGGCCGCGCCGCGGTGACCGGCTCGGCGAGGGCGCGGACGTCCTGGTAGCGCCACTCCTCGAACGGCTCCTTGAACAGGTAGATCGAGCCCGTGACGGCGAGGACGAGCAGGACGGGGGCCACGAACAGGCCCGCGTAGAAGTGCCAGCGCCACACGGCGCGATAACGCTGGGCGGAGGAGGCGGCTGGGGCCGGCGGCAACGCGGTCGTGGGCCGCGTCTCGACAGAGGTCATGGGGGCTCCGTTCCGGAGGCACGCACGCCGAAGGGGCGCACGCTAAGAGCAGGGGGCGTTCGCGGCCGGGGCAGCCGGCCGCGACGAAGCGCCGTACCGGCTTCTGCGGTCACGTGAACCGCGGAGTCGCGGGGCGGTCCGCAGGCGCTCGCCACGAGGGCGGTCCCGCACGGGCTCGCCGCCGTGGGATGAGAGCCACAGGGGAGTGGGCCGCGCGGGCTCGCCGGTCGGCGAACTACGGCGTTACGACGAGGTGACGGCCGCACGGACGCGGACTCGCGGTCGCGTGGGCTGCCATGTCATCTCACCTCACGGAACGGGCGGTCCCCTGCGGCACATCGCCCAGGTCAGCACCTGGGGCGCGCGAATTCCGGTCGCGGCGGCCATGACCGGGCCGGGGCGGGGCGCCACCGGGACGATGGGCCGGGCGGTCAGCCGCCACAGGCCCCGCAGCGAGCCGGCCACCAACAGCAGGAACGCGACCAGTGTCGTCTCGCCCCGCGCCAGCCACCACGCGCACGCCGTCGCGACGACCACGTGGGCCGCCAGCATGCCGATCCCCGACGGGAGCCCGTCTTCGCCGTGGTGGGCGGGCAAGGCCGTCCCGCAGGAGCTGAACAGGTGGTGCATGCCGTACTGGGCGGTAAAGGAGGTGACGACCAGCGTTCCCAGGGAGCGGCGCCGGCGGGCCAGGACGAACGCTCCCGCGCCGGTCGCCGCGGTCGCCGCCGCGAGGACCTCCAGGCACACGCCGGGGCCGCCGGCCAGCACGTGCATTCCGAGAGCGGCGTACACGCAGACGACGGCGAACACCGCGGCCCGCAGGCCGCGCAGGCCGGCCGTGCCGGCCTGCGCGCCGTCCCTGCTGCCGGTGCCGCCGCGTCCTTTCTGATCGGGTTTCATGCGCGATCACCGCTCACACAGACGGATACGGGAACGTGTCGATAGGAGTTCAGAAAATGCGGAGGAAATTCAGATTCGTGCGCTCCTGGCCCATGACAGATGGCGTCAGGCGGTGCATGATCGCTTGGGTCATTCCCAGAACGAATCGAATGTGGGGAGCTTCGCATGTGCGGCATCGCAGGATGGGTGGACTTCGAGCGTGACCTCACCAACGACCGCGCCGTCGCGGAGGCCATGACGGAGACCATGGCCTGCCGGGGGCCCGACGACAAGGGACTCTGGCTGGACCGGCACGTGGCGCTCGGCCACCGCAGACTGGCCGTCATCGACATCGAGGGCGGCCGCCAGCCCATGAGCGCGGAGGGCCTGGCCGTGATCACCTACAGCGGCGAGGTCTACAACTTCCAGGAGCTCCGAGCCGAGCTCGAGGCGAAGGGGCACACGTTCCGCACCAGGAGCGACACCGAGGTGGTCCTCCGCGGTTACCTCGAATGGGGCGAGGACGTCGTCCTCCGGCTGAACGGCATGTACGCCTTCGCGCTGTGGGACGCCCGGCGGCAGCAGTTACTCCTGGTCCGCGACCGCCTCGGCATCAAGCCGCTCTTCTACTACCGGCTGCCGAACGGCGTGTTGTTCGGCTCCGAGCCGAAGGCCATCCTCGCCAACCCGCTCGCCGACCGCGCCGTGGACGCCGACGGCCTGCGCGAGACGCTCACCATGGTGAAGACGCCGGAGCAGGCCGTCTTCAAGGGCATGAACGAGCTGCGCCCCGGCCACCTCCTGCGCGTGCGCCCCGAGGGCGTGAGCGTGCGCAGGTACTGGGCCCTGGAGGCCCGCGAGCACACCGACGACCTGCCGACCACCATCCGCACCGTCCGTGAGCTGCTGGAGGACATCGTGAGCCGCCAGCTCGTCTCGGACGTGCCGTTGTGCACGCTGCTGTCCGGCGGGATCGACTCCAGCACCATCACCGCCCTGGCCAGGCAGCATGGCCAGATCCGCTCGTTCGCCGTGGACTTCACCGGGTACGCCGAGAACTTCCAGCCGGACGAGATGCGCGTCGACGCCGACGGCCCGTTCGTGCGGGACCTGGCCGAGCACGTCCGCTCGGACCACACCGACATCATGCTCGACACCGCCGAGCTGACCGACCCGCGGCTGCGCGAGACCGTCCTGCGCGGCTGGGACCGGCCGCAGCTCTTCGGCGACATGAACTCCTCCCTGTACATGCTGTTCCGTGCCATTCGCGAGCGCTCCACGGTGGCGCTGTCGGGGGAGTCGGCCGACGAGATCTTCGGCGGGTACAGCTGGTTCCACAACCCGCTGACCGTCGACTCGGGCACCTTCCCGTGGCTCGCCCTGTTTCTGCGCGAGCACACCCCGTACGAGCTGCTCCACCCGGACCTGCTGGCCAAGCTCGACATACCGGGGTTCACGGCCGACAGCTACCGGTCGGCGCTGGCGGAGGTGCCGTACCTGCCGGGGCAGGACGACCGCGAGCGGCGCATGCGGGAGATCTGCTACCTGCACCTGACGCGGTTCCTGCCGGAACTGCTGGACCGCAAGGACCGCATGAGCATGGCCGTCGGGCTGGAGGTCCGCGTGCCCTTCTGCGACCACCGGCTGGTCGAGTACGTCTTCAACACCTCGTGGGCCATGAAGACCTTCGACGGCAGGGAGAAGAGCCTGCTCCGGGCGGCCGTCGCCGACCTGCTGCCGGAGTCCGTGCTGCGGCGGGTCAAGAGCCCTTACCCGGCGACCCAGGACGTCGGCTACGAGCAGGCGCTCCGCGACGCGCTCGGGGGGCTGGTCCGCGACGGAGACGCCCCCATCGTGCCGCTGCTGGACACGCAGGCCGTCGAGCGGATGTTGCGGAGCCCCGTGGAGAAGTCCACCACGATGACGCGCATGGCCTTGGAGACCATGCTGAGCTTGAATGTCTGGCTCACGTCCTACGGGGTGCGCCTGGAGGTCTGAAGGGAGTTTTACGCCACTTTGCGGTCGGTGGGCGTAGCGTCCCAGGTGTGAGGTCCAGTCTGGCGGTGCTCGCCTGCGCCTGCCTCCTGTTGTCCGCGTGCGGCGGCGCCCCCATCTCCTCGCCCGCCGCCCCGTCGCCCGCCGCCCCGTCGCCCGCCGCGACGGCGACCTCGCCCGCGGCGGGCGCCGGGCTGGTCGAGCGCCTGCGCCGCGGCGGGTACATCCTCTACGTGCGCCACACGGCCACCGAGCCCACCCAGGACGCCCCCACCCCGGACCTCGCCGATCCCGCCACCCAGCGCAACCTCTCCGACGAGGGCAGGGCGCAGGCGCGGGAGATCGGCGCGGCCGTCAGGCGTCTGCGCATCCCGATCGGCGAGGTCCTGGCCAGCCCCTACCGCCGCACCCGCGAGACCGCCGAGCTGGCGTTCGGCAGGGCGCGGGCGACCCGCGAGCTCATCAACGAGATCTACCCCGGCGCCGACGACGACGAGCTGGCCGCGGGCCTGCGCCGGCTGCTGGCCCGCCGACCCGCCCCAGGCCTCAACACCGTGCTGGTCTCGCACGGCTTCAACCTGGCCCGCGCCACGAGCCTGTCCTCGGCCGAGGGCGACATGTTCGTCTTCGCTCCCGGCGGCGAGGAGCCGGTGGCCACGATCGGCGTGGACGACTGGCGATCATTGAAGGAGTAGCCGTGACCCGCTTGGCAGCCCTACTGACGGCGACCCGCTCCCGCAGCGCGCTTGTGGCGGCCGTGCTGGCGGCGGTGCTGGCGCTCGCCGCCTGCACCGCTCCCACCCCGCCATCGGCCGGCGCGTCCGCCGGCCCGGCCGTACAGCGGTTCGAGGTGCCGCGCGGCGCCGGGCCGCACGACGTCGCCCCGGCCGTCGACGGGGGCGTCTGGTTCACCGCGCAGAGCGCGGGTTACCTCGGCCACCTCGACCCCAAGACCGGCAAGGTCACGCAGGTCCCGCTGGGCGACGGCTCCCGGCCGCACGGCGTGATCACCGGCCCGGACGGGCACGCCTGGGTGACCGACAGCGGGCTCAACGCGATCGTCCGGGTGGACGCGGGCACCCGCCAGGTGCGCCGCTACCAGCTCCCCGATGATCGCGCGGACGCCGATCTCAACACGGCGGCGTTCGACGCGGGCGGCGTGCTCTGGTTCACCGGCCAGCGTGGCGTCTACGGGCGCCTCGTCCCGGACACCGGCAAGATGGACGTGTACGACGCGCCGCGCGGCCCCGGCCCGTACGGGATCACGGCCGCCCCGAACGGCGACGTCTACTACGCCTCGCTGGCGGGCAGCCACGTCGCCAGGATCACGCGGGACACCGGCCGCGCCACGGTCCTCGAGCCCCCGACCCCCGATCAGGGCGCGCGCCGCGTGTGGGCCGACAGCGACGGCCGCATCTGGGTCAGCGAGTGGAACGGCGGCCGCCTGGGGCGCTTCGACCCCGCCACCGGCGGGTGGAAGGAGTGGCGGGTCCCCGGCGACGCCCCGCAGCCGTACGCCGTCTACGTCGACTCCGCCGACATCGTCTGGATCAGCGACTTCGGCAGCGACCGCCTGATCAGCTTCGACCCCGCCACCGAGCGCTTCACCCCCGCGAACGGCGAGGCCGCGGGGGTGCGCCAGATCCACGGCCGCCCGGGCGAGGTCTGGGGCGCGGCGTCCGGGCAGGACGCGCTGCTCCTGGTGCGGACCGCCTCCGGATGACCGTCCCCTGGTTCAGAGCACGCCGGGGCCGGCGCCGCTGTAGACCAGACGCGGCGGGTTGCCGCCGAACAGCCGGCTGACTGTGACGAACTTGTAGCCGCGCTTGGACAGCGCCTTCAGCACCTGCGGCATGGCCCGCACCGTCGTCGGGTGGATGTCGTGGAAGAGGATGACGCTGCCGGGACGTACCGATTTGACCGCCTTCCTGGTGACCCTGGCGCTGTCACGGTGGAGCCAGTCCAGGGTGTCCACGCTCCACATCACCATGGGCCGTGAGGTCTGCCTGCGCACGGCGGCGTTCATCGCCCCGTACGGCGGCCTGACGAGCCTCGGCACCATGCCCGTCACGGCCTTGATCATCTGGTCGGCGCGGGCCAGCTGGGCGCGTACCCCGGCGGCCGACAGCCTGGTCAGGTCCGCGTGCGACCACGTGTGGTTGCCGATCTCGTGCCCGGCCGCGACGGTCCGGCGCAGGATGCCGGGGTACGCGGCGACGTTCTGGCCCACGACGAAGAACGTGGCCTGGGCGCGGTAGGCCGCGAGCTGCCGCAGCAGCGCGTCCGTGTACCGGCCGGGGCCGTCGTCGAAGGTGAGCGCCACGCACTTGGCGCGGCGGCAGTCGACCGGGCGCCCGCGGGCGCCCTCGGCGGCGGCGACCATGGGCTCGAGCAACGCCTTCGACGCCTTGGACCACGTCTCGGACAGGCCGGACAGCTCCGTCCACGACGTCTCGGGCACGGGAACGCCGGGTGGCGCCGTCTCGGGTGCGGGCACGCCGGTCCACGCCGTCTCGGGCGCGGGCACGCCGGGTCGCGCCGCCGCTTGGACCGTTCCCGTGCCGGCCGTCAGCAGGCCGGCCGCGCAGGCCGCCGCGGCCAGGACGGCCGTGGCGATCATTCGTGATTTCCCTCGCTTCGCCCCAGCCCGGACAGGCCGGCGCGACCTCGCACCGATGTTCATTGATCCCCCTTGCGCACCGCCCCCGGCGCATCCCCTCTACGCGGTTTTCCGGTGATCTGCCGGAAAACACCCCATGTGCGTTCGACAACCGTCGTGCGTCTCTGGTTCGCGGGATACCGCTTTCCGGATGAGGGATTCGCGTCCTTTTTCCTTGTACGGCCCGGCATTGCGGGTGGCCTGACGGAGGCATTGACCCCAGGTGTGAGCGCGGTTAACATCCGCTTTGCTCCCGAAAATGTCCTGCCAACTCCGAAATTTTTCGACACCTCGGACCCTCATCGGAGACCGTGACATGACCAGGCTCGCCAGGTTGCTGTTGACCGTCGTGGTGGTGGCGCGGCGACCGCCGTCGCCACCCCGGCCGTGCTGCCCAGCTACCTCGGCCCGCCGGAGAGCCGGCGCACCGGCGCGTGAGCTTGATCCGGCCTTCAGGGGCCGGGGATCATGCGGGGAATGGACTACTACCTGATCTCGACCTCGGCATATGACCACTCACCGGCAGGGGTCCTGGTGGAGGAGTTCGTGCTCTGCGAGGACTTCACCGCGGCCGGCATCGACAGCGCCGAATGGGGATCGGAGACGGGTGAATGGTTGCCGGCCCCGGAGGTGAGCCGCGCCATCCGCTCCGACGGAGCCCTGCGCCGGAGGGTGACGCCGGTGAGCCGGCAGGACGCCCATGACGCCTACGCCTACCTCGGCGGAGGCGAACTGCCGGAGGAGGACCGGCTGCGCGGCCACTTCCTGCGCCGCCAGCCCCTTCCCGCGTCCGCGCCGCTCCACCTGGGCACCGCGCCGGCCAAGGCCCGGCGCTACCGCATCCTGTTCGCCGGCGAGCTGGGCGCGGACGGGCTGGCCGGCGCGCAGGCCGCGCTGCGCCTGGAGCCGACCGGCGACCCGCGCGTGGTCGGCAAGGCGTCGGGCAACGCCGACGGCCACGGCTTCACGTGGGAGCTGCGCCGCATCGGGGCCGGCATCGCCTGGTGCGTGGACGTCACCGTACGGCTCGGCGCCGGGCCAATGGCCATGCTCGGCGCGCTGCTCCACCACCATCGGCAGGCCGTCCGTGAGCAAGGGCTGATCCCGGTCACGGTCGAACGCTTCGCCTGAATGTCACATTCCGCCCCCGAGCGGCGTCTTCCCCGACCCCTCTACGTGCCGTCGCCACCGGCCCTGCCACCCGCGCCGAACGGTGACGTCCCGCCGCCGCCGGTCAAGCGCCGCATCCGCGATGGCGGCGCATGCTTGCCGCCATCGCGGGAAGAAACTCCCCGGTGTCCCTATTTGTCGGGCACGGGAGGCATCGACGATGCGGAACGGCCGGACCAGCACGACAATCGCGAGCACCCTCGCCGCGGCGGTGCTCCTGATCGCCGGATGCACCTCCGGCGGCGGCACCACGTCCCCCGCCAAGCCGGCGGAGCAGGGTCCGATCGCCAAGCTGGCGATCACGCCTGCCGACGGCACGAAGAAGGTGCCCCCGGACACCGGGATCAGCGTCAAGGTCACCGACGGCAAGGTCACCAAACTGGCCGTCGCCGACGCCAAGGGCCGCGAGGTGCGTGGCTCGGTGGCCGCGGACGGGACGTGGCGGCCCCGGTGGGCCTTACGCCCCTCTTCCGCCTACACCGTGAGCGCGGAGGCCATGGGCACGGACGGCAAGCCGGTCGCGGCGCAGGCGAAGTTCACCACCCTCAAGCCGAAACGCGTGCTGGAGAGCGGGATGTCGCCCCTGGACGGTGAGAAGGTCGGCGTCGGCATGCCTGTGCAGCTTCTGCTGTCCCAGCCGATCACCGCCAAGAAGGACCGCGCCATGATCGAGCGGGCGCTGGTCGTGCGCATGTCCAAGCCGGTCGAGGGCGCCTGGAGCTGGGTGAGCGACCGGGAGGTGCAGTTCCGGCCGCGCGAGTACTGGCCGGTCGGAGAGAAGGTCACGGTCGTCGCGCACCTGACGGGCCTGCGGGCGGGCCAAGGTCTGTGGGGCACCAAGGACCGCAGCCTGACCTTCACCGTCGGACCCTCGCACATCACCAAGGTCAGCAACGAGACCCACCGGGCGGTGGTGCGGGAGAACGGCGAGGTCGTCAAGACGATCCCGGTCAGCCTCGGCAAGCCGGGCGACGACAGCTACTCCGGGATCATGATCGCCCAGGAGAAGGCCGCCGACATCGTCATGGACTCCGCCACCATCGGCGAGCCGGGCGAATACCGCATCCGCACCAAATGGAACGTCCGGATGACCTACAGCGGCACGTTCTTCCACGCCGCCCCGTGGTCGACCGGCGCCCAGGGCAGCCGCAACGTCAGCCACGGCTGCGTGAACGCCAGCCCGGAGAACGCTCGCTGGTTCTACGAGTTCACCCAGCGAGGGGACATCATCGAGGTCACGGGCACGTCCAGGCAGCTCCAGTTCGGCAACGGCCCGACGCCCTGGGCGAAGTCCTGGGAGGACTGGCTGGCGGGCAGCGCCTTGGGCAAACCCGTCAACGGCTGATCGAGATGGTCCGCCGCCGCTGCCGGCGTATTCGCCGACGGCTTTCCATCAAAGGGTGACCGTTCATGTGGCCGGTGCCCGACGCCGACGTACCCGACGGTGTGCGCGAACCGCAAGACGCGAGAGCACGTCTCCATCCGGTAAAAGGGCACAGAGACCGAATCAAATCGCTGCTGAGATATCCCCCGATTGCCGAATCTCATGGGGGATGCATGCAGAAGAAGATCCAATTACGCTTGGTGGCTCTGGCCGCCTGCGGGCTCCTGCCCTTTCTGGGTACGGGGGCCGCCGTGGCTCAGGCGGCCGACGATCCGGTGCGGAAGGGGCAGTCCATCGACGAGCCCCGTAAGCCGCCGGTGACGGACGAGACCGGTCCGAGGGAGCCGGTACCCGGCGGGTTCGCCGACTGGGGTGCGTTGTTCACCGAGCAGACCCGGCTGAACGCGGTGGCCGACCGCGTCCTCGACACCGCCGAGACCGCCGAGGGGTACGCCGGGATGATTGTCGCCCCGGAGAACCACGAGGTCCGCCTGTACTGGAAGGGCGAGGTGCCGTCGGCCGTCCAGAGCGTGATCGACGAAGGGCGGCAGAAGGCTCCCGTACGGGTGCTTCCCGCCTCGTACAGCCACGCCCAGCTCCAGCGGGAGGCCGAGCAGTGGGCCGAGTCCGGCCAGGTGACGGGGGCGGCGCCGCAGCCGGACGGGAGCGGCGTGCAGGTCTCGGTCAAGGGCGAGGACACCAGCCCGGACGAGCTGCACCGGCCCGGTGGGGCGAGTGCGCCCATCGCGCTGGAACGAGGTGAGGAGCAGCTCAGCCCCGCCTACGACCGGCAGAACGACGTCCCCTCCTACTACGCCGGGGGCCGGACGTGGAACCACCGGGACGGGTCGAGCTGCACCTCCGGGTTCGCGGTCTATGACAAGCACGGCGACCGCGGGTTCCTCACCGCCGCGCACTGCGGCAAGCTGTGGGACCAGTTCTACGACGGCGGCGGCTTCGGCAGCACGGCGAACTACATGGGGGACTATTCCTGGTACATCACGAACCGGGACTCCGCGATCGTCATGGCCAACGCCACCGCCAGAACCTTCAAGGGCGGTCCCACCTCCAGCGTCAGCGCGAAGGTGGTGGCGTTGTGGAAGGCGCACGTGGGCAACTGGGTGTGCAACTCCGGGGCGAGCCTGGGCGAGGTCTGCCAGATCAAGGTGACCGAGGTCGGCTGGAGCGGCACGTACACCAACGGGCAGAAGGTGAAGCACATGGTACGCGCCAAGCACGCCGGCGGCGGCTGCGCCGTGGCCGCCGGCGACAGCGGCGGCCCGATCTTCGCCTACCCCAGCGCGCGGTGGGACGAGATCGCGGCCCAGGGCATCACCTCGGCCTGGGGCAAGAAGGTGTCCTGCGGTGGCCTGGACGGCGGGTGGAGGCTCACCTTCCCGCGCGTCTGGGACGTGGTCCTGGCCTTCGACGCCGCGCTCATGCTGTATTGATCCAGATCGATCGAGACGGACTCCGGGCACATCCACGTGCCCGGGGCCCGGCCCTGTCTATGACGGCAGGAGGCCCCTGACCACGGTGGTGGTCAGGGTGCCGACCTCGCCGATGCCGATCGTCACCGTGTCCCCGTCCTGGAGCGTGAACGGCAGGTCGGGGACCAGACTGGTGCCGGTGGCCAGCACGGCGCCGTCGGGGAAGACGTCCGCCCGGAACAGGAAGCCGGCCAGCTCGTCCAGGCGCCGGTGCAGCTCGGACGTGGACGACTTGCCGTCCCACACCGTCTCCCCGCCTCGGACGATGGTCAGCGTGATGTCCAGCGCGTACGGGTCCGCGACCTCCCACGCGGGCCGGATCGCCGGCCCCACCGCGCACGCGCCCAGGTAGATCTTGGCCTGCGGCAGGTAGAGCGGGTTGACGCCCTCGATGGTGCGCGAGCTCACGTCGTCCACGACCGTGTAGCCGACGATCTCGCCGGAGGCGTTGAGCACCAGACCCAGCTCCGGCTCGGGCACGTCGATCTCCGAGTCGGAGCGCACTGCGATGCGCCCGCCGTCGCCGGTCACCTTCCATGCCACCGACTTGAAGAACAACTCCGGCCGCTCGGCGTCGTAGACGAGCTCGTACACGTCGGCGGCCCGCTCGCTCTCCAGCACCCGCGCCTCACGCGAACGCCGGTACGTCACCCCGGCCGCCCAGACCTCCATCAGCCCGTCCACCGGCGCCAGCCTGCGTACCGAGCCCGACGGGTGCCGGGTGCCGTCCGCCGCCTCGCACCGCTCGCGCAGCTCCCCGGGCGACAGCCGCAGCAGCTCGCCGACGGTGGTGATCCCGGGCAGCTCCACCACCTGTTCGCCGTCATCGACGCCGACCGCGTCCACGCCGGTCAAGGGGCTGACGAACCGTACGATGTGCATGCGCGCTCCTTGCCTTGATCAGATGAATCCAGGCTAGACCACATCGAAATCGGCCATCATCGCCATGTCCTCGTGTTCGAGGTTGTGGCAGTGCAGCATGTACCGGCCCGGGTAACCGGTGAAGCGGGCGAGCACGTCCACGACCTCGTACGGGCGCACGTCCACCGTGTCCTTCCAGCCTCCGTCGGTGGCGAGCGGCGGGCGGCCGTTGCGGGCGAGCACCTGGAAGTGGGCCAGGTGCACGTGGACGGGGTGGTGGAAGTCGCTGGTGAGGCGCCAGATCTCGGCGGTGCCCAGGCGGGGGCGGGCCAGCGGGACGCCGGGCCGGTACGGGTGGCCGTTGATCGTCCAGGCGTTGCCGGTCCTGCGGAAGTCGAACGACCGGGTCGTCACCGCCCGCGGCCGTCCCTCCGATGAGCGGGCCAGGACGCGGGGCACGGCGCTGTCGTCGGCGGCCCGGCGGGTGACGACGAAACGCATGACGTTCCCGGCGGGGCCGTCGGCCAGGGTGTTGACGAGGGTGACCGCGCTGCCGACCGGGTAGGCGGAGAAGTCGGCCACCACGTCGTACCGTTCCCCGGGGGCGATCGGGATCGTGTCGTGGACCACGGGCGCGGTCAGGAGGCCGGCATCGCTGCCGATCTGCGTGAAGCGGCCCCCGGGCGTGAGCGCGAGCCGGTAGCGGCGGGCGTTGGAGGCGTTCAGCAGGCGCAGCCGGTAGCGGGTGGCCGTCACCTCGGCCACCGGCCACGGGGCACCGTTGACGAGGATCACGTCGCCCTCGACGCCCTCCATGTAGTCGGACCCGAAGTGGCCGCCGTCGTGCAGGTCCGGGTAGCGGAACGAGCCGTCCTCGTCGAACGACCGGTCGCAGATCATCAGCGGCAGCTCCCGCTCGCCCCTCGGCAGCGGCAGCGCGTCCTCCTCCTCGTCCCGTACCAGCGCGAATCCGGCCAGGCCGCGCCACACCTGCGGCGCCGTGTGGTCCATCCGGTGGTCGTGGTACCAGAGCGTGGCCGCGGGCTGGTCGACCGGGTAGTGGTAATCCTTCACGAGCTGGTGGTGGGTCTCGGCGTGCCGGTGGTCGTGATGGGCGTAGCCGGCGGGGACCACCAGGTCGGTCGGGTAGCCGTCGGAGTGCGGCGGGTTGACGCCGCCGTGCAGGTGGGTGGAGGTCGGCACGGAGAGCTCGTTGCGGACGGCGATCGTGGCGGGGGCGCCGCGCCGCAGCTCGAAGGTGGGTCCGGGGAAGGTCCCTCCATAGCCCCAGACCTCGGTGGTGGTACCCGGGATGATCTCGACCCGGGCCGCGCGCTGCGTCACCTCGTAGCGGCCGGGACGTACCGGCCGGGCGACCTGCGGGATGGGGAGCGGGACGGTGAAGGGCCGGGGCAGCGGCAGCCTGCTGGGGAGCAGTTGCCCCGAGCTCTCGCCGAACACCCCGCACCCGGCGGCGGCCAGCACGGCCCCGCCGCCCAGCACTCCCAGGAACGTCCGCCGGGAGACGCCGCTCATGACGCGCTCGCGCGGCGCATGCGCCAGGTCCAGCCGGTGAACACGGCCGACATCCCGAAGATCGCCATGCCGAGCGGGAAGTGCAACGCGAGGACCCGGTCCTGCCCCAGCATCACTTGTACGGTCTCCGCCACCACGATGCCGAGGCTGGCCAGGGCGGGCCACGCCGGGCCGCGGCCCGGCCGCCACAGCAGGATCGCGGCCACGAGCTGCAGGTAGAGCAGGCTGTGCGTGACGCCGCCGTTGTTCCTGTGCCAGGTCAGCAGGTCGACGTCGCCGGTGACGAACAGCCCGGCCAGCGCCGCCTGCGCGAGCACCCCGGCCAGGTGCGCGGTCGCGAGCGCCCGCAGCGACCAGACAATCCAGTTCGGTGAGGTCATGTACGGAATCGTCCCGATCCCACACCCGGACCGGCGTCGCCCTGCGGGCGGCACTCGGACGTACTCCCGGGGTCGTACGTCACACACCTGGCCTCAAAAAACGTACGACCAGGGGGTGACGTCCGGTCGGGACACTGTGTCCTACCTTGTGAGGATGAACAGCCGGAAGGTCGACGCTCTTGTGGCGGTGGGCGCGTTTACGGCGATCATGGCGGGCACGTACGCGAACCTGTCGTGGACCGGTCCCGGCGAGCGGCCGCTCGACCCGCTGGGAATGACGCTGATCTGCGTCTCGTCACTGTCGCTGGCCTGGCGGCGCGCGTCCCCGCTGGCCACCGGGATCGTGGCGGTGGCGTGCGGGATCGTCTACTACTCCGCCCACTACCCCGGCGCGTTCGCCGCGGAGCCCGCGCTGGCCGCGATCTACACCCTCGCCTCCCTCGGCCGCAGGAAGGCGGCGATCTGGCTGGCGGCGGCGCTGGCGTTCCCGGTCTACGGGCTCATGGCGCTGGCCGAGGAGGATCCGCCGGCCGGCAACGCGATGACGCTGCTGAGCGGCTGGCTGGTCGCGATGGTCGTGGTCGGCGAGATGGTCAGGAGCCGGCGCGCGTACCTGCGGGCCGTGGAGCAGCGGGCGGAGGAGGCCGAGCGCACCCGCGAGGAGGCGGCGCTGCGCCGGGCGGGCGAGGAGCGGCTGTGGATCGCGCAGGAGCTGCACGACTCGCTCACGCACAGCATCTCGGTGGTCAACGTGCAGGTCGCGGTGGCCATGGAGCTGCTGGAACGCGACCCGTCGCGGGCCCGCGACGCGCTGGCGGCGATCAAGGATTCGGGGCGCGAGGCGATGAGCGAGCTGCGGGCCACGCTGGGCGTGCTGCGGCAGACCGAACCCGAAGGCGTCGAGGCCGGGCTCGCCGGGCTGCCGCGCCTGGTGTCCCGGGCCGAGGGGACGGGGCTGCGGGTGTCGTACGCCGTCACCGGCACCCCGTACGCGCTGCCGCCCGAGGTGGACCGGGCCGCGTACCGGATCGTGCAGGAGGCGCTCACCAACGTGCTGCGCCACGCGGGGGCGGCCTGCTCGGTCGCGGTGACCGTCGGCTACGATCCGGCCGGGATCATGCTGCGGGTGGAGAACGACGGCGAGGCCGGCACGGCCGGGCCGGGAATGGGGTTGATCGGGATGCGCGAGCGCGCGGTCGCCGTCGGCGGGTCGCTCACCGCCGGTCCCGGCGAAGAAGGCTTCGTCGTGCGCGCGGAGCTTCCTGTGCCCGAGCGTCCCGAGCCTCCCGGCCCCGAGCGTCCCGCGCCGGTGCGGGCGTGATCAGGGTCCTGCTGGCCGACGACCAGCCGCTCATCCGCGCCGGGTTCAAGGCCCTGCTGGAGCTGACCGACGACATCTGCGTGGTCGGCGAGGCGGGCGACGGGGCGCAGGCCGTGGAGCTGGCCCGGCGGCTGTTGCCTGACGTGGCGCTGCTCGACGTGCGGATGCCGCTGCTGGACGGCATCCAGGCGACCCGCAGGATCGGCGCCGATCCGGAGCTCGACGGGGTGCGGGTCGTCATCCTCACCAACTACGCGCTCGACGAGTACGTCTTCGCCGCGCTCCGGGCCGGGGCCAGCGGCTTCCTGCTCAAGGACATCGAGCCGGCCGACCTGCTGCAGTCGGTGCGGGTGGCCGCACGCGGCGACGCGCTGCTGTCCCCTTCGGTGACGCGCCGCCTCATCGAGGAGTACGTCAGCACGCCACCCCGGCCGGCGGCCGTCCCCGCCGGGCTGGAGCGGTTGACCGGGCGGGAGCGGGAGATCGTGGCCCTGGTGGGGCGGGGCATGTCGAACGAGGAGATCGCCGAGCAGTTGGTGATCAGCGGGGCCACGGCCAAGACGCACGTGAGCCGGTCGATGGGCAAGCTGGGCGTGCGTGACCGGGCCCAGCTCGTCGTGTTCGCGTACGAGTCCGGGCTGGTGGTGCCGGGCGGGCACGCTTAGATGGCCAGCAGGAACTCGTAGACGTTCAGCAGCCAGACCAGCATCCACAGGAGGACGGCGGGAAGCCGGACCACCCCCCGTCCGGTTCCATCACCAAGCACCCGATACCTCAACACCTTTCCCTCAACGGTGCGATATCTACCCAGTCTGCGCCCCCGTACCGGTCCTTGCACACCCTTCCACCGCCCGCGTCGCGACCCCGCCTGCGCGGACCCGGCACCCGCCGGGCTCGGTACGCATGCCGGCGCCTGCGGACGGGGTGATGGAGGTCTGGGCGGCGGGCGTGACGTACCGGCGCTCGCGCGAGGCCCGGGTACTGGAGAGCGAGCGGGCCGCCGACGTGTACGAGCTCGTCTACGACGCCGAGCGGCCTGAGCTGTTCTTCAAGTCGGTGGTATGGAGGGTGACCGGCGACGGCGGGCGGATCGCAGTGCGTTCGGACTCGGAGATCGACGCCGGCGGGCAGAGCCGTCACCTGCCGGCCGCGGCTGATGCCGCCGATCAGCACGTCGGTGACCAGAGCGCCCCGGTCCTTGTCCAGCCAGGCCGTCACCTGGTTGAGCCGGTTGACGTGGGCGACCGTGAGCCCGGCCGCGCCGGAGGAAACGCTCAGGTCCGCCTGTGCTCGCACGCCGGCGGCCGGGGCCGTCCTCCCAGAGATCACGTAGGAGAGACCGCCGGTGTGGGAGGCGTACCCGTGGGTGTCCTGGCCGGTCCTGGCGGACCAGCCGGGCTCGGCCCGCCAGCCGGACAGCGAGCCCTCGCCGACGGCCCTTTCGTGATCGGCGGGAAGTCAGGGTCTGCCGTGGAGATGGCGTGGTAGACCGGCCAGTCCTGACCGGACAGGTCCGTGACGAAGCCGCTGTGCCCGGGGCTGGCCGGTCCAGCGGTTGCAGGAGCCGGTGCCCGCAGGCCCCGGCCCGATCCGCCTGTTCGCCTGTTCGCCTGCGGCAACGTCCGCGTGGACTAACCCCGCGGCGGCACGGCCAGCTCGCCGAGCTCGGACCAGTCGTCCTGCGGGATCGAGGCGTTGACGATGCGCGGTGTCTCGGCCAGGTGCGGCGGCAGCGTGCGCTGGGCCTGCTTGAAGTGCTCCGAGCGCACGTGCGCCGCCCCGGCCGCGTCGTCGCGGAACGCCTCGACCAGAACGTACTCGTTCGGGTCGTCGACACTGCGCGACCAGTCGAACCACAGGCAGCCGGGCTCGGCGCGGGTCGCGGCGGTGAACTCGCCGGAGAGCTCCGGCCAGCGGTCGGCGTGCTCGGGCAGGATGCGGAACTTGGCGGTAATGAAGATCATCGTGCTGCCTCCAGGGCAGAGATCGGTTACGAGGCGAGCCTAGTAGGCGGGTATTTCATGTATTCCATGTAGGGAAACTTGACTTCACGCTTTCCTGTCCGTAGCTTCGTAGCCATGAGCCAGGGCCACCTTTTCCTGACCCGGCGCCCGCACGTGGACTTCGGCCACGTCGCCAGCGCGCAGTGTCGCTGATCACGTACCGCAGGCAGACCTCTCTCCCTCCCTCAGAGGAACCCGACGTGATCAAGATCAGACATGCCTTCCTGGCCGCGCTCCTGCCCGCCGTGCTGGCCGGCTGCGGCGTGGCCTCCGGTGCCGCGGAGGTGAAGGTGCTGCGCTACCAGGGCAGCGCCGGCGCCGTCACCTTCCCCGAGCTGGCCGAGGAGCTCGGCTACCTCGGCGACGTCAAGCTGAAGTGGGTCGGCAACACCACCTCGGGCCCCCAGGACATCCAGTCGGCCGCCACCGGCCAGACCGACTTCGGCGGCGCCTTCGACGGCGCGATCGTCAAGCTCAAGGCGGCCAAGGCCCCGATCAAGGCGGTGATCGGCTACTACGGCTCCGACAAGGACACCTTCAGCGGCTACTACGTCAACGAGAACAGCCCCATCAAGACCGCCCGCGACCTCATCGGCAAGAAGATCGGCGTCAACACGCTCGGCGCGCACCACGAGGCCGTCATCAAGGAATACCTCAAGCGCCAGGGGCTGACGCCCGACGAGATCAAGCAGGTCCAGCTCGTGGTGATCCCGCCGGTCAACACCGAGCAGGCGGTCCGGCAGGGCCGGCTGGACGTCGGCACCCTCGGCGGCGTGCTCAAGGACAAGGCGCTCGAACGCGGCGGCCTGCGGCCGCTGTTCACCGACGTGGACCTGCTCGGCCCGTTCACCGCCGGATCCGTCGTCCTGCGCGAGGACTTCATCGCCGGCAACCCTGCCACCGTCAAGACGTTCGTGTCCGGCTTCGCCAAGGCCGTGGAATGGGCGCAGACCCGGCCCCGCGCGGAGGTCGTGGCCACGTTCGAGCGGATCATCGCCAAACGCGGCCGCAACGAGAGCGCCGACACCGTGCGGTTCTGGAAGAGCACCGGCATCGCCGGCAAGGGCGGCGTCATCGCCGCGAAGGAGTTCCAGACCTGGATCGACTGGCTGGAACGCGAGGGCGAGATCAAGCCCGGCCAGGTCAAGGCCGCCGACCTCTACACCAACGCGTTCAACCCCTACGCCGGCGGGAGCGCCTCATGACCAAGATCAGCATCCGGGACGTGACCAAGACGTTCCAGGTCAGGGACGCCGGCGAGTCGTTCATCGCGCTGTCCGGCGTCGACCTCGACGTACGCGAGGGCGAGTTCCTCACGCTCCTGGGCCCGAGCGGCTGCGGCAAGTCCACCCTCCTCGACCTGATCGCCGGGCTGTCCGCGCCGACGACCGGTGAGATCCTCATCGACGGCGCGCCGGTCACGGGGCCCGGGCTCGACCGGGGCGTCGTCTTCCAGCAGTACGCCCTGTTCCCGTGGCGCACCGCCCAGGCCAACGTCGAGTTCGGGCTGGAGGCGAAGGCCGTACCCAGGAAGGAGCGGGCGCGGCGGGCCCGTGAGCACCTCAGGCTCGTGGGGCTGTCCGGGTTCGAGGACCGATACCCGCACGAGCTGTCCGGCGGTATGCGGCAGCGGGTGGCGATCGCCCGCAGCCTCGCCTTCGACCCGGACGTGCTGCTGATGGACGAGCCGTTCGCCGCCCTCGACGCGCAGACCCGCGAGTTGCTGCAGGAGGAGCTGGTACGCGTCTGGCAGCACACCGGCAAGACGGTCGTCTTCATCACGCACGGCATCGACGAGGCCGTCTACCTCGGCCGGCGGGTCGCGGTGATGACCTCCAGGCCGGGCCGGATCAAGGAGATCGTCGAGGTGGAGTTCGGCTCGCGCGAGGGCGACCTGCGGGCGGACCCGGCCTTCGGCGAATACCGACACCACGTGTGGCAGCTGCTGCGCGACGAGGTGGCCGCGGCGCAGGCCCAGGAGCGGAAGGTGGCGATCTCCCATGGCTGACGCACGACAGGACACCGCCCTCGCCGGCGACCTGCACTGGTACGACCTTCCCGACGACGAGGCCCACGCCGCCGGCGTCGAGACGGCCCCGGCTCCGGCGCGGGCCGCCGCGCGGCGGCGGCCCGTCGGCCGGGCGGTCCGGCGGGTGGCCGTGAAATCGACGGCCATCCTGCTCCTCCTGGCCGCCTGGGAGGTCCTGCCCAGGCTCGGCGTCGTGGACCGCGTCTTCGTCCCTCCGCTCTCGGAGAACCTCGTCGCCTGGTACGACCTGCTGATCGGCGGCCAACTCCCGCAGCACCTCGAGGCGTCGCTGGTCCGCTCCCTGTCCGGCTTCGGCCTGGCCATCGTGCTGACCATCCCGCTCGGCCTGCTGATCGGCTGGTACCGGCCGCTCGCCGACTTCCTCACCCCGCTGCTGGAAGTGTTCCGCAACACGTCGGCCGTGGCGCTGCTGCCGGTGTTCACGCTGATCCTCGGCATCGGCGAGACCACGAAGATCGCCTTCGTGCTGTACGCGTGCTCGTGGCCGATCCTGCTCAACACCATCAGCGGTGTGCGAACCGTCGAACCCCTGCTGATCAAGTCGGCCAGGTCCATGGGCCTCGGCCCCGCCCGCCTGTTCCAGAAGGTGATCCTGCCCGCCGCCGTGCCCACCATCTTCACCGGTGTGCGGCTCGCGGGGGCGTACTCGATCCTCGTCCTGCTGTTCGCCGAGATGGTCGGCGCCAAGGCCGGGCTCGGCTACCTCATCCTGGACACCCAATCCAGCTTCCGCATCCCCGACATGTACGCCGGGATCATCACGATCTCCGCCCTCGGCCTGCTGTTCAACCTGCTCCTGGTCGCCGTCGAGCGCCGCTTCTCCACCTGGAGGACCACGTGACGAGAAAGCTCCACCTGAACGCGTTCCTCATGGGCGTCGGGCACCACGAGGCGGCCTGGCGGCACCCGCGTGCCGAGCCCGCCCGCATCACCGACGTCCGCCATTACCAGGAACTGGCCAGGATCGCCGAGCGCGGCAAGCTCGACTCGGTCTTCCTCGCCGACGGCGTCGCCCTGCAAGGCAACGTCGCGCACAACGCGCTCGGCGGCCTCGAGCCGCTCACCCTCCTGTCCGCCCTGGCCGCCGTCACCGACCACATCGGCCTCATCGCCACCGTGTCGACGACGTACAACGAGCCGTTCCACGTGGCACGCAAGTTCGCCTCGCTCGATCACATCAGCGGCGGCCGGGCCGGCTGGAACATCGTCACCTCCGCCGGTGAGGCCGAGGCCCGCAACTTCGGCGTCGAACGCCCCTCGCACGCCGCCCGCTACGCGCGGGCCGGCGAGTTCCTGGACGTCGTACGCAAGTTGTGGGACAGCTGGGAGGACGACGCGATCGTGGGCGACCGCGCCGGCGGGCGCTACGCCGACATCGGCAAGATCCACCCGATCGAGCACGCGGGCGAGCACTTCAGGGTCAGCGGCCCGCTCAACACCTCCCGCCCGCCCCAGGGCCATCCGCTCCTGGTCCAGGCCGGGTCGTCGGAGGACGGCAAGGAGTTCGCCGCCCGCCATGCCGAGGCCGTCTTCACCGCCCAGCAGACCCTCCGGGAGGGCCAGGAGTTCTACGCCGACCTGAAGCGCCGCCTGGCCGCGTACGGCCGCGGGCCCGACGAGTTGCTGGTCCTGCCGGGGATCTCGCCGATCATCGGCTCGACCGAGCGCGAGGCCCTGCGGCTGGAGAAGGAGCTGGAGGACCTCATCATCCCCGCGTACGGGCTGGCCCAGCTCGCCCACCTGACCGGCATCGACCTGACCGAGGACGCGCTCGACGAGCCGCTGCCCGACATATCCGTCGAGACCGAGGGCGCGCAGAGCCGCCGCAAGCTTGTCGTGGACCTGGCCAGGCGCGAGCACCTCACGGTCCGCCAGCTCCTCGGCCGCCTGGCCGGCGGGCGCGGCCACCGCGTCGTCGCCGGCACGCCGGAGCAGATCGCCGGCCAGCTCCAGGAGTGGTTCTTCAACGGCGCGGCCGACGGGTTCAACATCATGCCGCCGGTCCTGCCCGGCGGCCTGTCCGACTTCGTCGACCACGTGGTGCCGGAGCTGCAGCTCAGGGGCCTGTTCAGGCACGAGTACGAGGGCCGCACGCTGCGCGGCAACTACGGCCTGGCCCGGCCCCGATCCCGGTACGCCGCGCCGCTGGCGGTGGCCGGATGAGCATCGTCACGCTGGTCGGCAACCCGCGGGAGGGCTCCAGGACGCGGGCCGTCGCCGTCGCGGCCGCCCAGGCGATCGGGGCGCGGATCGGGACGGCCGGGCCCTGCGAGGTCGTGGACCTGTCCGCGCTCGGCCCCCACCTGCTCTCACCGGGCGCGTCTCCCGGGGTGGAGGTGGCGCTGGAGCTGGTGCGGGAGGCGAGCGTGCTCGTGGTGGCCAGTCCCACGTACAAGGGCACCTACACCGGGCTGCTCAAGTCCTTCCTCGACCGCCTGCCGCCGGACGCGCTGGCCGGCAAGGCGGCGCTGCCGCTGCTGGTCATGGGGGATCCCAAGCATGCGCTGGCGGTCGAGGTGCACCTGCGGCCGCTGCTGGTGGAGCTGGGAGCCACCGTGCCCACCCCGGGGCTGGCGGTGCTCGAAGCGCAGCTGCCGATCCTGGAAGAGATCCTGACGGGCTGGGCGGACCGGGTCGCCCCGCAGGTGGTGCTCGAGGAGAAGGCATTGTCGTAGGACTCGGCGGTGGCCGCCGGCGGGCGGCCACCGCTGTTGACGCATCCGAGCTCGTCCTCGTAGTCTTCTAGAACAGCAGCAGTTCTAGAAGACTAGAACTCAGGCGAGAGGAGGCGATGATGCACGGACAAGCCGTGCGGGCACAGCTCTCCGGGCAGACCGGGCCGTATTTCGGCGGTTTCGGCGGCCGGTTCATCCCGGAGGCACTGGTCGCCGCCCTGGAGGAGCTGGACGCCGCCTACCGGGACGCGTCGTCGGATCCGGAGTTCACGGCGCGGCTCGACGAGCTGCACCGCACGTATGTGGGCCGGCCGAGCGTGATCACCGAGGCGCCCCGCTTCGCGCGGCACGCCGGCGGCGCGCGCATCCTGCTCAAGCGTGAGGATCTCAACCACACGGGAGCCCACAAGATCAACAATGCCATCGGCCAAGCGCTGCTCACCGTGCGGATGGGCAAGCCCCGCGTCATCGCCGAGACGGGCGCGGGCCAGCACGGCGTGGCCACGGCCACCGCGGCCGCGCTGCTCGGCCTGGACGCCGTGGTCTACATGGGCGAGGTCGACATGAGGCGGCAGGCGCTCAACGTGGCCAGGATGCGGCTGCTCGGGGCCGAGGTCATCCCGGTGACGTCGGGCTCGCGCACACTCAAGGACGCCATGAACGAGGCCATGCGCGACTGGGTCACCAACGTCGAGAACACCCACTACCTGATCGGCTCGGCCGCGGGGCCGCATCCGTTCCCGACGATGGTGCGCGAGTTGCAGCAGATCATCGGGGAGGAGGCGCGCCGGCAGGTGTTGGCGCTCGCCGGGCGGCTGCCCGACGTCGTGTGCGCCTGCGTCGGCGGTGGGTCGAACGCCATCGGGATCTTCCACGCGTTCCTTGACGATCCGGAGGTGGAGCTGGTGGGGCTGGAGGCCGGGGGCGAGGGGGTCGAGACCGGCCGGCACGCGGCGTCCGTCTCCGGCGGCGCGCTCGGCATCCTGCATGGGACCCGTACGTACGTGCTGCAGGACGCGCACGGGCAGACCACGGAGAGCCACTCGATCTCCGCTGGGCTCGACTACCCGGGGGTCGGGCCGCAACACGCCTGGCTGCACGACATCGGCCGGGTCCGTTACGCGTCGGTGCGCGACGTGGAGGCCATGGAGGCGTTCGCGCTGCTGTGCCGTACCGAGGGGATCATCCCGGCCATCGAGAGCGCGCACGCGCTGGCCGGCGCGATCCTGGAGGGCCGGCGGCTGGGGCCGGACGGGATCGTGCTGGTCAACCTGTCCGGCCGCGGCGACAAGGACATGGACACGGCGGCCCGCTACTTCGGCGTGCTGGAGGAGGGGAGCGGCGAATGAGCGCGCGCGGAACCATTGAGCAGGCCCGCAGGGAAGGGCGGGCGGCGCTCATCGGGTACCTGCCGGTCGGGTTTCCCGACGTCGCCACGTCGGTGGCCGCCATACGGGCGATGGTGGCCGGCGGCGTGGACGTGGTGGAGGTGGGCCTGCCGTACTCGGATCCGCTCATGGACGGCCCGCTCATCCAGCGGGCCACCGAGGCGGCGCTCGCCGGAGGGGTCACCCCGGCGGACGGGTTCACCGCCGTCCGGGAGGCCGGGGCCCCGGCGCTCGTCATGACGTACTGGACGCTCGTCGACCGCTACGGGGTCGCGCGGTTCGCGGCGGACCTGGCGGCCGCGGGCGGCGCCGGGGCGATCACTCCGGACCTCATTCCCGACGAGGCAGCCGCCTGGCACGCGGCGGCCGACGAACACGGCCTGGACCGCGTCCACCTGGTGGCGCCGACCTCCACGCCGGAGCGGCTGGCACTGGCCGCCCGGTCCTCGCGCGGTTTCCTGTACGCGGCCTCCCTCATGGGCGTGACCGGCGAGCGCGATCTGGTGAGCACGACGGCGAAGGACCTGGTCGCGCGGGCGAAAGAGGTCACCGACCTGCCCGTGTGCGTCGGTCTCGGCGTGGGCACCGGCGCGCAGGCCGCCGAGGTCGCGGGCTTCGCCGACGGGGTGATCGTCGGGTCGGCCTTCGTCCGCGCGCTCATGGACGCCCCGGACCAGGCGTCCGGCCTGGCCGCGGTCGAGGCGGTGGCACGGGAACTCGCGGCCGGCGTGCGAAACGCCGTGGGCGCCGGGGCGAGGTGAGACGGCCGGCGTATGAAGGAGCGAGGTCAAGCGTCAAGGCGTAGCGAGACGGCCGGCGTATGAAGGAGCGAGCTCAGGCGTCGAGGCGTAGCGAGACGGCCGGTTCCCGGACCTGCCGCCTGGTGGTGAACACGATGTGGGAGGAGCACATGACCGCCCGATCCGCCAGCACCGCCCGGTCCTCCGCGTCATAGGTGACACGGGTGCTCATCAGCGCCGCGTCGCCGGCCGGCCGCCGCAGCAGGCCGGCCTGCTCCTCCGACAACACGACCGGCCTGATCGCCTCGGTCGCCCACGCCGGCGACACCCCGCACCGCTCCTCGATCAGCCGGTAGAGCGGCGTCCGCTCCAGCTCACCGCCCGTGGGCTCCCCGCCCAGGTCGAGCGGCGTGTAGGACAGCTGGTGGATCACCGGGGAGCCGTCCACGACCCGCAGCCGTTCGATGACCGTGACCTCGGTGTGCGGGCCCAGCCCCAGCTCCGCCCGCACCGCCGCGGGCGGCGGCTCGCGGCGCGTGCCGAGCGGCACCGTCCGCAGATCGATCCCCTGCCCGGCGAGATCCTCGGCGAGGCTGCCCAGGCTGTTCATCTGGTAGGGGATCACGTGGCCCGCCACGAAGGTGCCGAGCCCCTGCCGCTGCTCGATGCGTCCCTCGGCGCTGAGCCGCTGCAACGCCTGCCGCACGGTCATCAAGCTGACCCCGTAGTAGTCGCTCAACTCCCGCTGCGCGGGCAGCGGCTCGCCGGGCGTGAACGCGCCGTCGTCGATCTGGGCGAGCAGATCACGGTAGATGGCCTGATACTTCGGCTCACCCCCCTGCGACCCCGTGAGCCGCGGTCGCGGCTTTCCCTGAGGGAACGTCGGCATGTCTAACTCCCTGCTCAGAACCAAAGCTTATCTTCGCGTACTGGCGCGCCTCCCTGGGAGATGCCATGATCCGGACCACCGCGCCAGTCCAACGAGGTGAGAGATCGTGATCTTCCGTCGAGTCCTGTCCGTCGCCGCCGCGGCGGCGCTCCTGCCCTTGTGGCCGGGCACGGCCGAGGCCGCGAGCCGCGCCATCCGGTTCGCCACCTTCAACGCCTCACTCAACCGCAACGCCGAAGGCCAGCTCGTCGCGGAGCTGTCCACGCCGGACAACACGCAGGCGAAGGTCATCGCCGAGATCGTCCAGCGGGCCCGCCCCGACGTCCTGCTCATCAACGAGTTCGACTACGACGCCGCCGGCGCGGCGGCCCGCCTCTTCCAGGACGACTACCTGTCGATCGGGCAGGGCGGCGCGCGGCCGATCACCTATCCGTACCGGTACACCGCCCCCAGCAACACCGGCATCGCCTCCGGCTTCGACCTCAACAACAATGGCGCCGTCGTGACCACGCCCGGCGCGCCCGGCTACGGCGACGACGCTTTCGGCTTCGGGGCCTTCCCCGGCCAGTACGGCATGGTGGTCTACTCGAAGCACCCGATCGACGTCCGCGGCGTGCGTACCTTCCAGAAGTTCCTGTGGAAGGACATGCCGGGCGCCGCCCTGCCCGACGACCCGGCCACGCCGGAGCCGGCCGACTGGTACTCGCCGGAGGAGCTCCAGGTGTTCCGCCTGTCCTCCAAGAGCCACTTGGACGTGCCGGTCCGCGTCGGTCACCGTACCGTGCACTTCCTGGTCAGCCATCCGACGCCGCCCACGTTCGACGGCGCCGAGGACCGCAACGGCCGCCGCAACCACGACGAGATCAGGCTCTGGGCCGACTACACGCAGCCGGGGCGCGGCGGCTACCTCTACGACGACCGCGGCCGGCGCGGCGGCCTTCCGGCCGGCGAGCCGTTCGTGATCGCCGGCGACCAGAACGCCGACCCCAGCGACGGCGACAGCTACCAGGGCGCCATCCACCAGCTCCTCGACCACCCGAAGATCGACGGCGGGTTCGCGCCGTCGAGCGCGGGCGCGACCGAGGCGGCGGCGCTGCAGGGCGGCGCGAACGCCACCCACAAGGGCGACCCGAAGTACGACACCGCCGACTTCGCCGACACCGCCCCCGGCAACCTGCGCGCCGACTACGTGCTGCCGTCCAAGCGGCTGAGGGTGGGGGGCGGCGGCGTCTTCTGGCCGGTGTCGAGCGACCCGCTGTCCCGCCTCACCGGCGTCTTCCCGTTCCCCAGCTCCGACCACCGCCTCGTGTGGCTGGACGTCAAGCCGTAGGCCCTTTTCCCCGAGGAAATGCCCGGAAAATTGCTTGACGAATTCGAGCGCATATGTGATGGCTGAAAATCGGTGTCGCCTCGCCGGTGAAATTCATAAACTCTGGAAATGTGGAAACTGCACCTCTTCTCACCCATTTCCGGACGCATGACGCCCCGCTGACACTTTCCCGGGGCGGCGACCTGACCTGGGATGACGCGGAGCTCCACCGGAGCGCGCAGCAGAGCGACGCCGAAGGGTACGCGCTGCTCGCGCTGGTCCCCGGTGTGCTCCCGTGGCAGCGCGCCCGCGTGCTGCTGCGTACGCTGGCCGCCTCCCAGGACGGCCTCGACGACCGCACGCGGGTGACCCTGGCCAAGACGGCCAGGGCGCTCATGTTCGGGCTGCCCGCCGGGCACGTGATCACGGCGCTGCTGGCGCTGCGGCGGATGCGGGCCAACCACAAGCACGTCACCCGGGCGGTGCTCGCGTTCGTGCTGGAGCACCCCGAGGCCGGCGCGCTCATCGAGGCACGCAGGCCGGCGCTGGTCGACTGCTTCGAGCACGCGCTCGGCAAGGCGACCGCGCGGGGATGCGCGCGCCTGATCCGCGAGGGTGACACAGAGTCCGCGTATGTGCGGCGGCACCTGCTGCGGTTCGTGGGCGACCCGGGGGCGGCGGTCGAGCGGGTGCGGGCGCTCTACGCGCCCGGCACGTACGGTGCCGTGGCGCCGGGCGAGGTGCCGGCGCCGCTCGACCCGGCCAGGGAGCAGGTGCAGACCGTGACGCCGACCAACCGCGGCGACGTCGCGGCGACGCTGGTGCACCTGTACCGGGGCGGACCGGTAGGCGAACTGCGGCCGGCCCTGGCCGGGTACGTGGCCGAGGCGACGCGCGGGCTGCCGCGTCTGGCGGCGAGCGTGGCCGTGGTGCTGGACACCTCCGCCTCCATGCGCGGGCACGGCGAGCGCGAGTGGGCCGTCATGTCGCAGGCCGCGGCGCTCCGGCTGGTGCTGGAGACGGTCTGCGACCGGCTCACCGTGATCGAGGCCGGGGCCGCCGAGGACGCGCCCGCCGGCCCGACCGACCTGGCGAACGCCCTGCTCGACGCGCTGGACACCGGGCCCGACCTGGTGGTGGTCGTCACCGACGGCTACGAGAACGTCATGCCGGGCGACCTGGCCAGGGTCGTGGCCACGCTGCCGCGCGCCGGCGTCACGACGCCCGTGGTGCTGTGCCAGGCGATGTTCACCCGGGGCGACGACCTGACGTTCCGCGACCCGGCGCCGGAGCTGCCGCGGCAACCGTTCTGGCACCAGGACGACTTCGCCGGGATGCTGCCGTGGATCTTCGCCCACTGCGGGGGCGCGGGCGGCGAATGGATCCGCGCCACCACGCTGAGCCGACTGGGCTGAGCCGACTGGAAGGAGGAGTACGGACATGACGACCACCGCGCTGGACAGACTGCTGCCCACGCCGCTCGACCTCGACGGCTACCGGCTCGGCACGCCGCAGCGCGCCGGGGCACTGACCATGGTGCCGGTCTGGGGACCGCACCGGCCCGGCTTCGTGCCGCCGCGTTCCGGGCTCAAGCTGAAGCGAGTCGTCGGCTACGGCCAGGTGGAGCTGCACAACGGCGCCCGCGCGGGCGTGGCGATCGTGCCGCTGCACATCGGCTACATCCAGGACGGCGCGCAGAACCACGCCCTGTGCTCCTCGGCGCTGCTGGGCGCCGGGCAGACCAGGCGGTTCGACGACGCCTGCTGCGTCCAGGCCGCGCAGGGCGGCTACCTGGAGGGCCGGGACCAGTGGTTCTTCGTGCTGCCCGCCGAGCTGCGCGCCAAGGCGCTGGAGCTGCGCGGGCGCAAGGACTACGCCAAGCTGTGGCCGGACATCTCCGAGCTCAACCGCGCGTACGGGCTGCCGTCCCGCGGTCACCTGGAGCAGATCATCTCGCGTAAGCGGGCGATGCTGACCCAGTTCCAGAACCGGCTGGAGCTGGTGCCGGGGCAGCTCGGGGCGATCTTCTTCCTGCGCGGCAGGTTCGCGGGGCTGGAGCTGGCGCCCGACCCGGCGTACTTCGCCGAGCTGTGGACGGCGCTGGTCTGCTTCGCGTACGGTGTCGCCGCCTGGCAGGCCGAGCCGGAGCGGGCCGTCGCGGAGCCGTACGAGGCCACGGGCCTGGCGGAGCTGCGGGCCGAGCTGACGCGCGACCGGGACCGGCGGACGGCCGAGGTCGCCTCGTGGATGGCCGGCGTCGGCGGGGACATGCGCACGGTCGAGGAGGAGCGCTACCTCGACCTGCGGCTGTCCACCGTGACCGGCGACGGCCTGGCCGGCCAGGTGGTCACCGAGCGCGGGCGGCCGGTCTACGCCTCCGTCTTCGCCGCCCGGTAATTCGGTTGCGGCGGCGGCGGAGACAGCGGTTGAATGATCAGTGCGGGAACTGCGCCGGGCGCGGTGGGCAAAAACCTCATTCCATGTAAGGGATGGTCGTTCAACGACCCTTCGTGTCCGCCGAGGCGCCGGCCACCTGTCCCGCACTTAGATCTTGTCAGGTAGTCAATGCGGTGCTACCTCTTGCGAGTGCGCGCGATCCGCGCACCCTGACACGCAGGAGGAACCGTGTCGTCAAAGTCCTGGTTACGCAGCAGCACCCTCATCGTCGTCGCCCTGGCCGCGTCGGCTCTGGCCCCGACCGGGGCCGCGAGCGGCGCACCCGGCGGGCAAGCCCCGATCGTCCACGACTTCCAGGCCGAGGAGCACGGCAAGCCGGATGTGGACAACCGGCAGGGCCGGGTCCCGCCGCCGCCGGGGGCCAACCAGCGCAGGGCGGGTCCCACCGCCGAGATCCGCTGGAACGCTCTCGGCACCCCCGCCGCCGTCGTCAGCGCCGAGCCGCTGGCCGAGGGTCTGGGGTCCGATCCTGAGCAGGCGGCACGCGCCTACCTCAAGAACAACGAGAGCATCTTCGGATTGCCGGCCGAGGCCGTCGACGCGCTGGAGCGGGTCGCGGTCAATCCCATCGGCGCGGGCCACGCCGTGCTGTTGCGGCAGAAGTTCGGCGACCTGCCGGCCGGCGTGGACGGGCTCGTCGCGGTCGGCGTGGTCGACGGCACGGTCCGGCACGTCACGTCCTCGCTGTCGCGCGCCACACAGGCGCCCCCGGCCGCCGCGATCAGCGCCCAGCAGGCGTTGGAGATCGCGGCCAGGGACGGCGGCATCGACCTGGCCACGGCGGCCACCAAGCAGGCGACCCCGGTGGCGGTGCCCGCGCCCGACGGCGTGCACCGCGCGTTCCAGGTCGTGCTGATCGGCGGCGGGGGCGGCGAGGCGGCGGCGTACACGACGCACGTGGACGCGGTCAGCGGCGCCGTCCTGGTGCGGGAGAACCTCGTCGACCACCACGCCGACCCGGAGAACCCGCACTGGGAGGCGTTCCCGGCGAACCCGCGCGACGACTACTCCTCCGCCGACACCCGCCAGACCTGGTGCCACACGCCGGGCCCCGGCTGTGACTACGTGAGCGGCGGCGACCCGGCGACCGGCAAGGCGTGGGACGTCGACCACGCCACCGGCGCGCCGACGAACACCAGCATCGGCAACGCGGCCAGGACGTTCGAGAACCGGGCCAGCGGCGACCCGTTCACCGTGGGCACCCGCTCCAACGTGCTCACGCCGAGCAGGAACTACGCCTACCCGTGGCGCAACACCTGGTACGAGGCCAAGTGCGACCCGGCCACGCTGGACCAGCCGGGCGAGAACGACCTCGAGGCCGCGATCGCCAACCTGAACGCCATGCACAACCGCATGCACGACTGGTCGTACCGGCTCGGCTTCACCGAGACCGCCTGGAACATGCAGGACGACAACGGTGACCGGGGCGGGCTCGGCGACGACCCCGAGCAGGGCAACGCGCAGGCGGGCGCGCGGGTGCTGTCCGTACGCGACAACGCCAACCAGATCACCGGGCCCGACGGGGTCGCGCCGATCACGAACATGTACCTGTGGCAGCCGATCGCCGGGGCCTTCTACGCGCCCTGCGTGGACGGTGACTACGACATGTCGGTCATCGGCCACGAGTACACACACGCGATCTCCGGCCGCATGATCGCCGGGCCGACCGCCGGTTGGAGCGGCGCGCAGGCCGGCGCCATGAACGAGAGCACCTCCGACCTGTTCGCGATGGAGTACCTCTTCGAGTACGGGTTCCGCCCGTCCGGAGAGACCCCGTACGTCACAGGCGGCTACGTGACCGGCGACAGGCAGCGCGGCATCAGGAACTACGACATGTCGAAGTCGCCGCTCAACTACAGCGACCTCAACTACGACCTGGTCGGCCAGCAGGTCCACGCGGACGGCGAGATCTGGTCGGCCACGCAGTTCGACGTGCGCGCGGCCTTCGTCAAGCGGTACGGCGACGGCACGGCCAAGTCGCAGCGCGCGTGCGCCGACGGGAAGACGCCGGTCGAGAAGTGCCCCGGCAACCGGCGCTGGGCGCAGCTGGCGTTCGACGCCCTGCTGCTGATGGCCTCGGGCGCGGTCACGTACGTCGACCACCGCGACGCCATGCTCGCCGCCGACGCGATCCGCTTCGGCGGCAAGAACCAGGACATCATGTGGCGCGCGTTCGCCGAGCACGGCCTGGGCAGGGACGCGGCCAGCACCGGGCCGAACGACGGCGAGGCGACGCCGAGCTTCGCCAACCCGGTCGGCAAGAACGGCTCGCTCCAGCTGAAGCCCCTGGGCGAGGCCAAGGACGCGGCGCTGCGGCTGTACGTCGGCGACTACGAGGGACGGGCGGTCCCGGTGGCCGACACCGACCCGGCCACGCCGCTCGGCGACACCGTGGAGATGACGCCGGGCGTGTACGACTTCGTGGCCGCGGGCAGCGGGTTCGGGCACAAGCGGCTGAAGTTCGCGGTGCTGCCGGGCGTGAAGCTGCCGTTGCCGCTGCTGCTGACCCGCAACCACGCCTCGGCGGCGAGCGGCGCGGCGGCCACCGGCGACGGCGTCAACCAGGCCAAGCTGATCGACGAGACCGAGGCCACGAACTGGGCCTCGCTCACCGGTGCGCCGGCGGGCAAGTCGGTGGTCGTGGACCTGGCGGGCGACGCCCCGGTCAGGATCGGGCGGGTGCAGGTGAGCTCGATGCTCCGGCCGAACGTCAACGACCCGGCCGATCCCGGCGGGCAGAACCGCTTCTCCAGCCTGCGCGCCTTCGAAGTGCTGGCGTGCGGCTCGGGCTGCGCCGACCCGGCGAACTTCAGGAAGATCTACACCAGTCCGGCGGACGCGTTCCGCTCGGCGCTGCCGCGGCCCAGGGGCGCGGACATGATCTTCAAGTCGTTCGACGTGCGGGACACCAGTGCCACGCATCTGATGCTGCGCGTGGTCAGCAGCCAGTGCACCGGCAACCCGCTGTACGCGGGGGAGCAGGACAACGATCCGAACTCCGCGACGGACTGCGCCACGGCCAGCCCGCAGCGGGAGCACGTGAGGGCGGCCGAGTTCCAGGCGTTCTCGCACTGATCCATTTGTGGACCGGGTACGGGTCCGCGGGCCCGTACCCGGTTTTCTTGCGTCTAATAATTAGACGTCGTACTATCAGGCGCAGAACTAGATGGGGGAGAGACATGCGCACCTTGATCCGTAACGTTCGTGTCTTCGACGGCGAGCGGACCGCGCCCGGCGCCGACGTCCTGATCGACGGCGACCGCATCGCCGCCGACGCCGCCGGACCCGTGGACGTGGAGGTGGACGGCGCCGGCAAGACCCTGCTGCCCGGCCTGATCGACGCGCACGCGCACGCCTTCGAGGGCGACCTGGCGGAGGCGCTGAGGTTCGGCGTCACCACCGAGCTCGACATGAACAACCTGCCGCCCATCCTGGCCGAGCAGCGCCGCCAGGCCGCCGAACGCGACGACGTGGCCGACCTCCGCAGCTCCAGCATGATCGCCACCGTGCCCGGCGGGCACCCGACCCAGATCATGACCCCGGACCTGCTCAAAGCCCTCGGCTCGGACCGCGGGCTCGACACGGTGGCGGACGCGGACCAGGCCAAGGCGTTCGTGGAGGCGCGGCTGGCGGAGGGTGCCGACTACCTCAAGATCGCCGTCGACGACGGCGCGGCGTCCGGCATGGAGCTGCCCGCGCTGAGCCCCGAGCTCGCCGCCGTGCTGGTCGAGGCCGCACACGCCGCCGGGCTGCGGGTCGTCGCGCACACGGTGACGGCGCGCGAGGCGCTCATCGCGCTCGACGCGGGCGCCGACGGGCTGGCGCACCTCTACACGGATGCCGGAGGGGAGCTCGCCGAGGAGACGGCCGCCAGGATCGCCGCGTACGACGCGTTCGTGGTCAGCACGATCACGTACATCGAAGCGGTCACGGGCGACCCAGGTGGCGCGGAGCTGCTGCGGGACCCGCGCGTGGCGGGCCGGATGTCCGAGCGGTCGAAGGCCACGTTCGCGCGGGATTACACCGGGATCCCCGCGCACTCGGCGGGGGTGGTGAACGCCTCGCAGGCGGCGGCGGCGCTGGCGCGGGCCGGGGTGCCGGTGCTGGCCGGGACGGACTGCACGCCGTTCGGGCCCGTCCACGGGGCGGGGTTGCACCACGAGCTGCTGATGCTGACCGGGGCGGGCCTGACCTCGGCACAGGCGCTCACGGCGGCCACCAGCCTGACCGCCAGGTGCTTCGGGCTCACGGACCGGGGGCGGATCGCTCCCGGGCTCCGGGCCGACCTGCTGCTGGTGGACGGTGACCCGACCACGGACATCACCGCGACCCGCGCGATCACGGACGTGTGGCGGAACGGGGTGCGTCAGGTGCCTTCCGCATGAGAAGCCCGGCGGCTGAGTGCCGCCGGGCCTCGGGTACGTGGCGTTCTTAGTAGATGCGGTACTTCTTGCCGCAGTTGTCGAACTTGCCGCCCCAGCAGGTGAAGGTGTAGACCTTCTTGATCCCGTGGCCCTTCCAGGCGCCGGCGACCTTGCCGTCCCAGGACTTGTTGAACTTGTGCCAGCCGCCGTTCTGGTAGTACTCGAACCAGACCCAGCCCTTCTTGCCGCCCTTCTTTTCGACCCCGTACCACTTCGTGTAGACCTTGCCGCCCTTGCTCCAGGTCTTGCCGTAGGTGTAGGCCTTGTGATCGCTGGAGAAGAACTTGCCCCAGCTGCTGCCGGTCGTCGTGGTGGTGGTGCCGGTCTGGGTGGCGGCCTGGGCGGCCGGGGCGACGGCGAGGCCGGTGACGGCCATCGAGCCGACGAAAGTCGCGATCGCGAGGGTCTTGCGCATCGGGTTTCCTCCCCGTATCGGTGCTGGTGCTGCCGGGTTTTCGTCCGGCAGCACGGACATTACGGAGAGCGGAAGGGAACCTCTGCGCAGAAATCCACACGCCGAGAGTGATGCAGAGCACAGGCCGCGATGAGCCCGGTCACCGCCTGTCGGCGGGGAACGGCAGGAACGGCGCCTGCGTCGTCCGCGCCGTGGCGGCGCTCTGCCCGCACAGTGCCAGCAGCATGTGGTCGACGATCGCGAAGTCGATCGGGCTGGGCTCGACGACGCCGTTCACGATGCGCTGGTACTTCATGTAGTTGATGCCGAACGAGAGCTGGCGGCCGCCGTCAGGGCTGGACAGCGACTGCGCGCCCATGCCGAAGACGCCCCCGTCGTGTCCCCAGAACCGGCCGCACGGCAGGTCGAGAGCGTAGATGCCGAGGCCGTAGTGGTCGATCTGGCCTCCGCCCACCGTCACGGCGACCGTCTTCCGCATCTCGGCGAGCTGTGCCGCGCCGATCAGCCGGCCGCGCAACAGCTCCCGGTAGAAGCGGTTGAGGTCGTCCATCGTGGACGTGAGGGCCCCCGCCGTGCTTGCCCAGGACATGTTGTAGACGCTGTAGTCGCGCGGCGGATCGATCAGCCCGAACCACGACTCGTACGCCTTGGAGTGCGGACCCGGGATGTGGGGCGTGCGCGGGAACGACGTGTGCCGTAAACCGGCGCGCTGGATCACGTGCCGGGTGATGTGGCGCTCGGCGTCCTGGCCCGTCACCTTCTCCAGCAGCAGGCCCGCGAGCACGTAGTTGGCGTTCGAGTACGAGCCGGGCACCGCGCCGGGCTCGCCGGTCGCGGCCGCGCCGAGGCCGAGCCTGACCAGCTCTTCGGGCGCGATCGTACGGAAGCGGTGCTCGTCCAGGCTGGAGGTCGAGCCTTCCAGCAGCGAGGGGAACGCCGGGCCGATGTAGTCGCCGATGTGGCTGGTGTGGTTGAGCAGCATGCGTACGGTGATCTTCTGGCCGCGCTCGCCCGGGACCAGGTCCGGCAGGTAGCGGCCGATCGGCGCGTCCAGTTCGATGGTGCCGCGCTCGACCTGCTGCAGGACGGCCACGGCGGTGAAGGTCTTGGTGATGCTTCCGACCCGGTGGACCATGTCCGGCCGCACCGGACGGCGGGTGTCCACGTCGGCCACGCCGGAGGCGCCCCGCCACGTCCGGCCCCCGTCGCGGACGTTCGAGAGGATGCCGTACATGCCGGCTTCGTGCACGGCGTCCAGGGATGCCCGCAGCGCCTGCCGGTCGTCCGTCGCGGCGGCCGCCGGGCCGGGGGCCGCCAGGGTTCCTGCGATGAGCAGCGCGCCGCCCATCGTGGTCAGGACCTGTGTGAATCGGCGAGTAATCATGGTCATCAGCATGATGCGACGAGGGGTGGCGGGTTAGTCCGCTATGTCACCGGCTCTGCATGACATGGGTCATGCCTTGCCGATGACAATGCGGGGCGTACGAGAACTGACGGGGAACGCCAGACCGTCCAGGTCACGTTGCCTCGCCCGGGGTACTCTTCAGAACCGACCTGCACGCCTCGGAAAGGACACCGCCCATGCCCCATGCGGCGCGGCCCACGGTCACGCTGCACGACGTGGCCGCGGCGGCGGGGGTCTCGGTCGCCACCGCGTCCCGGGTCCTGGGCGGCAGCGCCCGGAAAGTGGCCCCCGAGTACGAGGCCCGCGTGCTGGCCGCGGCGGCGGCCCTGCGGTACACGGTGGACGCCTCCGCCCGGGCGATGCGACGGGCGAGTGACTCGATCGCGCTCGTCGCCGACGACCTCACGACGCCGTCCATGGGCATGATCGTGGCCGCGATGGAGCGGGAGGCGCGCACCGCCGGGGCCTTCGTCACCGTGTCCGCCACCATGGGCGCGCACGAGCGGCAGCTGGAGACCGTCCGACTGCTGCGGGCGCTGCGGCCGCGCGCGCTCGTGCTGACCTCCAGCCGGTTCATGGCCCACGCGCTCGGCGGGCGGCTGCTCAAGGAGCTGGCCGCGTACGAGAGGGAGGGCGGCCGGGTCGTGATCGTCGGCGAGACGGACATGGCCTTCGACGCGATCGGGTTCGACGATTACGGCGCGGGGCGGGCGGCAGGGGCCTTTCTCGCGGGGACGGGGCACCGGCGGGTGGCGATATTCGCCGGCGTCAGGGAGCTGCGTACCGTGTCCGATCGTACGGCGGGATTCGCCGACGGATTGCGTGCCGGGGGCGTTGACGAGCGGGATGTCCGGCCCGTTTACTGCGAGGTCAGCCGGCAGGGTGGATTCGACGCGGCGCGGCGGCTGGCCGAGGAGGGAATGGACGGGCGGCAGGCGGTTCTCGCGCTCAACGACACCGTCGCCATTGGGGCCATGTCGGGTTTCCGGGCGGCCGGGATAAACGTTCCCGAGGACGTTTCCGTGACGGGGATCGACGATATTCCGCTCGCCGGTGACGTGACGCCGAGATTGACGACGGTGGCGCTTCCGCTGGCGCACGCGGGGGCGGAGGCGATTCGTTTCGCGCTCGCGGAGGCAGGCGAGCCACGCCGCCTGATCGTCGAAGGCCGCCTGATCGTCCGCGACAGCACCCGCCTCCGCGACGCCTGATCGGCCCGCCCCTCTCCGGACGGCGTCCGCCTCGCCGCCTGCCGACGGTCTGCGTCGGGGCACGGGACGGGGAGCGGCCAGGGAACAGGAGGCGGGCGGAAGTGTGCGGCGGTGGATGTGGCCGCTTTGTGCCCGACGCCATGTCACTCTCGGTGACAGGCGCCGGCTTTTGCCGGTGTCCCGTCGCAGGTGTGCACTCATGCGCGCCCGGAAGGCCGGCAGGAAGGCATGGGGATGGTTCTGGGCTGCGCTGGGGCCGGGTGACGGCACGCGCGGAACGGGCCCGCCCACCGGTGCGATGCTCATTCGGGCAGGTCACGGCGGTGTAACGGGTGGGCGTACGGTGACCGGCAGATCCCTCACGGCGTGTGACGAGCGGTGTCGCCGCGTCGGCGATGGGTCCGCGGTAGCGCTCTTGACGCTCGCGTAACAGGCATGCAAACTGCGGAATACGTTTTCCCAACCATGGCGGACCCCGTCTCGCGGTGACAGGAGGTCACGAATGATCGCGTCGAGGAGGCCCGCGTGAGTGCTCTTGGCGAGCTCCAGCGCATGCGCAAGGGCAGCGGCGGAACCCTCGGCGCCGGCAGGGAAGCCAAGAAGGACAATAAGGCGGCGTTCGCGTTCCTGCTGCCCTGGTTCGCGGGCCTGCTGTTCATCACGGCCGGCCCGATCGCGGCCTCGTTCGTGCTGGGCTTCACCGACTACAACCTGATCCAGCCCCCGGTCTTCAACGGCCTGGACAACTGGATCCGCATGCTCGGCGACGCCCGCCTGCACAAGGCGATCGGCGTGACGCTGGTCTACGTCCTCGTCTCCGTGCCGCTGCAGCTGGCCTGCGCCCTGGCGCTGGCGCTCGTGCTGGACAAGGGGCTGCGCGGCCTGGCGTTCTACCGCTCGGCGTTCTACCTGCCGTCGCTGCTCGGCTCCTCCGTGGCGATCGCGGTGCTGTGGCGGCAGATCTTCGGCGCCGACGGCCTGTTCAACCAGGTGCTGTCCATGGCCGGCATCGAGGGCAGGGGCTGGATCTCCGACCCGGACAGCGCGCTGTCGACGCTGATCGTCCTGAACGTGTGGACGTTCGGCGCCCCGATGGTGATCTTCCTGGCAGGACTGCGCCAGATCCCCGCGATGTACTACGAGGCCGCGGCCACGGACGGCGCCGGAAAGTGGACCCAGTTCCGGAGGATCACGATCCCGCTGCTGTCGCCGATCGTCTTCTTCAATCTGGTCCTGCAGGTCATCCACGCGTTCCAGTCGTTCACGCAGGCGTTCGTGGTCTCGGGCGGCAGCGGCGGGCCCTCGGACTCCACCCTCTTCTACACGCTCTACCTCTACCAGCGGGGATTCGGGAATTTCGACATGGGGTACGCCTCCGCGCTCGCCTGGCTGCTGCTCGTCATCATCGCCGCGTTCACCGCCATCAATTTCTGGGCCGCGAAATTCTGGGTCGTTTACGATGACTGAAATCCGTAGGGTGCTCAAGCACGCCGGTCTCATTCTGCTGGCACTGGTGATGCTCTATCCGGTGTTGTGGATGGTGGTCAGCAGCCTGCGGCCCAACAACGAGATCTTCCGCCGCCCCGGCCTGATCCTCGACAGTCTCCAGACGCAGAACTACGGCGAGGGCTGGACCGCCCTGGCCTCCCCGTTCGGCCACTACCTGGCCAACTCGGCGATCCTGGTGCTGGCCTGCATCATCGGCAACCTGGTGTCCTGCTCGATGGCGGCGTACGCGTTCGCCAGGCTGGACTTCACCGGCAAGCGCCTGTGGTTCGCCATCATGCTCGGCACGATCATGCTGCCGATCCATGTGATCATCGTCCCGCAATACATCATGTTCTCCCAGCTCGACTGGGTGAACACGTTCCTGCCGCTGGTGGTGCCGAAGTTCCTGGCCACCGACGCGTTCTTCGTCTTCCTCATGGTGCAGTTCATCCGCGGGCTGCCCCGCGAGCTGGACGAGGCGGCCAGGATCGACGGCTGCGGCCACGCCAGGATCTTCCTGCGGATCATCCTGCCCCTGATGATGCCGGCCCTCGCCACAACCGTGATCTTCACCTTCATCTGGACGTGGAACGACTTCTTCGGCCAGCTCATCTACCTGACGGACCCGGAGATGTACACCGTGCCGGTGGCGCTGCGCTCGTTCGTGGACGCCACGGTCTCGACCTCCTGGGGATCCATGTTCGCGATGAGCGTGGTGTCCCTGGCTCCGGTCTTCCTCGCCTTCCTCGTCGGCCAGCGCTACCTCATCCGCGGTATCGCCACCACCGGCGGCAAGTAACCCCCCAAGGACTCATCATGAGAAGAATCGCTCTGGCCGCCGCGGCGGCACTCATGCTCACCGCCTGCGGCAGCGGCGGCGGCAGCGCCGGTCAGGAGCTGTCGAAGGACCCGGTCACCCTCCGCTTCACCTGGTGGGGCGCGGACGAGCGGCACAAGCGCACCCAGCAGGTCATCGACCTCTTCCAGAAGAAGTACCCGAACATCACCGTCAAGGGCGAGTTCAAGGACTGGAACGGCTACTGGGAGAGCCTCGCCACCACCGTGGCCGCGAACGACGCGCCCGACGTCATCCAGATGGACGAGCTCTACCTCGCCTCGTACGCCGAGCGCGGCGCCCTGCTCGACCTCGGCACCGCCACCAAGCACCTCAAGACCGCCGACTTCGACAAGTCCGCCCTGGACACCGGCATCGTCAAGGGCAAGCAGTACGCCATCCCCGTAGGCCTGAGCACGTACGCGATCGTCGCCAACACCGGCCTCTTCGACCAGTTCAAGATCAAGCTCCCGGACGACGCCACCTGGTCCTGGGACGACTTCAAGAAGGTCGGCGAAGAGGTGTCGAAGGCGGGCGGCGGCAAGGTCACCGGCATCCAGTCCTTCGGCTTCGACGCCGGCAGCATGAACATCTGGGCCCGGCAGAACGGCGCGGCCCTGTTCGACGAGGCGGGCAAGGTCGCCGTTCCGGAGAACGTGCTGGCCGGCTACTGGACCTACATCCGCGACCTGGCCAAGTCCGGTGCCGCCCCGGCACCGTCGGTGACCATCGAGCGGGCCAGCGGACCGCTGGACCAGTCCGGCACGGCCACCAACACCGCGGCCCTCGCCACCTGGTGGAACACCCAGCTGACGTCGCTGAGCGCGGCCAGCGGGTCCAAGCTCAAGCTGCTCAAGCTGCCCGGCGAGTCGCAGGCGACGTCCCCGGCCGCGTACTTCAAGCCCTCGATGTTCTGGTCGATCTCCTCGCGCAGCAAGCACCCGGCCGAGGCGGCGCTGTTCGTGGACTTCCTGGCCAACGGCGAGGAGGCGGCGAACGTGCTGCTGACCGACCGCGGCGTCCCGGCCAACACGAAGATCCGCGCGGCCATCACCCCGAAGCTCGGGGAGACGGACAAGGCGGCGGCCGAGTACCTCGACACCCTCGAGGTCGGCACCGCCCCCCGAGTGACGCCGAACGGCGCCAGTAACCTCGAAGCCATCATCAAACGGCACACGGAAGAGGTGCTGTTCGACCGGCAGACGCCGGAGCAGGCCGCCAAGTCGTTCATCAAGGAGCTGCAGACCGAGATCGACGGCGCCTGATCCCCCCTTCAACCAGGAGTTATGAGTTGTCTCAACGGAGGAACTACCGGGCCGCGATCGTCGGCACCGGTGGGATCGCCACCGCTCACGCCAACGCCGTCGCCGCCTCAGACGGCCGGGCGGAGCTCGTCGCCGTGGCCGACGTGGACCTCGGCCGGGCCAAGCAGTTCGCCGGCACCTGGAACGTCCCGCGGGCTCACGCGAGCCTGACCGACCTGCTGCGGCAGGAGCAGGTGGACGTCGTCCACCTGTGCACCCCGCCGCAGCTGCACGCGCCACAGGCCGTCGAATGCCTGGAGGCGGGCGTGACGGCGCTGATCGAGAAGCCGCCGACGCTCTCGCTGGCCGAGTTCGACACGCTGATCGAGGCCGAGAGCCGCTCGACGGGGCATGTCGCGACCGTCCTGCAGCACCGCTTCGGCACGGGCGCGCTGCGCCTGCGCCGCCTGCAGGAGGCCGGCGAGCTGGGCCGTCCGCTGCTGGCGACCTGCGTCACCCAGTGGTACCGCGACGAGGCCTACTACGCGGTCCCATGGCGCGGCACCTGGGAGTCCGAGGGCGGCGGCCCGACGATGGGACACGGCATCCACCAGTTCGACCTGCTCCTGTCGATCCTCGGCCCGTGGCGGGAGGTCACCGCGGTGGCCGCCCGCCAGGCCCGCTCCGTCGACACCGAGGACGTGTCGATGGCGCTGGTGACATTCGAGAGCGGCGCGGTCGCCACCGTCGTGAACTCGGTGGTGTCGCCCCGCCAGACCTCTGAGCTGCGGTTCGACTACGAGCATGCCACGGTCGAGGTGGAGCACCTGTACGGCTACACCGACGACGACTGGACGATCACCCCCGCGCCCGGGCACGAGAACGTGTCCGACCTGTGGGCGCAGGGGCACAGCACAGTGCCGAGCAGCCACGAGGGCTGGCTCGCCGCCGTGCTGGACGCCCTCGACCAGGGCCAGGCGCCCCCGGTGACCGCTGGGGACACCAGGCGGACGATGGAGTTCATCGCCGCTCTGTACGCCTCCGCCTTCACCGGCGAACGCGTACGAAGCGGACAGATCACAGCCGACAGCCCGTTCGCCCAGACGATGGAGGGCACGGGCGCCCCATGGGAAAAGGTGAGGAACAAGTGACCCTGCAGGCCAATCACGCGCTCGGCCGGTCGGTCACCGTGTCGGCGGGCGACGTCGAGCTGTTCAGCTACGTCTACCGCCCGGACACGCCGGTGCTGGAGTCGCCGAAGCCGTATCTGCACCCGATCCGCACGCTCGGCGGCCGGCTGGTGTCGCTGTTCCGGCCGCACGACCACGTCTGGCACAAGGGCATCGCCTGGTCGCTGCCGCACGTCGGCGAGCACAACTTCTGGGGCGGACCCACGTACGTGCACGGGAAGTTCTACGTGCAGCTGGAGAACAACGGCAGCGCCACGCACCGCGAGATGACCACGCTCACCGCCGACGGCGACCGCGTCGAGATCGGCCACACGCTCGACTGGACCTCTCAGGCCGGCGCCCCGGTCATCGAGGAGCGGCGCTCCCTTGCCGCGACCGTCCTGGACGAGGGGACCTGGGCGCTGGTGTTCGAGACGCGGATGACGAACGTGTCCGGCGGCACCCTCGACTTCGGCTCGCCGACCACGAAGGGACGCGAGAACGCCGGGTACGGCGGCCTGTTCTGGCGCGGCCCCCGGTCGTTCACCGGCGGGATCATCCAGTCGCCCGCCGGGGCGGGCGGCGACGAGCTGCGCGGCACGCGGGCGGAGTGGTTCGGCTTCCGCGGCCGGCACGACGAGAGCGGCGACCACTCGACGGTCGTCATGGTCGACGACGCCGCGAACCCGCAGCACCCGCCGCAGTGGTTCGCGCGCAGCGAGGACTTCGCGTGCCTGTGCCCGGCGCCGTTCTTCAGCGAGGAGGTGCCGCTGCCGGACGGCGAGACCATCCGCTTCAGGTACGCGGTCGTGATCGCCGACGGCGACCGCGGCGAGGACGGCACGGCGCAGCTGGCCAAGCAGGGGCGGGCGGCGCTGGCATGACGTTCCCCGGCGGCACCTCGATCAGCCGGCTGACGGTCTACACCGGGGCGTGCGCCGACGGGCTGGAGGGCGGCACGCCGCACCTGCACACGGCCTCCACGGAGGCGTACGTCGTCGTCGGCGGGCGCGGCGCGCTGCAGACCCTGGACGTGAACGGGCTGCGCGAGACGGAGCTGCACGAGGGCTCCACCGTGTGGTTCACGCCGGGCACCATCCACCGGGCCGTCAACAAGGGCGGCCTGGAGGTGGTGGTCGTCATGTCGAACGCGGGCCTGCCCGAGGCCGGCGACGCGGTCATGACGTTCCCGACGGAGATCGTGGCCGACCCGGACCGCTATCGGGAGGCCGCGAGCCTCCCGGCGGTGGACGTCGACAAGGCGGTCGCCCGGCGGCGCGAGCTGGCCGTCGAAGGCTTCCTGCGCCTCGCCGACGACCCGGAGGAGCTGCGGCGCTTCTACGACAGCGCCGTCGCCCTGGTCCAGCCCAAGGTCGCGGCATGGCGGGAGATCTGGGAGCGCACGGTCGCCCAGGAGACCCACCGCACCGCGGAGATCCTCGACGCCCTCGACCGCGGCGACGGTGCCCACCTGCGGCAGTCCGCGCTGATGGAGAGCCCGCCGCAGCAGCGGTGGGGCATGTGCGGCCACCTGCGCGCCCACGACGTCGCCCACCCGATCGTGCACTGAAACACCCCGCCGGTCATCCCACCCCCCACTTAGGAGCACGGCGATGCCCCTTGCCCGCACCAGTACTCTCTTGGGCACCCTCTTGCGCATGATGACGGCCGCCGCCATGGTCGCGGCGCTCGCCCTGCCCGCCCAGCCCGCCGTCGCGGCGCAGGCGGGCACGACCTACTACGTCGACGCCGCCGGCGACGACTCGGCCTCCGGCCTGGACGAGGCGCAGGCCTGGAAGAGCCTGGCCAAGGTGAGCGCCACGACCTTCGCCCCCGGCGACCGCATCCTGTTGCGCGCCGGGCAGCGATGGACCGGGCAGCTCTGGCCCAAGGGCTCGGGAGAGAGCGGCGCCCCCATCACCGTCGACCGGTACGGCGACGGCGGCAAGCCCCGCATCGACGGCGCGGGCCAGGTCGGCGACGCCGTCCGGCTGTTCAACCAGGAGCACTGGACGATCCGCAACCTGGAGGTCACCAACGAGGTCCCGGCCGCCGGCACCCCGGGCGAGAACCTGCGCGACCTGCGCGGCGTCCACGTCTCCGGCGACAACGGCCAGACCCTCGACGGGTTCGTCATCGACGGCGTGGACGTGCACGACGTCACCGGCCAGGTGAACTGGATCGGCGGCAGCATCGAGAACAACGCGCCCGGCGTGCGGTTCCAGACCGGCTGGGACGGCTCGAAGAAGACCGGCGGCATCGTGTTCGACACCACCGTGCCGGACATCCACAACCCGCCGGACCGGGCCACCGTGCTCAACGACGTGGTGATCCAGAACTCCACGGTACGCAACACGTCGTTCGCGGGCATCGTCGTCAAGCAGTACACGGGGGACGGCAAGAACGAGGCGGGCGAGACGATCGCCGAGCCCACCGGGTGGGGCACGCGGACGAGCCCGGACGACCCGAAGTTCACGCCGCACACGAACATCGTCATCAGGGACAACTACGTCACCCAGGCCGACACGGCCTACGGCTGCAACGGGATGTACATCACCAACGTGCGCGGCGCCCTCGTCGAGCGCAACGTCGTCCACCGGGCCGGGACCTCCGGCATCGAGACGTACTACGCCGACGACGTGACGTTCCAGTTCAACGAGGTGTACGAGACCCAGCAGAAGGCCGGCGGCGCCGACTCCAACGGCATCGACCCGGACAAGGGCACCACGCGGCAGGTCGTCCAGTACAACTACCTGCACGGCAACGGTGACGGGGTGCTGCTGTGCCAGTTCGCCTTCGGCGACGCGATCGTCAGGAACAACGTCATCGCGAGCAACACCCGCTACCAGATCTACCTGCACTCCGACCGGGCCGCCACCGCGCAGGTCTACAACAACACGATTTATAACGACAAATCCGCATACCTCATCTACGGGTACGGCAGCTACCTCGAAGCCCGCTACGCCATCACCAACAACCTCCTGTACTCGACCCGCCCCGCGACCCTGACGACCAGCCCGACCATCGCCTACGGCCACAACCTGTACGGCGGCGCCGACCTCGCCGTGCCCGCCTCCGACAAGGACGCGGTCGTCGCGGACCCGCGGTTCGCCGGCGCCCCGCTCGACGGCCCCTACGGCACGCCGGAGACCGGGCCCCAGCTCGCGACCGCCCACGGCCTTCGCGTCACCTCCGGTTCGCAGGCGATCGACACGGGTGCCGAGATCACCGGGAACGGCGGCCGTGACTACGCCGGGGCCGCCCTCTACAACGGCGGCCCCGACATCGGCGCCTTCGAGTACGCCACCGCCGCGGGCGCCAGGGCCGAGTCCGTCATCGGCACCGTACGCACCCCGTCCGGCGCCCCGATCAGCGGCGCGACCGTGACCGCCGCGGGTGCGGCCGCCACCACCGGCGCCGACGGCCGCTTCGCGCTCCAGAACATCCCCTTCGCCGACGGCGTCCAGGTCACCGCCACCAGGAACGGCTACCAGGCCGCCACCGAGACCGTGAACGTGCGTTTCGGCAACGTCGCCACCGTCCGCCTCACCCTGGCCTCGACCAGCGTGGTCGGCTCGGTCACCGGCCGGGTGCTGGACCAGGCCGCCCAGCCGCTGCCCGGCGCGACCGTCACCGTCAAGGACGGCGACCAGTCGCTCGGCACCGCCACCAGCGGTGCCGGTGGCGCCTTCACAGTGGAGAACGTGCCGATGGGAGAGGGATACGCGGTCCGCGCCGAGGCCGGCGGCTACGTGGCGGCGACCAGGTCAGGGCTGAAGGTGGAAGCCGCCACGGCGACCGACGCGGGTGCGCTCCTCCTCGTCCGCCCGACGCCGGCGTACGTGGCGGTCCACGACTTCGACGACCTTCCCACCGGCCCTCTGACCGGCGGCGACGGCCTCACGGTGAGCGCCGCCGGCGGGAGCGCCGAGGTCACCGGCGACAAGAGCGTCCGGCTCACGCGTACGGCCAACAGCGGCAGCACGAGCGTGTCGCAGGCGTTCGCGCTGAAGGGCATCGTGACCGTCGAGGCGAACGTCATGAGCCCGCAGGCCTACACCTCGGGCAACCACTGGTGGTCCGTCCCCTACGTCAGGGGCCCCGGCGGGCAGAACGCCGTCAGCGTGGCCTTCACCAAGAACACGATCGCCGCCTACGCGGGCACCACGACCAAGACGGTGGGCTCCTACGAGCCCGGCCGCCGCTACCACGTCGCCGCGGTGATCGACACCGTGAACCAGCGCTTCGACCTGCTCATCGACGGCCGCCGCGTGCTCGACGACGCCGCGTTCAGGAACCCGATGGACACCGTCGCGCAGATCGACTACTACGCCAACAGCAGCAACTACGGCGCCATCGAACTCGACGACCTCCGGGTCTCCCAGGGGGTGGGCCTGGCCCGCGACGACACCGCCCTGCTCAGCGTCGACACCAGCCAGGGCGCGCCGGCGGACATGGTGCTCGACGTGCCCGCGCGGGTCGGTGAGGTCGACGTGACCGCCGTGGCCCGCAGCCCGTTCGCGAAGTCGGTGGCCATCGACGGCGAGCGCACCGAGGGCGCCCAGGCCACGCGGCGGATCACGCTCGGCGACACCGGCGCCGACGTGCGCGTCGTGGTCACCGCCGAGGACGGCAGCGAGGCAGGCCACACGCTCCAGATCAGGCGGCGGCCGATCGCCCAGGACACCACCCTGTCCGGCCTCGTCCCCGACGCGGGCACGCTCGACCCGGCCTTCGACCCCGACGTGCGCGAATACGCCCTCGCCGTCCCCGGGGACCGCGTCGCCTTCACCCCCACCGCGCTCAACCCGAAGGCCGCCATCACGGTCCAGGACCGGCCGGTCGCCGGCGGCACGAAGTCGCCCGCGATCACCATCCCCGCCGAGATCGCCGTCAAGGTGGTGTCGGAGGACGGGACGGCGGACGCGACGTACACGGTCAAGGTCACCGGCCCGGGGCTGCCGCAGGACGGCGCCACCGCGCCGCCCGCCAAGGCCACGCTCTCGACGACCAGCGGCTGGGAGAACGGCCTGCACGACGGCACGTTCGACGTGACCATGAACCTCTGGTACGGCATCAACGGCAGTGTCTTCGTCCTGTACGAGAACGGCAAGGAGATCGCCAGACGTGACCTGACCGCGAAGACCCCGTCGGCCCAGAAGGCCACCGTCTCCCTCACCGGCCGCGCGAACGGCACCTACGTCTACACCGGCGAACTGCTCAACCAGGCAGGCCGCACGCCCACCGCGTCGGTCAAGGCCGAGGTGACGGACGCCGACCCCGGCGAGCCCGCGCTCAGCTCGGACAACTGGGACGGCGACGGCGACTACACGATCCGGATGAACATGTGGTGGGGCACCAATGCCACCGCGTACCGGCTCTACGAGGACGGCGTGCTCGTCGACGCCCAGCAGCTCGCCGCCGGCACCCCCGCCGCCCAGAGCGCCGCCACTGTGCTCAAGGGCCGCCCGGCCGGCACGCACACGTACGTGGCCGAGCTGGCGAACGCGGCAGGCGCCACCAGGAGCGACCCACTGACACTAGTGACAAAATGACCGGCATGGATGACGGGTCCGAGGCCCACGCCTCCCCGGCGACCCTGCACGACGTCGCCAGGGAGGCAGGCGTCTCGGTCGCCACGGCGTCGCGCGCGCTCAACGGCAGCGCGCGCAACGTCAGATCGGAGAACGCCTCCCGCGTCCGGGCGGCGGCGGCCAAGCTCGGCTACGAGCCGCACCTGTCGGCCCAGGCCATCGCCAAGGGCTCGACCAGGACCGTCGCGCTGGTGGTGCGTGACGTGGCCGACCCCTACTTCTCGTCCATCGCCGCCGGGGTCACGCAGGCCGCCGAGGCCGCGCAGCTCATCGTCACCATGGCGGTGGCGGACGGGTCGCCGGAGCGGGAGCTGGAGATCGTCAAGACCCTGCGCGGTCAGCGGCCCCGCGTCATCATCGTCGCGGGCAGTCGCATCGACGGCACGGACACGCGGGACTCGCTCGTGGAGGAGCTGGCGGAATACCGTACGGCCGGCGGGCGGGTCGTCATGATCAGCCAGCGGGACCTGCCGTTCAGCACCGTCACCATCGACAACCACGGCGGGGCGGAACGGCTCGCGCGGGCCCTGCTCGACGCCGGCTATCGGCGCTTCGCCGTCTTCCACGCGCCCCCGGAGATCCGCACCTCCCGCGACCGGCACTCCGGCTTCCTGGCCGCCCTGCGCTCGTCGGCTGCTCAGGAGCCGGTCGCGATCGAGACCGGCTTCACCCGCGCCGGCGGCTACGACGCCGCCCGCAGGCTGGTGGAGCAGGGGTTCGAGGACGTGGAGGCGGTGTTCGCGGTCAACGACGTGATGGCCATCGGCGCCATGACGGCCTTCCGCGACGCCGGAGTGGTGCCGGGGGAGGACATCGGGGTGGCGGGGTTCGACGACATCGGCTCGGCGGTGGACGTGGTGCCCGCCCTCACGTCGGTCGCGGTGCCGCTCCGGGAAGCGGGGCTGACCGCGATGCGACTGGCCCTGTCGGATCAGGACGAGACGGCGGACGTGTGCCTCCCGGCCGACGTCGTCCTCCGCGAGAGCACCCCTCCACGCCGGCCGGTGTGACCCGCGCGCCCGGAAAAGGGGGCGCGCGCGGGCGGCGCGGCGCGGCATGATCACGGTCATGGGCTACGAAGAGCTGATCCAGGAGGCGCTGACGACGCCGTTCGAGGGCTGGGACTTCGCCGTCTTCCGCGGCCGCATGGTCAGCGACGACGGCACCCTGCCGTGGGACTATCAGGAGCTGGTCCGCGAGCGGCTGCCGAAGGCGTCCGCGTTGCTCGACCTCGGCACTGGAGGCGGCGAGCTGCTGGCCTCCCTGGCGCCGCTCCCGCCCCGCGCCGTCGCCGTCGAGGGCTACCCGCCGAACGTCCCGGTCGCCCGCCGTCGCCTGGAGCCGCTGGGCGTCGAGGTGGTCGAGACTTCCGGGACGCTGCCGTTCCCCGACGGCTCGTTCGACCTGATCACCAACCGCCACACGTCATACGACCCGGGCGAGGTCCGCCGACTCCTCGCCCTCGGCGGTACGTTCGTCACCCAGCAGGTCGCCGGCCGCGACCTGGAAGAGATCAACGAGGTGCTGGGCGGCCCGCCGCACGAGGACCGCCACTGGGACCTCGCCACGGCGACCGCCGGACTGGACGTCACCTGGAGCCGGGAAACGAGCTTCACCACCACGTTCCACGACATCGGCGCTCTTGTGCTCTTCCTGCGGGTGATCTCCTGGCAGGTGCCCGGCTTCGACGTCGGCACGTATGACGCCAGGCTGCGTGCCCTGCACGCGGACATGGAGCGGGGCCGCCCGCTTCGCGCGACGGCCCGCCGCTTCGCCCTGATGGCTCGGCATGTCCGGCAGTAGCAGCGCTCGAAGGCCTGTCGCCAGGGACGCTTCCAGGAATGTTGAAGTCGCGGCCCGGCCCGGCACCGCGCCCTTATCTTGATCCCGAGACATGCCCGGCATTGCGCATGGTTACGAGGGCACCGTGCGCCATGCGCGGGCTGTCAGCGGCGGAACAGCTCCAGCAGCTCCTCGGCGCGGTGCGTACGGGTGATCCACACCTCGCGGCCGCGCCGCTCCCTGGTGATGAGCCGCCCGGCGCGCAGCCGGTCGCAGTGGTAGGTGAGGCCGCTGGGCGCGAGCTGCATGCTCGTCGCCAGCATGGACATGGTCATCGGCTGGTCCAGCGCGCAGAGCAGGTCCGCGCGCACCGGCCCGACCAGCGCGGACAGCTCGTCCATCGCCGGCGTGGCGGGGCGGCGCCACAGCGAGTCCGCGCCCGGGACGGGGTAGGCGATCCACACCGCTCCCGGGTTGTCCAGGCTGATGATCACCGCGTCCTTTCCGGCCAGCATCGGCACGAGCACGATCTTGCGGTTGCCGAGCTCGAACGAGCCGGGCTGGAGGTCGGAGACGAGCACGCCGCGCTCGCCGTACACGATGCGGCTGGTGAGCGAGCCGAGCACCAGCTCGGGCCCGCCGCGCACGGTCGCGACGCCGACGCGCTCGACCTCTTTGTCGAGCAGCGGGCGGGCCCGCCGCCACAGCGGCTCGGCGGTGTTCCACACGTCGGTGATGGCGCCGGCGTACCCGTGCAGCCAGCGGGCGGGCCGCTCGGCGACCTGCCGCCACTGGGCTGGGAGCGGCCCCGGCCCGAACGTCCGCTCCAGGTCCGCGACCAGCGCCTCGGGCGGGGTGTCGTGCAGGGTGCTGACCTGCTCTTCGACGGAGACGTCCCCGCTGATGGGCGAGCGTGGAACGACGCTGTCGGGCACGATCGAGTGGTTGGGTGCGGCCAGAGGGCGCACGGCCTCGTGGCCGAGCGGTCCGACACGCGAGCTGAGCGCCCTCCGCCAGACCTCCGGCAGGCCGCGGCGGCGGCCGGCGAGGGCGTCGGCGATCATGGCAAGGGCGGTCAGATTGGGAGAAAGCGAGACGTACAGCTGGGGTGTGGAGCTCACGCGCAGCTCGCTCCACACGTTGGTGGTTATTACTGGGGCCCCCACAGGTAGGACTTTGTTTGCTCCGGAAATCTAGGCCCAACCGCTAACTTGTGACTTAAAAGCCCCTTACAGCCACTTGAGTCACGCTTGTCACGCGGCGGTGCTCAGCCGCGAGCGATTCTTCCACCGAGGAAAACAGATCGACGCCCGCGTGGGGGTTTTGTCACCCAACCGCGCATCGGAATCGGTGGCCGGTGCCCCCGAACGATGGCAGGCTGCCCGCAACCGCCCCGGTCCTCCTGCGAACGGATGGCCGGGGCGGAAACCTCCGCACATGTTCACCGGAAGGAATGTGCATGACTCACGACGCCGGCCGCGTCGCGGCCAAGCGGATCAACGACCACGTGGAGCTCGTACACGTCGACAACCCCGACGTCGTGTTCGAGGTCCCCCGGCTCGACTGGGAGGCGTTCACCACGGCGGTCAAGTCGGGCGCGTTCGACCTCAGGACGCTGGAGCGCGAGGCAGAGGATCACGTGGCCTGACGCCACTTTTCCCAGCCGCACGCGGCGCCCGCTCCCACGCACGGGGGGCGGGCGCCGCCACGCGTGGGCCTATCCTCGGCCCGTCCAGTAATCCTCGGCCCGCTCCCACGCCGCGCCGCCGACCGCCCGGCCCAGCGCGCGGCCCTGCAGGTCTCCGGCCCGGAAGTGGATGCCGCCGTACCTGCGCGACACCCCCGCCTGGTCGGCGGCCTCGCTGAAGGTACGCCACCGCAGCGTCACGTCCTGCGCCGGCGTCGCCCCTGGCTCCACCTGCGACGACCCGGCAGCGATCATCGCTTGGCCGCCGAACGCGTCACCGCCCGTGAAACGCTTGAGCACCTCGGCCGACGCCGCGCTGAACGTGCTGTGCCCGGAGACGTACTCGGCGAACGGCGGCGTCGGGAACGTCGCCGGCTGGTACGGCGTCCACGTGGCGCCGTCGATCACCCGGCCGCCCCACGTCGGGATCTGCTGCCCCCGGTAGAGGAACCGGATCGCGGTGATCGGCCGCGCCGTGTCGTGGTCGCGCTTGACCTCCCACGAGGCGATCCCGGCGTCCATGCCCGCGTTCGCCAGCGCGAAGAACATCTTCACGTCCTGGTCGGTCCCGTGCCGGTCGCGCGCCGAGACGCCCTGAGCGAGCAGGCACCAGTGCCCGGGCGGCGTCTCGCTGTTGGGCCCGTCCGCCCAGTACTCGGAGATCGCCTTCTGGCGGTCGGTCAGCGCGGCCGTGCCCGCCACGATCTCGGCGGCCTGCGCGCGGAACCCCGGCGAGCCGTACGGCACCGGCGCGGGCACGGCGTCGGCCAGGGCGCGCGCGGACCCGCTGAAGGAGGCCACCTGCCCCCAGTGCGGGGCCAGGAACGGCGGCGTCACGATGGCGCCGGCCCGGTTGCGGTACGTCAGCGGCGCCCACCGCCCGGGAGCGTTCAGCGTGGTCAGCGGGTCGGCCACCACCACCGGGGCGTTGACCGGCGCGTAGCCGGTGGTGTCGGCGTAGCCGCCGGGCTGGTTGGAGCCGTCCGCGTGCCGGTGGTCCAGCACCGCCTGGCAGGCGGCCAGCCCCGTGCGGGCGGGCTGGCTCGACGGGTCGGCCGGGTCGTGGCCCAGGTCGGCCATCAGCGTGTCGAACACGGCTCGCTGCGCCGGATAGAGATCGACCGCGGCCAGGTGGGCGGCGAAGCTGATCGCCTCGGCCTTGTTCGCCTCGGTGTGCTCCGGCGCGGGCCGCCGCAGCGCCCCTCCCAGCCGGGTGCCGACGGCCACCGCGTCGTAGGCGGCCCAGGCGTCGTACGCGCACGTGTGCACGATCGCCAGGGCCCTGGCCACCAGCGGCGGGCCGAGTGTGCCGCCGCGCACGGCCGTCAGCAGCGCCTGGTTCCATCGCACCACCACGGTGGGGCCGGACGCCTGGGCCGGCAGGGCGGGCGGGACGAGCGCGAGCGCGGTCACCAGAGCGAGCGCGGCCGCGCGTAAGGAATTCGGGACGGGCATGGCATGTCTCCTCGCGTTCAGCGGGCCCCCGTGTGCCCGGCGAGAGATGACCTTGCCATACTCGAACAGAGTTTCGATCTAACCTGGAGGTGACAGTGACGCTACGGCAGCCGCAGTTCGGCGAACACGCCGCGATGGTCGGTTCCGGGCACGTCCGCGACCTCGACCCGGCGCACGGCCACCCGCCGATCCGCGACGACGTGGTCGATGGCGATGATGGGCGGGATCGCCCGGAAGTTCGGCCATGTCGGGACCAGACCCTTGCCCACCTGGTCGGCCGCGTCCACGTAGCCGCGGTCCAGCAGGTCGCGGAAGGCGCGGTGGTCGAGGCTCGCGTTGAAGTCCCCGGCCAGCACCCGGATGGCCGATCCCGCCCTCCCCTCCGACGGCGAGGGCAGGGCGCGCAGGGCGGCGTTCCACTCCGCCTCCATGCGCCCCAGCGGCGGGTTGGGGTGGATGGCCACGATCTCGACCTTGCTCCCGCCCGGCAGCGTCATGCTCGCGGCAGGCATGTTGTGGCCGATCGCGGTGAACAGCCCCGTCAGCTCCGTCACCGGATGCTTGGCGTAGATGCCGCTCCCGATCGCGCCGGGTTCGGCCTTCAGTACCCGGTACGGCAGCAGCTGATTCAACCCGGCGGCGTCCAGTCGCTCGACCGCGGCCGGGGTCAGCTCCAGCGCGGTGAACACCTCGACGTCGTACTCGCGGACGAGATCGGCCACGGTCCGGGCGTCGGCCCTGCCGAACAGGTTGACCGTCAGCACCCGCAGCGGCGCGCCGTTCGCGGCCGGCTGCTCCGCCACCGTCATCCGGGGCAGCACGCAGGCGGCCAGCACCGAGCAAGCCAGCGCCGCGACGAGCGCGGCCGGGCGGTTGCGCCGGATCAGCAGGACCGCGGTCAGCGCCGCGAGCACCACCCCGTACGGCGTCACGGTCATCAGCTGGGTGACGAACGACCCCTGCTCCAGCCCTCCGGCCCTGATCACCGCCCAGAGGGCCAGCAGCGCGACGACCGTCCACGACAGCCATCGCCTGCGGCGCCGCCGCGCCGGCGCCGGTCGTCCCTCCGCCGCGGGCTGCTCGGTCCCGACCGTCGTGCTCACTCCGCCGCCCTGTCCCTGATCCGACTTACAGGTTGAAGCTTAAACGGATTCAGGAACAGGCGAGCGCGGGGGCCGGGGTCAGCGCTTGCGGCCCACGCCGGCGTACATCCAGGTCGCGGGGTCGGGGAACAGCGGGGTGTCGTGCCACTGGGAGACCGGGACGAGGCCCGGCTCGATCAGGTCGAACCCGTCGAAGTAGCGGGCGATCTGCTCGCCGGTGCGGGGCGTGCGGTGCATCGCCTGGTGCTTGGTCGCCGCCAGGTAGTCGTCGGCGATCTGCTTGGTCACGAGGTCGAGCGTCAGGTGGCTGAGCACCAGGTAGCTGCCCGAGGGCATCGCGTCGGCGTATGCCTTGACGATGCCCGCCGGGTCGTCCTCGTCGGAGATGTGCATGAGGATCGCGACCATCATGAGCGCGATCGGCCGGCTGAAGTCGAGCGCCTCCCGCACCTCGGGGTGGTCGAGGACGGCCTGCGGGTCGCGTACGTCGGCCTCGATGTACGCGGTCCTGCCCTCGGGCGTGCTGGTCAGCAGCGCCCGGGCGTGGGCCATCACGATGGGGTCGTTGTCGACGTAGACCACTCGCGCGTCCGGCGCCCCGGCCTGCGCGACCTCGTGCACGTTGCCCTGGGAGGGGATGCCCGTGCCGAGATCGAGGAACTGCCTGACACCGAGCTGTGTGAGGTGCCGCACAGCCCGGCCCAGGAAGGCCCGGTTGTTCCTGGCGCTCTCGCGCACCCCGGGCACCGCCGCCATGGTCGCCTCGGCCACCCGGCGATCGGCCTCGAAATTGTCCTTGCCGCCGAGCCAGTAGTCGTAGACACGGGCCGAATGAGGGACGTTGGGGTTGATTCCGTTCGGAGCGCTCACGATCACGATCCTAGGTCACCCGAACCCCGCTGAATATCTGCCAGGCCCTCAGCCGGGGAAGGGGACGGGGGTGCACGGCTTCACGGGTGAGCCCGCCTTGGCCAGAAAGGAGCCCATGCGCCAGAGCACTTGTGCGCTCCGCTCGTCGCTGAACTCCAGCACGAGCGTCTCGCCCGGTTTGATGTACTCCGGGTAAATCTGGAACTTGTCCCGGCTGCCCCGGATGGCCTTGAACGAACGCGCCTGGTTCACCTGCTCGCGCAACTCCTCCGCGCTGTTGACGGGCGGCCCGCCGTAGGCCGCGTCCGCGCCGACGAATCTGGGGGCCGCGCATCGCGTTCCGGGGGCCAGGAACGTCACGTCGGCCTGGACGCCGGCCGCGACCAGCAGCCGGGGCGTGGTGACGACGCGCCGCCGGGGGTGCATCCCGTCGAGCAGCAGCACGTCGCGATCCGCCCGGTTGAGCCTCAGCAGCGCCCGCGCCAGCGGCCGGTTGACGGCCAGGGTGTTGACCCCGTCCTCCACCTGCAGACCCGGTCTCTCCGCCGGGTGCACGCCGCTGCGGATGTAGGCCTGATAGAGGTTCTTCTCCGCGCGGCGCCGCTTGCCGATCACGTTGGAGGCGATGCCGTACAACCACGGGCGGGCGTCCGGGCGGTCCCTGTCGTAATCGCCCCGGCGCTGGAAGGCCGCCAGGAACGTGTCGGCCACGACGTCCTCGGCCTCGCTCGGTCCCAGGCGTCTGGTCACGTAGCGGTGCAGGAGCGGCGCGTGCCGGTCGAACAGGATGGCGAAGATCTCCGGCTCGTTCAGCGACCTCTCGATGAGGGTCGCGTCATCGATCTCCACGACTTCGCGGGGGATTGTCATGCATGTCGGCCCTTCTCGGCGTATGCGGTCACCTGTACTTACCGCGCCGGGCCGAAATCCTTCACCGCCCTTACCGTCACACGGTGACGAAGTCCGCGATGATGACCGTGGCGTCCTCCTTCGGCTCCGCGGCGGCCAGCTCGTCGTACAACCGGTCCAGGCACGCGATCGCCGACGACCCCACGGCCAGCAGCTCCGTCAGGCGCCGCACGCCGAGCGCCCCGACGACGCCGTCCGTCATGACGACCACCCGGTCGCCGGGGCGGACGGGCACCGTCCCGACCTCGAGGTCCAGTGCCGACGGCAGGCCGAGCGCGCGCAGCGGCGCGCCGTCGTCGAAGCAGTGCGTCGTGGTCAGCGGCACGGGCGCCGCGCCCTTCGGGCAGTGCCAGATCGCGCCCTTGCCGGCGTGCGCGTAGCGCACGAGCGGGCTCTCGCCCGGGTCGAGGACGATCACGTCCAGGGTGCTGACCAGGCCGGGCGTGGCGGGGTTGCGCAGGGCGGCGTCGCGTACCGCCCGGTGCGCGGCCTGCGCGCACTCCTCCAGGTCCTGCTCCCGTGTCCCCGTGTGCTGGGGCCTGGCCGCGACCAGCGCTCCGAGGGCGACGGCGGCGGCCGTGTGGTCCAGCTCCGACCCGGCGGCGCCGTCGGCGGCCGCGACGAGCCGCTCCTGGATGACGTACGCGTCCGACGCCCGTTGATGCGAGCCCTCGTACGTCCCGCCCACCGCCACCAGCCGCGACCGCGTCACCGGCATGCCCTGCGGCCATTTCCCGCGCTTGCCGCGCACGGTCATGACAGACAGGCAGCCGATCAGAATCGAGATCACGAAGATCGTCATGAGGTCCCCTCCCGCCGCGGCCCTGTCGCGGCACGCCCAGTAGACGCCCACGCGCGGCGAAGCGGCTGACGGCCGATCGGCCGTCGTAGCGCTATGACGGCTGATCGGCCTGGGCCCCGGCACGACGGCCGATCAGCCGTCATGCCGCCGGCAGAGCGGGGGACCAGGGTGTGGAAGGGCGGTGCACACCGCGTGAGAGCCAGGCCCGAGGAATAGCAGCCATGCGATCCATGACCCCACCCGCCGAGACGACCGGAAAAAATTCGTCCCTTTTTGCTGGGAAAAACCATTCTGGTTTCTTTCTGCCCACCCTGCCCTGCGTTATCGTGAGACCCGTCTTGTGCTCCCGGCGTGTGCGGATGGCTCATGGATCACCCCGGTTCGACGAGGTACGACTCGGCGACCAGGCAATTCGAAAAGGCCACCGCGCGCACCGGCGCGGGCGCGCGCAGCGCGGTGGGATCGGTGACGGTCATCGCCGCGGCCTTCGGCGCCGTGCCGCCGGTCTCCCTTTCGTGGCTGGTGCCCGCGCTGGCGATCCATCTCGCGTGGACCGCGCTGTTCATGCGCGTGTGGTGGCGCAAGGGACCCCTGACCCACTGGCTGGTGGCCGGTGATGTGGCCATCGCCGTCGCGCTGTGCCTGGCCCAGCGCCATCTCGTCGCCACGGAGGCGCTCGTCTCAGGGGCGAGCTGGGTTCATGGAATGGTCACGATGACCATCGTCATCGCCGGCGTCACGTGGAGGCCCAGAGCGGCCGTCCCGGCCGGACTGGCGCTCGCCGTGGCGTTCGCGACCGGCGTGCGGATCGCCTCGCCCTCCCAGGACGTGGTCACCACCACAGGGGTCCACCTCCTGCAGTTGCTCGCGATCGTCATGCTGATGACGCTGCTGCGCCGCTCGACCGCCAAGACCGACGCGTTCCTCAAGCAGAGCGCGCGTGCCGAGATCGCGCTCGTGGTGGAACGGCTGCGCCGCGAGGACGAGCTGAAGCAGGTCGGCAGCATCCACGAGACCGCGCTGCACACGCTGACGATGGTCGGCCTGGGCACGTACGACACGGCGTCGCCCACACTGAGCGCCCAGGTCCGCACCGACCTGGCGGCGTTGGAGAAGCTGCGGGACACGCCGAGCGCCGACTCGGCCCCCATCGCCCTGGACGCCCTGCTGGACGAGGTGGCCGGACGTGCCACGGGCCTGGAGGTCCGCAGGGACCTCACGCCCGAGACCGTGCCGGGCAACGTCGCCGAGCGGTTCGCCCGCGCCGTCACCGAGGCCCTGGCCAACGTCGCCCTGCACGCCGGCGTACGCGAGGCCGAGCTGGTCTCCCGCAGGCGCGACGGCGAGATCAGGGTGGAGGTCGCCGACGCAGGGCGCGGGTTCGACCAGGACCGGCTGCCGCCCGACCGGTTCGGGGTCCGCGGATCGATCCTCGACATGATGCGTTCCCTGCCCAACGGCGGCGCCGAGATCTCCTCCGGCACCCAGGGCACGCGCGTGAGCCTGTGGTGGCGGCCATGACCGAGGAGATCGAGCAGGTAGCGCAGCGGTACGCCCGCTTCACCGCTCTCGGCGCCGCCGTGATCGCGGCCGTGTGGCACCTCGGGTACGACCTCACCGTCACGGTCACCGGCTGGCCCGACTTCCGCTGGCCCTGGCTGGCGGTGGCGGCATGGGGCGTCCACTCGGCGATCTTCGCGGTCGCCCTGCTGTCCCTGTCGCGCACCTCGCGCGGACCGGCCAGGATCCGCGAGCTCGCCCTGGCCACGCTCGCCGTGGACGTCGCGGTCATCGTGTCGCTCCTTCCTGGCGAGCTGCTCAGCGTCAGCGACTGGGGCTGGGGCTCCGTGGGCTGGATCGCCGTCATGCTGGTGTGGGGCCGGCCGCGCTGGAAGACCGAGCTGATCGTGTTCCTCGCCGCCAACGCCGGCATCATGCTGGCGGCGATGATCCTGACCGGCACGCTCGACCGCGTGTCCATCTCGAAATATCTCGTGGTCATCGCCGGCGGCGCCACCATGCAACTCGGCTACACGTGGGGCTGCCACATGCTGCGCACGCGTGCCGAGGACGCCGTCACGCTGGCCCGCAGGCTCGCCGCCGACGACGCCTGGCGGGAGTCCGCCCAGCGCATCCACACCGACCGGCTCCGCCGGTACGCCGCCATCCGCGACGTGGCCGAGGACCTGCTCCAGCAGCTCGCCGACGGCGCCGACCCCGGCGATCCCCGCGTACGCGAGGACTGCACGGCCGGCGCCCTGCGGCTGCGCCGGCTCATCACCGAGCGCGAGGACGTACCCGACGAGCTGGTGTCCGCGCTGCGCGAGCGCATCGAAGCGGCCGAGAGGCGCAAGGTCATGGTGACGGCGCCGCCGTTCGGCGGCTATCTGCCCGGACTCCCGGACGGCGTACGGGAGGATCTTCTCCGAGCGCCCATCCGGGCGCTCGACGGCGCCAGGTCGCGGGCACGCGTGACCGTGTCCGCGATGTCCACGATGGTGAGCGTGGCCGTCGTGGCCGACAACGACGACCTGCCCGTCAGCGCCACCCCGGTACACGAGCCGAGCGGCGTCGTCGTCACCTATCAGCGGCTGGGAGGTGAGGTATGGGTCAACAGCATCTGGCAGGGCCCGTGACGGTCAAGCTGGTGGAGGACCACCAGGTCGTGGTGGACGGGGTGCGGTCCTGGTTCGGCCCGCCGCCGAGCCCGGTGGAACTGGTCGCCCAGGGACCCACCATCGAGTCCGTCGCCGGCACCGACGCCGACGTGCTGCTGCTCGACCTCAACCTCAACGGCACCATGGTCATCGACCGGGTCGCCGAGTTGTGCCAGGGCGGGCAGCGGGTCATCGTCTTCTCGGAGCACGAGGAGCCGGAGATCGTGCGTGCCGTGCTGGACGCGGGCGCGTCGGCGTTCATCGGCAAGGGCCGGGCGACGCGTGAGTCCTGCGTGGAGACGATCCTGGAGGTGGCCGCCGACCGGCCCAGCGTCACACTGCCGATGGCCCAGGCCATCGCGACGGACGAGCGGGCGCACCGGCCGCAGCTGTCGGACAAGGAGCGGGCGGCGCTGCTGTTCTGGTTCCAGTCGATGTCGAAGGCGTCGGTGGCGGCGCGGATGGGGATCAAGGAGCGGACCGTGCGGCAGTACATCGACCGGGCCCGGGTGAAGTACGCGGCGGCGGGCCGGCCCGCGCCCACCAAGGAGAAACTTCTGATCTGCGCCATCCAGGACGGGCTCATCCAGCCCGACGAGGTGACCGTCTACACGTCCCTGGCCGCCAAGACGCCGCCTGACCGGCGGTGAAGCTCCTGGGCCTCGGCCCTACCGGCCGGAGGGGGCCGGCAGGGCCGGGGTCCAGGTCATCGGCGCACGCGCAGCTCGGCAGGGTCGAAACTGACCGGGAACGGCGCCGTCAAGTTCGCGACGGTACCGGCCTTGTAGGCGGTGGGAGGGTCGTAGCTTTCGCCTTTGAGCTCGTAGACGTAGAGGGTCGGTCCTTCATCGGACTCTATCCGCCAGTAGTGGGGGATGCCCGCCTTGGCATAGGCAAACGCTTTGAGAGCCTCGTCCCGCATCCTGGTGCTTGGGCTGCCCACCTCCACGGCGAGCAGAATGTCGTGAGGCGAGAACATGAGCCCCACGCTCTCCACTGAAACCTCGGGCACGACCACCAGGTCAGGGATGTAGAAGTTCTTGTCGGTCACCAGCAGGTTGATCGTTGACAACGGCTCCAACTCGGACGGCATCGCATCATCGAGTATGCGCTGCAGCCGGTAAATGATGCGCTGGTGCGGGGGAGTGGGGGCAGGGCCACCAGTAGGCTCCCGTTGAAGAGCTCATAGCGGTTCCCGTCGTCTGGGAACTCGAGCAGGTCGTCGACCGTGTACTCCGGCTTGCCGAAAGGCATCTTGGCCGGTTCGATCGTTGCCATTGTGGTCACCCACTCAATATCGGGAGTCTCGCCCTCACTCACATGCTACTTCCCCGAATTTCATCACTTTAAGTTGCGTGACGATTACACCTTGCTGTGACCTGAAACTTTCACCCCTTTCTGCTGCCCGTCCAGGGCATTGACCAGGCAGGTGCCGGCCGCGAAGGACGTTGACAAGTGGCCATCACTTGGCCGGATCGGCGCGGTCAGATACCGTCGCGCACTGGGAGCGCTCCCATTCCCCGGAACCCCCGACCGGAACACGGAGACCGCACGATGCCCCAAGTCGCACCCAAACGCTGGGCGCTGCGCGCCCTGGCCCTGCTGATGACCACGGCGATGATCTTCACCGTTCCGCTCGCCGAGACCGCCTCGGCGCACGGGTCGGTCGTCGACCCGGCCTCCCGCAACTACGGCTGCTGGCTGCGCTGGGGAAGTGACTTCCAGAACCCGACCATGCAGCAGCGCGACCCGATGTGCTGGCAGGCGTGGCAGGACAACCCGAACGCCATGTGGAACTGGAACGGGCTCTACCGCAACGAGGTCGGCGGCAACCACCAGGCGGCCATCCCCAACGGGCAGCTGTGCAGCGGCGGCCACGCCGAAGCCGCCCGCTACCGGTCCATGGACACGGCCGGCCCGTGGACGATGACGAACCTCGGCAGCACGTTCGACATCCGCCTGCACGACCAGGCCAGGCACGGCGCCGACTACATCAGGGTCTACATCACCCGTCAGGGCTACAACGCCACGACCACGCCCCTGGGATGGAACCACCTGGAGCTGGTCCGCGAGACCCCCAGGTACGCGCCCGCCGAGAACTACATGATCACCGGCCTGAACAAGGGATCGCGTACCGGCCGCCACGTGATCTACACGATCTGGAAGGCCTCGCACATGGACCAGACGTACTACATCTGCAGCGACGTCAACTTCAGCTGAGTGCGTCGCCGATGTCTCCGCCGGGCGTGCCCTCGTGCGCCCGGCGGTGTTCTTCGCTCACGAGCCCTTTGCCCAGAATGAGCTCCACGACGTCACCCGGGCCGCTGGAGTGGGAGCGCTCAACGACAGCCGGGGTTGTCATGATCTCTCCCTCCTTTTGAGAGCACGATGAAATTCATCCTGTGTCGGTACTTCATCGGCTTCTATGTCTTTTGGCCTATTCGCCAGGATGAGCCGCATCGGATGACGGCTCCGGCTTTTCAGTCCCCGATCCGCCGAAACTTTCATGCACTCGACGTCTGCCTGTGGATCGCCATTTCCGCTGCTCACCCGGCACGTCGGGGAGCTCTGTGAGGGTACGGAAACGCGTTGACATGGATCATCATTTGTACGGATTAAATCCGTCAGATACCGTCACGCGCGGGAGCGTTCCTAGCCGTAGGACCCCGGCTGGAACATGAAGATGATGCCCGGCCGCCGCATATCCGGCGGCCGGGCGTTATGGGAAGCGAGGCCGCGTCGAGGCGCGGACGGCGAGCTCGATCGCACGCATAAAACCGCCGCCGGGTCTGGCGTACCGGCATCAAGCCCGTCATTGCCCGGGGCCGTTGTGTTTCCCGTCTGCCCTTCGAGCTGCGCGCGAGGACCGCCCCGGCGTTCATCCACGACTTCTCGGCGAGGAGCGGCCCGGCCGGGGCCGTCAGAGAGGCCGGACCCGCTCATCGCCGAGTTCGCCGACGAACTCGCCCTCACTGCCGGAGTGCTGTTCACGGATCGCACGAAGGTCCGCTCCACGCTGCCCCGCCGCACCGGTGTCGAGCGATGGGGCCACCCCGGCGCACTGCGCGTGGTCGCGAGCTGATGGCCGGCGCGCATCGAAGCCTTTTGCCACCTGGTTAGCCCGCTGGGGAGCCGGCGATCTGAGTGACGAGGAAATCGAGCCGTTCCTCCTGGCCGTCCGGGGGGATGCGGCCGCTGTCGGACAGGACAGCCATGCCGTGCAATGTGCTCCAGGTGACTTCGGCGAACAGTTCGCGTCGCTCGTTGTCCAGGCGGAAGCAGCTGACGAACTCGCCGAAAGCGGCCCGTAGCGGGGGTGGTGTCTCGGCGCTCGCGAACTTCAGGTCGGTGGGCAGGACGAACATGGCTTGGTACAGGGCAGGCCGCTCGGTCGCGAAATCCAGGTAGGCGCGGCAGACGGCGCGCAGGGCCTGCCCCGGCTCGGCGGCGGCCTGCCGCGCGCGGCGCAGGTGGGCGGCGAGTTCGCTGAAGCCGTCGATGGCGACGGCGCTCACGATGGCTTCCTTGCCGTCGAAGTGGCTGTACAGCACCGGCTGGCTGTACTCGACGCGTTCGGCCAGCCGTCGCGTCGTCACCGCCTCCCAGCCTTCGGCCTCCGCGAGTTCGCGCGCGGCTGTGATGATCAGCTGATGACGGTGGGCGCGTTCACGTTCACGGCGCTCTTTGATGGCGGACATGACGGCATCATAGCAACGCTAGACATTCTGTCGAGGATATGGCTATCGTCGATATCACTCCTAGCGCCGCTATGAACCGCTGCGGGCGCTGCCCGGCTCGCCGGCCGGCGAGGGTGCCGTCGCGACCGCACTCCCCGGGCGGTGTTTCCAAGAGCGCGGGCGGGTCGAGGCGCGGACGGCGAGCTCGATCGGGTGCACCCGCTCCGTCCCCACCGGCGCCGTGCCCGAGAGCAGCTCGAACAGCAGCTCCGCGCAGCCGGCCCCGGCCTCCTTCGGGCGCAGGTCGATCGCCGTGATCGGCGGGTCGGCCTGGCGGGTGGCCGCGCTGTCGACGCATGAGGCGAGCAACACGTCCACCCCGGCCTCCCGCAACAACGGCGCCACCTCGGTCGCCGCCCCGGCGGGTGCGCACACCAGCGCGTCCAGCCCCCCGCCGTCCCCCGCGTCTCCAGGCGGGGCCGTCTCCAGGAGGGCGCGGGCGGCGGCGCGGACCTCGTCGCCCGTCGCGTCGAACGACACCCGCCGCACCAGCGGCGTCACCCCGTTCGCAGCGCACCAGTCCAGGTAGCCCCGGTGCACGCTGGCCGCCCAGTCGCTCTCGTCGCCCGCCACGATCAGCGCCGGCCGCGACGCCCCCGCCGCGCGCAGGTGGTCGAGGAGCCGGGCCAGCATCGGCGCGTGCTGCGACCACACCACCCCGTCCGCCTGCCGGTCGCCGGGGAAGCGTTCGCACGAGACCGTCGGCAGGCCCGTCGCCATCAGGCTCTCCACCACCGGATCGCCCCCGAGCGGGTCGCCGAGCACGAGCCCGTCCACGCGCGGCGGCCGTGGGCGGCGCTGGCCCGAGGTGATCAGCGTGACGTCGTAGTCGTGCCGCGCCGCCTGCTCGACCACGCCGAACACGAACGACATGTAGTAGGACGACCGGGTCAGCACCTCGGGAACGTGCAGCCCGATGGTGCCGGTGCTGGCCTTGCGCAGGTGCCGGGCCGAGCCGTTGGGCACGTAGCCGAGCCGCTCGGCGACCTGGGCCACCGCGGCGCGCGTCGTCTCGGACACCCGTCCGGAGCCGCGCAACGCGTCGGAGGCCGTGGTCTTGGACACCCCCGCCTCCCTGGCGACGGTGAGGATCGTGACCGGCTCGTCTGCTTGCACGAGCCGATGGTAGCGGCCCATCCGCCTGCTCCTTTCCGGCCTCGGCGGCGGCCCTCCCGGTAACCGATGTGTTTCGCCTGGCGTCCAGGTCTTGTCTTGTCCCGTCCCCGCAATTATGTTAGCCCGAAATTGCCGGAACGTTCCGGCACCAGAAAGGGGCGGAGACGTTGCACCTGACCACCGGCGAGGACCCCCACCCCCTCGACCCGCTCGCCGCGCGCGAGATCGACGAGGTCAGGCGGATCCTGATGGCCGACGGGCTGCTGACCGAGACGGTGCGGGTGGCCTACCTCGGCCTGGAGGAGCCGCCGAAGGACGAGGTGCTGGCGTACGAACCGGGAGCCCCCGTCGCCCGCCGCGCCCGCGCGTACCTGCTGGATCTGGCCACTGAGGCGGCCGAGGACGTGATCGTGTCGATCGGCGGCGGCCGGGTGGAGTCGCGCACCCCGATCGACCCGCTCACCGACGGCCAGGTGCCCATGCTGGACGAGGAGCACGCCCTGGTCAGGAAGGTGCTGCGCGCAGATGCCGGCTGGTCGGCGGCGCTGAGGAAGCGGGGGATAGAAGACCCCGCGAGGGTCTACCTGGCCGCGCTCAGCGCCGGGCACTTCGGCCTGCCGAAGGAGGAGGGCCGCAGGATTGCCAGGGTGCTGGCGCACCTGATGCCCACCCCCGGCAGCCTGCCGTGGGCGCATCCGGTGGACGGCCTGGTCGCGTACGTCGACCTGGTCAAGGGCGAGGTCCTGGAGATCGTCGACACCGGCCCCCAGCCGATCCCCGCCGAGCCCGGCGACTACCACCACGGCCCGCACCGCACCACGCAGAAGCCCATCCACATCACGCAGCCGGAGGGCCCCAGCTTCACGGTGGACGGCCCGCTCGTCACCTGGGAGAAGTGGAGTCTGCGCCTCGGCTACGACATGCGCGAGGGCCTCACCCTGCACCAGATCGGCTTCGAGGACGACGGCCGGACCAGACCGATCGTCTACCGGGCGTCGGTGGCCGAGATGGTGGTGCCTGTACGGCGACCCGAGCCCGATCCGGTTCTGGCAGAACTACTTCGACACCGGCGAGTACCAGCTCGGCAAGCTCGCCAACTCCCTCGAGCTCGGCTGCGACTGCCTCGGCGAGATCACCTACTTCGACGCCGTCGTCACGGACGGCTCCGGCGCGCCCAAGGTGATCACCAACGCCATCTGCATGCACGAAGAGGACTACGGCGTGTTGTGGAAGCACACCGACCCGGCCAACGGATCGCGGGAGACGCGCAGGCAGCGCCGCCTGGTGATCTCGTTCTTCGTCACCGTCGGCAACTACGACTACGGCTTCTACTGGTACCTGTACCTCGACGGCACCATCGAGCTCGAGGTGAAGGCCACCGGCATCGTCTTCACCGGCGCCTATGACGAGCGGGCCGCGCCCTACAGCTCGGAGGTGGCGCCGGGGCTGGCCGCGCCGTACCACCAGCACCTGTTCAGCGCCCGGCTGGACATGACGGTGGACGGCGTGGCGAACGCCGTGGACGAGGTGGAGGTGGCGCCCCTCGCCTCCGAATGGGGCAACGCGTTCGGCCGCGCCGCGACCCGGCTGCGCACCGAACGCGAGGCCCGCCGCGACGCCGACCTCAAGGCCGAGCGCACCTGGCACGTCGTCAACCCCGGCGTACGCAACCGCCTCGGCCGTCCGGTCGGGTACGCCCTGCACCCCGAGGGCAAGCCCACCCTGCTGGCCGCCGAGGGATCCTCCATCCACAGGAGGGCGGAGTTCGCCACCAAGCACCTGTGGGTCACCCGCTACCACCCAGCGGAGCGCTTTCCCGCCGGGGACCTGGTCAACCAGCATCCCGGCGGCGCGGGACTGCCCACCTACACCAGGGCGGACCGTGACATCGACGGGCAGGACATCGTGCTGTGGCACACGTTCGGCCTGACGCATTTCCCCCGCACGGAGGACTGGCCGATCATGCCGGTCGACACCTGCGGGTTCGTACTCAAGCCGGTCGGGTTCTTCGACCGCAACCCCACGCTCGACGTCCCGCCGAGCGCCGCCGAACGTTCCTGCCACTAGAGGAGAAGAGGCCCATGCGTCCCATACGCCTGGCCTGCGGTGTCACGGCCGCCGTGCTCGCCACGGCCTGTGCCGCCACCACCGGAACGACCCCAGCTCCCCAGGAGACCGCAGCCCCGGGCTACCTCGCCGTCGCCGACGACAAGCTCCCCGCCGGCGGCACGCTGAACCTGGCGGTGCACATCGACAGCGGGGCGGCCACCGGGTACGACCCGCAGCTCGCCGACGTCGCCACCACCTGGCAGCTGCTCTCGCTGGCGTACGAGACGCTGGTCACGGTCGGCCCCGACTTCAGCGTCCAGCCGCTGCTGGCCGAGAAGTGGGAGACCCCGACCCCCACCGAGTACGTCTTCCACCTGCGCGACGGGGTCACCTTCTCCAACGGCAGGGCGATGACGGCCGACGACGTGGCGGGCAGCCTGAAGCGGCTGCTGGCGTCCAAGTCGGTGTGGCGCGGCCAGCTCGGCCCGGTCAAATCGGTCACCAAGGACGGCGACAACATCGTCAAGGTCACCCTGTCGGAGCCGTACACGCCCTTCCTCGCCGCGCTCGCCAACGTGCCGGCGGCGATCCTGCCCATGAAGGAGATCGACGACAAGTCGGTCGACCCGGCCACCACGCTGCTCGGTACCGGCCCGTACGTGGTGGACAACCACCGCCAGGACGTGTCGTGGGCGTTCAAGCGCAACGACAAGTACTGGGCGAAGGGCAAGCCGGCGGCCGACACGATCAACATCACGATCGCCCCCGACGAGGCCGCCCGCATCGCGGCCCTGCAGAACGGCGGCGCCGCCCTGGCCACGCTCGGCAACGTCGACTCCGCCACCATGCTGGCCGGCGCCAAGGACGTCAAGGTCGTCACCCAGGCCACGACCGACTTCTACTACCTGATGCTCAACACCCAGGCGCCGAACTCGAAGTTCGCCGACCCGAAGGTGCGCCAGGCGATCAACATCGCGCTCGACGCCCAGCAGATCGCCGACGTGGCGCTGGGCGGCAAGGGCAAGCCGACCGCGATCACTCCGGCCGGGCTGCCCGGCGCCTGCGACCCCGCCGCGCTGCCGTCGGCGTCCAAGAGCGTCGACGAGGCGAAGAAGCTGCTGGCGGAGGCCGGGGCGCAGAACCTGTCGTTCACGCTCAGCATCTTCGCCACCGAGCCGGCCCCGGCCGTCGCCCAGGTGATCCAGCAGAACCTCCAGCAGGCCGGCATCACCGTCAAGATCGAGCAGATGGACGAGGCGAGCTGGTCGGGCAAGGTGTACGGCAAGGCGCCGGCCGAGTTCGACGCGGCCCTGTCCTGGTTCGCCGGGTATGCCGACCCCGGCATGGTCACCAAGTGGTGGAACCCTGAGACGGCCGGCTTCAACGCCGGCTTCATGAAGCCGGACAAGGAGCTGAACGCCCTCATCGACACCGCCAACAAGGAGCCCCAGCAGCGGGACAAGGCGCTGGCGGCGGTCTGCGCCAAGGCCGACGCGGACGCGCAGATGATCCCGCTGGTCACCCGCCCCGCCACGGTCGCGTACCGGGCCGACGCGCTGAGCCCGGGCCTGTACGCCACCGAGGGCTACGGCAACGTCCTGCGCCTGGTCGCCGACGCCCGCGTGAAGAAGTCCCAGTAGCCATGCGTCTGGTGATGTGGTGGTCCGGCCGGGCGCTCAGCTCGGCCGCCACGCTCCTGGGCGTCTCGGTGCTCATCTTCGCCGCGGTCAGGATGATGCCGGGCGGCTTCGCGGAGACGGTGCTGGGCCCGTTCGCGACGGCCGAGCAGAAGTCGGAGCTGGCCGCCCGCTACGGGCTGGACCAGCCGGTGTTCATGCAGTACGGGCACTGGCTGGCCGCCGTCGCGGGCGGCGACCTCGGCGTCTCCATGATCAGCCGCGAGCCGGTCGCGGGGGAGCTCCTGGCCCGCCTGCCGGTCACGGCCGAGCTCACCGTGCTCGCCGTGGTCGCGAGCGCGCTGCTCGGCGTGCCGCTGGGCGTCCTCACCGCGGTCCGGGCCCGTCCCGGTGGCGGCGGCGCGGCCGGGCGGCTGCTCAGCGGGCTCGGCGTCAGCGTGCCGGAGTTCGTGCTGGGCAGCCTGGTGGTGTTCGTCTTCTCCCGGTACGCGCTCGGCCTGCAGGTCGGCGCGTGGGTGCCGTTCACCCGGGACCCGGCCGGGAACCTGGCGACCATGATCCTTCCCGCGGCGGTGCTGTCGGTGTTCGCGATCTCGGTGACCGCCAGGACCACGCGCGACGCCGTCATGGGTGTGCTGGTGGAGCCGTACGTCACGGCGGCCGTCGGGCGCGGCGAGTCGCCGTGGTTCATCGTCAGGCACCACATCCTGCGCAACGCCGCCACGCCCGTGGTCACGCTGCTCGGCACGATCACCGCGTACCTGCTGGGCGGGGCGCTGATCGTGGAGCACGTGTTCAATCTGCCCGGCGTCGGGTCGTACATCGTGCAGGCCGTCGGCCGCCGCGACTACGCGGTCGTGCAGGCCGGGGTACTGCTGGCGGCCGCGGTGTTCATCGTGATGAACGTGCTGATCGACCTGCTCGTCGGCGTCCTCGACCCGAGGCTCGGCGTGCTCGCGGGGAGGCGCTCGTGAGGAAGCTGGATCGGCTGTCCATCGGCGGGCTGGCCTGCCTGCTGGTCCTGGTGGTGTTCGCGCTCGGCTCGCTGATCGGCGCAGGGGGAGACCCTGACGCGATCGTCGGCCCCCGCCTGCAGCCGCCCGGACCCGGCTGGTGGCTGGGCACCGACAACCTGGGCCGCTCGGTGCTGCCGCGCGTCATGGAGGGCGTCGGCACCACGCTGCTGCTGTCGTCGATCGCCGTGCTGGTCACGGCGGTGCTGAGCGCGGCGTTCGGCATCGTCGCCGGATATCGTGGCGGCTACCTGAACGAGCTGGTGATGCGCCTGGTGGAAGTGCTCTACTCCTTCCCCGCCATCGTGCTCGCGATCCTGGTCGCCGCCGTGCTCGGCCCGGGGCAGCTCGCGGCGCTGGCCAGCATCGTGCTGGTGACGATCCCGCTGATGACCCGGCTGGTGCGGGCCGCCGCCGTGGCCGTGTCCCAGCGCGACTACGTCACCTCCGCCGTCATCAGCGGCGCCCGGCTGCCGCGCGTGCTCGGCCGCCACGTGCTGCCGAACGTGGCCGGCACGATCGCGGTGCAGGGCACGTACGCGTTGAGTGTCGGCATCGCGGTCGAGGGCGGGCTGAGCTTCCTCGGCTTCGGCGTTCAGCCGCCGCAGGCGTCGCTCGGCGTGCTCATCCAGCAGGGCGGCACGTACATGATCGCCGCGCCCTGGCTGATCCTCGGCCCCGGGGTCGTGCTCGTGGCGGCGATCCTGGCGATCAACGTGGTGGGCGACGGGCTGCGCGACCGGCTCGAACCCCAGGAGACGAGGTCACTCACATGAGCCTGCTCGCCGTACGCAACCTGGTGATCGACTATGCCGAGACGCGGGCGCTCGACGGCGCCGACCTCGACCTGGCGCGGGGGGAGACGCTCGGCCTGGTCGGCGAGAGCGGGTCCGGCAAGTCCACGCTCGGCGCTGCCGCCGGCCGGCTGCTGCCCCGGACCGCACAGCGCACCGAAGGGGAGGTGCTGGTGGCCGGGGAGCCGGTGTTCGACCTGCCGCCCGGCGCGCTGCGCCGGCTCAGGAAGAAGCACCTCGGGTTCGTCTTCCAGGACCCGATCGCCTCCCTCGACCCGACCATGCGCGCCGGCGACCAGCTCCGGCTGGTGCTCGGGCGCGGCGGCGACGTGGGCTTCCACCTGGGACGGGTCAAGCTGGACGAGGCCCGGGTGGCGCGTGCGTACCCGCACCAGCTGTCCGGCGGCATGGCGCAGCGGGTGGCCATCGCGATGGCCATGGCCACCTCGCCCGAGCTGCTCGTCGCCGACGAGCCGACCGCCGCCCTGGACAGCCAGGTGCGCGAGGAGGTGCTGAACGTGGTCTTCTCCCTCGCCGCCGAGGCGGGGACGAGCATCCTGTGGCTCAGCCACGATCTGCCCGCCGTCGCCCGCCGCTGCGACCAGGTGGCGGTCATGTACGGCGGCCGCGTCGTCGAGCGCGGCCCCGCCCGCGACGTGCTCGGCCGTCCCGCCCACCCCTACACGGCGGCCCTGGGCCGGCTCGGCGCCCGCGGCGGCGCCCCTCGGCGTGCGCTTGGAGCCGGTGCCCGGCCGCCCGCCCGTGCTCAAGGGCCCGTCGCCGGGCTGCGCCTTCGCGCCGCGCTGCGCGTTCGCGGAGGAGCGTTGCGAGCACGAGCGACCGGAGCCGGTCCGGGTCCGTGAGCAGGACGTCCTCTGCCACCGGGCCACAGAGCTGGGGGACCGCCTGATCTCGCGCCGCGAGCGGGAGGACCACGCGGTCACGGAGGTGAGCGCGTGATCCTCGAACTCGACGACGTCACCGTCACCTTCGCCGCCGGACCGCCGCTGCGGCGCATCCACCTGGACGCCATGAAGCACGTCTCGCTGTCCGTCGCCGAGGGCGAGACCCTCGGGCTGGTCGGCGAGTCCGGCTCCGGCAAGACGACCACCAGCCGGGTCGCGCTCGGCCTGCAACGGCCCACGTCCGGGACGGTCAGGTTCGGCGGCCGCCCGTTCCCGAAGCGGCGGCGCGAGCTGGCCGGTCGCATGCAGGCCGTGCTCCAGCATCCGCACTGGTCGCTCAACCCCAGGATGCGGGTCGGCCAGAGCGTCGCCGAGCCGCTGACGGTGCTCGGCCGCCCGGCCGGCGACGCGGTCACCGAGATGCTGGAGCACGTCGGACTGGAGGCGTCGTTCGCCGCCCGCTACCCGCACGAGCTGTCCGGCGGTCAGCGGCAGCGCGTGTCCATCGCCCGCGCGCTGGTCACCCGGCCCGGCTTCATCGTCTTCGACGAGGCCGTCAGCGCGCTGGACGTGTCCGTCCAGGTGCAGATCCTCAACCTGATCAAGGACCTGCAGGCCGGGTACGGCTTCAGCGCCCTGTTCATCTCCCACGACCTCGGCGCGGTCCGCTACGTCGCCGACAGGATCGCGGTCATGCGCTCCGGCGAGATCGTCGAGACCGCCGACACCGCCACCTTCTCCACCGCACCCGCCCACGAGTACTCGAAGCAGCTTCTGGAGGCCCTATGAACGACGCTGTGGCCAACGAGCCCCGGCTCGCCACGCCGTCCGCTTTCGCGCCCGGGGTCCCGCGCAACGCGGACCTGCCGCTGACCCCGCAGCCCAGCCCCGGGCGCGGGTCGGTGGCGTTCGACCTGCCCGGCGTCCGCGTGGGCACCGCCGAGTACGCCGAGGGCCCCACCGGCTGCACGGTGATCCACCTCCCGGCGGGCGCCAGGACGGCGGTGGACGCGCGGGGCGGCGCGGTCGGCATGAGCGGCGGCTACGAATTCAACCACGCGATCTGCCTGGCCGGCGGCTCGGTGTACGGGCTGGCGGCCGCCGCGGGCGTGAGCGACGAGCTGCTGGCCCGCCGGAACAATCAGACAAAATGGGATGAATTGCAACTGGTGTCCGGCGCGGTGATCTACGACTTCTCATGCCGGGACACCGCCGTCTATCCCGACGGCGAGCTGGGCCGGGCCGCGCTGCGGGGCGCCGTCGAAGGCGAGTTCCCGGTGGGCCGGTGCGGCGCGGGGCGGACGGCGACCGCGGGCAAGGTCGAGTTCGGCCGGGCCGAGTTCGCCGGGCAGGGCGCGGCGTTCGGCACGTTCGGCGAGGCGAAGGTGCTGGTGGCGACCGTGGTCAACGCCGTGGGCGCGGTGGTGGACCGGGACGGGCGGATCGTCCGCGGCAACTACCACGCCGAGGAGGGGGCGCGCCGCCACCCGAGCGCCGACTATGCCGCGGCCATCGGCGACCCGGCCCCGGCCCCGGCCGTGATGGGCAACACCACGCTGACCGTGATGGTCACGAACGTGAAACTGAGCGACGTCGAGCTGCTCCAGGTCGGCCGCCAGGTGCACAGCTCCATGCACCGCGGCATCCAGCCGTTCCACACCCTCACCGACGGCGACGTGCTGTTCGCGATGACCACGGACGAGGTGGACCTCGTCGGCGTCAAGCCGACGGGCCTCGGGACGCTGGCGTCCGAGGTCGCGTGGGACGCGATCCTGAGCGCGGTGGAGTGACCTTCATGCACGTCTTCCCCCGCTACGCCGCCAAGGACCCGAAGCAGGTCGCCGAGCTGATCAGGCAGAACCCGTTCGCGCTGGTCGTCAGCGCGGTCGACGGGGTGCCGGTGGCGACCCACGTCCCGGTCATCCAGGACGGCGGCACGCTGCTCGGGCACATGGCACGCGCCAACCCGCAGTGGCGCTCCTGGGAGTCCGGGCCGGACGTGCTCGTGGTGTCGCTCCGGGCGCCGTCCTGGGAGCCGACGCCGGCCTCCAGGGACAGGTTCGCCGCGCTGCTGCCCCGGGTAATGGCCTTTCGTGTGCACGTGCGTACCGAACAGAGCATGTTCAAGCTGAGCCAGGACATCGACGTCGAGCGCCACGCGCGCGTCCGTGACGCGTTCGCCGCCGAGAACCCCCGGCTCGCCGACCTGATGGATGGTTCATGACCTTCCCCACGTTCACGTCCACGGAACTCGACCCCCGCGCCCGAGGGAAGGAGCTCGGCACCCATCGGCGCGCGGCGATCATCGCCAATTTCGCCGGCTACACCGACCTGTTCGCCGTCGCCGGGGCCACCGCGGCGCAGGTGCGCGCGTGGGGCGAACGCGCGCTCGACCGCACCGCGGCCTGGGCGCCGCACCTGGCGGAGGAGATCGCCGGGATCGCCGCCGGCGCCGGGCTGGAGCCGTGGCAGGTGGCCGTGGTCAACGCCCGCACCGAGATCCTGGCCGCCATCAACGCGACCGGCGAGGGGGAGTGCTCCACCTCCGTCGTGCTGCCCGGGCCGCGTACGGTGCAGACCTGGGACTGGCACGACCACCTGCGCGACGCCCCCATGCTGTGGGAGCTGGAGCCCCGCCCGGGGCACGTGGTGCGGACCTTCACCGAGGCCGGGGCGCTGGCCAAGATCGGGGTCAACACGGCCGGGCTCGGCATCCACTTCAACATCCTGCGCCACGAGTCCGACTCCGGCGACATCGGCGTGCCCGTGCACCTGATCGCCCGCAGGATCCTGGACGAGGCCGCCACCGTCGAGGAGGCCGCCGCCGTCGCGCGCTCCGCCGAGGTCTCCGCCTCCACCGTCATCACGGCGGTGACCTCGGACGACGCGGGCTCGATCGAGATCTCCCCGGCCGGGGTCGCGATCATCCCCCCGGAGCCGGGCGGCGTGCTGCAGCACTGCAACCACTTCCTCGACCCCGCGCTGGCGGAGGGGGAGCGGCACGCCACCGACCGGCCCAGCACGTACGACCGCCTCCGGCACCTGCGCGACCATGTCGAGGAGCTGAGCCTCGGCGACCACACCGCGCGGGCGCGGGCCATGCTCGGCCACGGCCCCGACGCGGCGCCCGTCTGCGCCCACCCGGATCTGACGCAGCCGATCAACCAGCGGTGGGAGACGGTCGCGACGATCGCGCTGGACCCGCCCGCCGGGCGGCTGCTGGCGCACCAGGGCGGGCCCTGCCAGGTCACCGAGGCGACCTGGCAGATCTTCTGATACGTCAGTGGAACGCGGCGATCCCGGTCAGCGCCTTGCCCAGGACCAGCGTGTGGATCTCCGAGGTGCCCTCGTAGGTCAGCACGGACTCCAGGTTCACGGCGTGCCTGATCACCGGGTATTCGAGGGTGACGCCGCTCGCGCCGAGCAGCGTGCGGCACTTCCTGGCGATCTCCAGGGCCTCGCGCACGTTGTTCAGCTTGCCGGCGCTCACCTGCTCGGAGGTGAGCGTGCCGGCCTCCTTCAGCCGGCCCAGGTGCACCGCGAGCAGCAGGCCCTTGCCCAGCTCCAGCGCCATGTCGGCGAGCTTCTCCTGGGTGAGCTGGAACGACGACAGCGGCCTGGCGAACACCTCGCGGTCGCCCGCGTACGCGATGGCCGTCTCCAGGCAGTCCAGCGCCGCGCCCATCGCCCCGAACACGATCCCGAACCTGGCCTCGTTCAGGCAGCCCAGCGGCCCCGACAGCCCCCGGGCGCCCGGCAGCACGGCCGCGTCGGGCAGTCGCACCCCGTCCAGCACGAGCTCGCTCGTCACGCTCGCGCGGAGCGAGATCTTGTGCTTGATGTCGTTGACGGTGAAGCCGGGCGTGCCGGCCGGGACGAGGAAGCCTCTGATCCCCTCGTCCGTACGCGCCCAGACCACGGCCACGTCCGCCACCGAGCCGTTGGTGATCCACATCTTGGTGCCGCTGAGCACCCAGTCGCCGCCCTCGCGCTTGGCCGTGGTCCGCATGCCCGCCGGGTCGGAGCCGAAGTCCGGCTCGGTCAGGCCGAAGCAGCCGATGCGCTCGCCGGCCGCCATCGCGGGCAGCCACTCCCGCTTCTGCTCCTCGCTGCCGTACTTCCAGATCGCGTACATGGCGAGGGAGCCCTGCACCGACACCAGGCTGCGCAGGCCGGAGTCGGCGGCCTCCAGCTCCAGGCAGGCCAGCCCGTACGCGACCGCGCCGAGGCCGGCGCAGCCGTACCCGTCGAGGTGCATGCCGAGCACGCCGATCCCGCCGAGGGCGCGGGCCAGCTCGCGGGCCGGCAGCTCGCCGCTCTCGAACCAGCCGGCGACGTGCGGCCGGATCTCGCGGTCGCACACCTTCCTGACCGTGGTCCTGATCTCGCGTTCCTCGCCGGTCAGCAGCGTGTCCAGGGCGAACAGAGCGGTCGGGGCGATCATCGCGTCGATCCTCCGTATTTTGGATCCAATATTGAAAATCCAATATGACACAGTTAAGGTGCGTTGACCATGGACGTTCTGAATCTCATCGGGGGCCGCTGGAGCGAGGGTGAGGGCGAGGAGTTCGCCGACACCAACCCCGCCCGCCCGGCCGAAGTGGTGGCACGCGGCCGGTTCGCCTCGGCACGCGAGGTCGAGCGGGCCGTCGCCGCGGCCCGCGAGGCCGCGCCCGGCTGGGCCGCCACCCCGCACCACGCCCGCGCGGCCGTGCTGCTCGGCGCGGCGGACCTCGTGGACGGCAACGCCGGCGAGTGGGGCGCCGAGCTGGCCCGCGAGGAGGGGAAGACACTGCCCGAGGCGGTCGCCGAGGTCCGCGGCGCGGCCCGCATCCTGCGGTACTACGCGGGCGAGGCCGACCGGGAGAGCGGCGAGATCTACGCCTCGCCCCGGCCCGGCGAGAACGTCCTCGTCGTCCGCAAGCCCATCGGCGTCATCGGCATGATCACGCCGTTCAACTTCCCGATCGCCATCCCCGCCTGGAAGATCGGGCCCGCGCTGAGCTACGGCAACACCGTCGTGTGGAAGCCGTCGTCGCTGGTGCCGCTGCTGGCCTGCCGGCTGGCGCGGGCGCTGACCGAGGCCGGCCTGCCGGACGGGGTGCTCAACCTCGTGTACGGCGAGGCCGACGCCGGCACGGCCATCGTCGGCCACCCCGGCGTCAACGCGATCTCCTTCACCGGCTCCACCGCCGTCGGCCGGGCGGTCATCGCCCGCTGCGGCGAGCTCGGCAAGCCCGTGCAGACCGAGATGGGCGGCAAGAACGCCTCCATCGTGCTCGCCGACGCCGACCTCGACCACGCGGCCGAACAGGTCGTGCTCGGAGCGTTCCGGTCCACCGGGCAGAAGTGCACGGCCACCTCCCGCCTCATCGTGGCCTCCCAGGTAGCCGACGACCTGCTCGAACGGGTCGCCGCCCGCGCGTCGGGCCTTGTCGTCGGCGACCCGCTGGAGGACGGGGTCGAGATGGGGCCGCTGGTCAGCTCGGCCGCCCGCGACCGGGTCTCGGCCGGGGTGCGCAGGGCCGTCGAGGAAGGGGCCAAGCCCCTGTCGGACGGCGGTCGTCTTGGCGATCGCGACGGGTGGTTCGTGCCGCCGACCGTGCTCGACCTGCCCGGGACCGGGGTGGACTTCTGGCACACCGAGCTGTTCGGTCCGGTCGTCGGAGCCGTGCGCGCCGACGGCGCCGAGGAGGCGCTCGGGCTGGCGAACCTCAGCGACCACGGCCTGTCCGCCGCCATCTTCACCAGGGACCTCGGGGTCGCGTTGCAGGCCGTCGAGCGGCTGGAGGTGGGGGTGCTGCACGTCAACTCCGAGTCGGCGGGGACGTTCCCGTACGTGCCGTTCGGCGGGACCAAGCAGAGCGGGTTCGGGCCCAAGGAGCAGGGGCGGGCCGCCCGCGAGTTCTTCACCCAGACGGTGACCGTCTACCTGGGCGCTCCGGCGTGAGCGAGAGTAGCGAGCGAACAATCAGACACAGCACCGTCACGGTCATGGGACCGACGAAGGAGGGCACATGACCGGCGCGCTGTCGGGGCTGCTCGTGGCCGACTTCAGCCGGGTGCTCGCCGGCCCCTACGCCACGATGTTGCTGGCGGACCTGGGGGCCGAGGTGGTCAAGGTGGAGCGGCCCGGGGCCGGGGACGACACCCGCGCGTGGGGGCCGCCGTACGGGCCCGGGGGCGAGGCCACGTACTTTCTCGGCGTCAACCGGAACAAGCGCTCGATCGCGCTCGACCTGCGGGCCGGCGCCGAGGCCGCGAGAGGCCTGGCGGCACGCGCGGACGTGCTCGTGGAGAACTTCCGGCCGGGCACGATGGACAGGCTAGGGCTCGGGTACGACGCGCTGCGGGAGCTGAACCCGGGGCTGGTCTACTGCTCGATCACCGGCTTCGGGTCGGGTCCCGGGGCCGCCCTGCCCGGGTACGACCTGATCGCGCAAGCCGTCGGCGGGCTGATGAGCGTCACCGGCGAGCCGGACGGGCCGGGGACGAAGGCGGGCGTGGCGCTGGTGGACGTGATCACCGGCCTGCACGCCGGCCTCGGCATCCTGGCCGCCCTGCGCCACCGCGACCGGACCGGCGAAGGACAGCACGTCGAGGTCTCCCTGCTGTCCTCGCTGCTGTCGGCGCTGACCAACCATGCCTCCGCCTACGCCGCCGCAGGCGTGGTGCCGCGCGCCATGGGCAACCGGCATCCCAGCATCGTCCCGTACGAGGTGTTCGAGACCGCCGACCGGCCGCTGGTGATCGCGGCCGGCAACGACCGCCTGTTCCAGGCCCTGTGCGGGGTGCTGGACCGCCAGGACCTCGCGAAGGACGCCCGCTACGCCACCAACGCCGGGCGCGTCGCCGCGCGAGCCGAGCTCGTCGCCGAGCTGAACGCCGCCCTGCGGGAACGCCCGGCGGACGAGTGGTTCGAGCTGCTCACCGCGGCCGGGGTGCCGTGCGGCCCGATCAACGACCTGGCCGCCGCGTTCGCGCTCGCCGAGGATCTCGGCCTGGAGCCGGCGGTGGAGCTCGGCGGCGTGGGCCAGGTCGCCAACCCGATCCGCCTCAGCGCCACCCCGCCCGCCTACCGCCTGCCGCCGCCCGGCCTCGGGCAGGACGAGGACTGGGTTCGTGAGATATTGGGGCCGTGAGTCCGGACGAGGCGGGACGCAGGCCACCGACAGCCCAGCAGTTCGTGCTGGGTGAGCTGCGCCGCGCCATCACGACCGGCCGCCTGCGCCCCGGCGCCCCGATCCGGCAGGACGCGCTGGCCGAGGAGCTCCAGGTCAGCCGGGTCCCCCTGCGGGAGGCGCTCAAGACGCTGGAGGGCGAGGGCCTGGTCACGTACAAGGCGCACAAGGGCTACTGCGTGGCGATGCTCTCGCTCGACGACCTGCGCGAGGTCTACCGCATCCGTGAACTGCTCGAGGAGGAGGCCGTGCGCCGCGCCGTCGCCCGGCTCACCGACGCCGGCCTCGACCGGCTGGAGGCGGCCCAGGACGAGGTGGAGCGGGCCGCCGCCGCGGGGGACGTGCTCGCCATGGCCACCGCCAACCGGTTGTTCCACATGACGCTGTTCGACGGTGCGGGCATGCCGCGCCTGGCCCGGCTGATCAGGACGCTCTGGGACACGACCGACGCCTATCGGTCGATGTACTACGGGGACGCCGGCAACCGGGAGCGGGTCGTCAAGGAGCACCGCGCCACGCTGGACGCGTTGCGCCGCCGCGCCGCCGACGAGGCCGTGGCCACCCTGAACGTCCACCGCACGCACGCGGTCGCCGAGCTGGAGGCACTGCTCGGCCCGGCCTCCTGAGCCGCGCACGGCCTCACCGCACCACGTGGTCGGTGCCGGTCGTCCGGGACACGTGCGCGATCGCGTCGAACACCGGCATGTCCAGGAAATAGTCGGCCATGCGCGTGTGCTGGAAGGACGCCGCGTCGCACCAGGCGCCCTGCGGCCGCTCCGGCGTCGGTTCTCCCAGCGTGGCGGTCCGGCCCAGGCTCGACGTCACGCCGATGGCCCGGTAGCCGTTCCCCAGAGCGGCGGCGAGGTGGGCTCCGGCGGGCAGGAGCAGATTCTCCTCGCTGTCCATCGCGGGTGTCCGCTGGATGTGCCAGTTGTGCGCCGCCAGCACCACACGTTGGCCGCCCTCCAGCAGCCGCAGCACCGACTCGGCCATGTAGACGTCGCGGAACGTCGACGCGGACTCGAACCCTTCGGCGGCGTTGGCGCGGTGGAGCTGATCGAGATACCAGGCGCCGCGCAGGTGCCACGTCGCCGTGTCGTGATCGGCTCCGTGGCCGTGGGCACGCTGGACGGAGGCCATGCGCCGCAGATGCGCCATCAGCCGGCTCAGCGCGCTGGTGAGCACGTCCCGCTCGATCGGGCCAAGGGCCTGGTAGCGGCCGAGCGCGGCGAAGGTCACCGGGTCATGGAAACGCCGGACCACGTCGACCGCCTCCTCCAGCTCCCGCATCCACGTCAGGGCCTCGTGCATCTCCCGGCACTGCCCGAGCGACAGGGCGATGCCGTCCGCCGCGACCTGCTCCACGGTGCCGGGACCGCCGCGGACCCAGCCGTCCAGGACCTGCCCCTGGGTGAACGGCGCCTCCAGGGCGTACACCTCGAAACCGCACCGTTCCACCAGGAAGCGCAGGATGCGGTGGCGTACCTGGTAGAACTCCCGGAGGTGGTGGGAGCTCTCGCCCAGCGCCACGACCCGCGCGGGACCGACGATGTCACGCAGCGGTTCGAGGTCGTCCACAGGGGAGCGGAAGTCCAGGGTGCCCAGGGTGCCCAGGGCCGAGGCGTGATCGCCGATCCAGCTCGCGAAGCTCGTCCGGCCGCTTGTGCTCTCCTTCATGCCGGACAGCTTCTCGCGGCGGGTCCGCCCGGGTCGTCGTGCGTGGGGAGGGGCTTGGGAGTACGGCCGCCGGAGCGGTCGAGGTGCGGACTACGACGCTGGAAGTATCCCGTTCCCGGACGCCGCTGAGGTCAGCTCAGGGGGATGACGGAGATCGGCTCGTCCCTCTTGTCGAGCAGTTCGACGCTCGTCACCTTCTGGTTCGGCCACCAGGCGAGTGCCTGCAGCCCGTGCTCGGGAACCGTGATCCGCCTGCTCTCGAACCTGACGGCGCCCACCTCGGCCGACAGTCGCACGATGCCGTACGCCACCCACTTCGCCGGCCACGGAAGCCAGCGACCCGCGTTGACGTTGGTCCGCGCCGCCTCGTCCGCCCGCGCGTGGCCGTTGAACACGTCGGCCGCCGGGCTGGGGGCCAGCAGGTCGTCGCCGGGACTCGCCGCGGTGCTGCTGCCGGCGCGGATCCGCCAGTGGCCGCGCTGCTGCGACAGCACCCAGACGTCGAGCCAGAACAGCCCGACGTCGTCGAGCCGCGCGAAGGCCGCCGCCGCGAGCCGGTCGCCGACGTAGAGGGAGAGCGGTGAGAAACGGTGCCGTCCACCCAGGGTCTCCGGCAGCACCTTCGGCAGTCCGTGGGCGATGAGCCGGCGGCTCTCGGTCGCGGGAGTGTACCCAGGGTAGTGAGTACGGTCCACGCGCTCATCGTACGCTCGGGTCACTTCGCACAGCTGTCGCGACAGCCGCCGAAGCGCCTCGTGTCGGGCCTGGTGAAGGTCGTCTCGGGGAGGCCGTTCAGTGCCGTCGTCATGGAGTCCTTCCAGATGGGTCCGGGGATCGACGTGCCTTCCACGTACGCGTGGCGGCGGCCGCCGATGGTGATGTCGGCCAGTCTGCGCCGGGCGGCCTCCGGTTCCGGGGCGCCGATGGCGACGGCGGAGGCCAGGTCCGGGGTGTAGCCGGCGTACCAGGCGGACATGTAGCCGTCGGCGGTGCCCTGCATGCCTGCCGCGTCCCGGCCGAGGCCTTTGAGCGGGCTGCGTGCGAGTGCGTCGGCGAGCACACCCGTCACCGCGTCGGCGACCGCCGGGTCCAGCGCCTCGCGGCAGCGCGGCGGGAAGGAGCGCAGGACGCCGGAGCCGTCACGCACCTCGGTGACCGCCATCGGCTCGCAATGCCTGCCACGGGCGGCGAGCGTGGCGTAGGTGGTGGCGACCGTCACCGGGTCCACCTCGTTGACGCCCAGCGTGAAGGTCTCGTATTCCGCCAACGGCGCCCCGTCGGCGCGGGCCAGGCCGAGCCGCTTGGCCATCGTCACGCTCTCGCACAGGCCGACCTTTTCCGTCAGCTTCAGGAAGAACGCGTTCTCGGCGGCCCAGGTGCCCGATCGCAGGGTCGTGAATTCGCCGTGGTGGCGCTTCTGGTTGACGACCGAGTGCGCCGGGTCTGCGACCGCTTCGCCCTTGCAGTTCTTGAACGCGCCGTAGGAGGGTGCCCGGTATTCGCCGGCGTAGGGAAAACCGTCCTCGTAACGCATGCCGCTCTCCAGAGCGGCGGCCAGCGTGTAGACCATCGCCGTGGAGCCCTGCTGGAAGCCGAGCCTGCCTTCCCTGCCGATGAGCCGGCGGCTGGTGGCCATGGCCCTGATCTCGCCGGTGCCGGGGACGACCACGGCCTGGGCGGCGAGCGGCGGGTCGTCGTGGCGGACGCGTTCGTCGATGGCGTGCTGGGCGGCCTGCTGCAGTCGCTGGTCGACGGTCGTCCTGATGGTCAGTCCGCCGCGGGCGAGCAGCTCCCTGTCGGCGGCCAGCAGGTCGTCGAGCACCCGGAAGCACAAGTACGAGAACCGGCTGGTCGCGCAGTCGCCGGAGAACTCCTCCAGGACCGCGCCGTTGACGTCGACCAGAACGCTGGGGCGCACCACCGTGGGGGCGACCACCAGGCGCTCCCTGGCGGGCGCCTCGCCCTCGGCGCTCTGGATGAGCAGGAAGGTCGTGGCGGCCAGCGCTCCCGCCACCGCCACACCCGTGACGACGCGTAAGAGTCTCACCGCTGGATCTTACGGCGGCACGAGGCCGACGGCGATGCCGTCCAGGACCAGTTTCAGTTTGCGTTCGAACCACACCTTGGCCGGCTCCGACAGCGCCAGCCGCATCACCGGCGCCACCTCCGCGCCCACCGCCTCGGCCCAGGCGTCGGCCGTGCTGCCGCGGACGTTGGTGCCGCCGGTCGGCGTGTCCATCTGCTGGCCCCGGCTGAAGACGTCGATGGCCAGGTCGAAGACCGTGTCCACGGCGAGGAAGGCGTCGTCGACCGCGAAGCCGTAGCCCGTCAGGCGGCGCACCGCCACGCCGAAGCGGCGCATCACCTCCTCGGGGAAGCGCTTCAGCTTGAGGAACTCCTTGACCAGGCCCGGGTACGCCTCCAGCAGGTCCCACAGGGCGGCGGCCTGCGACTCCAGGTCCGAGCGCCACTCGCCGGTCGGCTCCGGCCAGGTCGCGGTGCTGAGGGCGCGGTTGATGGCCACGATGACCAGATCCTCGCGGTCGGCGACGTGGCGGTAGAGCGCCGAGTGCGCCACCTGCAGGCGGTCGGCCACGGTGGCCAGGGTGAGGTTGTCGAAGCCGACGGCGAGCGCGGCGTCGGCGATGGCCGGCCGGGTGATGCGCGGGGGACGGCCGCGCGGGCGGCCGAGCACGCGCCACTGGCGCGCCGGTTGGTCCTCACCCGTCAAACCCATCTCCAGCCGTCAGCGCCGTGCCGAAACCGTCCGCGTGCCGGAGGCGTCAGGCCGGGGCCGTCAGGCGCCAGCCGCGGGCACGCTCCCGTTCCTTCCAGAAGGCAGCGTACCGACCGCCCGCCGCGAGCAGCTCCTGGTGGGTGCCCCGTTCGGCGACCACGCCGCCCTCCAGCATGATGATCTGGTCGGCTGAGGCGATCGTGGTCAGGCGGTGCGCGATGACCAGCAGCGTGCGGTCGCGGGCGAGTGTGGTGAGGGCGTCCATCAGCGCCGACTCGTTCTCCGGGTCGAGGGCGGCCGTGGCCTCGTCCAGCAGCACGATCGGCGCGTCCTTGAGTATCGCCCGCGCGATGGACACCCGCTGCCGCTCGCCGCCCGAGAGCGTCGCGCCCGCCTCGCCGACGCGGGCCTGCCAGCCGCCGGGCAGCCGTTCGGCGATCTCGTCCACCCGGGCGAGGTGCGCGGCCTCGCGTACCTCCTCGTCGGTGGCGTCGGGGCGGCCCACCCTGATGTTGTCCTCCAGAGTGCCCTCGAACAGGTAGACGTCCTGGAACACGATCGACAGCTGTGCCATCAGCTCCTCGGGCGGGTAGTTGCGCACGTCGCTGCCGGCGACCCGCACCACGCCGGCGCCGGTGTCCCAGAAGCGGGCGATGAGCCTGGTCAGCGTGGTCTTGCCGGAGCCGGACGGGCCGACCAGCGCGGTCACCGTACGGGGCGGGACGGTGAAGGTCACGTCCCGCAGCAGCGGCCGCTCGTCGTAGGCGAAGCTCACGCCCTCCAGCTCGATCGACGGCTCGCCGGGCCGCGCGATCCCGCCGGCCGGCAGCGGAGGCGTGTGCAGCACCTCGCGGATGCGGCGCAGGCTGCCGCGCGCCATGCGCAGCTCGCCGCCCACGTCGGCGGCGGCCAGCAGCGGCTCCGTGAACCGCACGGCCAGCACCAGCACGCCGACGAGCTCCGGCACGTCGACCGAGCCGCCGAGCGCGAGCGCGCAGCCGGCGATCAGGATCACGGTGAACGCGAGCTGCACGGTGAGCGCGACCGTGCCCAGTCCGGGCAGAGCGGTACGCAGCAGCCGCCGCAGCGCCGACCGCTGCCGCGCCAGCGCGCTGTCGAGCAGGTCGTAGCCGTCCGCGGTACGCCCGAACGCCCGCAGCGACGCCTGCTGCCTGGCGAACTCCACGACCCGGTCGGCCGCCTCGGCCCCGGCGTCGTCCATCGCCGTGTCGTTCCGCTGCACCAGGCGCTGCGTCCACTGGTACGCCAGCCACAGGAACGGCGCCGTGAGCAGCGCCGCCAGCCCGAGCCGCCAGTCGAAGACGAACATGAACACCAGCACGGTCGCCGGCGCCGTCACCGCGCTCACCACGACCTGCAGCAGGTGGGCGGGCACGCTCATCACGTCGTTGACGCCCTTGCCCGCGAGCTGGCCGAGCCGCCCCACGCGGTCGGCGCTGAACCAGCCCACCGGCAGCCCGGCCACGTGGTCGCCGATCCGGTGGTAGAGGGTCCGCAGAGCGGCCAGGCCTACCGCGTAGCCGTACTGGGACTGCAGGTAGGAGACGACGGCGGTGGCGACGACCACGGCCGCGAACGCGGCGAGCCACGGCCCGGCGTTCTCGCCGGACAGCAGCGCCCGCAGCACCGGCACGAGCATCGCGTACGACGCCCCCTGCAGCACGCCGTAGGCGACCATCGCGACCACATGGCGCCGCAGCCGCGCGCCGTGCTCCGGGCCGAGCACGGCCCCCAACTCTCCGATCATGCCCGGGTCCAATCCCGCTCGTCGTCGCGTACGTGCGCCGCCCACAGCCGGGCGTAGAGCCCGCCCGCCGCGAGCAGCTCGTCATGGGTGCCGCGCTCGGCCACCCGGCCGCCGTCGAGCACCGCGATCTGGTCGACCCCGGCGATCGTGCTCAGCCGGTGCGCGATGACCAGCAGCGTCCGCCCGGCCACCAGCGTGGACAGCGCGTCCTGGATGGCCGACTCCGACTCGGGGTCGGCGAACGCTGTCGCCTCGTCCAGCACGAGGATCGGCGCGTCGGCCAGCAGGGCGCGGGCGATCGACACACGCTGCGCCTCGCCGCCCGACAGGTGGGCGTCCTCGCCGATCACCGAGTCGTAGCCGCGCGGCAGCTCCGTGATCCGGTCGTGGATCTGGGCGGCGCGGGCCATCCGCTCGACCTCCTCCCTGGTGGCCTCGGGGCGGCCGAGCGCGATGTTGTCCGCGACGGACGTACGGAGCAGCTGCACGTCCTGCAGCACGAAGCCCACGTGCCGGTACAGCTCGGCGGAGCCGATGTCGCGCACGTCCACACCGCCCACCGCGACCTGGCCCGAGCCGGGGTCGTAGAAGCGGGGGAGCAGCTTGGCCAGCGTGGACTTGCCCGATCCCGACGGCCCCACCAGCGCGGTCACGGTGCCGGGCTCCAGCGTGAGATCCACGTCCCGCAGCACCGGCGTCGTCCCGTCGTACGAGAACGACACGCCGCGGAACTCGACCAGGTGCCCGGCCGGCGGCACGGGGGTCTCCGGCTCGGGCAGCGGCGGCGTGTCCAGCAGCGCGGCCACCCGCCCCGCCGCCTCGGCGGCCCGCCGCAGGCGCATCGACCCCATGTCCAGGGTCAGGAACGGCGCCGTCACCGCCACGCCGACCAGCACGAACGGCAGCACGTCCACCGGCGCCAGCCACCCGTTCGCCACGAACAGCACCCCGCCCGCCGCCGAGACCAGCAGCATGGACGGCGGCGAGATCAGCGCGGTCGACACGCCGCTGAGCTTCAGCATGGGCCGCACCCAGGCGCCGAAGAAGTCGGCGAAGTCGTCGGCGGCCTCGGCGAAACGCCGGTAGGAGCGCCGGGTCTGCCCGAACGTCTTGATCACCGCGATGCCCTGCACGAACTCCACCACGGCCGCGCTGATCCGCGCGTTCGCCTCGCTCCAGCGCCGCATCTGCTCCTCGTAGCCGCGCATCATGAACGCGAACGCGACCGCGAACAGCGGCACGGGGATGAGCACGACGAGCGTGAGCCGCCAGTCGACGTACAGCAGGTACGCCAGCGCGGCCACCGGCGTCACCACGGCCGCCAGCAGGTCGAGCAGCGCGTGCGCGACCAGGTGGTGCATCTCCCGGACGTCGTCCTGAAGCGCCTGCTTGACCTGGCCGGAGTTGCGCTCGCCGAACCAGCCCAGCGGCACCCGGGACAGGTGCGCGGCCATCCGGCGGCGCAGGTGCAACTGCAGGTCGGCGTCCGCGAAGTGGGTGATCGCGCCGGCCACCCCGAACGAGACGAACCTGACCAGCAGCCCGGTCACGGCCAGGGCGGCGATCGGCCAGATCCGCCCGCCGCCGGCGCCGCCGGGGCTCAGCAGCGCCCTGGCCAGCTCCGCCACGCACACGAACGGCACGAGCGCCGAGACCGCGTACACGACCTGGAGCAGGGCGGCGGCGATCAGGCGCGGCCGGATGGGAGCGAGCAGCGCGAGGAGGGCGGCGCGGTCGGGGGCGGGGGCTCGGGCGTCGCCGTCCGGCGCGGGCGCCACGGGGACCGCCGGTTCGGCGGTGATGGTCATCGGTGTCCTCCAGGGGAGAGGCGAGGTCTCGCCATTTTGTTACAGCATGTCTTGAAAAGGCAAGGTTGACCTAACTAGGGTGGAGCGTCCGCCGGCGCGCGCCCGTGGCCGAGGGCGGGCGCGCGCCGGACGGGCGGATCACGCCGGCAGGCCGGGCAGGATTCTGGCCATTTCGGCGCGGACGCGGGCGTGGAAGGCGGCCTCGTGGGCCCGGTCCGTGACGACCTCGACGAGGCGCGGCCCGCATCCGGGCACCGCCTGGGCCACGTCGGGACGGTCCGCCTCCGCCCCACCACCGACCAGCTCACCTCGCCCGCCGACCGGCCGTCCCCGGCGAAGGACGTCCATTGACGCGCTCCCCGGACTGAAGCCCGGGACTCCGCCTACGACCGCCCGGCCAGCGCCACCACCGCGCGGATCAGTTCGTCGCCGTTGAGCATGGACAGGTCGTTGTGCCCCGCCCCGGCCAGCTCCACGGTCGTCACGTCGCCTCCGGCCGCCTCGGCGACCTCCCTGCTCAGCCGCGCCGGCACGATCGTGTCGCGGGTCCCGTACGCGACCACGGTCGGCACCCGCACCGCCGCGATCCGCTCGGCGACCGGGAAGCGGTCGCGCAGCAGCAGCCGCACCGGCAGGAACGGGTAGTTGACCTGCCCCGCCGCCGCCAGGTCGGTGAACGGCGAGCGCAGCACCAGCCCCTCCGGCCGATGCTCGAGCGCCAGCCGGGTCGCCACCGCCGCCCCCAGGCTCTCGCCGAAGTAGATCACCCGCACGTTGCCCAGGTACGCCCGGGCGGCCAGGGCGTCGAGGTAGAGCCCCTCCTCGGTCGGGCTGCCCGGATTGCCGCCGTAGCCTCGGTAGTCCATCAGCAGCACCGGTAGCCCGTGCGCCGCCAGCGCCCTGGCCAGCGGCGCGCGGTGCAGTCTGTTACCCGCGTTCCCGCCCATGACCAGCACGGTCACGTCGCGGCGCCCCGGCACGTACCACGCGTCGAGGCGCAGGCCGTCGCCCGTGGTGAACGAGACGTCCCGCGCGCCCGGGACGACCTCGCCGGCCGGCGGCACAGACCCGCGGTCGGGCAGGTAGATGAGCTGCCGCTGGAACAGCCACAGCAGCCCGAGCAGCAGGACCGCCACCGCGACGATCACGAGTGCGGTACGCGTCAGCGACGTCACCTCTCAAACGGTACGCACTGCGCCACGACAACGCCCGCCCGGTCAGAGCCAGCTGGCGCGGACGCTCGTGGCGGACCCGGCGTCGGCCGGGGTGCCGAGATCGCCCGAGCGTACGCGATCCAGCAGCCGCCCGACCGTCTCCACGATCTCCGGCGCCCGGTCGCGCAGCCCGGCCACGTCGGCGCTGGAGACCTCGGACCCGTCGACGCCGATCTCCTTCAGCACACTCTCCAGATCGGCCAGCCGCTCGCCCAGCCACGTCAGCGGCTCGGCGGACAGCCGCTCGTCGAAGACCCGCCTCCCCGGCTCCCATCCCTCGATCGAGGGATGGTGATGGGTGCGGTCGAAGCTCCCCGGCGCCCCGGAGACCGACTCCAGCAGGTCGATCCGCCACAGCGGCCGGTCCACGGTGATGGGCCGCGCCGAGTAGATCGACCCCTTCAGCTCGCCGGGTTCGAGCCTGCGGATCTCCAGCCGCACGCCTCGCTCGGCGCCCTCCTGGCCCGGGATCGGGTCGGGGTCGACGAAGTAGATGTCGCTCACGGCCACGCCGATCCGCTCGAAGCCGAACAGGTAGAGCACGGGAAACCACTTCCTTCGCAGGTGCCGGTGGGGTTCCCTGCCAACGTAACCCGGCGGGCCCGGCCGGGCTACCTGACGACCAGCGCCCGGTCCCCGCCGGGCACGAGCTCGCCGATCACCGGCGCCCCCGGCACCTCCCCGGCCACCAGCAGGCCGCCCGACGTCTGCGCGTCGGCCAGCAGGAGCAGGTCCTCTTCGGCGGTCCCGCCGGCCTCCAGGTGCGGGGAGACCCAGGCCAGGTTGCGGCGGGTGCCGCCGCTGACGTACCCGTCCCGCACCGCCTCCCGAGCCCCCTCCAGGTACGGCACCGCCGCGGCGTCCACGACGGCGGTGACGCCGCTGGCCCTGGCCAGCTTGAACAGGTGCCCCAGCAGCCCGAACCCGGTCACGTCCGTCGCGCACCGCGCGCCCGACGCCCTGGCGGCGCGGGAGGCGTCCCGGTTGAGCGCCGTCATGGACGCGACCGCCTCGGCGAAGACCTCGCCCGTGGCCTTGTGACGGGAGTTGAGCACCCCCACGCCGAGCGGCTTGCTCAGGCTCAGCGGCAGCCCGGGACGTCCGGCGTCGAGGCGGAGCAGGGCGGCCGGGTCGGCCAGGCCGGTGACGGCCATGCCGTACTTGGGCTCGGCGTCGTCGATGCTGTGCCCGCCGCCGACGGCGCATGCCGCCTGGCGGGCCACGTCCAGGCCGCCGCGCAGGACCTCGTGGGCGAGCTCCATGGGCAGGAGGTCGCGGGGCCAGCCGAGCAGGTTGAGCGCGACCAGGGGCTCGCCGCCGACGGCGTAGACGTCCGACAGGGCGTTGGCGGCGGCGATCCGGCCGAAATCGTACGGGTCGTCGACGACCGGGGCGAAGAAGTCGACGGTCGAGACGATGGCACGATCACCCTCCACGCGCACGACTGCGGCGTCGTCGCCGTGTTCGAGCCCGATCAGCAACTCTCGTCCGGAATCTCCGCCGAGCGATCCGTCGAGGGAGGGGAAGGCGGCCAGGACCGCCTCCAGCTCGCCAGGCGGGATCTTGCAGCTGCAGCCGCCGCCGCGGGCGTACTGCGTAAGTCTGATATCCGTCATAGCGTGAAGTATGGTCTCCCTTTTGGAGGCGCTTGTGTTCTGGTGTGCACCCCGGTCTTCAAAACCGGTGGGCGGCGCGCGGCGTCGCCGGCGGGTTCGATTCCCGTGCGCCTCCGTGCAATGTGTTCCGTGCAATGTTCCGTGCCGGTTGACCGCGAGGTCCCGATGACCGATGTCGTGAGGTCGCCCCGATGATCGCGGAGCCCCGCTTGGCCTCCGATCCCCGCCGTCGCATCCCGCGTACCGACAGCGTCCTGGCCGACCCCCGCGTGGTCGAGGCGGCCAGGGGCGTGGGCCGTGCCGCCGTCAAGGCCGCCGTCGTCGCCGCGCAGCAGCGGGCCAGGGAGGGGCGCATCGCCCCGGAGGAGGTCGTGGCGGCCGCCGTGTCCGCCCTCGCCGCGGGCCCCCGCCGGGTGATCAACGCCACGGGCGTCCTCGTCCACACCAACCTGGGCCGGGCCCCGCTCTCCCAGGCCGCCATCGACGCCATCGCGGCCGCCGCCGGCTGCACGGACGTCGAGTTCGACCTGGTGACGGGGGAGCGGGCGCGGCGCGGGCGGGCGGCGCTGGCCGCGCTGGCCGCGGCGGTGCCCGAGGCGGAGGACGTGCACGTCGTCAACAACAACGCGGCGGCCCTGGTGCTGGCGGCGACCGCGCTCGCGGCCGGACGGGAGATCGTCATCAGCCGCGGCGAGATGGTGGAGATCGGTGACGGATTCCGCCTCCCCGACCTGCTCGAATCCACCGGGGCGCGATTACGCGAGGTCGGCACCACCAACCGCACCACCGCCGGCGACTACGCCGCCGCGATCGGTGAGGCCACCGGGTTCGTGCTCAAGGTCCATCCCTCCAACTTCCGCGTCGAGGGCTTCACCGCCGAGGCTTCGGTCGCCGAGCTCAGCACGCTCCCGGTGCCCGTGGTGGTCGACGTCGGGTCCGGAGTGCTCGCCCGCGACCCGCTCCTGCCGGACGAGCCGGACGTACGCACGGCGCTGCACGCAGGCGCCGCCCTGGTGACGGCAAGCGGCGACAAGCTCCTCGGCGGGCCACAGGCCGGCCTGCTCCTGGGCCGCGCCGACCTGGTCCAACGCCTGCGCCGCCATCCCCTGGCCCGTGCCCTGCGCGTGGACAAACTGACGCTGGCGGCCCTGGAAGCCACACTCCGCGCCGATCCGCCGGTACGCCTGGCCCTCCACACCGACGTCGAAGACCTCCGGGACCGCGCCCACCGCATCGCCGCCCGCCTCGGGAAGGCCGCCGGCGAGGTGACGGACAGCGTGAGCGTCGTGGGCGGCGGAGGAGCCCCGGGCGTCGAGCTGCCGAGCGTGGCGATCGCCCTGCCCGTCGAGTACGCGCTCCCGCTCCGCCTGGGCGACCCCGCCCTGGTCGGGCGGGTGGCGGGCGGACGGCTGCTCCTCGATCTGCGTTCCGTGCCACCCGATCTGGACGACGAGTTCGTGGAGGCGATACGGGCATGTACGTGATCGCCACGGCCGGCCACGTCGACCACGGCAAGTCCACGCTGGTCCGCGCGCTCACCGGCATCGAGCCCGACCGGTGGGCCGAGGAGCGCCGCCGCGGCATGACCATCGACCTGGGCTTCGCCTGGACCACGCTCCCGTCGGGCCGCCGCCTGGCGTTCGTGGACGTGCCGGGGCACGAGCGGTTCGTCACCAACATGCTGGCCGGGCTGGGCCCGGTTCCCGCCGTGATGTTCGTGCTGGCCGCCGACCAGGGCTGGCAGGCCCAGTCACAGGAGCACTGGGAGGCCGTCGAGGCGCTCGGCGTCGACCGCGGCCTGCTGGTGGTCACCCGGTGCGACCTCATGGATCCGGCGCTGGCCGTCGAGGAGGCCCGGGAGCGGATCTCCTGGCCTGTCGTCACGGTGAGCGGCAGCACGGGAGAAGGGCTCGACGACCTGCGGCGCGGGCTCGACCGGCTGGTCGCGTCGCTGCCGCCGCCGGACCCGGACGCCCCGGTACGGCTGTGGATCGACCGGGCCTTCACGATCACGGGCGCGGGCACGGTGGTCACCGGCACGCTCGCCGCCGGCACTCTGCGGACCGGTGACACACTCGTCCTGGACGGCGAACGGGTACGCGTGAAGGCGCTGCAGGTCACGGGCGAATCGGTGGCCGAGGTGACGGCCACCGCCCGCGTTGCGGTCAACCTGCGGGGCGTCGAGCGCGACAGGGTGGTCCGCGGGAAGACGCTGCTCACCCCGGACGCCTGGCTGGAGACCGACGTGGTGGATGTGCGGCTGGACGGCGGGCCGGTGCCCCGCGAAGCCGTCCTGCACATCGGCTCGGCGTCGGTCGCGGTACGCGTACGCCCCATCGGCTCGCCTCCGCCGGATCCGGGCGCGCCGGGGCCGGGTGCGCCGGGCACGTATCCGCCTGGCCCGGCGGGCGCCGGCACGGCGCGGCTGACGCTGGCCCACCCCCTCCCTCTGCGCATCGGAGACCGGGCGTTGCTGCGCTGCTCGGGGCGGCCGATCACGAGCGTGCTGGTGCTCGACGTGCGTCCACCGGCCCTGCGCCGCCGTGGCGCGGGCGAACGGCGCAGGGGCGAGCTGGCGGCGTTCGCGGCCCCCGGAAGCGTGCGCGACCCGGCGCGCGGCGTGCCCGACGCCGTCACCGTGCTCGGCTGGCGCGGCGTGGCGCGGCGGTCCGAGCTGGCCGCCATGGGATGCGATCCCGCCGGACTGGACGTGCCCGGAGCCGGGGACTGGGTGGTCGATCCGGGCCGATGGGCGAGCCTCGCCGAGCGGCTCGAGGCGGTCGTGGGCGAGCAGCCCGGCATCCCGGTGGACGCGGCGCGGACCGCGCTCGGCCTGCCCGCGCGGGAGCTGGTCGAGGCGCTGGTGAGGACCCGCCCGCCGCTACGTGTGTCCGACGGCCGGATCGACGGTGACGGCGTGCCCGGGGAAGTCGTCAGCGCCGTGGAGCGGCTGCGGGCCGAGCTGGCCGGGGCGCCGTACCTGGCGCCCGAGGCGGCGCGGCTGCCCGCGCTCGGGCTCGGCAAGCGGGCGGTGGCGCTGGCGGCGCGGGCCGGGATGCTGCTGCGGCTCGCCGACGGGGTCGTCCTGCTGCCGGGGGCCGACACTGAGGCGGCGCGGATCCTGGCGAAGCTGCCGCAGCCCTTCACGGCGGCAGACGCGCGGGTCGCGCTCGGCACCAACCGGCGGGTCGTGATCCCGCTGCTGGAGCACCTCGACAGGATCCATCTCACCCGCAGGATCGACGACCGGCTGCGCGTCGTCGTCGACGACCGGCACGGAGCGGCATCATGACGCAGGAGAGCGAGCCCGCCGGGCGAGGGGTGAAGGTCGGAGTCGTACTGCCCAGGCCGCCGGACGAGCCCGGCGAGTGGCTCACCGACGCGGTGGCGTTCGAGGCGGCCGGCGCCGACGCCCTGTGGGTGGAACACGGCGCGGCGCCGTCGCTCGACCCGCTTACCCTGACCGCCGCGCTCGCCGCGATGACGTACCGATCGCTGCTGGCCGTGGCCGTGCCCCAGACGCCCGCCCCCCAGGCGCTCGCGACGGTGCAGCGGTTGAGCCGCGGCCGGCTCGCTCTCATCGTCGACGCGGGCAGTGACGAAGGCCGGGTGGGTGCCGGTGACGAGGCCGGATCCGACGGTGTGGGGACGGTGGTGCGGCTCGCGGGCGGGGGCGCGTACGAGGAGGCCGGGGCAGGGCGGTGGGCACCGGTCGCCGTGCCGCTCGGGCGGCCCGCCTGGCGGGAGACGCTGCGGCTGGCGGCCGAGCGCGGCGATCAAGGCGTGCTCGTGCCCGCCGACCCGCGACTGATCGACCTGCTCCGCAATCCCGACGACCCGGGCGGCCGCCACGACCTTCAGCTCGCTCAGGGCTAGACGCGAAACCGGTCGAAACATACGGTGAAGGAACGAACCGTAATTTGGGGAGTCCGGTCATGGAGGTCAGCCGGCGTCAGTTCCTGAGCATCGGCCCAGCAGGTGCGCTCGGCGGCTCAGCCCTGGGGTTCGACCTGACCGAGTCGATCAGGGTCAAGCAGCGGTTACGCATCGAGGGATCCACGCTCTCCCATTCCCTGTGCCCGTACTGCGCGGTCGGGTGCTCGCTCATCGCCCACACCAGGAAAGCCGCGAACGGCAAGACGGAGCTCCTGCAGATCGAGGGCGACCCGGACAGCCCGGTCAACGAGGGCACGCTCTGCCCGAAGGGCGCCACGTCGCTGCAGCTGGCCGTCTCGCGCCGACGGGTGCCGCACCCGCTCTACCGCGCGCCGGGGGCTACCGGATGGAAACAGGTCTCCTGGGAGTTCGCGCTCGACCGGCTGGCCAGGAATATCAAGGCGTCGCGTGACGCCACGTTCGTCACCCAGGACGCCGACGGCAACGTGGTCAACCGCTGCGAGGGCATCGCCTTCGCGGGCGGGGCGGCGTTCAGCTCGGAAGAGGGATATCTCGCCACGAAGCTGATGAGGGGGTTGGGCCTGGTTCACCTCGAACAACAGGCCCGTGTTTGACACGGTCCCACGGTGGTCAGTTTGGCTGCCACGTTCGGCCGAGGGGCCATGACCAACCATTGGCGTGACATCAGGCACGCCGACCTGATCCTCGTCAACGGCGCCAACCCGGCCGAGGCCCATCCGGTGGGCTTCCGCTGGCTCATGCGGGCCAAGCTCGACCGGGGCGCGCGGATCATCCACGCGGACCCGCGGTTCACGAGGACCTCCGCCGTCGCCGACACGTACGTCCGGATCCGCACCGGTACGGACGTCGCCTACTTCGGCGGCCTCATCAACCACGTCCTGGAGAACCGCCTCTACCACGACGAGTACGTACGCTGGGCCACCAACGCCGGCTTCGTGGTCAAGGAGGGGTACGCCTTCCAGGACGGCATGTTCAACGGCTACGACCGGGAGCAGGGGGTCTACAACACCAAGCTGTGGGCGTACGAGACCGACGACGAGGGCCACGCGAAGATCGACCTCGACCACCCGCGCTCCGTGCTGAACCTGCTCCGCGCCCACTACCAGCGCTACGACCCCGGCACGGTCGCCCGCATCACCGGCATCCCGCGCGAGCAGTTCCTCCAGATCGCCCAGCAGGTCGGCGAGATGGGCCGCCCGGACAAGGTCATGACCATCGTGTACGCCGTCGGCCTCACCCACCACACCACCGGCGTGCAGCTCATCCGCTCGGGAGCCATCCTGCAGCTGCTGCTCGGCAACATGGGCCGCCCCGGCGGCGGCATGAACGCCGAGCGCGGCCACGCCAACATCCAGGGGAACACCGACCACGCCATCTCCTGGGACATCCTGCCCGGCTACCTGCGCATCCCCGCTCCCGGGCAGAAGGACGTCAAGGCGTACCTGGGCGAGAGCGCCGGCGTCAAGCAGCATCCCCGGGCGGTGAACTTCTTCGGCGAGAACTACCGCCGCTACCTCGTCAGCCTCCTCAAGGCCTGGTACGGCGACGCCGCCACGAAGGACAACGAGTTCGCCTTCGACTACCTGCCCAAACCCGCCGCCAACTCCTCCTGGATCTCGATCTTCGACCAGGCGCTCCGAGGGAAGATGCAGGGGCTCATGCTGTCCGGCATGACCGCGACCAGCATCGGCCCCGACTCCAACCAGGTGCTCCAAGCGCTGTCGAACCTCAAGTGGCTGTGCGTGATGGACCCGTTCGCCACCACCAGCTCCGAGTTCTGGCAGGCCCCCGGCATGGACCCGGCGAAGATCCAGACCGAGGTGTTCATGCTCCCGGCCACGCACTGGATCGAGAAGGACGGGTCGTTCACCAACAGCGGCCGCTGGGTGCAGTGGAAGGACCAGGTGCTGCCGCCCGAGGGCGAGGCCCGGCACGACCACTGGATCCTGGCCGAGCTGTTCCTGCGGGTCAGGGACCTGTACGAGACCCAGGGCGGGAAGTTCCCCGACCCGGTGCTGAAGATGGCACTCCAGTACGCCAACCCGCGCAAGCCCGAGCTGGACGAGATCGCCCAGGAGATCAACGGCCGTGACCTGCGGACCGGCAGACGCCTGGCCACCTTCGTCGACCTCAAGGACGACGGCACCACCACCGCCGGCGACTGGATCTACACCGGTCACTACCCGGAGGAGGGCAACCTCGCCAAGCGGCGCGACGGCGTCCAGGACCCGGCCAAGAACGACCCCAGCGGCATGGGGTTCTACCCGAACTGGGCGTGGAGCTGGCCCGCCAACCGCCGCGTCCTCTACAACCGCGCCTCCGCCGACGAGAACGGCCGGCCGTGGGACCCGGAGCGGCCCGGCATCGCCTGGGAGAACGGCAAGTGGGTGGGCGACGTGCCCGACTACCCGCCGACGACGGGGCCGGGCCCCGACGCGCCGCTGCCGTTCATCATGACCGGCGAAGGCGTGGGCCGGCTGTTCAGCAACGCGGTGGCGGACGGGCCGTTCCCCGAGCACTACGAGCCCATCGAGTCGCCGATCGCCAATCCGCTGCACCCGCAGGTGTCGGCGACCCCGGTGGCCTTCAGGTACGACGAGCGGGCCGGGCGCCCCAACCGGTTCGGCACCGTGGCCGACTATCCGTACGTCGCGACCTCGTACCGGCTGACCGAGCACGAGCACTACGTCACCCAGAACGTCGAGCACCTGGTCCAGCTGCAGCCGGAGGCGTTCGTCGAGGTCCCGGCCGCCCTCGCCCGGGAGAAGGGCATCGAGACCGGCGACCGGGTACGCGTGTCGTCCAGGCGCGGCAAGCTCGAAGTGCGGGCCGTGGTGACCAAACGCCTCGGGCCGCTCGACATCGACGGGCACAAGGTCTACCAGATCGGCATCCCCATCCACTGGGGGTTCGTGGGCATCAACACCGGGCAGCACTGGCTGGCCAACGCCCTCACCCCGTTCGTGGGGGACGCCAGCGCCCGAACGCCGGAGTACAAGGCGTTCCTCGTCAACATCGAGAAGATCTGATGTTCGCCGGAGATCGGGCACGGGCCGGGGAACTGCGCGAGCGCTATCCGCACACGGCCGAGGTCCTCGGGCTGTACCTGGCCCTGGTGGAGGTGTGGGAGTCGGTCGCCGACCGCGTACCGGCCGGCGAGGCGGTGGAATGGGCGCGGGCGAACGTGCTGCCGCGCGTGGTCGAGGCGACGGCCGCCCACGGGCCTCCGCCGCTGGCCACCGCGATCCGCACGGCGGCCGCCCGCGGCCTCCTCGGCGCCGGCCCATCGGGCTCGGCCCCGGGCGACGGCCTGCTCGGCGCCTGGCTCGACGGTGCGGAGCTCGCGCCCGTCGAACGCTATCTCGCCCGTGCCACGATGCGCGTCGTCCCGCCCGGAAGCCGGCCCGCCCGCGCGGACCCGCCCGACGGCGAGGCGACGGGATCCGTCCGCGCCGGGCGGATGCCGGGGTGTTGCCCTTCCTGCGGGGGCGCGCCGCAGCTCAGTTACCGCACCGCGGGCGGCGACCCTCTGGTGAGCGGGCGCCGCATGCTGCAGTGCGCCCGGTGCGCGCACGAGTGGAGCTTCTCCGCCACCACCTGCCCCAACTGCGGCGAGACCGGCAAACGCACCGTCCACGCCGAAGCGGGCGGCGCAGCGCCCCCCGGCGGACCGCGGGTAGGCCGCGGTGCCGCAGCGGACGGCACCCTGTTCCCGCACCTCCGGGCGGAATCCTGCGAGACCTGCCGCCGCTACCTGATCGACGTCGACCTCGGCCGCGACCCCAGGGCGGTCCCGCGGGTCGACGAGCTGGCGGCGGTGCCCATCGACCTGCACATGGCCGACCAGGGCTACACCAAGATCACGCCCAATCTGATGGGGTTCTGAGATGCCGCACATCACACCGGGCCAGGCGTACGGGTTCTTCACCGACACCAGCGTGTGCATCGGCTGCAAGGCCTGCGAGGTGGCCTGCAAGGAGTGGAACCAGCTGGAGGGCAACGAGCCGTCGTTCCTGGACGGCTTCGACAACACCGGCAGGCTGGACGCCGAGAACTGGCGGCACGTGCAGTTCCACGACGACGTGCCGGACGAGAGCCTCACCGAGGGCAACGGTACGGCGTGGCTGCTGATGTCGGACGTCTGCAAGCACTGCAAGCAGGCCAGCTGCATGGAGGTCTGCCCGACGAACGCCATCATCCGCACCGAGTTCGACAGCGTCTTCATCCAGCCCGACGTCTGCAACGGCTGCCGCGACTGCATCGCGGCCTGCCCGTACGACGTGATCGGCGCCAGTCACACCACCGGCATCGCGCAGAAGTGCACCCTGTGCTACGACCGCCTCCAGAACGACATGACGCCCGCCTGCGCCAAGGCCTGCCCCACCGAGTCGATCAAGTTCGGCCCGGTCGAGGAGCTGCGCCAGACGGCCGCCAAGCGCCTGGAGACCCTGCACGCCCAGGGCGTCACGCAGGCCGCCCTGTACGGCCACGACGAGAAGGTGTACGGCGGACTGAACGCGTTCTTCCTGCTCATGGACCGGCCCGAGAAGTACGGCCTGCCGGACGAGCGCAACGCCGTCCTGCCCAGCCGCAACAACGCCGGCGGCTACCTGACCGCCGCGGTCACCGCGGTCCTGGGCGTGCTCGGCGGCCTGATCGCGCTGCGCCGCCGCAAGGAGAAGGTGGAGACCCAGGATGGATGAGGTGCAGCACTTCGCCGGCCCGCCGGACTGGCTCTGGTACATCCTGGCCTACTTCTTCCTCGCGGGCCTGTCCGGCGGCTCGTACGTGCTCGCCACCCTGCTCAGGCTGCGGGGCGCCCCCGGCGACGAGCCGATGGCCAGGATCGGCTACTACATCGCGTTCCCGCCGATGCTCGTCGCCCCGATCCTGCTCGCCCTCGACCTCGGTCAGCCGCTGCGCTTCTGGCACATGTTGTGGAACACCACCCCCGGCAACCCGGGCGGCAACTTCAAGTACTGGTCGCCGATGTCGATCGGCTCGTGGGCGCTGATCGTGTTCGGCGCGATCACCACGGTCTCCTTCGCCGCGGCCCTCGTACGGGACGGCAAGCTCCGCCTCCCGCTCGTGACGTGGCTGGACGGCCGCCCGTTCAACGTCTTCGGATCGTTGTTCGGCCTGTTCATCGCGGGTTACACCGGCGTGCTGCTGTCGGTGTCGAACCAGCCGGTGTGGAGTGACACGTGGGCGCTCGGCGGCCTGTTCCTGGCCTCCGGCCTGGCCGGATCGGCCGCGCTGATGCTGCTGCTGACCCGCTTCCGCCCGGAGGCGCGGCCGAGCGCCGGGATGTTGTCGGTCTCCGAGCGGTTGTACGCGCTGCTGGAGCTGGCGCTGATCGTGGTGTTCGCGCTGACGCTGATCGCGGCGGGCACGCAGGGCCAGGTGTTCGGCCTGCCCTGGCTGGTCCTGTGGGTGGTCGTCCTGGCCGGCCTGATCCCGGGCCTGTACGGGCTGGTCACCGAGCGCCTGTCCCCGGACGGCACGACCGCCCTGCGGCACTCGCCGGCCGTGCCGTTGCTGGTGCTGGCCGGAGTCCTTGCCCTCCGCGCCGTCATCATCTTCAGCGTCCAGGTGTGACCTGGCAGCTTTCTCGGTACGGCCGAACAGGGGTCAGACGGCCGCGTCGTCCTCCTCTGGGAGGTCGAAGTGGGCGCTGCTCCGTTCGGCGAGCTCGTCCACGGGCGGCCAGTGCCTCCAAGTAGTGGGCGATGGCCTCGGCCAAGGGGTCTCTGGGGATGTTGGTTCGGTACGCCTTGGCGTTGTAGCGGAATGTCGCGTACCAGATAGGGCTGTTTTCCGATTTGTGATGATCGCGCGTCTTGTCTGATAGGTCGGATTTTCTTACGTTGATCGTCGGATGTTGATCGGCTCCGAGCCGCGCGGGAGAGCACCTGTCGCCCTGTGGTGGAGAGCGACGGTTGGTGCCCTTGTCGGTGTCTTTCGTTGTGGTTCGGAGTGTGATGGCGTATGCGCCGGGATCCGTTATGGCGTCGTTCGGTTGGAACGATTTTCGCGTTCCTGGGTCTGATGCCTGGCCTGCTGGTGGTACAGGGACAGTCGGCGTTGGCGCGCTCCGCAGTTGTCGTGCAGCAGAATGCTGCCGGCTCGCCGGTGATTCCGCGGCAGATGGCGGGTTCAACGGCTGGGTTGCCGTCGCTACTGCCCGTCACGCAGGTGCCTGCGGCGGTAAATGCCTCGGCCGGGTGGCGGTCGGAGGTGCAGCGTCCTGAGGGCTCGGTGGCGCGTGAGGACCGGACGCCGGATGTGGCGGAAACGGATGCGTCGGGGCAGGATCGGCTACCGGCGGCGGTGCTTCGGGCTGAGGCGGCGGAGCGGTCCGTGCTGGCAGTGCCAAGGCTGGTGGATGTGTATCCGAAGCAGGGGTATCTGGTCGACTCGTTGACGCCGTCGTTGCGGGCGTGGGGGCAGAGCGGCAACGGCAACTACGCGGTGTCGTATTCGTTCAAGGTGTGCGATGTCGCGTCGATGTCGGGGACGGGCTGTACGACCTCGGGCTATGTCGCGTCGAACGGCAATAGGTGGACCGTGCCCGCGGGCAAGCTGGAGTGGGGCAAGCAGTACTGGTGGACGGTCACGGTCCGGGATTCCTTCGATTCCTCGACTACGACGTCGCCGGTGCTGACGTTCACGACCGGGGTGCGGCAGCCGGCGATCAGCTCATCGCTGGCCGGTTCAGGCGGCGATGAGCAGGAGTTCGATCAGCAGACCGGCAACTACACCACGACCGCCACCGATCTGGAGGTGGCCACGGTGGGGCCGGCGCTGTCGGTGGTGCGCACCTACAACAGCATGGACCCGCGCACCGATGCCCTGTTCGGCGCAGGGTGGTCCACCCGGTGGGACATGAGAATCACCTCAGAAGTGCACGGCGCCTCGATCTCGGCCCTGGTGACGTATCCGGACGGGCGCCGGGTGCGCTTCCGGGCGAACGGCGACGGTGTGTTTCAACCGCCGCCCGGCATGTTCGCCACACTGACTGTGCAGCGTGACGGGTGGCGACTGAAGGACAAGGCCGGCACCAGCTACCTGTTCGACGCCGACGGCCGCCTGACGAAGATCAGCGACAACCGCGGCCGCGCCCAGGAACTCACCTACGGCAGCGACGGCAAACTGGCCAAGGTGACGGCGGTGGGTGGCCGGTCGCTGACCTTCACCTGGACCGGCGCCCATGTGACCTCGGTGTCCAGCGACCCGGTGGACGGCAAGGCGTTGACATGGACCTACGGCTATGACGGGGACAGGTTGACGCAGGTGTGCGCGCCGGTGGCCGCACCGAACTGCACCAGTTACGAGTACGGGACGGGGTCGCTGTATCGCAGCGGCGTGCTGGATGCCGATCCGTTCGGCTACTGGCGGCTCGGGGAGGGCTCCGGTACGAGCGCTGAGGATCTCGGCACCGGCGCCGGGGACGCCACCTACCAGTCGGTGACCCTCGGCCAGCAAGGCGCGCTGGCCGGAACGACGGACACGGCCGCCTCCTTCGCCACCGGGTCGCGGATGAGCTTGCCGTCGCACACGATCGCGCATGTGGCTGATCAGATGGCGGTGGAGACGTGGTTCAAGACCACCCAGTCCGGTGTGCTGATGGCCGCCGGCGCGCAGCAGACCAGCGGGATCGCTCAGGGGCCGATGCTGTATGTGGGCACCGACGGCAAGCTGCGCGGGTCGCTGACCGCGACGGCCTCTCCGATCACGTCCGGGCAGGCGGTCAATGACGGCCAGTGGCATCACGTGGTGCTGTCGGTGGCAGGCCAAGAGCAGACGCTGTTCCTGGACGGCCAGCAGGTCGGCACGTTGACCGCCACCCGGCCGACCGGATGGCGGCAGTACGCCACGGTGGGCAACGGCATCGCTGATGCCGCGACCTCCCCGGCGGTGCCCGCCGGGACGACCGCCTTCGCCTTCCGGGGTGTGATCGATGAGGTTGCCGTCTACGGTGCGCCGCTTCTGGTGGAGCAAGTGAAGGCGCATTACCAGGCGAGGAATGTCGTGCCGCACAGGCTGTCGAAGGTCACGTTGCCGTCGGGTCGGGTGTGGGCGGCCAACACCTACGACGCCAAGACCGACCGGATCGCCACCCACACCGATCACAACGGCGGCACCTGGAAGATCGGCCCCATCGGCGTCGAGCAGCAGTCCGGTGAGGCGCAGGTGACGGTGACCGACCCGGACAACAACACCCTCGTCTACCTCTATGATGCCTGGCGCGGGTATCGCATCCGGGGCGAGACCGATCAGCTCGGTCACACCACCTGGCACGAGTACGACCAGGCGGGCTTTCTGACCAAGGTGATCGATCGCAACGACATTGCCAACGAGATCTACCAGGACAAGCGCGGCAACACCCTAGGCCGGCAGTACTGCCGGGCGCCGGGCGAGTGCGCGATCGAGTTCTGGTCCTACTACCTCAACACCAGCGATCCGTTCGATCCCCGCAACGACAAGGTGACGGCCTACCGCGACGGCCGCTCCTCCCGGGAGAACGACAACACCTACGCCACCACCCTCGAGTACAACGCCTTCGGTGAACCGACCAGGCAGACCACCCCGGTCACGGCGGATTTCCCGCTGGGCCGTTCGGTGAGCACCGTCTATACCGACGGGACCGAGCCCGCGGTCGGCGGCGGCAGCACCCCCGCGGGCCTGATGAAGACCAAGACCGATGCCCGGGGCAGCGAGTGGAGCTACCGCTACACCGCGACGGGGGACCTGGCCGAGCAGACCGACCCAGAGGGTCTGGTCACCAAGCTGGAGTACGACCCGATCGGCCGCCTGATCGCCAGTACGCGTATCTCGCAAGCGTTCCCGGGCGGTGCCAAGACCACATTCGCCTACGACGGGCGCGGCCAGTTGCTGACCAGCATCGCACCCGGCGCGAAGAACGAGATCAGCAACGTCACGCACACCGCGCGGACCCGCTTCACCCATGACCCGGACGGCAGGCCGCTCACCCAGACAATCGCCGACCTGACCGGCGGCGAACCCGAGCGCACGACCACCTACACCTACGACGACCACGGTCGGCAGAACTCCGTCACCAACCCCGAAGGCGGCATCGCCCAGCAGGAGTGGAACCATCGTGGCTGGGCGATCCGCGCCACGGACTCCCGCGGCACGGTCATCGAGCAGGGCTACAGCAAGCGCGGCGAGCTGATCTCCAGCAGGCTCATGGGCTGGACCGGCAGTCCGGTCAGCCCGCAGCCGGCCACGGATGTGGTGCTGGAGACCCGCGGCTATGACCCGGCCGGGCGGCTGGTGTCGGTGGTGGATGCGATGGGCCGTAAGACCACCAACGACTACTGGATGGACAACCGGCTCAAGCGGAAACTCGCCGACGATGCCAAGCTGAATAGCTCCACCACACCGCGGGACGTGGTCGTGAAGGCGGAGGAGTACGACCCGGCCGGCAATCTGATCGAGCAGACCACCGGTGGCGGCATCACCACCGTCGTGTTCGACTACGACGCCGCCAGCCGGCTCACGTCGCAGATCCTGGACCCGGGCGGGCTCCCAGGGCGCGAGCCGCTGGCCCGCCGCGCTGCCTTCGGCTACGACGCCAACGGCAACGTCACCAAATCCACGTTGACGGCTGCCGGCACCAGCCGCACCGAGGCCACCAGCTACACCTACAACAAGCTCAACCAGCAGACCAAGCAGACCATCGAAAACGGCGCCCAGGATGTGGTCTCCACCACCGACTACGACGACCGGGGCCTGGTCGTGGCCACCACCGACCCGCGCGGCAATGCTGACGGGGCGAGCGCCGCCGACTATACCGCCACGCTGCGCTACGACATCCTCGGCCGGCTGGTGGAGACCGCCGCCCCGCAGGTGCCGGTGGACAAGAACGGCAACTCCAGCCTGGCCCGCCCGGTCACCAAGGTCGGCTACGACACCGTGGGCAACCAGACCCACCAGACCGACGCCGAAGGCCGCACCTTCGTCTCCACCTTCGACAAGGCGGGACGGCTGACCAGCAGCACCGCGCCGCAGTACACGCCGCCGGGCGGCAGCACGATCACCTCCGCCGTCCGCCACACCTACGACGCGGCCGGGCAGCGCAAGAGCACCATAGACCCGCGCGGCTATGTCACCACCTTCGACTACGACCAGCTCGGCCGTCAGGTCCGTGTCACCGACCCCGCCCCTGACGGCCCGACTCCCGGCACGTGGGTGACCGAGTACGACCTCGCCGGGGAGAAACTCGCCGGCGTCGACCCAACCGGCGCGCGCAGCCAGGCCACGTATGACGATCTCGGGCGGCAGGTCACCGCCACGCAGATCGAGCGCAAGCCCACCAGCGCCGCCTACACCACAATGATGGAGTACGACGACGCTGGTCGGCTGGTCAAGCAGACCGCCCCGGGCGGCAAGATCACCAGCTTCACGCTCAACGCGGCCGGCGAGGTCACCTCCACCACCGACCCGGCGACCAACACGACCACCATGGCCTACGACTTGGCGGGGCGCGTAACCAAGGTCACCGACCCGAACGGCAACGCCAGCGTCGCCGAGTACGATCAGGCCGGCCGCAAGACCGCGACCAAGGACCTGAACGCCACTGGCACGGTGCTGCGCACCTACGGCTACGGCTACGACCTGGCGGGCAACCCGACCAGCACCACCTCCCCCGAGGGTCACGTCACCCGGCAGACCTTCGACGCGCTGAACCGGAGCACCTCGCTCATCGAGCCGGTCACCGCCGATGACTCGATCACCACGAGCTTCGGCTATGACGCAGTCGGCGCCCGCACCCGGCTCACCGACGGCCGCGGCAACGCCACCTGGACCGGCTACAACAGCCTCGGCCTGGCCGAGACCGTGACCGAGCCGGCCACCGCCGCCCATCCGGACCTGACCGACCGCACCTGGACCCACCTCTACGACGCGGCTGGCAACCAGGTAGCCACCATCCAGCCCGGCGGCGTGCGCATCGACCGCACCTTCGACCACCTGAACCGCCTCACCAAGGAAACCGGCGCCGGAGGCGGCGCCACCGCCGAGCGCACCCTCGGCTACGACTTGGCCGGCCGCGCCAGCACCGCCGGTGACCTGACGATGGACTACAACGACCGCGGCCTGCCGCTGAAAGTCTCCCGCGGCGCCACCCAGGAGACCGCCTACACCTACGATGCACTCGGCAACCCCACCCAGCGCATCGACGCCGCCGGTACTTCCACCTTCACCTGGGACAACGCCAACCGGCTAGCAACCGCCACAGATCCGGTCACCGGCCGTACCCTCACCTACGGATACGACCCGGCCAGCCGGTTGAAGACCATCACCGCCACCAGCGGCCAGGCCAGCACTCAGACCATCGACTACGACAACATGAACCGCGTCACCGGTCAGACGCTGAAGAACGGCTCAGGCACCCAGCTCGCCAAGATGACCTACGGGTGGGACAAGGACGACAACCTCACCACCAAGACCACCGCAGGCACCGCCGGGGCGGGCACCAACGCCTATGGCTACGACCACGCGGGCCGACTCACCTCCTGGACCGCCCCCGGCGGCGCCACCACCGGCTATGAATGGGACGCTGCCGGCAACCGCACCAAGGTCGGCAACGCGACCTTCACCTACGACGAGCGCAACCGCCTCACGTCCGGTGACGGCACCGACTACACCTACACCCCGCGTGGCACCCTGGCTACCAGCACCAAGGCCGGCGCCACCACGAACTACACCTTCGACGCCTTCGACCGCCTTATCGCCGACGGCGACAGCCTCTACACCTACGACGCCCTCAACCGGCTGACGAGCCGCATCCGGGGCACCGCCAAGCAGATCTTTGCCTATGCCGGCCTAGGCAACGACCTCGCCACCATCCGTGACAGCAGTGGCAGCGTGCAAGCGGCCTATGCCCGCGGACCCAGCGGAGCCTTGCTCGGCCTGAAAGAGGGTACCGGCGCAGCGGTGGCAGCGCTGAACGATCTGCATGGTGATCTGGTCGCCACCTACACCGCCACCCTGCAGACCTCAACGGCATATGACCCCTTCGGTACGGTGATCGCCCAGACCGGCTTCAAGGTCCAGCTCGGCTACCAGGGTGAGTACACCGACCCGGACACCGGCAAGGTCAACATGCACGCCCGTTGGTACCAGCCTGGCACCGGGGCCTTTACCAGTCGCGACACCGCCAGCCTCACCCCTAACCCCTCCGTCCAGGCCAACCGTTACACCTACGGCAACGCCAGCCCCCTCACCGGCATCGACCCGAGTGGCCACGCCACGGTTACCGTGTACGTGCCGGACAGCAGCGGTAACTACGTCCCCACGGAGGGAGACGTAGATGACATGGAATATCTGGATTTCATGTTGAAGTCTAGTTCGTGGGGTCTCATCGACGAGGAAGAAGCGATGCGAGCCGGCGTAATGTCCAACGGTATGCCGGCCCCCAAGAAGTTCAAGAATTTGACTGCCAAGCAGCGGGCGGAATTCTCGGATTTCGCGTCGTGGATCAATCTCATCAACCCCTCTATCAGCCTCGAGGAGTTGATCGGCGACACATCGCCTTCTGAAGGAGGAAAGGTGGTCGGCTCGCGCCGCCTCAAGGGGGCCGAAGCCAGTCGCTCTGGAGCAGCATTTTATGCTCGCAAGATTGATAAAGACTCAGCCGCTAATGCCAAGTCCTACTTTGAAAGATACGAGGATCTTCTACCTTACTGGGAGCACATCGAAAAAGCCGCCAAGAAGCATCGTGTGGGCAAGTACGAACTCACCGCCGTCATCCTGTGGGAGAGCGCGCATGCGGAGGAAGGCACGGGCAGTCTGGGTGCTGCGGCCGCAATTACTTGGGAAAATCTCAAGGGTAGAAATAAGGCGTGGGGAGCTTCGATCGGCATCGCGCAAATGGAGATTTACAAGGCGGGGCTCATGCTGATCAAAGATGAAGGGGCAAAGTGGAAGAAAGCAACCCTCGGTCAAATCGCTGCGGAGCTCCTTAAACCAGCGCGAGCCATAGATCTTGCCGCGGCCTGGATGGCGCACCTGAAGCAGCATATCAAGATCGACGGACGGCCCATCAATGACCTTGAAGCTGCTTACGCTTATTGTGGATGCTCTGGAGTTGTAGTGTGGGATGGGAAGAAGCTATATTATCCTACCCCGGACTATGATAGGTTCGTAACCTGGATGAAGACAGGGTTCCTGGAAGGGAAGCCGGCCAACGTTGCTGAAGCGAAACAGCGAAAGAAAGATTTGGACGCGATGTTCAACCTCAATGGCGGCGACGGCGTCGTCTGGGCATTCTGGGCGTGCATTGATACTAAGAAGAAAACATGCGAGTGATGCTGGCAGGGCAAGATGTGGCTGAGGGCGCTTTTGGTGGGATCCGTGATCACGGCGATGCTAATCGCTGCATTCTTCCTCGCCTTGCGTGGCGAACTGTTCCCTGCGCCTCCGCGGCAGGTAACCCCTGCAGCTCTCAATGATGTACGCAGCATTGGTGTAGTTCAGGCAGAAGATAGCAGGGAAATTAGCTACGACGGAGAATTCGAGATCACCAATACCTTCGTCATCGATGTAGGAAGTGCGAGTGCGAAGGAGGTAGTTGGCAAGGTTGTCAGCCGTCTTCGCGAACGTGGATGGGAGACGATTGCAAAAAAAGAGACGGGAGCGGTAATGAAATCCGCTAAATGGAAGGCGCTCGTGGCCGTGGATCCATTCTATCTCGAAGCACTTCAACACCATCCCGGCATCCTGCAGACGCTCAATGGCAAGTCGGTGAACACGGATGCCTACGCAATCGTCAGAGTTGACGTTGTTCAAGGTGCATAAAGTTGGCCTCTAGGGTGTTATGCATCAATCGCTACCCACTCATGGCGCGCGCAGCTCACTCGTTCGACTCTGTGATAGCCGGCGCGTCACCGCTTTTGTCTACGACGCCAACGGCAACATCACCAAATCGACCCGGACGGCCGCCGCCACCAGCCGCGTGATCGCGTAGAGGGGTGGCGGGGTCGTGACGCGTTCGGCTGACCGCGCTTGCTGTGTGGAGTACTTCACCCCTGTGGTCTCGGTAATGTATATTGGCGCGGAAATGGCTGCACTCAGTGTGGTGCCGTGGCTGTGTTTGATCGCGACAGGAAAGGCTTTTTGATGGTTATAAGCGCCATCTCCTTTTAGTTGCGATGCGTTCTGCTGTCAGGCCTATGATGATCGCTCTGTGTGTATTGATTCTGGTGACAGAGTGCGGATCCTGGTTTCAGGGGACGATCAGGGCCGATGCGGGTGCGGTTGACGAGGTCCGTGGCATTGGCCGTGTCGTGGCACAAACCACCGCAGATCCGATATATGGCGACACTATTCAAATCGAGGATGTCCTGATTATGGATGTCGGCGCCCCGTCCTTCGAGATGGCGATGGACAGTGCACGCAAGCTGCTTGAGCGACGTGGATGGACTACAATGGACAAACTTGTAACTTATGTGAGCATGAAATCCACTCGCTGGGGAGGTACAAGCCTGACGATTGACCCATTTCAAAAACTTGCTTCCTATTCTGGTTCCACACAAAAGCGCATAGCAGAGAAAGTTCATATCGAACCCACCGATCAAAATAAGTATATACTTGTGGTGGTTACGCGCGTGTAGCGGTGAAGTAAGTAGAACGAAAGCGGTCCGCCACTCGATCGACGCAGGGATCCTCGGGTGACTCTCCGAGACGGCCTTCGTCCCCGGCCTCCTCCAGACACCCGACTACGCCAGAGAAGTCATTTCAGGCGTTCTGCCCACCGCAACCGACGAGCAAGTACAGCGCAGGGTCGATGCAAGACTTAAACGCCAGCTGCTCCTGACGGCACCCGACAGCCCTCACCTGTGGGCGATCATTGACGAGGCGGCCCTCCACCGCCGTGTCGGCGGCCCCTCCATCATGCGCGACCAGCTTCGCCACCTGGCCGCACAGGCGCACAACCGGCAGATCACCATCCAGGTCGTCCCGTTCCGACCTGGTCGCCACTCTGGGCGACCGTACCTGGAAGGTCGCCTGAGCGACTCCCGGGCTGGAGACCTCCTCGCGCGCAAGGGCCACGCCGAGGCCGACCACTGGCCGTTCCGTTCCACACGGTTCAGGGACCGTCCCCGTTACACGCGGCGGCCGTTGATCCGCACGTTGCGTAGCTCGAATCCGGTCACGTCGCGGACGACGTCGGCCTCGGTCATCTGCTCGAAAACGCTGTTCGTCACCCGGACGCCGCGGATCTGGTTACCGGGGTTGCCGATCAGGTAGAACGCCCGGGGCGCCCGGCCGGCGCGCAGGTGGCGGACGTCGGGACCAGTGTTTCGCCAGTCGCCAAACTACGACCCTCCTAATCGCTATCAGATTCGCCCGCAAGGGTGCATCCTGGACGCGACCCTTCATCGGAGATGGCCCATCAGTAAGGCGCTCCATTGCGCCGCTGCGACGGCGGCCCGCCATCGCTCGCTGTCCTCGATCGACTCGATCCCCTGCTCGTCATGGCGGATCCGGCGAATGAATTGCAAGCCGCTGACCTGGCGCAGCTCGTAGAAGATCCCGTAGCAGCCACACGTCCACGCCAGAACGCGCCCCGCAGGAGCCCTTCGTTCTGGAACGATCCACTTCAACGGTTCGCAGTGGGATGTCGGCGGGCTTATATGAGGGCTGAAGCATCGGGGCGGGCGGTCGCCCCGGCTGATCCATCCGGGGCCTCCGGCCTGTTCTGGCGGCGTCATCACACCTCCGCCGAGCAGGCCCGCACATCGGGCGCGCTGAGGGGCGCGTCGTCCGTGGTGAGCACTTCGGCCCACACTCGCTGGCCGCCAAGAGCGTTGTCGCCGATGCCCCAGCGAAGCGCCATCTCTTCGACGATCTGCAGGCCCCGCCCGGAGCAGTCCATCTCGCTGGGCTCACGCGCTTGGGGGACGGTCAGCCCTCCGTCGTCCATCACATCGATACGGGCGAGCTCGTTGCCGATCGTCCGAACGTCCACGGTGATCAACCCACCGGCCAGCCCTGAGGTCGAGTGCATCGCGGCGTTAGCCACCAGTTCACTCACCACGAGTTGCACGCCGGTCACGTTCCGATGCCCCGCCGCCGTCAGCACGCTCTTGACGCAATGGCGAGCGATGGGCACCGAACTCGGCACTCCCGGGAAGACGAATTCGGCGAGAAATCGTCCACCCAGCGCCGCACACTCGGAAGCATTCATTGCGTCTCCCGTGCTCGGCGACGAGTGCACGGCCGTTGACCTTGTCGAGCACTGCGGCGATCTCGACGCCTGGCCACGCGGCTGAGGCGACGCGGTCCCTCTCAGCCAGAATGCTTTTCACCACCCCGGTCCAGAACGCTCCTTCCGCAGCTTCAGGGTCGGGGTATCGGTCGCCCTGCGACACGTTGTCGGATATGAGCACCACTGACGGGCTGGGTTCGTCGAGAAGGTGCCAGCGTTCGTCGCGCCACCGAAAGGTGAGGCGGGCGCGGTTTGTCGGATCGTGGGGGACGGGCATCAGCGCTCCGATCGATGATCGTATACCTAGACATCGATATCGTATACGAACTTGCACGCACGTGTACGCTCTTGTCAAGCACGTATCGAGAACTGGGGAGGTGGCTGTGGCGGAACGGGCACATGCCTACGAGCGGATCGCCGACCATCTCCGTCAAAAGATCCGCTCCGGCGATCTACTTCCCGGTAGTCGCCTGCCGCCCCACCGCGTCATGGCCGGGGAGCACGGCGTTTCGGAGATCATCATCCGTCGAGCGGTAGATCTCCTCCGTACGGAAGGGCTCGTCGAATCCAAACGCGGATCAGGTACTTTCGTCCGGGCGCGCCCGGCAGTTCGGCGGATATCGATGGACCGTTACCTGGCCGACAAGGGCTCCCAGGCAGTCCCACAGACGTCGTTCACAAGGGATCAGGGCATTACCTGGTCGCAGTACAGGCTGGACAAAAAGTTCGCGTGGATCGAGACCGACCAGCGGTTGGCTGGCCTGTTCGATGTGCCGGTGGGCACCCGCCTGTTGGAGCGGCGGTTCGTGTTCTACGCCTCTGGAGTGCCGAGCCAGATGAGCCGCTCGTGCCTGCTCGCCCGCGATGTCGAAGGAACCCCGGTAGCCGACCCGCACAACGAGCCTTGGCCGGGCGGCAATATTGGCCAACTCCGCTCACTCGGCATCGAGATCAATGGCGACATCATCGAAGAGACGGCCGTGCGAATGCCGACGCCCGAGGAGGCGGAGCTTCTCGGTATCGGCTCGGGCGTGCCGGTGTTCGCCGTCACCCGACAGATGTTCTCCAACGGTCGCGTGGTCGAAGTGGCTGACCCGATTGTGATTCCAGGCGATCGCGCGGTCCGGGTCGATCGAATCTCGATCTAACTAGTGAGCGCTATCAGGGAACAATTACAAGCGGAAACTGCGTAGAGCCGCATGCTGGGACGAAGAGGAGACGCCATGAAGTACATGACGATCCAACAGGTTCGGTACGCCGGCGACCTCACGCACTTCGACGAGCGCCTGGACCAGTTGATGACCGCGCTGCTCGATCTTGAGGACATGGACGCGCCGCCCGTTGATCCAGACGTTGCGCAGGACCAGACCTGTCACGTCCCGCACGACGTCCGCCTCGGCCATCTCCTCGAACACGCTGTTCGTCACTCGGATGTCCCGGATCGGGTTGTCCGGGTTGCCGATCAGGTTGAACGCCCGGGGCGCCCGCCCCGCGCGCAGTCGGCGGATGTCGAGGTCCCGGACGTCGGGGAAGTAAGGGCCGGTGGGTTTGTTCTCGTAGTTCAGGGCGACCTCGATGACCGCGTCGGCGGCCTGACCCACGGTGATGTCCCTGAAGTAGAGGTCCCTGACGTAGCCGCCGCGCTCGGGGTTGGTCTTGACGCGGATCGCCCGCTCCAGGCGTTCACTGCTCATCGTGCAGTTCCACGCGAACACCCACCGCACCCCGCCGGTGGTCTCGCTGCCGACGGTCACGCCGCCGTTGCCGTCGCGCATGACGCACGAGTCGACCAGCACGTTCATCGAGGGCGCGTTCACGCGGCGGCCGTCGGCGTTCTTGCCCGCCTTGATCGCGACGCAGTCGTCGCCCGTGTTGAACACGCACCGCTCGATCAGCACGTCCACGCACGACTCCGGGTCGCAGCCGTCGTTGTTCGGGCCGCGCGGGCTGTCCACGGTGACCTCGCGGATCGTGACGTTGGTGCACAGGACCGGATGGATGTTCCACATGGGGGAGTCGCGGACGGTCACGCCCTCGATGAGGACGTTGCGGCAGCGGTAGAGCTGGATCAGGTTCGGCCGCAGGTGGTGGCCCGCGCCGAAGACGCGCTCGGCCACCGGTACGCCGGCCTCGGCCATGGACGCGAGCAGCTTCTTGTCCGGGCCCTCCGATGGGGGCGGGTCGCCGGACCAGTCCCACCAGTGCTCGGCGTCGGCCTGGCCGTCGATCGTGCCGCGGCCGGTGATCGCGACGTTCGTACGGCCGTGGGCGTAGATGAACGGGGAGTAGTTCATCAGCTCGACGCCCTCGTAGCGGGTGTACACGACCGGCAGGTAGTCGGCCGGGTCGCGGCTGAAGCGGATCGTGGCGTCCGGTTCCAGGTGCAACTCGACGTTGTCGGCCAGGTGGACGGCGCCGGTGAGGTACGTCCCCGAGGGCACGAGCACGCGCCCGCCCCCCGCCCTCGCGCAGGCGGCGACGGCCCGCTCGAAGGCGTCCGTGCATTTCGTGCTCCCGTCGCCCACGGCGCCGTGGTCCGTGATGGGGAAAGTGCGGCCGGGGAAGCGCGGGGGGCGGATCCGCCGTCTGATCCGCGGCATCACCGTTCCCCACGCGGCGGCCGCGGGATCCCCCGCCGGGGCTCCCGGCGCGGCCGCTTCCACCCGGCCCGCCGCCTGGCCGATCAGCGCGGCGCCGGCCGCCCCGGCCAGGAACGTCCTGCGGGAATACCCGTCCATCAGGTCCTCCTCATGCATGCGCCAGGGAGATGCCGCGCCGCTCGGTCAGCGTGTGCGGGCCGACGCGGTACGGCTCGCACCGCCGTACCGCGGTGTAGAAGTGGTGGGCGCGGCCGCTGCGGGAGACGAGCGCGGGCTTGTGCGCGTAGGTGTCGTCGACCGAGCCCGGCGGGCCCACGTCGACGAGGATCTCGCCGCTCTTGCGCCACGTCCGCAGGTCGCGGGAGACGGCGTAGCTCTCGCGGGCGTGCCCGTCGTACGAGAGCCCGAAGTAGAACATCACCCACCAGTCGCCGTCACGCAGCACGCACGGGTCGGAGGCGAAGCGCTCGTCGAAGTCGCCCTCGCCGCCGTGCGGCACCACGGGTTCCAGCACCGGCCGCTCCCAGCGCGAGAGGTCGGGGGAGACGGCGTAGCCGATCTGCTCGCGCCAGCCGGAGTAGGTGCGGTTCTTGGCGTTGTAGAAGCAGTAGTAGAGCCCGTCGTGGCGCAGCAGCCACGACTTGTACAGCCCGCCCCGCTCCCACGCGCCGCCGTCCTGCGGGCGCAGCACCGACCCCACGTCCTTCCAGGTACGCAGGTCGTCACCGGCCACGAACCCGATGACCGCCGCGCCCATCTCCATGCCGGGTTCGGGATAGGCGTGGTACGTGCCGATCGCCTGGCCGTCCACCCGCGTCACCTGCCCGTCCGAGCCGAGCCGGTTGTCGCGGACTATCGACGTGAGTGCGGCGTTGTAGCGGCGGTACGGGTGGCCGGGGTCGCGCGGCAGGATCACCTCGCCGGGAGACCACGTCACCAGGTCGGCCGAGCGGCTCAGCGCCGTCTGGTAGCCGGCCCCGTCGAAGCCGACGTAGGTCATCACGTACTCGCCGCCGTCCGAGCACACGAACGGGCAGTCCACGAAGAGCCCGTCGAAGCGGTCCGGCTCCCACGACGGCTCGACGACCAGACGGCCGGCCTTGTGCGGTGTCCTGATGCCCGCGGGATCGTAGGCGTTCACCGGCTCCCCCTGAAGGTCCAGCGGCCGGCGGGCACCTCCCAGGCGCGTTCGCCGGCCGGGGCGGCCGCGTCGGGCACGGCGTACCGGGCGAAGGCCGGCATCCGTACCTCCGCTGAGGAGCCGGGAGGGATCTCCACGTCCAGCGTGAACCCCCCGTCCCGCCGGGTCCACGCCACGTCGGCCCGCCCGTACGGCGTCTCGGTGCCCGCCCGTACCGACTCCAGGCCGGCGGGTACGGCCGGGTCGATCAGCAGCCTGCGGAAGCCGGTCGAGCCTGGCACCTGCCCGAGGCCGCCGAGCCCGCGGTAGAACCAGGCGTCGATCGCGCCCAGCATGTAGTGGTTCTGCGACAGCCCGCGCGTCGGCCCGTCCCACGCCTCGGTCAGCGCGGTGGCGCCGTGCCGCACCTGGTAGCCGTAGCCGGGACGGCCGGTGGACGTGGCGAACGCCCACAGCGCGTCGTGCCGTCCCGCCCGGTCCAGCACCCGGAACAGCGCGGGCAGCGCGATCTCGCCGACCGTGATGCCGCCGCCCGCGACCTCCTCGGAGATCCGGTCCAGCACGGCGGGCGCGAGCTCCCCGGGGACGACGCCCATGTCGAGCGCCAGGATCTCCGACGCCTGGCTGCGCTCCTTGCCTGCGAAAGCCCCGGCGAAGGCGGCGGCGATCCGCTCCGCCAGCGCGCCGTAACGCTTGGCGTCGTCGTCGCGGCCCAGCACGCTCGCGACCCCGGCCATTGTGCCGGCCACCCGCCAGTAGCCCCACGTGGACACCAGCGGCACGGGGGTCGCGGGGTCCAGGCCGATCCAGTCGCCGAGCCCGTGCCGGAGTATGCCGTCGTCGGCGCGGCCGGTCAGGTAGTCGGTGTAGCGGCACATCGCGTCGTAGTGCGTCTCCATGGCGGTGGTGTCGCCGTAGTGACGGTAGAGCTGCCACGGGACGCGGACGATCGCGCCGCCCCAGTTCGGGTCGTCCCTGAAGGCGCCCTCGAACACGACGTACTCGGGCGCGATGTCGGGCACCAGCCCTTCCGGGGTCTGCGCCTCGGCCATGGTGACCAGCAGCTCCCGGTAGTACGCGGCCACGTCGTAGTTGTAGGCGACGACATCGAAGAGCAGGTGGGCCTGCTCCAGCCAGCCCAGCTTCTCCCGGTGCGGGCAGTCGGTGAGGACGCTGTACATGTTGCCCCGCACCGCCCGGTCGATGATCGTGTGGATGTCGTTGACCAGCGGGTCCGAGGTCTCGAACGTGCCGACGCGGGGGTTGCCGGCGCGCAGCACCAGCGCGGAGACGGTCTCCGGGCCGGCGTCGGCGGGCAGGCCCTGCGCCTCGACGTAGCGGAAGCCGTCGTAGCGGAAGCGCGGGTGCCAGCGCTGCGGCCCGTCCTCGGTCACGTAGACGTTGAAGATCGGGGCGCCGGTGGTGGGCTTCGACTGCACCACGCGGCCGTACGCGTCGAGCTGGTCGCCGGGCAGCAGCCGCAGGCAGCGGCCTGCGGGCAGGTCGAGGCGCAGCTCGGCCCAGCCGGCGACGACCGTGCCGACGTCGAAGACCGGCGTCCCGTCGGCGGCCACGAGCTTCTCGACCGCTGGGAGCTCCTCCACGATCCTGATCGGCGGGCACGCCCGCGACCTCAGGACCTCCGTCGAGCCGGGGAGCACGGTGGCGGGGAGCCAGCCCGAGCGGCCGGTGCCCGGCCGGTCCCAGCCCGCGACGGCGCGGCGGGCGTCGTGGTCCTCGCCGCCGTACCAGTGCGAGCGGACCGTCGGCCCCTCGGTGGCCAGCCAGTCCGCGCCGGTCACGAACCGGTCCGCGGTCCCGTCGGCGTACTCGACCTCCAGCTGCCCGATCGTCCGGGGCGCGGCCTTGGAGCCGTAGAACTTCATGTACCGGTCCTGGTGCGGGAACACGTGGGTGATCCCCGGGCCCAGCTCGATCCCCATCGCGTTCGCGCCGTCGCGCAGCAGCGGCGTCACGTCGTGGACGGCGTACACGACGCGGCGGGTGACGTCCGTGTACGGGGGCTCCAGCACGGCGTCGGTCACCGGCGTGCCGTTGATCGACGCCGCGTAGACGCCCAGCCCGGCCACGTAGAGGCGGGCGCGGACGACCGGCTTGGCCAGGGTGAACTCGCCCGCCAGCAGCGGGAGCGGGCGGCCCTCTCCGGCGCGGGGGTTGCCCTCGTCGTACCAGTCGGGGTGGGTGATCCAGGCGGCCGTCCAGTCGTCCGGGCTGAGCAAGCCCAGCTCGAACCGGGCGGTCGGGCTCCAATCCGACCACGTGCCCGCGGAGCGGACGCGCACCTGCCAGTACGCGGTCGTGCGGCTGGTCAGAGGCCGTCCCGCGTACACCACGCGCTGGTCCGGCCCGTCCACCTCGCCGGTGTCCCACAGGTCCGCTGAGCCCTCCGCCGAGCCGACCCTGACGTGGTAGCCGGACTGCGCCGGCACGGTCAGCCGCCAGCTCAGCGGCGGCCGGGTGATCTCGATGCCGAGCGGGTCGGTCAGGTCGCACGTACGCAGGTTCGTCACCATGACAGGCCTCCGATTCTGAGCATGTACGCGGCCGAGGTGGGCGGTTCGGCGGGCAGGTCCACGTAGAGCGCCTCCGGGGCCTGCCGCCAGCCGACCGGGCCGTGCCCCAGCAGCTCCACGGCGGCCGGACGGCGTGCTGCCGCGGCGCTCAAGCTGGTGATCGCGGCGGTCCTGTCGCCGGGCCAGGCCAGCAGCGTGGCGTACAGCGTGTCGCCGCGCCGGGTGAAGCGGATGTCGCCCGGCCGGTAGGCGCGGTCGGCCTCGTTGTAGCCCTCGTAGCCCTTGGTCTCGCCCAGCCCTGTCGTGCCCTCGCCCGCGCGCAGCCACGGCGTGGTGCCGTACACGCCCTCGCCGCACACCCGCAGCCACGCGCCCACCTCGGACAGCAGGGTCCGGGCGCGGGCGTCGACGGTGCCGTCGGCGTGCTGGGGGATGTTGAGCAGCAGGCAGCCGTTCTTGCTGACCACGTCGATCAGGGTGTGGATGACCTGCTTCGCGGTCTTGCGCGGGTGGAACATGGGGTCGTCGTCGGCGCAGTCGAACCACTCGCCGTCGCTGGTGTCGAACTGCCACGGATGCGGCTCGGCGGCGTCGAGCTGGCGGCGCTCGCAGTCCAGCACGACCGCGGTGCGGTCGGCGTCCGGCACGTCCTTGATCGTCACGATGCCACCGGTCGGGCACGTGTTGTAGTAGTGGGCGAGCAGGCCGAGGCCCGCCGCGCTGGGCGGGTCCGACTCCACGACGCTGCCGGCGTCGAACGGCAGCCGGCCGTCGTCGAGGTAGACGAGGTCGGGGCGGTAGCGGTCCACGGCCTCCTTGACGCGGGCGTAGAAGCGCTCGGCCACCTGGGGCGGGGGTTTGGCGCCGGGGGCGTGCCCGGGCGGGTAGAGGTCTGCCGGGTCGAGGCCCTCCCACCACGTGCCCTCGCCGTCGCGTACGGCTCCGTCGTGCGGCTCTCCGGTCACCGGGTCCACCCCATGGGCCACGTCCAGCCAGCGCCACGTCCAGTTGTTGTGGAAGCTCAGCCCGAACGGCAGCCCGGCCCCGCGCGCCGCGCGTTCCCACGCGCCCACGATGTCGCGGTGCGGGCCGATCCTGACCGCGTTCCAGGCGTGCGTACGGGAGTCCCAGAGGTCGAAGTTGTCGCAGTGGGCGGCCAGGGCGACGAAGTAGCGGGCGCCGCTGGAGACGTACAGGTCGATCAGCTCGTCGGCGTCGAAGCGTTCGGCGCGCCAGCGCGGGAACAGGTCCTTCGCGCCGCCTCCTGGCCCGAAGTGCCCGCGGTGGTGGGCCTGCTGGCGGTCGGCGCGGCGTTTCTCCCACGGCTCGGACCACGGCTGCATGCCGTAGAGGTGGCGGGCGTACCAGTCGCCGGAGCGGGCCACGGACTGCGGGCCCCAGTGCGACCAGACGCCGAACTTGGCCTCGGTGAACCACTGCGGGATGCGGTGGGCGCGAAGGGACGCCCATTCGGGCTGGAACCGGCTCATGGGATACCTGTCTCACCCGTGCTGATCTTATTAAAACGTTTCGCGCATAGTATATTTATTCAGTCCGACATGTCAATGCCTATCCCGGGAGGATCCTCCCGTATAGGGTTAAAACGTTTTGGCGGAATCGCGGAGGAATGTTCGGATGGAGGATTTCCACGAGGACCCCGCTCCCGGCTCGGGACGGCGGACGCCGCGCGCCGACTTCGTCTCCGACGCGCCGCGGCTGTCGCTCAACGGCACCTGGCGCTTCCGGTTGTCCGGCACGGCCGACGGCACCGGGCCCGCGCTGCCCGACCCCGCGCTCGACGACACCGGCTGGGACACGATCCGGGTGCCGTCCCACTGGGTGCTGGAAGGGCACGACCGGCCGCTCTACACCAACACCGCCTACCCGTTCCCCATCGACCCGCCCCGCGTGCCCGACGACAACCCCACCGGCGACCACCGCCTCCGCTTCGACCTGCCCGCGGACTGGCCCGGCGGCCGGTCCGTGCTGCGGTTCCAGGGCGTCGACTCCTGCGGCACCGTGTGGCTCAACGGCGAGCTGCTCGGCCACTCCAAAGGCAGCCGGTTACCGTTCGAGTTCGACGTGACCGGGCGCGTGCGCCCGCGCGGCAACCTGCTCGCCGTACGCGTGCACCGCTGGTCCTCCGGCAGCTACCTGGAGGATCAGGACATGTGGTGGCTGCCGGGGATCTTCCGGGACGTCGAGCTGCTGTCCCGGCCGGTGGGCGGGATCGACGACTTCACGGTACGCGCCACGCACTCCGGCACGCTCCTGGTCACCGCCGACGCCCCCGGCCTGGTCGAGATCCCCGAGCTCGGGATCGCCGTGCCCACCGGGGAGGAGATCGTGATCCCGGACGTCGAGCCGTGGAGCGCCGAACGCCCCCGCCTCTACCGGGGCACCCTCACGGCGGCCGGCGAGGCCATCGACCTCCCGATCGGCTTCAGAACCGTCGAGATCGCCGACGGGCGGCTGCTGATCAACGGCGTGCCGGTGCTGTTCCGCGGCGTCAACCGGCACGAGCACCATCCCGACCGGGGGCGTGCGCTGGACCGGGCGACCATGGTCCGCGACATCGAGCTGATGAAGCGGCACAACATCAACGCTGTCCGGACCGCCCACTACCCGCCGCACCCGGAGTTCCTGCGGCTGTGCGACGAGTACGGGCTGTGGGTGGTGGACGAATGCGACATCGAGACGCACGGCTTCATCTACGCCGGATGGGAGGGCAACCCGCCCGCCGAGCCGATGTGGCGCGACGCCCTCCTCGACCGCGCCCGCCGCATGGTCGAGCGCGACAAGAACCATCCCAGCGTGGTGGTGTGGTCGCTGGGGAACGAGAGCGGGAGCGGGGCGGCGTTCGCCGACATCGAACGCTGGATCCGCCGCCGCGACCCCACCCGGCCGCTGCACTACGAACGCGACCCGAGCTACCGCCACTCCGACTTCTACAGCCTGATGTACCCGTCGCTGGACGACCTCGAGCGGATCGGGCGGCGGGAGGAGCCCGCGCCCGACGGGGTGACGCCCGAAGACGACCTCCGCCGGCGAGGGCTGCCGTTCCTGCTGTGCGAGTACGCCCACGCCATGGGCAACGGGCCCGGCTCGCTGGCCGACTACCAGTCGATCCTGGAGTCGTACGAGCGGTTCTGCGGGGCGTTCGTGTGGGAGTGGATCGATCACGGGCTGACCGGGCCCGACGGGCGCTTCATGCACGGAGGGGACATCGACTACCAGCCGAACGGCGGCCGGTACTGCCTGGACGGGCTGCTGTTCCCCGACCGCACGCCGTCTCCGGGGCTGGCGGAGCTGGCCAAGGCGATCGAGCCCGTCGGCATCGCGGTCGATGCGGAGGTGGTCATCACCAACAAGCACGACATGATCGATCTCGGTCACCTGGAGTTCCGGTGGCGGGTGGAGGTGGACGGGACGCCGGCGGGCGCTGGGCCGCTGCCCGTGCCGCGGTGCGGGGCACGTGAGACCGCGCGGGTGCCGCTGCCCGCGGTGGACGTGGCGGGGGAGGGGGAGACCTGGATCACGATCGAGGCCGTGCTCGCCGCCGGCACGCGGTGGGCACCCGCCGGACACGTGGTCGCCTCCGGCCAGGCCAGGCTCGGCTCCGGCAGCCACCGCCGCAACCCCTCGGACGTGCCGCCCGACCGACCGGGCCGCCCCGCGACCGGCCGCGCGGTGGGCGGGACGGCGCCGGATCCGCAGGCACCGGTCCCGGCGCGGGGGCGGTCGCAAGAGGTGTGGCTGGGCGGGGCGGCGTTCGCGGCGCGCACCGGGCGGCTGGTCCGCCTCGGGGACGTCGAGCTGGACGGGCCGGTGCTGGACGTGTGGCGGGCGCCCACCGAGAACGACCGAGGCCAGGGCCCCAGGAACGCGCTGGCCGCCGACTGGGAGGCCGTGGGCCTGGACCGTTTCCTCCACCGCTGCGACGGCATCGAGCGGCCCGACGACCGGACCCTGGTCGTACGCGGCCGCTGCGGCCCCGCCACGCGGACCCTCGGCTTCCGCACCACGTACACCTACCGGCGGCAGGACGACGGCGCGCTGCACCTGACCATCGAGGCCGACCCGGTCGGCGACTGGCACGACACCGCCTACGGCCACCTCAGCGTGAGCCCGCCCCGCGTGGGCGCCAGGTTCGCCCTGCCCGGCGGCTACACCGACGTGACGTGGTTCGGCCTGGGCCCCGGCGAGACGTACGCCGACAGCCGGGACGCCGCCCGCGTCGGCCGCTTCGCCCGCCCGATCGACGCGCTCCAGACGCCGTACGTCGTGCCGCAGGAGAACGGCAACCACCTCGAGACCCGCTGGCTGGAAATGTCCGGCCCCGGCCTCGCGACGTTGCGCGTGGACGCGGAGCCGTACCTGGACTTCACCGCGCGCCGGTGGACGAGCGAGGCCCTGCAGGCCGGCGACCTGCGGGACTCCGGCCGGGTGTGGCTGAACCTGGACCACGGCCAGCAGGGCGTCGGAAGCGCCTCCTGCGGGCCCGCGCTGCCCGAGCGGTACCGGCTCGCGGTTCGCCGCTGTTCCTGGTCGATGACACTGGCGCTGGTGGATGGAGAGGACCTTTGACCATGACCGAGTTCGACTTCTGCCCGTGGCTGTTCTGGGACCACGCGACCGAGGAGGACCGGCAGGACCAGGCCGAGCACGTGGCGGAGCTGCGCGCGCGGATGGATCTCGACGTTCCGGAGAAGGTGTTCATCTCGCCGCTGGCGGCCGTGTACGCGGACCGGCTGCGGATGGGGGAGCACTGCTACATCGCGGCGCACGCGTACGTCACCGACGACGTGGCGATGGGGGACGACTGCACCGTCAACCCGTACACGGTGGTGCGGGGGCGGGTGGAGCTCGGGGACGCCGTACGGGTGGGGGCGCACACGTCCCTGCTCGGCTTCAACCACTCGGCCGCCCCGGACCGGCCGGTCTTCCGGCAGCCGATCACCTCGAAGGGCATCCGCGTCGGGGACGACGTGTGGATCGGGTCGCACGTGGTCGTGCTGGACGGGGTGACGATCGGCGACCACGCGGTGATCGGGGCCGGTTCGGTGGTCACCAAGGACGTGCCCGACTGGGCCATGGTCGCCGGCAACCCGGCCCGCCAGATCCGTGACCGACGCACTCCGCACCGCCGCACGCCGCACCCCGACACCGCCACCCCGTCGGCGACCCCGTCCGCCATCCCGTCCGCCACCCCGTCCGGCGCCGCCGCTGGGGACGATCTGGCGCGGCTGCTCGCCGGCTTCGCCGATCGGGCCAGGGAGCAGGCCGAGGCGGTGCTGCGGCGCTGCTGGACCGGGGAGCGGTACGTGGACCGGCCGGACGCCGAGCCGACCGTACGCGCCTGGTGCGACGCGGTCGAGATCGCCGACCTGCTGCTCGGCGGCCCGCCGCCGATCCCGGCCAAGGAGGAGATCGTGGCGTTCCTGCGGGATCGGCAGGACCCCGACACCGGCCTGGTCCCGGAAATAGGCGCCACCGGGACGCCGGCGCTGGACGACGGAGCCACGGCGTACCACGTGCTCTGCGTCGGCTACGCCCTCGACCTGCTCGGCACCCGCTTCACCCACCCAGTCCACGCCGTGGCCCGGCTCGGCTCCCAGGACCTGATCGCCGCGCTCGACGACCTCGACTGGACGCGGCAGGCATGGTCGTCCGGCTCCTGGGTGGACACCATCGGCACCGCTCTCTACCGCAACCTCGCCGGCTTCGGCCGGCGCGGCGAGATCGAGACCCTGTACGGCTGGCTGCTGACCAGGTGCTCGCAGGCCCACGGGATGTGGGGCGAACCGGACTCCGACGCGGGCCTGCTACAGGTGGTCAACGGCTTCTACCGGCTCACGCGGGGCACGTTCGCGCAGTTCGGGATGCCGCTGCCGTACCCCGAGCGGGCCGTCGACACCGTGCTCGCCCAGGCCCGAGACCCGCGCTACTTCGGCCCCGACACCGGCAACGCGTGCAACGTCCTCGACGTCATCCACCCGCTCTGGCTGGCAGGCAGGCAGACGTCGTACCGCCGAGCGGAGGGCGAGGCGTGGGCCGGGGAACGGCTCGTGCGCGCGGTGCGCGGCTGGCACGACGGCGCGGGCTTCAGCTTCGCCCTGACCCGGGGCAGCGGCGCGACCCGCACCCCAGGACTCCAGGGCACGGAGATGTGGCTGGCCATCATCTGGCTGCTGGCCGACTACCTGGGGGTCTCGGACGCCCTCGGCTACCGGCCCCGTGGCATCCACCGCCCGGAATCAGCCATCCAGCTCCCCAGCCTGGGGCGGAAGGGGTGATTTCTCCACCGCCGCGTGAGCGCCCGCGGCGACGTGCGGAGGCACACCGACGTGCCAGTCCCCAGGAGCAGTTGAGACCATCAGCGAGGCCGGCGATCTCAAAGGACGCATGTCGGCAGTGCCGGATTGTCGCGGGTGCGTATACCGGACAGCCACGCGTGGCCGCGGGGTACGTCGTTCAGCCGGACTCGGTACCAGCGGGTGCTTTTGGTGCCGATTTCGTCGGTGACCTCGTCGCCGTCGTAGAGGACGCAGTCGGCGGTCAACGTGTCGTCATGCCATACGCGGTGGCTCACCACATTCTGGGCGTCATAGTTCAGCCGTGGGTTGATCGCCAGGCCGATGCTGCAGCCCGGGGCCCTGTCGCCGCGGTTTCTGCAGCGTTCCTCGACGTTGAAGACCCGCATGCGGGCGGTGGCGCCGGAGTTCGAGACCACGGGCGTGTTCGGTATGTCAGCGGAGCTCAACGAGGTGATCACGACAGCGGCTGTCGCTGTCAGGACGGTGACCGTCGCGATCGCGAGCACCAGTCGGCGATGGCGGTGCGGGTGTTGTCGTGGTACGGGTGTGTCCGCGGACGATGCCGGTGATGGTGCGATGTGCTCATTGCCGGTGACGTTCGCCGGCCTTTCGCCGGGCGCGGTCAATGACGATCGTGACGCATCGGCGAGTGCCCACAGTCGATGGAGCTCCCGCAGTTCCTCGTTGCTCGCGCCACATGCCTTCGCGAATGTGTGAACCGCGCCGTAGCCGGTTGGAATCTTGGTTCCCGAGCAGTAGCGGTGAAGGCTTGAACTGCTGATTCCGGTGCGCCTGGCCAGCTCTTCGAAGCTGATCTCGGCGCGATCTTTCAGTGCCCGTATCTGGGCGGCGAACCGCTCCGTTTCCTTTGATCGCATCACGTGACCCCCGACCGACCATGCGACCTGCGTATCAGCACCGTTTCCAGCGTCCCACCCGTATCCCAGCCGGTCGGCGAAGACACAGGTTACGGCTGGAAACCCATCCCACCATCCCATCTCGACGCGTTTCCTTGCAAGGCGCTTTTCGTGGTTGCGAAGGTACGTGTTGCAGGGAACGGCCGGCGCCGAGGAAGGATCTCTGCGATTTGAGAAGGACCCCTGTGACTCGGGAAGTCGCAGGTGGAGGAAGATTCCCAATCGAAAGGCGAATGATTTCGTACGCTTCGAGGAAAAGTAAATTCGCCAGCGACAATGCTGGACGTCCGCAAGCTCAGTAAGAAAGAGGTGCGTTCAATGCGTACAGCGATCACAGCAAGACGGCAGCCTCTGAGGGGGATGCTGGCGTCGGCGACGGCGTTTGCCGCTCTCTTCTCGGTTCTTTCGGCCGGAGCGTATCCGGCGGCGGCCCAGCCGGCCGAGCGAAACGCGGCGCAGTCGGCCGAGCGGAACCAGGCGGCCCGCGTCCCGCACGTCAAACCTATTAGAGGCGGATCAGTAAAGCACGCGGACTTCCCGCACACCCGTCAGGGTCTCATACGTGCGGGAAACTGGGTTCATAGGCGCGGCAACTGCGGTGATTCGTTCTGCACCCTCCAATACTATCCGCCGAGGAATACGTATCGGGCATACAAGATGTTCGGGTGCGGCACGTTCAGACTCCACGATTTCCAGGGGAAATACCACACGCACAATCACGGATCGTTGCGGGTGCGCCTCCTCGACAGGAATCAGAAGGTGAAGCGCAGCATCAGGTCCGGCGGGACGCCCGTTGTGGACTGGGGCCCGATCTTCTTCGTGAAGACATGTAACAGGTCCTGATCGGTGAACGTGGCGTATGGCCGATGCGGTGGCATCGGCCATACGCCATGTAGTCGTACTCAGGGGATGATCTCCGGTGACGACAACGGCAGGGGGACCGCGGCGGCCATGGCGTGGTGGCCCGCCGTGCTCGGGTGCAGGTGGTCGCCGGAGTCGTGGCCGGGGTGCAGGCGGAGGGGGTCGGCGGGGTCGCGTAGGGCGGCGTCGAAGTCGGCCACCCCGTCGAAGACGCCGCCGTGCCGGATGAACGCGTTCACGGCCGTGCGGGTTCGTTCGCCTTCGCCGGTGAAGTACTCGGCTCCGGCGAACGGCGCGAGCGTACTGCCGATCATGCGCACCCCTGCGGCATGTGCCCGGTCCACCATGCGGCGGTATGCGGCGACGAGCGCGTCCGGTCGTGCGCCGGCGCCGATGTCGTTGATTCCGGACAGCAGGATCACGGTGTCGATGCCCGGCTTGGTCAGGACCTCGGCGGTCAGGCGTTCCTCGGCGGGGCGGCCGGTGCCCGGGGTGAGGACGCGGCCGCCGGACACCCCCTCGTTGACGATCGCGAACGGCGCGCGCTCGGCGAGCAGATCCGCCCAGCCGTGTCCGGCCTCCGCTCCGACGCCCACGGTGAACGAGTCCCCGAGCACCGCCACGACGGGCACCGGGCCGGGCGTGGTGACGACCAGCGCGTCCAGCCAGTGCCACACCGTCAATGGCTCGACGTACGCGGCCCCGTCCTCGTCGGCGGCGTGATCGCCGGGCCTGGACCGGTAGGCGGCCGCGGTGTCGCGGGCGCTTCCGGCGGGCCGTTCGGCGGGGACGGTGGCGCGGTTGCGGCCTGTCGGTGCCGGGTGGTGCCCTTGAAGGTGGATGCTGATCGCGAGACGCGCCAGCGACGGCACGCGGCCCGGCAGCGGGTCGCTGAGCCCCGTCTCGCCAGATGGCAGGGTCACGCAAGGGCGCCCGCCGAACGTGACCATCCGGTTCGATCCGGGCTCCAGCGCCGCGCCCGACCGCGGCACGCCCACGTACACGTGCCCGAACGTCACCGGCCGGTCCCCGAAGGCGTTCGTCAGCCGGACACGTGAATCCGTCCCGCCAACGGTGGTCCGGACGATGTTGCGGACGGTCAGGTCGCACAACGAGCCGCCCACCCGTTCGGAGGCCGCCGCCCACGTGGTCACCAGACGGCTCATCGCTCCCACGCCGCGGTGAACTCGTACCGGCCCGACGGCACCCGGCAGACCAGCGCCGAGCCGGTCGCCCCGACGACCTCGTCCACGGGCGCGCCGGACTCGCGGACCGACGACGGATCCGTGGCCGGGACGTGGACTGTGGCGACGGCGCCGGGCGGGATGCGGACCTCCAGGCGCAGCGTCCCGCCGTCCACCTCCCACCGGCTGCTCAACCGCCCCAGCGGCGTGTCGTACGAGGCCACCGCCCACGTCAGCGTCCCACCGGGGAGGGGCCGGACGAGCGGCCTGCGGAAGCCCGCGGAGTCTTCCTCCTGCCCGAGCCCGGCCACCCCGCTGTACAGCCACGCCCCCACCGACCCCAGCGCGTAGTGGTTGAAGGAGTTCATCGCGACCGGACCGAAGCCCGTCTCCTCCGTCCAGCCGTTCCAGCGCTCCCAGATCGTGGTGGCCCCGCGCTTGATCGAGTACCCCCAGGACGGATACCGGTCGTCGTGCAGCAGCGCGTAGGCCAGGTCCTCGTGCCCGTGCGCCGACAGGACCGGCCCGAGCAGCCCCACCCCGGCGAAGCCGGTCGTCAGGCGGCGGCCGCGGCCTTCCAGGTCGGCCACCAGGTGCCCGACGGCCGCCGGCACGAGCGGGTCGGGCACCAGGCCGTGGGCGAGCGCCAGCAGGTAGCCGGTCTGCGTGTCGCCGGTGATCCGCCCGTCCGGCGACACGAACTCCCGGGCGAAGGCCTCCCCGATGCGCGCCCGCAGCCCCGCGTATCGTTCAAAGGCGCTGTGATCGCCCAGCACGGCGGCGGCCTTCGCGGTCAGGTCCGCGCTCAGCGCGAAGAACGCCGTGGCCAGCAGGTCACGCGAGGTCCGCACGTCCGCCTGCAGCCAGTCCCCGTAGTGGCTGCCCACCCGGTTCCGCCAGATCAGCCCGGGGTTGTGGCGTTCGACGTGGTCCACCCAGCGCCGCATGCTCGGCAGGCTGTCCCGCAGCACCCGCTCGTCCCCGTAGACGCGGTACAGGTGCCACGGCACGATCGTCGCGGCGTCGCCCCAGCCGGGCGTGCCGTGCCGCTCGGTCATCACGTGCGGCACCACGTCCGGCACCGCGCCCTCGGCGGTCTGCGCGCACCGCAGGTCGGCCAGCCAGCCGGTGAAGAACGCCGCCACGTCGGCGTTGTAGCAGGCGGTGGGCAGGAACACCTGCGCGTCCGCCGTCCATCCCAGCCGCTCGTCGCGCTGCGGGCAGTCGGTCGGCACCGAGACGAAGTTGCCGCGCTGGCTCCACCGGACGTTGCTCATCAGCTGCCCCACCGTGGCGTCGGAGCACGAGAACTCGCCCGCGACCGGTGTGTCCGAGTGCAGCACCCGCCCGGCGACGTCGAGGTCGCCGGAATGGCCGGTGATCTCGACGTAGCGGAAGCCGTGGACGGTGAAGCGCGGCTCGAACGTCTCCTCCGGCCGCCCGGCGGCGACGTAGTGGTCGGTGGCCTCGGCCGAGCGCAGGTTGGCGGTGTAGAGGCCGCCGTCGTCGTCGAGCGCCTCCCCGTGGCGCAGCGTGACGCGGTCGCCCGCCCGCGCGCCGCGGATCGTCAGGCGCACCCGCCCGGCGATGTTCTGCCCCAGGTCGACGATGGTACGGTCACCGGCCCGGCGCACGTCCACCGGTACGACGTCCTGCGTGACCCGGACGGGCTCGGCGAGCGAGGGCACGAGGACGCCGTGGTCGGAGGACAGGACGCGGGCCGGCGCCCAGGACGAGTCGTCGAAGCCCGGCCGGTCCCAGCCGTCGAGGTCGAGCCGGGCGTCGTACCACTCGCCCATCAGCAGGTCGGCGTAGCGGAGCGGGCCCGTGGTCTCCCGCCAGGTCGCGTCGGTACCCGCGACCGTGCGGGAGCCGTCCGCGTGGTCGGCGACGAGCTGGACCAGCAGCTCCGGGCGGCGGCCGTAGCGCTGCGCCTGCTGCCTGCCGTCCCAGCCGAGGCTGCCCGACCACCAGCCGTCCGCGAGCACCGCCCCCACGCAGACGGGCCCCTCCCCGACCAGGTCCGTCACGTCGTACACCTGGTACGGCACGCGGTAACGGTAGTCGGTCCAGCCCGGCGTCAGCTCGCCGTCGCCGGCCCTGGCGCCGTTGACGTGGAGTTCGTACAGGCCGCGGGCGGTGCACGCGATCCGCACCGACGTGGCCGGGCGCAGGTCGAGCTCGCGCCGGAAGTACCGGGGCGGGGGCAGGAACGCCGTGCGGGCGGTGCGCGGCTCGCGGTCGTCGGCCGGCGGCTCGAACGGCGGCTCGGTCTCCGGGTCGTGACCGATCCAGGCCGCCCGCCACTCGTCGGCGTGCATGACCCCGGTGTCGAACCACGACTCGGCCGAGCCGCCGGGGCGTACCGAGACCTCCCAGCGGTAGCGGGCGAACGACACCAGAGGCGCGCCCCCGTAGCCGGCGCTGACGTCCTGGCCGTCCACCCAGCCGCTGTCCCAGGCCAGGACGCCGCCGGGGCCGTGGACGCGGATCCGGTACGCGGCCGGGGCGTCGCCGCGCCGGTCGGAGGCCAGGCGCCAGCTCAGCCTCGGCGCCGGCGCGCCGACCCCGAGAGGCGTGCGGCGGTGCTCGCAGCGCAGGTCGTAGGGCCGCAGCGAGGCCGCGGCGGGCGCCGGGGGAAGGGACCAGCCAGGCATGTCACCACGTCCATTCGGCGGCAGGGCGGGTCAGGGCGTAGTCGCGGCGGGGCGCGGCCGGGTGGACCTTGCGGCCGCTGTACATCGGGCGGGCGGTGCCTTCGGGGCTGATGCCGGTCACGTCGTCGCCGCGCCACCGCACGCGATACTCCCGTCCGGCCGCGACCTCGGTGCTCGTCCACTCGGGGACCGGGAACGTGACCGTGACACGCTCGCCGCGGCGGGGCGCGCGGATCGCCAGGTAGCCGTCCGGCGCCCACGCCCCCGCCTGGGTCCCGTCGAAGCCCTCGCCGTCGTCCCGTTCCACCCGCACCTTGGCGTAGCCGGCCCAGCCCGGCACCCGCATCCGCAGCTCGCGCAGGTCTTCGTGCACGTCCAGGTCGACCCGGCCCTCGTGGGGCAGGTGGCTGAGCACGGTGACCCGCCGGGTGGCCCGGGTGAGGAGCAGGTTGACGCGGACGTCCCGGTCGTCGCCGGTGACGATCGAGTTCCAGCCCCAGAACAGGCCGCGCACGCCGGAGCCGACGCAGCAGGCCTGCACGTCGGCGGTGTGCCCGCGGCCCAGCTCCACGTCGCAGACGAAGTCGTTGGGGGCGCCGTATCCGGCGAAGGCGCCGCGTACGCGCTCGCCCACCCGCATGCGCGTCGCCCAGCCGGGCTCGTCGCCCGAAGCGTCGGGCGCGGACTCCACCCAGCTCAGGTCGAGCAGTTGCGACTCCACGAGGTGGTTGCGAAGGAACCGCTCCACGACCTCCCAGTAGCCGGTGTGCCCAGACCGGGCGAGCGTGGTTCCGGTGCCGATCAGGTCCACCAGGGAGCAGCTCTCGTGCTCGTACCGCTGGTCGGCGAGGTCGCCGGGCGTCCAGCCGAACGCCGTGGCCTGGCTCAGGGCCCAGTCGTAGGAGCGGCGGACGTAGGCGGTCAGGTCGTGGTCGCCGGTGAAGCGCGCGTAGCGGGCGAGGCCTTCGAGCGTGCCCAGGCGGGTGTGGAAGTGGCCGCTGCGGTACGCCCGCGCCGCGTTGAAGCTCCCGTCCTCGTGGAACACCCCGCTTTTGTGCCTGATCAGCCGCGCGAACCAGCCGCACAGCTCCAGCGCGTCCTCGTTGCCCGTCGCCTGGTGGCAGCGCAGCAACGGCATGATCAGCCGGCCGCTGAACGAGGCCGGGTCCGGTGCCAGGTGCAGCGCGATCGCGTTGGGCGACGGCCAGCCGTCCGGGGTGTACTCGGAGGCGGGATAGAACCACACGTCCCGCTCCTTGACCGCGATGCGCCTGAGCGCGGCCACGTGGCGGTCCAGCAGGCGTCCGGCCTCGGGGTCGCCGTCGGAGACGTACCAGGTGGTGAGCGACAGCAGCACCGCCCGCTGGTCGATGAGGTTGGCGTTCGCGGGCCAGCCGGCCTCGGGACGCGCGTGCCGGTAGCTCAGCCCGTCCGGGCCGAAGAAGCCGATCAGCCGCCGCCGGAAGCCCTCCTCCACGTCCCGCCACGTGTCCTTGCCGGTCATGTGACGGGCCAGCAGGCAGGCGTCGAGCAGCCGGCCGTGGCTGGAGCCGTAGTCCCAGTCGCCGTGCCGCAGCGCCGCCGGGCGCGCCAGCAGGTCGGCGCTGAAGTACGGGATGCCGTCCATGTCCTGGTCGGGCAGGCCGGCCACGGCGTTCATCGCCAGCTCGGCCCGTTCTTCGAGCAACACCGTGTCCGGGATCTCATAAATATTCATATATGGATATCCACCCTCGGAGCCTGGGCCCCGTCAAGATGGGCATATATATTCGTATCTCGTTGGATATGGAGGCAGCATGAGTGACTCGGTGGTGGAGCCGCGGCCCGGCGCCGCGGTGGCCCTGCGGCCCGTGACGCGCGGGCGCGTGCGGGGCGGCTTCTGGGGCGCGCGGCAGCGGGTCAACCGTGAGGTGACGATCCCGCTGGGCGGTGAGCGGGTACGCGACTCCGGCGCCTTCGACAACCTCCGGCCGGTCCCGGGAGGGCAGGGCGAGCACCGGGGCAAGGTCTTCGCCGACTCCGACGTCTACAAGTGGCTGGAGGCCATCGCCTGGGAACGCGGCCGGGCCGAGGACGACGACCTCGCGGCGGCGTACAAGGAGGGTGCGGCGCTCGTCGCGGGCGCTCAGTGCGCCGACGGCTACCTCCACACGCACACCCGGCTCACCGGCCGGGAGCGGTACAGCGACCTGGCCTCCAGCCACGAGCTCTACTGCGCCGGCCATCTCATGCAGGCCGCGGTGGCGGGCAGCCGCGCGATCGGCGACCGCGTGCTGCTGGGGGTCGCCACCCGGTTCGGCGACCACCTGGTCAAGGACCTCCCGGCGGACGCGCTGGACGGTCATCCCGAGGTCGAGATGGGGCTGGCCGAGCTGCACCGGGAGACCGGCGAACGTTCCTACCTGGACCTCGCCGCCCGCATGGTGGCCACCCGGGGCAGGTCGCTCATCCCGCTCAAGGGCCACCACGGCCCCGGCTACCGGCAGGACCGCGTGCCGGTGCGGGACGCCGCCACGGTGGAGGGGCACGCGGTGCGCGCGATGTACCTGGCCGCCGGGGCGACCGACGTCGCCGTCGAGACCTCCGATCACGACCTGCTCACCGCGCTGGAACGGCAGTGGCGCGACATGGTGGCCACCAAGACGTACCTCACCGGCGGCCTCGGCTCCAACTGGTACGGCGAGGCGTTCGGCGGCGGCCACGAGCTGGCGCCCGACACGGCGTACTGCGAGACCTGCGCCGCCATCGGCGGCGTCCAGTGGTCGTGGCGCATGCTCCTGGCCACCGGGGACGCTCCATACGCCGACCTGATGGAGCGCACCCTCTACAACGCCGTCCTCCCCGGCGTCTCCCTCGGCGGCGACCGCTTCTTCTACGTCAACGCCCTGCGCGTGCGCGCCGGCGCCGACGCCGACGACCTGCGCGCCCCCGCCCGCGGCCGCCAGGACTGGTACGGCACCGCCTGCTGCCCGCCCAACGTGATGCGCCTGCTGTCCTCCCTCGACCACTACCTGGCCACCCAGGACGGCGGCGGCGTCCAGCTGCACCTGTACACCCCCGGCACGGTCCGGGCGGGCGAGGTGCTGCTCGAGGTGGACACCGCCTACCCGTGGAGCGGCCGCGTCGAGATCGTCGTCCGCGAGACCCCCGGCCACCCGTGGACGCTGTCGGCCCGCATCCCCGCCTGGGCGGACGCGGCGGGCGTGGACGGCCGGCCCGCCGAGCCGGGCGGCTACCACCGCGTCCGGCGCACGTGGCGGGCGGGCGACCGGATCGTCATGGACCTCGGGCTCCGGCCCCGGCTGACGTCCGCCGTCCCCCGGCTGGACGTGGCCCGCGGCCAGGTCGCCGTCGAACGCGGCCCGCTCGTGTACTGCCTGGAGCAGGCCGACCACCCAGGCGTGATCGTCGACGACCTCTGCGTGGCGTCGGCGGACCTCCGCGACGGGACGCCCATCAGCGGCCTGCCCCCGGAAGTGGTGCCGGTCATCGCGCGCGGCCGGGCCCACGAGCACCGGGAGGACGACGGCGGCTTCCCCTACCGCACCGCCGCCGCGCCCCTGGAGCCCGAGCACGCGGGCCCGGCCGAGCTCACGTTCGTCCCGTACTACGCGTGGGCCAACCGCGGCGCCGGCCCGATGACCGTCTGGGCGCCGATGCACCACGCGTGATCGCCGGGCGTGCACCCCACACTGCGCCGCCCCCGGAAGCATGTGATGATGATTTCCGACGCTCGACCGGGAGGAAGCGATCGTGGGGTCTTTCGCGGGCAGCACGCTGCCCCCGGACGACGTCGTCGTCTCGGCCCTGCGGGCGGGCGATGAGGAGATGTTCGCGGCGCTGCTCGACACCTTGTCACGAGGTCTGTTGCGGGTGGCCAGGTCGTACGTCTCCACCGACGACTCCGCCGAGGAGGTGGTGCAGGACACCTGGCTGGCCGTGATCGGCGCGATCGACGGCTTCGAGGGTCGTGCGTCGCTCAAGACGTGGATCTACCGCATCCTCGTCAACACGGCGAAGAAGCGCAGCGTGCGCGAGAGCCGTACACTGCCGTGGAGCGCCGTCGAGCAGGACGGCGGACCGACCGTCGATCCCTCGCGGTTCCACGGTGCGGACGCCGCCTTCCCGGGAAGCTGGAAGGAGTCGCCCGCGGTCTGGCCGACACCGGAGAGCCAGGCGCTCGCCGCCGAGGTTCGCGGCCTGATCGGCGAAGCCCTGGCCGGGCTGCCGCCACGGCAGCGGATCGTGATCACACTGCGTGACGTGGAGGGGTGTACCTCCGAGGAGGTCTGCGAGATCCTTGAGATCTCGGCGGCCAACCAGCGGGTCCTGCTGCATCGTGCGCGTGCGGCGGTCCGCGGGCGACTGGAGTACTACTTCCAGTCGGTGAAGCAGGCAGAATAGGTGAAACGGTTCATGCCACACAGGGTAAGGCGGGCAACGTCGTGAAGCGGTTCACGTGCGGCGAACTGGTGGAAGTCATCACCGCCTACCTCGACCACGCCCTCGACGAGCCGTCCCATGTCGCGGTCGAGACCCATCTGGCCTGCTGCGACGACTGCGGGCACTTCTTCGACCAGTTCCGCGTCACCATCCGCGTCGTCGGCGCCCCGCCCCCGGAGAAGTTGTCGGACCGTACGCGCGACCGGCTGATGTCCGCCTTCAGAAACCGCCGGCAAAGCTGAGAAATCCCCCGTAACGCTCGCGTGGCTCGCGGGTCTATAGACCCATGTGCCATGCGAGGGGGAGACGATGACCGGGCTGACCGCCGGTGGCGTGCCGTCACTCAAGGACGCCACTGGGACCTCCGGGGCGTCGGAGGGGAAGTTCACGCCGCTCCGGGACGCCGCGTCGCCGGACCCGGACACAAGACCGATCCGGGGCGCGCCCGCGATGGATGCGCCGCTCAGGGACGTTGCGGACGTGGCCGACTTCGCCGGGGGGTGCTTCAGCGGGAGCGGCGGGGACCGGGTCGGGGTCGAGCTGGAGTTCCTCGTCTACGACCGGGCGGCGGCGAGCCGTCATGTGCCGCTGGAGGAGGTCGCGCGGGCCCTGCCGCCGCTGCCCGGTGGCAGCCGGGTGACGTTCGAGCCGGGTGGCCAGGTGGAACTGTCCGGTGCGGCGGGCCCGCTGCCCGGCGCGATCGACGCCCTGACAACGGACCTGGCCGTGGCCCGCCGCGCCCTGGCGGACGCGGGCCTGGCGCTGGCGGGCGTGGGACTCGACCCGGTACGCCCGCCCCACCGCCAGTTGCGCCTCCCCAGGTACGAGGCGATGGCGGAGTTCCTCGGCGGCCCGTACGGCCCGCTGATGATGTGCTCCACGGCCTCCATCCAGGTCAACCTGGACTTCGGCGAGCGACCCGGGACCCGCTGGGAACGGGCGCACCTGCTGGGCCCGGTCCTGACCGCCGCCTTCGCCAACTCCCCGCTGAGCGGAGGCCGCCCTTCCGGCTGGATGTCCGGCCGCCAGGCGGTGTGGGAGCACCTCGACCCCACCAGGACGGCCCCGGTCCGCGCGTCCGGTGACCCGGCCGCCGATTGGGCGGGCTACCTCCTCGACGCCCGCCTCATGCTGGTGCGGGAGAGCGAGGACCGCTGCCGTCCGGTGCGCGACGGTTCGACGTTCCGCGACTGGCTCGCGCGCGGCGAGCTCACCGCGGCGGACCTGGCCTACCACGCCACGACGGTGTTCCCTCCGGTGCGGCCGCGCGGCTGGCTGGAGATCCGCTACCTCGACGCCCAGCACCCGGCGACCTGGCCGGTGTGCGTGGCCGTGACGTACGCGCTCATCGCCGACGACCGGGCCGCCGACGCCGCGCTGGCCGCCGCCGAGCCGTACGGGGAGCTCTGGCCGGACGCCGCCAGGTGCGGACTGGCGGATCCGCGGCTGCGCGGTACGGCGGAGGCCTGTTTCCGCGCCGCGCTCGAGGCGCTGCCCCGCCTCGGCGCGGCCCCCGCCCTGCTCGGCTCGGTCGCCGCCTTCGCCGACCGGCACGTGACCCGCGGCCGCTCCCCGGCGGCCGACCTGATGGATCTTGCGAGGGGACCGGGACGGCGCCTGTCGGCCTGGCTGACCGAAGAGGGGGACGCATGAACGACTTCAAGGAACGCATCGCGGCCGACCTGATCGCGGTGCGCGACCGGTCGCTGGCCTACACGGAGGCGGACGACGACCTGCTCGTCCGCCAGCACTCGCCGCTGATGTCGCCCCTGGTGTGGGACCTGGCCCACGTCGGCAACTACGAGGAGCTGTGGGTGCTGCGGGCGGCCGCGGGCATCACGCCGCTCCGGCCCGAGATCGACGACATCTACGACGCCTTCAAGACCCCGCGCGGGGACCGGCCCACGCTGCCGTTCCTGCGCCCGGCCGAGGCCCGCGACTACATCGGCGGCGTACGCGGCCGCGTGCTCGACGTCCTGGACGCCGTCGACCTGGAGGACCCGAGCCCGCTGCGCCGCGACGGGTTCGTCTTCGGCCTGGTGATCCAGCACGAGCACCAGCACGACGAGACGATGCTGGCCACGCTCCAGTTGTCGGGGCAGCCCGGCACGGTCCGCGACGGCGACCTGCCGCCGGCCCGTTCGACCGGCCCCGAGGAGGTGTACGTCCCCGCCGGCCCCTTCCTGATGGGCACCGACACCCTCCCCTGGGCCTACGACAACGAGCGCCCCGCCCACCAGGTGGACCTGCCCGCGTACTGGATCGACCGGCTCCCCGTCGGCAACGCCGCCTACGCCGCCTTCATCGAGGACGGCGGGTACCACGACCCGCGCTGGTGGACGCCCGAGGGCTGGCGGTGGCGACAGGAGAGCGGCGTCTTCGCGCCGCTGTTCTGGGTCAAGGACGCCGGGACGTGGTGGCGCAGCCGCTTCGGCCGCACCGAGCCCGTGCCGATGGACGAGCCCGTCCAGCATGTGTGCTGGTACGAGGCCGACGCCTACGCCCGCTGGGCGGGCAAGCGGCTGCCGACCGAGGCCGAGTGGGAGAAGGCCTGCGGCTGGGACGCGGCGGAGGCGCGGGCCCGCAAGTATCCCTGGGGTGACCAGGAGCCCACTCCCGGCCTCGCGAACCTCGGGCACCGCGCCGCCCGGCCCGCGCCGCTCGGCGCGTACCCCGCCGGGGCGAGCCCGTACGGGGCCGAGCAGATGGTCGGGGACGTGTGGGAGTGGACCGACACCTGGTTCCAGGGTTATCCCGGCTTCCAGGCCTTCCCCTACCGCGAGTACAGCGAGGTCTTCTTCGGCCGGGACTACCGCGTGCTGCGCGGCGGCTCCTGGGCGGCCGACCCCGCCGCGGTCCGCACCACGTTCAGGAACTGGGACTACCCGATCCGGCGGCAGATCTTCACCGGATTCCGCTGCGCCCGCACGCCGGAGCGGCACTAGTGTGCCGCCACGCGGCCTGGCTCGGCGCGTCCCGAGCCCTGACCACGCTGATCCAGGAGCCCGAGCACGGGCTGCTCAGGCAGTCGTACGCGCCCCGGCGGCAGCGGCACGGCACGGTCAACGCCGACGGCTTCGGCATGGGCTGGTACGACGCCGCCCGCCCCGAGCCCGTCCGCTACCGCCGTTCGATCCCGCTCTGGTCGGACGCCAACCTGCCCGCGCTCGCCCAGATCGCCCGCTCCGGCTGCCTGCTGGCGGCCGTCCGGTGCGCCACCGTCGGCATGCCGGTCGAGGAGAGCGCCACCGCGCCGTTCACGGACGGGCCGTGGCTGCTCAGCCACAACGGCCGGGTCGCGCGGGACGCGGTCAGGGATCTGGCCGACGGGGCCGAGAGTGCCTGTGACTCCGCCTGGCTCGCCGCCGCCGCGTTCCAGCGGTTACGCGCCGGGCTCACGCTCGGCGACTCCCTGGCCGAGATCGTCGCCCACGCCGGGGCGAAGGATCCCGGCGCCCGGCTGAACCTGCTCGCCTGCGACGGCGCCGCGCTCGCCGCGACCGTCTGGGGCGACACCCTCTTCCACCGGCGTACCGAGGACGGCGTGCTCGTGGCGAGCGAGCCGCTCGACGACCTGCCCGGCTGGCAGGCCGTGCCGGAGCGGAGCCTGCTGCTCGCCACCTCCTCCGACGGCGTACGCGTCCAGCCCCTGTGACCTCCAGGAGATCTTGTGCCCCTCAGCCAGTCCACCGTGCAGCTGATCAACCATCTTGACCGCGACTACCTGCGCAATGCCCTCGAACACGACGTCAGGACCGGTCTGACGGCGACTCCCAAGTGGCTGCCGCCCAAGTGGTTCTATGACGAGGCCGGCAGCGACCTGTTCTCCCAGATCACCCGGTTGCCCGAGTACTACCCGACGCGGCGCGAGCTGGCCATCCTGCGGGCGCGGGCCGCCGGGCTGGCCGCCGCCAGCGGCGCGGACACGCTGGTCGAGCTGGGGTCGGGGACCAGCGAGAAGACCGTCCTGCTGCTCGACGCCCTGACGGCGGCGGGGACGTTGCGGGCCTACACCCCGGTGGACGTGGACGCGGTCACGCTCGCCGCCGCCGCGCAGCGGCTGGCCGGCCGTTACCCCGGGCTCGCCGTACGCGCGGTGTGCGCCGACTTCGAGCGGCACCTGGGCCTGCTGCCCCGCGCCGGCAGGCGCATGGTGGCCTTCCTCGGCGGCACCATCGGCAATCTGGACCCCGACGCCCGCGAGGTCTTCCTGAAGGAACTGCGCGACGGCCTCCGCCCCGGGGACACCTTCCTGCTCGGGGCCGACCTGGTGAAGGACCGGGATCGCCTGGTCGCCGCCTATGACGACGCGGCCGGGGTGACCGCCGCCTTCAACCGCAACGTGCTGTACGTGATCAACCGCACGTTGGACGCCGACTTCGAGCCGGACGCCTTCGACCACGTCGCCCTGTACGACGAGCGCGAGGACTGGATCGAGATGCGGCTGCGGGCGTCCCGGGCCATGCGGGTGCGGATCGGCGGGCTCGGCCTGACCGTGGATTTCGCGGAGGGGGAGGAGATGCGTACGGAGATCAGCGCCAAGTTCCGCCCGGACGGCCTGCGCGCCGAACTGGCCGCCGCCGGCTTCACGGTACGCCACTGGCACACGGACCCGGCCGGCGACTTCGCCCTGCTCCTGGCCGAGGTGTGACCGCTGGTCGCTGATTCCGGGTGCGTCGCGCAGATGATCGGTGAGAGCGAGCGGGTGACAGAGGCGGTCGCCGGGTGCGAGCGAATGACGGAGGCGGTCGCCGGAAGGTGGCGGGCGGCGCGGTCCGTCGCGCCGCCCGGTCACCTGGACGCCGCCGGCTGCAATGTGCCCGCCGACCAGGTGCTCGACGCCGTCATCGGCCGGCTGAGGCTGGAGCGGGAGCGCGGCGGCTACGCGGCCGAGCCGGACCTCGCCGGGGCCCGGTCGGCGCTGGCCGCGCTGGTCGGCGCGGGCCCGGCCGACGTGGCGTTCGTGGAGAGCGGGACGGCGGCCATGGCGGCGCTGCTCGGCGGCTGGCACCTGCCGCCGGGCAGCCGCGTCGGCTTCGCCCGCACCGAATACGGCAGCACGCTGATGCTGCTGCGCCGCCTGGCCGGCGAGCGCGGCTGGAGGCTCGTCGAGCTGCCCGTGGACGACGATTCGCGCCTCGACCTGGACGGGCTCCGGTCCCGGCTGGCAGCAGGGCTGGACCTGGTCAGTGTGGTCCACATCGCCTCACACCGGGGCATCGTGCAGCCCGCGCAGGAGATCGGCGCGTTGTGCCGGGCCGCGGGGGTCCCGCTGGTGCTGGACGTCTGCCAGTCTCTCGGCCAGGTGGACGTGGGCGGGGTCGGCGCGACCGCCTACGTGGGCACCTCCCGCAAGTGGCTCGCCGGGCCACGCGGGGTCGGCGTCCTGATCGTGCCGGGGCTCACGCCGGACATGGACGCCGCCGCTCCGGCGCTCGGCGGCCACACCTGGACGGACGGCCACCCATCGCCGCGGGCCGGGGCGATCCGGTACGAGGGCTCCGAGGGCGCGATCGCGGCCCGGGCCGGCCTCGGCGTCGCCGTACAGGAGCATCACGCCCTCGGCCCGGCCGCCGTCCACGCCCACCTCGCGGCCCTCGGCAGCATGGCACGGCGCATCCTCGACGGCGCCGGGGGATGGCGGGTGGTGGAACCGCTCGACGAGCCCTCCGCCGTCGTCACCCTCAGGCCGCCGCCGGGCGGATCCGTCGATGACGCCAAGTCGCGAGCGGCCCGGGCGGGCCTGCTCGTCGGCGCTGCCCCGGTGGCCCGGGCGCCCCTGGACCTACGCGAGCCCGTGCTCCGCGTCTCCCCGCCTCCCGGCACGCCCTCGGAGACCCTGCACGCCCTCGCCCGCGTCCTGGGAGGCTGAACCGCTCGCCCTCATGCGGTCATCCGGTCTCGCGCCCGCCAGACTCCGGCTCGCCCCGGAGCGCGGCGGCACGATCGAGGAACAGGACGCGCTCGCGCGCGTTGCGGGTCAGTCCGGCGGCGCGTTCGAACGCGGCAGCCGCCTCGCCGGCCCGCCCCAGCTTCGCCAGCAGGTCCCCGCGGACCGCGGGCAGATGCGCGTAGTCCCGCAGAGCCCGCTCGTCCAGGAGCGCGTCGGCGATCTCCAGGCCGCGGGCGGGGCCATCGGCCATGCCGACGGCGACCGCGCGGTTCAGCTCGACGATCGGCGAGGGGGTGAGGTGGGCGAGCAGCCGGTACAGGGCGGCGATGCGTTCCCAGTCGGTGGCCTCGGGGGTGAGCGCGCGGGCGTGGCACGCGGCGATGGCGGCCTGCAACCCGTACGGCCCGAGCGTGCCCAGCGCCTCGGCCCGGCCCAGCGCCTCCAGGCCGCGGCGTACGAGCAACCGGTCCCAGCGGCTGCGGTCCTGGTCGAGGAGCAGGATGGGGGCGCCGTCCGGCGCGGTCCTGGCCGGGATGCGGGACGCCTGGATCTCCATGAGCGCCACCAGGCCGTGCGCCTCCGGCTCGGCGGGCATGAGGCCGGCCAGGATCCGGCCCAGGCGCATCGCCTCCTCGCACAGCGACGGGCGGATCCAGTCGTCGCCCGCGGTCGTCGCGTACCCCTCGTTGAAGATCAGGTAGATGATCTCGAGAACGGAGGCCAGCCGGGCGGGCAGTTCGGCGGGCGGCGGCAGCTCGATCGCGATCTTCTTGTCGGCGAGGGTGCGCTTGGCGCGGAAGATCCGCTGGCCCACGGTCGGCTCCGGGACGAGGAACGCCCGCGCGATCTCCTCGGTGGTGAGCCCGCCGAGCAGGCGGAGGGTGAGCGCGAGCCGGCCCTCGGTGGGGAGCACGGGATGGCAGGCCGTGAAGATCAGGCGTAGCAGATCGTCGCCGATGTGGTCGTCCAGCGCGTCGTCGAGTTCGGCTTCGGCCGACTCCTGGCGCAGCTCCATGTCGTGTCCCACCTGCTGCAGTTTGCGTTCGTGGACGTCACGGCGGCGGAACTGGTCGATGGCGCGGTGCTTGGCGGTCAGCATCAGCCAGGCCCCCGGATTGTCGGGCACGCCGTTGCGCGGCCACTCGTCCAGGGCGGCGACGAGCGCGTCCTGCGCGAATTCCTCAGCCACTCCGATGTCATGCACCATGCGGGCCAGACCGGCGATGATCCGGGCGGACTCGATCCGCCACACCGCCTCCACCGCTCGATGAGAGTCCGCCAGCGTCATGCGTCCTGGATACAGGATCCGGCCGCGGTCCGCATGCGCGGTCCGCGGCCGGGAGGCGGGGGGTCAGGCCGGAGGGGCGAAGTCCTCGGGCCCGAACAGCCGCAGCACGTCCACCTCGCCCTCCCAGCCGGGCCACAGGTCACGGTGCAGCTTGAGGAAGCGGGAGCTCCACTCCACGGCCTCCTCCTTGGTCTTGACCTGGTAGAGCGCGTAGCTGATCAACTCTTTGGCCTCGGCGAACGGCCCGTCGGTGACGGTCAGCCGGCCCCCGCTGAGCTGGATCCTCGCCCCTTCGGAGCTGGGTGCCAGGCCGCTGTTGTCGAGCAGGGCCCCGGCCTCGGTGGCCTCCTGGCCGAGCTTGAAGATGGCCTCCATGAGGTCGGCGGGCGGCGGCCCGTCGGGCTGGGCTGTGACCTTGAGGGTGACGAAGTAGCGCATGATGTTCTTCCTTATCTTCGTGATCATGTGATGGTAGTCAGGCGTTGTTTCGGGAGAGCTTCAGCGCCACCAGGGACAGCCAGGTCCAGATCGCCAGGATGCCGGCGACGAACGCGAGGTTGGCCCACGCGACGCCGCCGCCGCTCGCGATGCCGATGAAGGAACCCAGGAACAGCGTGCCGGTGACGCGGGAGTAGACGGCCCAGCCCTTGCGGCCCTCGCGGGCGAACCGGGAGGCCATGACGTAGCAGGCCGCGACCATGCAGAGGAATCCGACGCCGCCGACGGCCATGTGCAGGATCCCCGACAGGGTGACGGTGCCGGGGCCTTCGGGGGTTCCGGCGGGGAAGCCCATCGCGGGGTCGGCGGGGAAGATCGCGGCGCCGATCATGCTGGCGCCGAACGCGCCGACGAGGAGGGGCGCCCACCGCGCGCCGCGCCCCGGGGACAGGCTGCGGCGCAGCCCGGTGGCGCAGGCGATGGTCGCCAGGGCGGTGATGACGAAGTTCGCGGTCTGGATCCAGCCCAGGTCGCCGTTGACCAGGAAGCTCCAGGGGTGGCGGGCCAGGTCGAAGCCCTCCCTGGTGAACGCCTGGGCCAGGGCGACGGTCACGTACAGGGGGCCGGCCACGACGCCGAAGCCCAGCAGCGGGAGCCTGGCGGACATCGGGCGGGCGGCGGGGTTCGTGAGCTGCTGGGTCATGGTCGTCATCCTCGCGTCTGCGGGCCGGCTCATCCGGCTCTCTGCGTACGCTGCGAACGAGCAGACCCCGATTCGACACTCGCCCAGAAGTTTTTTCAAGATTTTTTACGCCGCTCAAGATGGGATTCCCATGCGTCAGCCGCTCACCGTTCTGGTCTTCCTCTACCGCGTCACGGCGGGTTCGCCCGAGTACGCCGTCTTCCAGCGGGCCGACGACGGGAACTGGCAGAGCGTGAGCGGTGGTGTGGAGGAAGGCGAAGACCTCGTGACGGCGGCCCGGCGCGAGACCGCCGAGGAGACCGGCTTACGCGACCTGGGCCCGCTCTGCAAACTCGACATGGTGAGTGGGGTGGAGAAAGCCGGATTCCGGACGAGCCCGTACTGGGACGAGGATCTCTACATCGTGCCCAAGCACTTCTTCGCCGCGGACGTCACCAACGCCGCCTCCGAGATCGCGCTGTCGAGCGAGCACCGTGACATGCGCTGGCTCGGGTACGAGGCGGCTCACGGAACCCTGCGGTACGACGACGACAGAACGGCGCTGTGGGAGCTCGACCAGCGCATCATCCGCGATCATCTGCCCCCGGTCACCTGATTCACCGTGACACCCGTAACCGAGAAGCCCTCGACGTCGCTCACCACGTTGGCCCGCGCCACCTGGGCGAATGAGCTGTCTCTGATCGTGATGTCGCGCAGAGGCCGGTCGGGGTATCCGCGCAGCAGGTACGCGCTCCGCGTCCGGTCGCTGCGGACTCCCGCCACGTGGATGTTGCGGATCATCGGACTCTCGTTGCCCGTGTGGCCGTCGCCGTGGTAGAGGTCGATCGAGATCGCCTCCTTGGTCAGTTCGCTGATCTCGACGTCCTTGACGAAGACGTTCTCCACGAAGCCGCCACGCACCGAGTTCGTCTTGATGTAGAGCCCGAAATACAACCCTGGCCCGCCCCAGCGGCAGCGGCGGACGAACACGTTGCGGATCCCCCCGGTCGTGTCCGTCCCGATCGCGACCGACCCGTACCGGTAACGCATCTCGCAGTCCTCGATCAGCACGTCCTCGCACGGCACCCCGACCCGCCGCCCGTCGGGCCCGCGCCCCGCCTTGATGGCGATGCAGTCGTCGCCCACGTCGAACACACACCCCGAGATCACCACCGACCGGCACGACTCCGGGTCGCAGCCGTCGTTGTTCGGCCCGCGCGAGTGAATGGACACGTTCTTGATCAGGACGTTCTCGCAACGCACTGGGTGGATCTCCCACATGGGGGAGCGGACGATCCTGACGCCCTCGATGAGCACGTTGCGGCACAGGTACGGCTGGATCATGTTCGGCCGCAGGTAGTGGCCCGCTCCGAACACCCGCTCCTCGACCGGCACGCCATCCGAGGCCATGCGCTGCAGATCCGCCCAGTCCCCGGCCTCGTGCGGCATGCCCGGCTCCCAGCCGAACTCCGGCGTGCCCACCCACCACCACCAGTGTTCCAGCCCCGCGCCACCGTCCAGCGTCCCGTTCCCGGTGATCGCGATGTTCTCCTGGCCGTAGGCGTAAATGAACGGCGAGTAGTTGTAGCACTCGATGGCCGAGAAGCGGGTGTACACGGCCGGCAGGTAGTCGGCGGGGTCGGTGCTGAACAAGATTCGCGCGCCCGCCTCCACGTGCAGGTCCACGTTGCTGAGCAGGTGAATGGCACCGGAAGGATGCGTACCCTGGGACACCCGGACGTGCCCGCCACCCGCCTCGTGGCATGCCTCGATCGCCGCCTGGATGGAATCGAACTCGGTCGCGTCGAACCACCGGTCGGGAAACTTGGGCGGCCGCACCCTGGCACGGATCTCATCCGCGTATTGCCAAGCCTCTTCCTCGGTCATGACACCCTCCTCATGCGCAGCGCGTGGTAGAGGGGGAGCGCGATCACCCAGGACGGGTTCCACGTGTTGGCCTCGCCGGTGCGCTGCCAGTTGGTCTGGAAGAATCCCTCGCCCTGCTCGCCCGGGGTCTCAAAGCCCCAGTCGCCGGGCTCCCGGCAGATGCCCTGCCCCATGGCGTGCAAGATCGTCTCGGCCTCCCGCACATAGCGCGCCCTGCCGGTCATCGAGCCGAATTCCGCCAGCTCGGAAGTCGGGAAGAACACGTCGAGATGGTGGTTCTGCACGCTCACCGCCGGCCAGCCGCGTGCCTTGAATCCGCGCCGCCCGAACGTGCTTCCCTGATCGAACTTGGGCGACCACGTGTACACGAACGTCAGCAGCCAGTCCGCCGCCACCTCCGCCCACCCCGCGTACAACTCCCGCCCGGTGAGCCGGTACAGCTCGAAGGCGACCAGGAAGAAGTACATCCCGGCCTCCTTGTCCTCCCCGGAGGCGTCCAGGGTGGCGTGCGCGAAGGGCCGCTCGAACGTGGCCGCGTGCAGCCGGTGGTAGCGGGCCAGCACCTCCTCGGCCCGCCGCAGCCACACCCGCTCCCCGCTCAGCCGGTACGCGCCCAGCATGGCCTGAACGCACACGATCCCGGCCGCGGTGACCAGCGGCGAGAACGGGGTCCCGTCCGTCGTCCACCCGAGCGGGACGACGCCCTCCGGCAGCCGGGTACGCCAGAAGAACGTGGCGGCGTCCTCCACCGCCTCCTCCCACGCGGCCGGCACCGGCAGGCCCGCGTCCTTGAAACGCAGCACGATGCCGGCCAGGTCGGCGATCGTCTCGCCGTGGGCGCGGCTGGAGACGAAGCCGGCGCCGTCCTTGCGGAACGGCTGCCACGAGTCGTCGTCGAGCAGGTAGCGGCCATGGCGCAGGCCCGGTGTCCGGGTCCGGCTGCCCTCGACGTAGAAGCCGGCGGCGCGGCGGGCCCGTTCCGCGCGGCCCAGCAGGGCGTCGCACAGCGCGAGTTTGAGGCACTGGCCCGTCCAGCCGTACAGGTACGAGCGGGGACGGCCGTGCCGGGTGCCCTGGTAGGCCAGGTAGCCGTCGCCGGTCCAGCGGGCGTCCATGGCGTTGGTCTTGAGCCGGATGACGGCGTCCCGGGACAGCGGGCGGGCGCCGGGGTCGTGGTAGAGCTTCGGGGCCGTGCGGACGAGGGTCCTGAAGCCGTGGCCGCGCGGCTCGACCTGGCCCCAGTCGAGGGTGTGGCGGGTGGTGATCGTCTCGCCGGGGGCGAGGTCCCGGTAGCCGACCGGCCGGTTCGCCACCTCCGCCTTGCTCACGTAGCAGACGTCCGGCTCGCCGTCGAACATGATCACGCCGGTCATGGCGGCGACCGTGAGGCCGCTCGGTGATCGCACCACTCCCAGAGAGCCGTACGGGGGCGTGGGGTGGGCGAACACGCTGACGTAGCGGTCGTCCCAGGCGGCGTTGACGGCCGGGATGGGCAGGCGGTGCTCCTCGCACACGAATCCGCCACCGTTGATGCGCGGGACCGGGCGACCGGGGTCGGATGACGGGTTGCCGTTGTAGAGGACGCCGGGCATGGTCACGTGCGGCTCAGCGCAGAGGAGGGGAAGGAGGAGCCCGGCCGCCACGTCCGTGACGTCGTGGCCGGTGTCGTTGCGCCAGGTGGTGGTGACGGCGAACAGCCCGTCACCGGTGAAGGCCAGCTCCAGGCACGCGCTCAGCGGTCCCGCGTCCGCCGTCACCACGACGGTCCCGCCCGTCCCGTGCACCTGGACGGAGCCGGGCAGCGCGGACGCGATGCGCCATGGGCGGCCGGCGGAGGCGGTGAGCAGGCCGTGCAGCGGCGTACGCAGGTGCGGGCCCTCCGTGTCGCGGCGGCGCAGGCACAGCTCGGGACCGTCCGCGCCCAGCACGACCTCGGCCAGCTTCCCGCCCGGCTCGGCGAGCGCGGCCACGACGCCCGCCCCGGACGCCGTCGCCACGTCGCTGCGGCCGGGCGGTGGGGTGCGGGTCATGGGCGCCGCCGCAATCGGATGGCCTGGCCGGTCGTCCCGGGCAGCGGGACCTCGATGGTCCCGCCCTCCCGGATCCCGAGCGACGTCACCGTCATCTCCCACGTGTCGACCACCTCGACCTCGTACCGTCCCGGAGGCACGTCGTACTCCCGCCGCGGAAAGCGGTGCTCCCCGCAGAACTCCAGGCAGAACTCGCCCGGGACCTCCAGCATCGGCGCGTCCCTGTCGAGGTGTCGCGCCTCCTCCGGGGTCTCGGCCAGGAACCGCCGCAGGAGCGCCAGCCGGGGGACGGCCGCGCCCACCAGCGTGCCCCCGCCCTCCGACCAGGTCAGCCCCTCCTCGTCCACGTACGACTCCCCGTGCGTCACGTACCGCCGGCGTACGAGCCCGTCCCACGCCTGGGCCACGACCTCCTCGGCGGTCAGGCTCAGCCACGGGTCCTCCGCGTCGCCCTCGTATCCGCACATGTCCATCAAGACCGGCTTGTGGTGGTCCCGCGTCCGCACCCACGCGTCACGCGGGCTGGGCGCGCGGACGCTCCCGTGCGTGAACGAGCGCCGCCACAGCAGCGGCGAACCGGCCGGAACGGTGATCGACAAAGGGTGGTGGCCGGGGTCCTCCTCGGCCACGAGGTCGGCCAGCCGCACCCAGTCATGCTCGGAAATGTCGGGAAAATCCGATGGATCGGCCGTCAGCGACCACCACACGTTCGCGTGCGCGGCCAGCCTCGGGACCACCTCCCCCAGGTAACGGGCCGCCGCCTCCACGTCCGCGAGGCCGTCGCCGGGATGCAACAGCACCACCTCGGCGGTCACCCCGATCCCGGCCAGCTCCGCCACCCGCTCCTCCAGCGAGTCGAGCGAGCACCGGCCGGCGAACGCCGCCATCCTGACCCGGTCGAACGGCGACGCCTCCAGCGTGGCGAGCGTCCGCGCGCGCCGCTTCTCGCCCTGCAGGTGCCAGCCGAGCGCCGTGGTCGCCAGAGAGTTGAAGATCATCATGTCCTCGTCATCCGCAGCGCCAGGTACGGCCGCCGCGGCAGCCCCACCCGCACCCGATCCCGATGCACCCCGTCCACCGGGGTGATCGTCATGTTCCACGTGTCGATCAGTTCGACCTCGTACGCGCCGTCCGGCGGCAGCTCGAGCGTGACCCCGGCCGGTTGCCGCCGTCCCAGGTACCGCAGGAGGGTCCCGTCGCGGCGCTCCTCCATGATCGAGCGCAGGAACGCGATCCTGGCCGGGCTCTCCCCGAGCAACGTGCCGCCGTTGCCGACCCACGGCCGGCCGGGGCCGCCGGTCAGCACCTCGCCGTGGCCGGCGTACCCGCCGCGCACCATGCCCTCCCAGAACCGGTCCACCAGCTCGGGCCCGCTGATGTTGCCCCACCGCTTCCCGGCGTCCCCCTCGTACGAGATCTCGTCGATCACCACCGGCTTCGGGCAGGCCCGCAGCCAGGCGCCGGTCAGCGTGGCGTCCCAGTGCTGGATGCTCTGGTGCGTCACCCAGGGCTTGGTGAAGTCGTACAGCGAGGCGACCTCGTACATGCGCGTGCCGTTGTGGATGGACCGCAGGTGCTCGTACGGGTCCAGCCGCACGATCGTGCGCAGGATGTCGTCCCAGTCGGCGACGGTCTTGGCGTGGTTGAAGTCCCACTCGTTGGCGGCCGACCACCACACGTTGCGGTAGCCGGCCAGCCGGGCGATGACGTACCGCAGGTAGGCGTGGTCCGTCTCCCGGCCCATGTCCTCCACTCCGCGCAGGCCGAAGTCGTACGGGTGGAAGAGGATCACGTCCGCCTCGACGCCGATGTCCCGCAGGTCGCGGATCCGGGCCTCCAGGTGGCGGAAGAAGACCGGGTTGAACCGGGTCTTGTCCAGCCCGCCGGGGTCGGTCCCGGCGAACGGCACCTCCGGCGGCGTCATCTTCCCGGTCGGCAGCACGCACATGCGGACCTTGTTGAACGGCGAGGCGGCGAGCGTGCGCAGCGTCTCCCGCTCGCGCTCCTCGTCCATGTCGTGTGTCCAGTGGTAGCAGGTCGTCCCGAACGGCAGGTACGGCGTCCCGTCGGCGTAGGCGAAGCCGGTCCCCACGGCCCGCACGGGACCGTGGTTCCCCGCGCCCGCCGGGGTCGCCTCGAAGCCGCCCGCGAGCCCGTCCAGCGACGGAACATTGCTCACGGTCGTGAACCGCCACGGACCCACCGCGTCCGGCATGAACCGGACGCGGTAGACACCGTCCCCGTCGTAGAAGCCCTCCGCCTCCACGACGCGGTTGCGGTACTGGTACCGGGCCGACAGGCACACCTCCGCGAAGGGGTTGCCCTCGGACGGCCCGGCCAGCGTGATCTCGTGGACGCCCCAGCGCTCCACGGACGGGGGGTGGATCACCAGTCCTTCCCGGCCGCGGCCTGCGCCTTGATGTAGGCGGGGATGTCCTGCTGCTCGGCCACGGTCAGCGACTGCACCGGCGTCATGCCGTCGCGCAGCACGTGCTGCCGGAACACCTGCCACAGCGGCAGGTCCCAGTACTCGGTGTTCTGGTAGTTCGTCACCGTGGCGTTCTCACCCCAGTACACCGCCGAGGTGTCGATCTTGGCCAGCTCGGGCACGGCCTTGCCGAAGCTCGACACGACGCCCGGCGTCTGCAGGACCGCCTTGATGCCCTGCCTGGACAGCTCGGTCTGGCCCTCCTCGGACACCAGCCACTTCACGATCTGCAGCGCCTGCTCCTTCTTGGCCGATCCCGGCGGGATGAACGCGGCCCGCAGGTTCGGCTGGTAGACGGCCTTCGAGCCGGACTTGAGCACCGGCACCGCCGAGACGCCGATGTCGACGCTCTTGCCCCACTCGGCGAAGTCCTGCTCGTCGCCGTCCTCGATGAACAGCTCGCGGCCCGCGTACATGTTGAGCCTGGACAGCGTCTCGACCGCCATGGCCAGGTGGCCGGGGCGGCTCATGTCGCCCTTGAAGAAGTCGTTCACGGTGGTGAACTCGTTGCGCGGGATCGTCAGGAACCGGTACAGGCTCTCCACCTGCTGCTTCCAGCCGTCGCCGGTGATGCTCACCTTGACGTCCTCGGGCTTGGGCTCCTCGCCCGTCGTCGGCTGGAACGGGTACAGCCCGAGCTGGTTGAACTCCAGGTACTGGTCGGGGTGCTGCATGTAGCCCTTGTAGTGGTCCAGGCCGTCGTCCCTGGTCAGCCGCTTGGCCAGCCGGTACGCCTCGTCGTACGTCATCCCCGGCTTCGGGTGCGGCGTCCGGAACTTGTCGAAGATCTTCTTGTTGAAGAGCAGCAGGTGTTCGTCGATGAACAGCGGCACCGCGTAGATCCCGCCGTCGGACCGTGACTTGACCAGCTCGACCGCCGCCTTGTTCAGCTTGTTCACGTCGATGCCCGCCTGCTGCAACGACGGCGTGAGGTCGCCGACCCAGCCCATCGGCTCCAGGTCGCGGTCGATGCGGGTGCGCGGGTCCTCGATGATGAGGTCGGGGACGACGCCGGCCTTCTTGAGGTCCTCGTAGCGGATCGGCAGGTCCCACGTCGCGTACTTGATCTTGACGTTGGGGAACGCGGCCCGCAGCTTGTTGCCGATGACCTCGTCGAAGACCCGGCCGCCCTGCCGGTTCTCGTCGACGGTGCCCTCGAACGGCTTGTAGTTGGCGGCGAAGACGAACAGTTCGTCGTCGCAGACGCTGAACGGCTTGTTGTACTTGTTCGGGATGTCGGTGCACGCGGCCGCGGAGGCGTCGGCGGGGACGGTGATCACGGTGGCGGCGAGCGCGAGCAGCGCGAGGGCCTTGCCGGTCATGAAGCCTCCTTGGCGGGCGCATAACTGCACTGGCGCACGACATTCCGCCGGACGCCGTTCTTGAATTCGGTGATGGTGTGCTCCGGGTAATTCGACAAAAGGCCTACAGAGTCACGGAGATATTGCTCGTTGAAGACGACGTGCCGGATGTTGTTGCGGTTGTAGGAATAGACCATGTGGACGAAGCCGTCCCTGGTCTGGGTCAGCAGCGGGTAGGTGAACTGCGGCCCCGACTGCGCTTCCACGTCGACCGTGTTCTCCCACGTGCGGCCCTTGTCGGGCGACAGTGACAGCCGCATGGGGGAGCGGTGCTCGACCCACGGGTTGTAGGCCAGCACCAGCTTGCCGCTGTCCAGCTTGAGCGCGGCGACGCGCGAGTTCGGGTTGCCGATGGGCTCGGCCACGGGCGCGCTCCAGGTGCGGGCGAAGTCCTTCGACTCGCTCCGGTGGATCGCGCCGTCGCCGGTGCGCATGTAGGCGATCAGCCGCCCCGGCTCGACCTCCACGACCGTCGGCTGGATCGAGCCCTTCGGCGTGCGGATCCAGCTCCCGTGCTCCTCGGGATAGGCCTTCCACGAGCTCATGTCCGGGCTGAAGACGTAGAAGCCGGAGCTGAAGGCGTCCTCGTCGTAGATCGGCAGCAGCACCTCGCCGTTGGACATGCGGATGGCGTTGGTACCGGTCATCCACCCCCATTCCTCACGGATCCAGGAAGGGGCGCTCCAGGTGCGGCCGCTGTCGTCGCTGGTGACCAGCCGGATGCCGGCCTGCTCCCACCCGTGCCCCATGATCGTCACGAAGAACAGGTAGAGGCGCTTGCCGTCCGACCACAGGATCGGATTGCCGTCGGCCTTGCCCGCCTCGTCGAACACCACCTCGGGCTTGGACCAGGTCCGCTTGCCGGCGGCCAGGCGCGACAGGTAGAGCGCCTGGTCCGCGGAGCCCTCGTTGGTGCCGCCGTAGTAGACGGTCAGCAGGTCGCCGTTCGGCGCCTGTCCCAGCGAGGCGGAGTGCACCCTGCGCACGGCGGGGTCGGGGGCGGCCACGTCCTGGCGGCAGGCGTACGAGCCGGTGGGCTGCACCGCCACGTCGCTGCTTTCCGTGGAAAGGTACGGCACCGCTCCCACGGCGACTGCGAGCGCGCCGTACAAAAGGCTCTGCCGGAATTTCATCGCGTGCCAATCTCCAGATATTTGATGGTTTTCCGCAGGTAGGAAAAGGCGACGTGCACCCGGCCGTCGCCGCCGTCGATGACGCTCGGATAGGAATAGCCGAGCTCGTTCTGCCGGTACTCGCGGTCGGCGTCCTGCAGGACCCGCCGGTACGGCCAGCTCGCGCCGCCGTCGTCCGACACCGCGAGCACGAGCGGGGTGCGCAGCGCCTTCCTGCGCCGCTCCCCGTTCTTGGTCACCCATCGGAACTGGTCGTGCTCCAGGCTCGCGTCGTTGTAGACGAGCGCGAGCCGTCCGTCCCCGAGCCTCGTGAGCTGGACGGAGGAGTCGTTGTTCGGCAGGACGGTCCGCTCCGGCGGGGTCCATGAGCGGCCGTCGGCCGAGGTCGAAGCGTGGATCCGGCCCGCCCGCCGGTCCCTGTACAGCGCCAGCAGGCTCCCGTCCGGGCGCTCCGCGATCGTCATCTGCACCAGGTCGGCGCTGCCGGGGACCGGATGCTCCTTCCACGTGCGCCCGCCGTCCTCGGTGACCTTGACGGCGCTGCGGTCGCCGGAGGCCCCGCAGTGGTAGGCGGGCAGCAGCCACGTCCCGTCGCCGAGGATCAGCGGCGGGTGCCGGACGAAGATCCCGGGCTCGGCGAACAGCACGCGCGGCGCGCTCCACGAACGCCCCCCGTCGTCCGAGGTCCTGGCAACGACGTGCGCCGTCGCCTGGTCGTACGGCTCGCTGGAGGTGTGCAGCAGCCAGATCCGCCCGTCGCCGTCGTCGAACAGCACCGGGTTCTGCTCGCTGCGGTCCGGGTCGGCGGCGATCAGCCCGGGCGGCTCCCAGCGGCCGCCGGTCAGCCGGGCGAGCACGACGTTCGTGCCCGGATGGCCCTCCTGCGGGCCGCTGAACCACACGCACAGCAGGTCGCCGCCGGGCGTGCGCAGCAGGTTGGCCGCGTGGTTGTCCGGCCCGTGCGGTGCGGGGAGCAGCGCCTCGCGCGCGCCGGGCAACACGGCGGAGGCCCGTACGATGCCGTCGAACCGCGGATCGCTGTGTTCGATCGGTCGCTCGTTCATGCGCTCACCTCGCGTACGTCCGGGTCCGCGAGCTCCGGCACGCCGCGCAGCTCCAGCTCCTCCGCGAAATGGCAGGCCACGCTGCGGCCCCCCACCTCGCGCAGCGGCGGCGCGTCCGTGCGGCACACGTCCCGCGCGTACACGCACCGGGGATTGAAGGGGCAGCCGGGCGGCGGATGCGCCGGGTCGGCGATGTCGCCCAGCAGCCTGATCCGCTCGCGGTGCCGCTTGGCCGCGGGATCCGGATCGGGCACTGCCGACAGCAGCGCCTCCGTGTACGGGTGCAGCGGCCGCCCGTACAGCTCCTCGGTCGGTCCCCGCTCGACGACCCGGCCCAGATACATGACCGCGACCACGTCCGCGACGTGCTCGACGATGCTCAGGTCGTGACTCACGAACAGGTAGGCCAGCCCCGACTCCTCCTGCAGGTCGGCCAGCAGGTTGAGGATCTGGGCCCGGACCGACACGTCCAGCGCGCTCACCGCCTCGTCCGCGACCACCAGCCGAGGGTCCAGGGCCAGCGCCCGCGCGATGCCGACCCGCTGCCGCTCGCCGCCGCTGAAGGCGTGCGGGTAGCGGCCGGCGTACTCGGGGCGCAGGCCCACGCGGTCCAGCAGCTCGCCCACGCGCGCGTCGATCTCGTCCCTCGTGCCGCGCTTGTGCGCGCGCATCGGCTCGCCGATGATCTCGCGGAGCGTCTTGCGGGGGTTGAGCGACGAGTGCGGGTCCTGGAAGATCATCCGTACCTGCGCCCGGTACGACTTGAGCTCCTTCTCCTTCAGCGCGGCGACGTCGATCACCGAGCCGTCCGGCCACCGGTAGAGCATGCGGCCGCCGGTCGGGTCGTGCGCCCGCACGATGCACCGCCCGAGCGTGGTCTTGCCGCAGCCGGACTCCCCGACCAGCCCGAGCGTGCTGCCTTCCGCGATCGTCAGATCCACGTGGTCGACCGCCTTCACCGCGCCGATCTGCCGCCCGAGCAGCCCGCTGCGGACGGGGAAGTGCTTGGTGAGGCCCTGGATCTCGAGCAGTGTCATACCTTCTCCTCCCGCTCGTCGTAGAGGAGGCACGAGACCTCGCGCCCGCCCACGGGCCCTCCTCCGGGCCCTTCTATGGGCACCCGGCGCGGCACGACGGTCTCGCACCGCCCGGCCAGGGCGCTGTCGCAGCGCGGATGGAACGTGCACCCGTCCGGCCGCGCGTACGGCGGCGGCACCATGCCCCTGATCGCGGTCAGCCGGGTCCGCGACGCCCGCCCCAGCCGGGGCAGCGACCGCAGCAGCGCCCGCGTGTAGGGATGCTGCGGCGCGCCGAGCACCTGCTCGGCCGGCCCGTACTCGACGACCCGGCCCAGGTACATCACCGCCATGCTGTCGGCCACCTGCGCGGCCACCCCGAGGTCGTGCGTGATCAGCATGATCGCCATGCCGAGGTCCTTCTGGAGGCCGGCCAGCAGGTCGAGGATCTGCGCCTGCGTGGTCACGTCCAGCGCGGTCGTCGGCTCGTCGGCGATCAGCAGGCCCGGCCGGCACGACAGCGCCATCGCGATCATCGCCCGCTGCCGCATCCCGCCGCTCAGCTCGAACGGGTAGGAGTCCACCCGCCGCTGCGGCATGGGGATGCCGACCCGGTCCAGCATCTCGATCGCACGCCGGCGGGCCTCGGCCTTGCCGGCGTTCTCGTGCAGCCGCACCGCCTCCACGATCTGGCCGCCGATCGTGTGGACGAGGCTCAGCGACGCCATCGGCTCCTGGAACACCATCGCGATGTCCTGCCATCGGACCTGCCGCAGCAGCCTGCGGTCGGCGCCGGCCAGCTCGACCGGGCCGTCGCCGCGGTGCAGCGTGATGCGCCCGCCCATGATCCGCCCCGGCGGGTCCACCAGGCGCAGGATCGAGCGGGCCATGACGCTCTTCCCGCAGCCCGACTCGCCGACGATGGCGAGCGTCTCGCCCCTGCGCACCCGCAGGTCCACGCCGTCCACCGCGCGCACGTCGCCGTCGTCGAGCAGGAAGTGGGTACGCAGGTCCTCGATCTCAAGCAGCACGTCGTCTGCGGGCACGCCGAATCCTCCTGTTGCTGTGTTGGATGGTCGCGCTCGCCGGCCGCCCTCCGCGGTTACGCCTGAAGGGCTTCCTTCTCCGGGCTCGGCTCCCTGCTCCATACGGATCGGCGGCGTCTCTCAAACCGTCACCGAAGAAGTTCATGGCCACCACGACGATCACCACCGCCACGCCCGGCGCCAGCATCCAGGGCGCGTTGGCGATCACGCGCACGTTCTGCGCGCCCTCCAGCAGCACGCCCCAGCTCACCGCGGGCGCCTGCAGCCCCAGGCCGAGGAAGCTCAGGCTGGTCTCGCCGAGGATCATGCCGGGGATGGCGAGCGACAGCGAGGCGATGATGTGGCTGGCGAAGGACGGGATCATGTGCCGGAAGATGATCGGCAAGCGGCCCACTCCGTCCAGCCGCGCCGCCGTGACGAAGTCCTCCTCGCGCAGCGACAGGAACCGGCCCCGCACGTCCCTGGCCAGCCCGGTCCACCCGATCAGCGACAGGATCACGGTGATCGCGAAGTACCGCGTCAGCGGTCCCCAGTCCTGCGGCAGCGAGGCCGACAGCGCCATCCACAGCGGCAGCGTCGGGATCGCGATGATGAACTCGATGACCCGCTGGACGACGTTGTCCACGCCGCCCCCGAAGTATCCGGATATGCCGCCTATGAGCATGCCGAGTAAGAAGCTCGCCGCGACCCCGACCAGCCCGATCGACAGCGACACCCGAGCGCCGTGGATCAGCCTGGACAGCAGGTCCCGACCGTTCTGGTCGGAGCCCAGCAGGAAGAACGGCTCGCCCTTCGTGACCGGCCCGATCAGGTGGACGTCGGACGGGATCAGGCCCAGCAGCTTGTACTCGTCGCCGTGCGTGAACAGGCCGACGTCGATGCGCCTGCTCTCGTCCACGGTGTAGCGCTGCTCGTACGTGACGGGGTCGCGCTCGGTGCGGTAGCCGTACACGTACAGGCCGAGATCGCCGGAGTAGCGCGGCACCTGCGGCGGCGCGTACGTCATCGCGGTGTTGGCGGTCGAGCTCGACAGCGGCGCGAAGAACTCGGCGAAGATCGCCACGAAATACACCGGCACCAGGATCGCCACGCCGGCCAGCGCGAGCCGGTGCCGGCGGAACCGCCGCCACACCAGCCGCCACTGCGGCAGCGCCCCTGCTTCCTTGGTCGGTCGCCTGAGCAACATGCGCCGCTACTCTCTCTTGTACCGTTTGCGGATTCGCGGGTCCCACCACGCCAGCGCCATGTCGCTCAGCACGGTCCCGATCACGGTCAGCGCGCTGAGGATCATGATGAAGCTGCCGACCAGGTACATGTCCTGGTTCATGACCCCGCTCAGCAGCAGAGGGCCGCCGGTCGGCAGGCTCATGACGACCGACACGATCGTCTCCCCGCCGATCAGCCCCGGCAGCAGCCAGCCGACGGTGCTGAAGAACGGGCTCAGCGACATCCGCACGGGATACTTCAGCAGCAGCTTCCACTCCGGCAGGCCCTTGGCCCTGGCCGTGTGCACGTAGGGCCGGTAGAGCTCGTCCAGCAGGTTCGCCCGGGTGACGCGGATCATGCCGGCGGTGCCCGACACCCCGATCACGACGATCGGCACCCACAGGTGGCCGAGCAGGTCGAGGACCTTGCCCAGGTTCCAGTCCGCGTCCTGGAACTCGGGGGAGAACAGGCCGCCGACGCTCTGGCCGAAGAAGCGGAACCCGATGTACATCAGGACCAGCGCCAGCATGAACTCCGGGATGGCCATGCCGATGAACCCGAGGAACGAGAACGAGTAGTCGCCCCACGAGTACTGCTTGACCGCGCTGTAGATGCCGATCGGGAACGCGATCGCCCACACCATGAGCAGCGAGCTGACCGACAGCACCGCCGACAGCGCCACCCGTTCGCCGATGAGCGTGGACACCGGCTGGTTCCAGGCGAACGATTGACCGAAATCGCCGTGCAGGACGATCGCGCTGATCCAGCGCCAGTACTGCACGAGGATCGGGTCGTCGAGGCCGTACCGGTTCCTGAGGTTGGCGATCTCCTGCGGGGTGATGCCCTCGCCGCCCGCCTGCGCGTTCGCGACCAGCGTGGAGACGTAGTCGCCGGGCGGCAGGTTGATGATGACGAACGTGACGATCGAGATCGCCCACAGCGTCACCACCACGTAGAGGAGGCGGCGGCCGAAGTATCCCAGCATGGCTACAGGGAGTACTGCTCGGGCTGCGTCGGCCCCGGGTTGGTGGGGGCGCCGGCCATGGAGTCGGGCACGTTCTTGAAGCTGTTGGAGACGACGCCGTACTCGTCAGGGTGCGAGCTGATCCCGATGGCGTAGAACTGCTCCTTCGAGATCTCCACGACCTGCTTGGCGTAGCCGAGGGCCTTGGCGAAGTCGGGCTCGGTCCGCATCCTGGTGAACAGGTCGAGCTGCTCGCGGACCTCCTCGGGCGGCTCGTCGCCGCTCTTGCGCTGGCTGCCGTACCACTGCGCCCAGCGGATGGCGTAGCGGGCGCTGCCGGAGTTGCTCGGCACGTAGTAGTGGTCGCCGCCGGTGCCGGTGATGAGGTCGAAGTCGCTGCAGGTGTAGGTCGAGGCCTGGGGCTGGTTCGCCATCGAGCGTTCGGTGAACAGCGTCCCCGCCACCGGGTCCACCCGCAGCCCGACCCCGACCGCCTCCCAGGCCTTCTTCACGAACTCCAGCGCCTGCACGTGGTGCGGGAACTCGGTGCTGGCCATGATGGTGATCACCAGGGGCTTGCCGCCGGGGCCGAGGCGCATGCCGTCGCCGTCCTTCTCGGTCAGCCCGGCCTTGTCCAGGTGCTCGTTCGCCTTGGCGGCGTCGAACTCGGTGTACTGCTTGGCGAACGCCTCGTCGTAGACCGCGTTGCGCTTGGAGGGCGCGGCCTGCCACGGCTCGCCCTGGCCGGCGTACACGCCGTCGATGATCTCCTTGCGGTTGATCGCGTACGACAGCCCGATCCTGAAGTCCTTCTTGCGGAACAGCTCGCGCAGCTTCTCGTCCGTGTGCGTCTGGTTGAACTGGATGATCATCGTGTTGCTGAGCCGGCTCGGCACGTCGAACAGCCGGTACTTGCCCTTGGCCGCGTTCTGGGCGACCAGCGGCTTGTTCTCCGGCGTGTTGAAGTTCCGCAGCTGCAGGCCGATCTCGCCGTTCATGATCTTCAGCAGCTCGACCTCGACGTCCCCGAGGATCTCCGCCCGGAACCGGTCGAAGTACGGGAGCTGCCGGCCCTGCTGGTCCACCTTCCAGTAGTACGGGTTGCGCTCGGCCACCAGCGCCGTGCCGCTGCCGATCGCGTTGGTCACCTTCCAGGCGTGCAGCGTGGGCTGGTCGGCGTTGTGCCACGGGTCCTGCTTGAGCATGAACAGCTGCACCCAGTCCTCCAGCTGCTGCTCCTTCGCCAGCTTGTCCGCGTCCGGGTTGTACTTCTTGTGGAACTGCTTGAGGTAGTGCTTGGGCAGCAGGAACCCGATCGGGCCCGGCCGCTCGAACGTCGCGACCGCGATCTGGAAGAGGAAACCGGCCTTCGGCTCCTTGTAGACGTAGCGCACGGTCCGCTCGTCGAGCTTCTCGACCTTGACCCGCTCCGTGGTGCTGCCGTTCTCCAGGTAGAGGTCGTAGATGCCGGTCGTGTGCAGATCGTGGTAGGTGGCGACGTCCTCGAAGGCGAACATCAGGTCGTCGGCGGTGCACGGCCGGCCGTCGGACCACTTCAGGCCCTCGCGCAGGCGGAAGACGTACTCGCGGCCGCCGCCCTTGACCTCGAACTCGGCCACGTTGGCCACGATGTCGTCCGGGCCCTTCTGGCCGTTGGTGCCGGGCTTCAGCCTGACCAGCGGCTCGTAGCCGAGGGTGTTGGTCAGCCAGTCGAGGTCGTCCTCGCCGACCATGGCCGAGGCCCAGGTGCCGCCGTACTTGCCGGGGCCCTGGAGCGGGGTGACGACCAGCGGGTTCTTCGGCAGACGCTGCGCCAGCGGCGGCAGCTTGCCGCTCTTGACCAGCTCGGCCAGCGCGGGCGCCTCCTTGGCCGACAGGTCCGCCGCCTGCGCGGCGCCGCCCGTGCTGGGCCGGGTGTCGAAGAAGCCGCAGCCTGACGCCAAGAGGAGAAGACCTCCGCCGGCGAGCAGATTCCTCCTCGTCACGGGTTGCTGTGTCATGCGTCGTGCTCCGTTCCGGTCTAACGATTGACCTTGACCTGGCTGAACGTGGCCGTGGTGTAGTGGTGGACGGCGTTCGCCTCCTGGTTCCCGTCCACGGCCAGGCCGATGTAGAAGCGGCCGGTCCGCATCGCGATGCGCTCGTAGCCGATACGCGTCCACGCCTGCGCGTCGGCCGACAGGAACGCCTCGAACTCGGTGTCGCCGCCGCTCGGCAGGCTCCGGCAGACCAGGCGCAGCCAGTACTGCTTGTCCGCGGCCAGCGGGTCGTCCGACGTCCCGGGGTAGATGCCGAAGGCGGCCTGCGCACCCACGGAGGCGGCTCTGGTGGCCCTGCCGCGCAAGCCGTCCTCGGCCCAGCCGAGCCCGGCCAGCATGAACGGCGAGCTGGGCACGAGATCCTGCCGCACCATCAGCCCGGCGACCGCGTCCACGTGGGCCCGGCTGATCGCGTCGACTCGGGCGATGATCTCGATGACCTCGCCGCGCTTGGCGAACCCGGCGGCCTGGTAGGCGAAGTGGAAGGAGTCCCTCCACCCGATGATCTTCCCGGATCCCTTGAGCGTGATCGTCCCGCCGGTGATCGCCGTGTGCCCGGGGATGGGCACGTTCCCGATGTCCTGCGCCCGCCACGGAGCGACGCCGCCGGTGCCCCGGTTGACGTGGACGGGCACGATCGAGGACGTGGTCGCCGATCCGGTGCCGTCGGTGGCCCGCGCTGTGAGGAAGTGGGACCCGTCGCGGGCATCCGCCCAGGTCACCTGGTACGGCGCCGCCGTCGCCTCGCCGATCTTCGTGTCCCCGTGGAAGAACTCGACCTTGGCGATGCCCGCCCCGTCGAGCGCTTTGGCGGCGGCCTGGACCGTCACACTCTGGTCGCCCTTGATCACCTGGTCGGGCTTGGGCTGGATGATCGCGACCTCGGGGTTGCGGCTGCCGGCCCGCCGGATGGAGTTGAGATACCGCTCGAGATGGGTGTAGCCGTCCGGGCCCACGGCATTCCGGTCGTCCGCGTTCTCAGGGTCGAGTCCCTGCGCCCGCTCCCACTCGTCCGGCATGCCGTCGTAATCGCTGTCGGCCGGCGCGGGGCCGGAGGGTAAGGGCACCCACCCTCCCACGTCCCGCTGCGAGTTGATCGCCCGCCCGGTGCCGGTCCGCGCCTCCTTGATCAGCCGGGCGTCGATCGGGTCCCGGCGCGGGAGGACGGCGCCGGCCTGCTCCAGCACCGCCGCGTACGCCTGCGCCGGTGTCTGCTGCGCGACGCCGTGCTCCAGCTCCGCCGGCCTGGGCAGCAGCGTGATCCCGCCCGCCGGGTACGTGATGCCGCGCGTGTTGTCCCTGGTGACGTCGGGATGCCCCTCGATGTGGTTGCCGCTGACGTGCCACTGGCCGAACCGTCCTGGCGCGACGATGACCGGAGCGATCTCGCTGAGAGTGTCGGGGCCGGGCTTGTAGTAGTTGCCCATGATGTTGACGCCGTTGGCCCACTCGCCCCCGTAGCACGACGTGATCCCGTAGTTGTAGATCACGTTGTTGCGATGGTCGACCACCATGTCCATGCCCTCGGTGAAGCTGAAGCGGGGGTTGCGGGCGGTCTGGTGGATCAGCAGGTTGTGGTGGTACGTGACGTTGTCGCCGCCCCACAGGCCGCCCATGCCGTGGCGGCCCTTGGGGTGGACCGAGTTCGTCAGGCCCTCGGCGATGACGCACCACTGGACGGTCACGTTCGTGACGCCGTAGACCGAGAAGCACTCGTCCACGCCCCAGCTGATCGAGCAGTGGTCGATGATGACGTCCCGCACGCCGCGGGCGGTGAACGTGTCGATGGGGGTGCCCAGCTCGTCGCCGCCGCGGAAGCGCAGGTAGCGGACGATGATGTTGTTCCCGGCGATCTTCGTCTCGTTGCCGTTGACGCTGATGCCGTGGCCGGGCGCGGTCTGGCCGGCGATCGTGAGGTTGGACCCGGTGATGTCGAGGCCGCCCTTGAGGTGGATGTTGCCCGAGACCCGGAAGACGATCGTCCCGTCCGACTTCGCCACGGCCTCCCGGAGTGAGCCGGGGCCGGAGTCGTCGAGGGTCGTCACCTCGTAGACGGCGCCGCCCCGGCCGCCGGTGACGTACATGCCGGCGCCCTCGGCTCCGGGGAACGCGGGGATCCGCTTGTCCGGGGCCGCCTGGACGTCCTTGCTCCCGGCCTCCCCGGAGGTGCCGGCCGCCGTCATTCCGCCCCAGGCCACGGTGGGCGTGACCATGGCCGCCGAGCGCACGAAATCACGGCGGCTGAATTCCGGTTGCTGGCGATCGAAGCCAAGGGCCTCGCTCATGCGAAACGCTCTCTTTCCGCCTGTAAATAGGCAGGGCTGTGCCATTGATCGGCACGACTCCGGACCATGCTGTCGTCTGTGAGAATTTTTATTCAGCCATGAATGGAATGGATTCATCACATCGTGAACGACACAGTTGTGCCTGTCAAGAGAACTTTCTCGCCGAGACAGATCCACGGGTAAACCCCGCTCCGCGGCGGAGGAAAGGGTCAGTCCTTGAGGAGTTCCTCGGCCACGCCCACGTCCGTGACGAGGGTGTTCACCCACCCACCCCGCAACGCCGCCCGGATCGCCGCCGTCTTCCTCCGCCCGCCCGCGATCGCGATCCGCCGCGGCACCCGGAGCAGGCCGGCGGCCGGGATGCCGAGGACGCGCTCCTCCAGCGGCGAGTCGACCAGCCGGCCGTCGGCGTCGAAGAAACGCAGGCACACATCGCCCACCGCGCCCAGCTCCCGCAGGGTCTCCAGGTCCTCCTCGGAGATGGCGTTGCCGCTGTCACGCAGCAGCGGGGACGGGTCGAGGCTGCCGATGCCGACCAGCACCGTGGTCAGCCGCGACCACGCGTCCACGACCTGGCGTACCACGTGGTCGTCCGAGAGCGCCTGGCGGGCGGCGGCGGAGCCGACGAGGCCCGGGGCGGGCAGGAAGACCGGTTCGGCGCCGGTGAGGTCGGCCAGGTGGGCGGCCAGCCGGGTGGCCTGGACCTGGGCGGATCCCTTGCCCACGCCACCGATGAGCTGGACGACCTCCTCGGCCACGCCGACCGGCCGGCGCTGCATCGCCTCGACGGTGGCCAGCAGGCTGGCGCTCCACGACGAGATGCCCAGGTGCTCGCCGCCGATCAGGGTGGCGTCCAGGTACGTCGCCCCCGCCGAGCCCAGCGCCGCCACCACGTCGTGGTTGCCGCCCGCGGCGTCGACCACGATGATCTGCTCCACGCCGTACTTGTGCTCGAGATCCTCCTCCAGCAGCGCGTGCACGCCGCTGGGCACCACGACCACGGTGCGGACGATGCCGATCTCCGCGGCCTCCTTGAGCAGCCGCGACACCCGGGGCTGCGAGATGCGCAGCTGGGCGGCGATCTGCGGCTGGCGTACGCCGTGCTCGTGGTAGAGGCGGGCGACCCGCACCAGGAGCCGCATGCGCTCGGACTCCTGGCTGAGCCGGCGACCTCCGAACCGGCCCCTCTCGAACTGACTGTCAGTTCCCACGATCGCCATGAGCCGGGCCGGCGAAGGCGTGCAGCTTCGCGAAGAAGTCCTCGTGGATGAAGCGCGCGTCGATCGAGTCGTATGTGCGGATGGGCCGGTTCGCACCGGAGAAGTCGTGGGTGCCGTCGTACCGGAAGTTCGGCGCCGGCCGCTCCACCCAGGTGCCGCAGTCGGGATGGAGCAGCAGCCCGACGGCGGGGGAGTCGCCCAGCACGCGGAACTCGATCGAGCCGCCGTGCTGCCGCTCGTTCCACTCCACGAGCTGGCGTACGAGGTAGTCGCCGATCTCGCCGCACGGCGCGACCTTGGCGTCGAGCTCGGCGTAGCCGACGGCCATCATCCGGTACGTCGGCGCCGGGATCTGCCAGACCCGCACCCCGGAGGAGAACACGACGTTGGCCGCGACGATGTCGTTGGACAGGTTGAACTCGGGCCGCCCCGGCGTCCCGCCGCGCCCGTCGTACCCGCCTCCGCCGATCCAGATCACGGTCACGTCCCGCTCCGCGATGCGCGGCTCCAGCAGCAACGCCGAGGCCATGTCGGTGAGCGGGCCGAGGAAGGCCACGGAGAGCGGCTCGGCCACGTCGCGCATGGCCTCCGAGATGATCAGTTCCACTCCGGCGGCCGGCACGGGGGAGGCGGCGTCGGGCAGCGCGTACGGCGCGCCGTCCTCGACCCGGACCTGCCCCTCCAGCTTCATCAGCCGCAGCAGCAGGTCGATTTCCGCCCGGCTCTCCTCCATGCTCGTACGGGTCCGCCGGTTCCCGAAATGCGCGGCCACCAGACCGCGAATGTCCAGGCTCGGGGAAAGGAGCGCGTGAACGAGGGCGAATTGGTCGTCCGCCTCGTTTTTCGCGTCCGAATTGATGATCGCTCTGCGGCGATGGGAAAAAGACCTGTCAGCCATGCGCGTCCCATTGATGAATGGTCATGTGATTTCAGGCGGCGCCATTCGACGTGTCCAGATCCCACAGGATGACGGACAACGCGTGCGGCGAGATGGTGTGGTCGTCGTGGGTGGCGTCCTCCAGCAGGTCCCAGCGTCCCCGCTCCGGCCGCCCCTCCGCGAGCAGCGCCACCCGGTCGCGCACCGGCGCCTGGTAAGCGCGGTGCCCGACCCCGTTGAAGCAGCACTCGTCGAACCGGTTGAGTATCTGTAACTGCCCCCGCCCCGGGCCGATCGACGCCATCACGTACATGTCGAGGAAGTCGTCGGAGGCCGCGGCGTAGAAGCCGGGCAGCGCCGCCTCGGTCTGCTCCCAGTCGCCGATCGTGGGCCGGGGCTTGGGCGCGGCCGGCCGCAGGAAGAACGGCAGCGACCCCGCCACGGGGTAGCTGCGGGTGACGCGCGGGTCGAGGGCCGCGTACACGGTGGTCGTCCAGCCGCCGCCGGACAGCCCGATCATCTCCACCGACAGGGGACGGTACGTGGCCTGCGCGTAGTTCAGCGTGACGGTGAGCGGCTCGAGGAAGAACGTCAGCGCGGAGAACTCCGCGGTCTCCCACGGCGGCAGCTCGCGGTGCGACGGGTTCGGCAGCAGTTCGGCGGGGTCGGCCGGGTCGGCGATCTGCTGCTGGTTCCAGTGGTGGAACGGCATCGCGTACGCCATCACCCGGTAGCCCCGGTCCAGCAGCGCCTGCACGGTGCGGAGCATGGTGTCGAACGGCTCGCCGTGGCCGTTGTGGTAGAGCGCCAGCCGCCGGTTCCAGGCCCGGCGCGGCACGAGGTCGTAGACGGTGGCGGTGACCTGGTGGCGCAGGGGGACCTTCAGGCGGTCGATCCTGCGTACGCCGGTCAGTGAGGCGAAGTCGGGCGCGCTCACGCCGGTCTCGACGGTGGGGAGCGAGGCCGGCCGGCCCGCGCCCTTCCAGATGTAGCCGGTCATGGCCGTGCGCCTGGCCTCGATGTCGGCGATCGAGGTGATGCCGATCAGCGGCTCGATGTCCACGCCCGCGGCCGCCGCCGGGAGTGTCTTGTACTCGGGGCCGAGCTTCGCGGCAGCCTCCTGGTTCACCGGCGCGACCGGCCGCGCCGCCCGCTTGCCGCCGAGCCCGGTCCCGGCACCTCCTGCCGCGGCGCCTGCCGCGGCCCCAGCCGTCCCGGCGAGATCCGAGGCCGCAGCGGGCCCCGCCATCGACAAGGTCGCAACCGCCGCCCCGAGGCCACCCAGCACCCCGCCCAGCACGGTCCGCCTGCTCGACGACCCGCCCGATATCTCCAACTCCGTCACCTCTTCCCTCATTTTTCCGGATTCCAGCCGCCCAGCACGAACGAGGGTTCACTCCACCGCTCCGCCTCCTCAGCCGTGAGCCGGCGCGAACAGGCCAACCGCCCCGAGGTGTCGATCGCGCGACCGCCCAGGTCAGTGCTGCGGTACTCCCAGAACGACAGCGACGCCGCCTGCGCGCAGTCGTTCGGATCGATCTGCCAGCCCACGGGCGCGATGTGCGCGTCCATCGCGGTGTCGATGAACACCGCCTGGCTGTGCGTGAACCGCCACACCGCGCTCCGGCTCAGCACCACCGACCCGTCGGGCACGCCGGGCGCCCGCGTCAGCCGGGTCCGTACGAACACCGCTCCCGGCCGGGTGGCGTCATTGCGGCTCTGCGAGATGTAGCCGGCGTCCGTCGACTCCAGCACCGAGTCCTGGACGAACACCGTCCCGGTCCCCCAGACGAAGTCGGTGTCCCCGCTGATCCGGCTGTCGGTGACGAACCCTTTGCCCTGCAGCCGCAGCGTGTCCTGGTGGCTGCGCAGGTCCACCCGCTCCAGCGCGATGCGCTCGTTGTTGCCACGGAACGCCTCCGCCTGCGACCCGCCGTCCGGCGTCGTGTTGTGCAGCGTGAGGTCGCTCATCCGGAAGTCCGGCGCGTCCACCCCGACCATGGCCCGCCAGCAGTTGTGGAGGTCGGAGGTCTCCAGCACACGGCGCGGGCACACGTCCGCCGGCCCGCCGTTGCTCAGCGCCTTGTCGCCGTTGCGGAGGTCGTTGTTGGCGTACTGGATCACGGTCCGCCGCGTGCCCGCGCCCCGCACCGTGAGGTGCGGCCGGTCCTCGCGGACGTAGACGATCTCGGTGTACACGCCGGGCCGCACGTCGATGGTCACCGGCCGGTCGTTGCCGAGCGGGACGGCGTCGATGGCACCCTGCACGGTGCAGAAGTCGCCCTTCCCCGCCGCGGAAACCGTCAGGCGGCGACTCGGATGGGGTGGCTTCCGGGTGGTGAAGCGCCAGCTTCCCGGATCCTGAACGCCCTCGAACCCCGTGAAGACGCCGGGGTCGACGGTGACGTAGTAGCTCTGGCCGTACTCCAGCTGCCGGTGCAGGTGGACACTGGCGGTGCGGCCGTCGATCGTGATCGATTCGTACGAGAAGTCATGCGGCAGGCCAGTGTCGGAGACGGCACCGCCGATGTTCTTCCTGTCGTCCTTGGCCCTCGCCGCCTCGATGCGGTCGGCCGGCGTGCCGTCGGCGCGCCGCACCTCGATCGCGCCTGAGGAGCCGAGGGCCGGGGGCGCCGGGAAGGTGATCCGCAGGGGCGCATCCACGCAGGCGCCCGTCCGCCCCGGCACCGAGAAGCGGATGTCCGGAGCCGCCGCGGCCGGCGCGGCGGGCCACAGGAAGGACGCCGCCGCGACCGTGAGCGACGCCATGCATGCGCGAATGGCTAACATACATCGAATGTTTATTCAGATCAGGCGATCGGTCAAGACCCAGCCCTTCGGCCGCCAACCAACTCCGTCAGGAATCTGAGGCCGGCCTCGACGTCGTCGGAGATACGGGTGTTGAAGGTGCTGCTCCCGCCGGACCAGTTCGGCCCACTCACAGGCCGGGGAAGAGCCCCGCCTCTACAGTCAGATCGTGGCTCACGATGACGATGCGACGGTGATCCGGGAGACCAGCGCGGAGGCGGCGGCGAACCTGGCGGCAGTCCTCCAACTCTGCGCGGCGGGAAAGCTGCGGTGCAGCGAGAAGACACGACGGCCAGGTGCGGCGACGGTTGCCGCCGTGGCCGCGGTGCAGACCGGAGGTGACTTCTACGCTGAGGAACCGATCGCGGCGTTCGCATGGCCGTTGTTATTGCAGGCCGGAGGGCTGGCCGAGCTGGCTGGCGGAAAGCTGCAGTTGACCGCGCGGGGGCGTACGGCGATGGCCAAGCCGGCGGCGGAGACGATCAGGCAGCTGTGGCGGCGTTGGATCAGCGGCGGGCTGATCGACGAGTTCAGCCGGGTCGAAGAGGTGAAAGGTCAGCGGAGTAAGAACGTGCTGACCGCGGTGAAACCTCGCCGGCAGAAGGTCGCCGCGGCACTGGCGCTGTGCGAGCCGGGCGAGTGGGTGGCGATCGACGACCTGTTCGCGTTGATGCGAGGGCGAGGGCTCGATCCGGTGATCGCACGTTCTGACCGGGCGTTGTGGAAGCTGTATCTGGTGGATCCGGAGTACGGCAGCCTGGGATACGCGGGCTTCGGTGACTGGCGGATCCTGGAAGGCCGCTACACCCTCGCGGTGGTGTTCGAGTACGCGGCGACGCTCGGCCTGGTCGACGTGGCCTACGTCGAGCCGGACGGGGCGAGGGATGACTACTACGACAACTGGGGATCCGATTCCATCGATCGGCTGAGCCGTTACGACGGGCTGCGGTCCATCCGGCTGAACCCCTTGGGAGCTTTCGTGCTCGGCCTCAGCGAGAGCTACGAGCCGCCCAAGGTCGCGGCCGAGCAGGTGCTCAAGGTGCTGCCGAACTTCGACGTCGTGGCCACCGGCACGTTGTCGCCGGTCGATCGGCTGACTCTGGACGGTTACGCCACGCAGACCTCTGACCGGGTCTGGGCGCTTTCGGCACGGTCGCTGCGCGAGGCTCTGAACGCAGGCAGGGATCTGGAGCGGCTCCGGGCGTTCCTGGCCGAGCGGAGCCGGCACGAGTTGCCCGGCACCGTGGCCACGCTACTGGCAGACGTGGAGCGCAAGGCCCGCCAGGTGCGGGACCGGGGACTCGTGCGGCTGATCGAGGCCGATGACGCGGCGATCGCGGCGCTCATCGCGGGCGACCGCAAAGCGGGCAAGCTGTGCCGCCTGCTCGGTGACCGCCACCTGTGCGTGTCCCCGGAGAACGAGGACGCGTTCCGGAGGGCGGCGAAGTCGCTCGGCTACGTGGTGTAAGTCCCGGCGGAGGTCATAGGTCGGCGAGTCTGGCGATCAAGGTGGTCCGGCGCTTGTGGCGCAGGCGCAGCTCCTCCACGTACGTGGTGAACCCGGCTTCGTCGTGCGCCCGCTCATGGGCCGCGCGGAGCCGGAACAGCAGCTCCACCGCCTGGCTGTAGCGGGTTTTACCGGTTTCGGCGAGGAGCTCGTCGATGAGAGCGCGATACGGCTCGATCACCTCGGCGGGACGATCGAACTCGCGTTCGCCGATCAGGCTCAGCCGCTGGGAGGCGGGCAGCCGGCCGGGGGAGGCGATGGCGGCCTGCCAGGCCTCCTCCTCCAGGCCCTCGGCTCTGAGGACGGTGACGACCTGGGAGACGTGTGCTTTGGCGCGGACGTAGTCGAGCGCTTCGGTGCGCAGGGACGAGGTCCAGACTCCGAGGAGCTCGGCGGTCTCGCGTAGCTTCTGGTAGAGGTCCGGGCTGGGAAAGCGCTCGAAGGCGGATCGCCGCACGGCCAGTGCCTCGTCGGCCGCCTCGCGCTCCAGCAGCAGGCCGACCAGCAGATCGCGGAGCTTCTCGGTGTCGGTGGGGTGGGCCGATTCGGCCAGGCCGCGGCGGGCCCACTGCTCGGCCTCATCGCCTCTCCCGTTCGTCCGGAGCACCGTCACGATGGTCACGAACTGGGCTGTGCTCCGCAGGTCCTCCGCCAGGACGGCGACGTAGGAGTCGACGTCGCCGGCGAGCTCGGCGAGTTGTTCACGCAGGCCCCTGATGCCCCAGGTGGCCGTCCACGAACCGGGGTCGGCGGCGGAACGGCGCTCCTCGACCAGGCGGGCGCACTCGGCCAGCCCGGCCTGGCCGAGTGGTGCCGCGAAGTCGCGAAGCCGGACTTTGGGCCAGCCGGGGCCGTCGAGCTGCATGCCGACCAGCCAGGCGGCCAGGCGCTGGGTGGGTGGGGGAGCGGACGTGCAGGCACGGGCGTACAGGGTCATGAGCTCGGCCAGGTCGTCGCCGACGATTCCCGAGGAGTCGTCCATCTTCGTGAGGGCGTCGGTGACGCGTTCGACGGCGCGGCGGAGCTGGTCGCGTACGGTATCCGCGTGGCCGTTTTCAAGGGCGCGTTCGCCATGGTCGAGCACGTCCCTCAGGCGGCGTGCGTATTCGCGGCGACCGCGGTAGGGGTCGGTCCGCCGGTCCCGGCGTAGCCCGTCGACCAGATCGCGCAGACCGTCGGCGTCGGCGCCTCGGATGTGGGAGACCAGCGAGGCCAAGTCGTCGTCGCCGTGCCGGTGCAGAAAGCGGGCCAGTTCGGAGGCCAGCTCGGGGTATTCGCGGCGCAGGGCTCGTCCACGTTCCGTGTCCACGAGTCTCCAGCGTAGAGGGGAGCGGGCGTCGGCGCCGTTCATCATCGACAAACCGGAGCCAGCCGAGTCCGGCGGTGAACAGCGGCGGCCACACGATCGGTCCGAAGGTGTAGCCGATCAGCACCGCGAGCGGGATCCACACTCGGTGCACCGCCTGGTGCAGCACGCCGGAAGGGGGTACCCGGGCCAGTCGTGCCAGGTTGGGCAGGGCGAAGAACATCAGGGCGGCCGCGCTGGTCGGCAGGCCGTACTTGACGCTTTCGAACACCGAGAACGCCGCGAGGAACAGGGCGAGCGCGGCCCAGCAGACGGTGCGGACCCGGCCGGAGACACCCTGTGGTAAGCCAGGCATGGCTGCGCCCATGTAGGCCCTGTTCGGCCAGGTCTTTGATAGCGCGGCGGACCGTCACGCGAGAAACACCGTACTGGCTCGCGAGTCCCAGTTCGGTCGGCATCTTGGCACCAGCCGCGACCTGGCCTGAGGCGATCTCCGCTTCGATGTCCTCGGCCACCTGCTGCCAGACCAGCTTCGCCCCAAGGCCTTCGCCAAGTTGGCTGTGATCGTTACCCGCAGTCCCGTCGGCCGACTACATGTACGTGCCTATCGGTCACGCCGCAGATTGTCGCACCCTTCTGCGACACTCCCAGGATGCTGAACGTGGAACTTCTGCGGCCGTTACTGCGGGCCGCCTGGGGGCCCGACACCTGCGATCCAGTAAGCCGTGAACAGTGGCGGCCTGACAACCCGGCAAGGGGCCAGTGCGGGACGACGGCACTGGTAGTGCAGGACTTGCTCGGAGGTGACCTGATCCTTGCCGAGATCCACGTCGGTGGGGCCAAGGTCTGGAACCACTATTGGAATCGGCTGCCTGACGGCACCGAGGTGGACTTCACGTCCGATCAATTTCAACCCGGCGAGGTCGTTGTCGGTGGTCGCGTACAGCAGCGGCCACCGGATGCGCCTCGCCGATGCCGCGAAGAGTACGAGCTGCTCCGACAGCGGGTGCTTTCTGCCCTGGCCTCGCCGTGACTCGACTGAAGAAGGCCTGCCAGTGGCGCCATGAATCGCGATCTTGTAATGCGCCACTCACAGAAGCGGCCGTTCGTTAACGATCTCGTTGGTCGCGACCCCCATTCACGTGAGCGCTTCTGAGAATCGCGCTGACGATGGGCCGATGGCTCCTCCTAGACATTGAGCCATTGGATCTGCCGCGCACCCAACTCGGCTGCAGCCTTGCACAAGGCGGGAATATGGGAGCCGTCGGCAGTGAGCAGGCGGCCCGGGGCGTTGGCGGAGGCCGCCGTGGCCGTCACGAGCGCGTCGATGACGTTGCTGTGGCCATCGAGCCCGGCGTATTCCAGCAGTTCCGCCGCCAGATCGGCCAGTTGCCCGGTGACGGGCACGATCACCAGCCGAGAGCGGAGCCAGCGCATTCGGGCGGCTGCCTGCCCGGTCCGGCGTTGCTCGGCGAGGGTGACGACACTGACGGTTGCGGCATACCCGTCCTCGCGAGACACCTCCACCAGGTCCACAGTGTCGGCGTGGTTATCGGCCAGCAGCGAGAGGGCCTGGGCGTCGAGCACCAGCGGCGGCCCGGCAACTGCGACCGGGAGGTGTTTCAGGCGTCGCGCCACCGACGCCTCGCTTGCTCCAACCGCTCTTCGCTGATCGGGCCGTGCTGCCGCTCGTACTCATCGACGATCTCGCCTGTTTTCATCAGGTCCAACCAGTGTTGCGCGGCTGTGGCCATGAAAGCGGAGAACTCACCGCGGCCGATGCGCGCGTCGATCTCGGCGGCAAGCTGTTCCGGCATCGTGATGGCCTTTTTGACCTTCGGCCCAGGCACGTCGCGGGCTACATACAGCGCGGCCCGCGATGGCTCCGCACGGTCAGGCGTGGCTTCGGCGGCTGCAGTATTCATCGCATCATCATACCGTTAGTATGATGATCAAGTGGGGCGTCCAGTGCTGGGTCGTCGACCAGCACCCCGGCGTCAGGGGCGTTGAGCCGGCGCAGCCGTGCCTGGGTGGCCAAGAGAGTCGTCGGGATCACGGATCACCGTGACCTGCAGCAGCTCAGGCGACGGCTCGGCGGCCGGGCTCTGGCCTTACTACTCGACCGGGTCGGGCAGTGCCGACACCGCCACCGGTCTACGATTGATCATGATGACGCGTGAAAGGCCTCCCTGCCAGACCATCAGCAGGAGGCCACCCGGCAAATCTTGGCCAGCATCTTCATGGCGTCCCGCCGGTCTCTGGCGAAGGGCTTCTTCTGCTGCTTCTGCCGCGGTCCACCGTAGTAGATGATCGCGTTGGCCCGACGGACGATCACGTAGGCGTCCCACTGGTCGTCGTCGTCGGTGTTGTAGCCCTTCACCGCCCAGGCCTGGTCGCCCAGGGAACTGGGGTAGAGCTTGCGGCGGAAGACGCCCATCGGCTGGGCCTTGCTGCCCTTGCGCGCGCAGCGGGCGGCTGCGGCCTTCCAGTCGCGCATGACTTTCTTGGCGATCTTCGTGGAGCGATAGACGATCACCTGCTCCTGCGTTCCGTAGTACTCCTGGGAGCTGAAGGTCACCGACCGCACGGCTTTGCGGCCGGTCAGCCCGATCTTGGTACTCGGGCCCGTGGCGACCGCGACGGTGTAGCAGGGGTTGGCCAGGAGCGGCTGGTTGGCTCTGTCGTCGTAGAGCCAGGTCTCCTCATAGTCGTAAATGTCATCAGGGTCGTCACGTGCCATGTCCTCGCGGGCCGTGCGCTCGTAGAGCAGGAAGTTCTTCGGCAGCTTCGTGGCCGCCTGCACAGGCACAGCAGGCGCCAGGCAAATGCCGACAAGTCCAACTAACGCGATCTTCTGTAGCATGACCGCTCAGGTTAGCGGGACGAACACCGGGTCGTGTACTGGTGGGCTCGAGGTCACCTTCGCGGCGCGCGGTTCGACGGCGGAACTGCCCGAACAGCACGCCCGCGGCATGCTCCGCGAGGCGCTGGCGTTCCTGTCCGCGGACTGACCCGAGCGGGGTCAACACGCACTCAACACGGGCTCAACATCGGCCTGCCTATCTTCCTGTTCACCACACGAAGAGGGAGACGACATGAGTTTCATGAGAGTGGCCGCCATCGTCATCGGCGCCGGTGTCATCGCCGGCGGCGCGCTCCCGGCCCAGGCAGCCTCAAGCAGCGCCCGGGTCGACGCCTACATGGCCGCGTTCCCCGGCGGGACGAAGGTCGGCAACAACGAGATCTCCTGGCAGGGCGGCGACGTCCGCGTGGTGCTGGCGGCCACCGCCAAGTCCTGCCCGGCCGGCTACTACTGCGTCTATGAGCACCAGTACTGGCGCGGCGCGATGGGCGCGTGGCGGGCCTCCGCCGCGAACTGCAAGAAGTTCAACTTCACCGCCTACTGGCGGGACAAGGTCTCCTCGTTCTGGGCGCGCGGCGGCTGCGAGGCCGCCACGTACTTCCTGAAGAACAAGAAGAAGTGGCAGCCGGATCAGTTCGAGCCCTTCGAGGGCAAGAAGGCCTGGGTCCGGTTCAACGACAGCTACGACTACGCCGCCCGCGGCTACCTTTAAGCGGTCGGAGCTGGACGCTGAACAGCACGACGGCCCGCAGCGCGAGCCCGCCGGCCAGGACCACCGGCGAGGAGCTCAGGGTCGCCGCGCCGCCGGCCGGCAACCGTCCGATCATGAACCGCCAGCGTCCCGGAGCCTCTCGGGCGCCTCACGCTCCGGCCCCTTGGTCTGCCGGCCTCTGCGCAAGAGCAGAGCGGAGGCCGCACGCCCAAGCGCTCGATCGACGGCGATCCGGGTGAGCCAGCCGAGCCCGGCGGTGAACAGCGGCGGCCACACGATCGGTCCGAAGGTGTAGCCGATCAGCACCGCGAGCGGGATCCACACTCGGTGCACCGCCTGGTGCAGCACGCCGGAAGGGGGTACCCGGGCCAGTCGTGCCAGGTTGGGCAGGGCGAAGAACATCAGGGCGGCCGCGCTGGTCGGCAGGCCGTACTTGACGCTTTCGAACACCGAGAACGCCGCGAGGAACAGGGCGAGCGCGGCCCAGCAGACGGTGCGGACCCAGCCGGAGACACCCTGTGGTAAATCAGGCATAGGTGCGCCCATGTTCTGCCCCCGGGTTCGACATTGAAGATCATACTGCGGCGGAGTTCAGGATCCGGCGCCCCTGCCTGCGGCAAGCAAGCACGGGGCCGCCACCCTGAACCCTACGGGAGCGCCCGAGCCCGCATCGACGCCGGAGCCGACCGCGCCTACGAGGCTGAGGATTCTCAAGGCCGACGGATGGGCTTTCTTCACCCACCGCGGCGTCGCCGGCCGCCTCACCACGATCGAACTGGGCATCACCGGCACGGTGCGTTCGGAGAGGGGTACGGTTTGTGATCTTTTTTGACGAATTCGGTCAAGGCCGTTGCGCCGTAGATCAAGAAGGCACCATGATCGTGATCATTATCAGATCGGCCTGAGAGGGCCGGAGAGGAGACATCATGCTCGGTCTCGTCGATCGTCTGCTGGCGCGCGTAGCTCCCAAGGTGACCGTGGAGGCGGCCTGCAGTCGCTCCTACGTCTGCAGGAGCGGGACGAAGTACTTGATCATTTGCTGCAAGGACGAGGGGTGCCAGTCTCCGATCAAGGTCGGCACCTGCTGATGCGCGCCCGCTGAACAGGTGAACAGCGGGCGGCGTCCCCGCCGCCCGCTTCGCGGGAGGGGAGGTGCGCATGGAGTACGTCCGGATCGGCTGTGCCTGCTTGATCGGCCTGGTCTTCGTGGTCACGGCGATGTCGAAGGCGCGGGACTTCGGCGGGTTCGCCCGTTCGCTGCCCGAGCTCGTCCCGGTGCGGCCGGCGCTGGTCCGCCCCCTGGCCGCGGGGGTCGTCGCGCTGGAGGCGCTGATTCCGCTCCTCATCGCCGTGCCCCCGGCCACCGCGTACGGACTCGGCCTCGCCGCCGCGCTGCTCGCGGCGTTCACCGTGGCGATCGGAGCCGCACTGGCCCGAGGCCGGCGTGCCCCCTGCCGCTGCTTCGGCGCGTCCTCGACACCGATCGGACCACGCCACCTGGCTCGTAACGGCCTGCTGCTCACCGCCGCCGTGCTCGGCGCATTGTCGCCCGCCGGTCTCCCGCCGCTGGCCGGGGTGGTCGTCACGGTGGCGGCGGGGCTGGTCGGGGCGATCCTGGTCGTCTTCTTCGACGACATCGTCGACCTTTTCGCAAGGACCATCTGATGCCCTATCTGACCGCCGCGGTCGTGCTCATCGGTCTGCTCTGCGTGTTCAACCTGATGCTCACCCTCGGACTCATCCGCAGGCTGAAGCGGCAGGAGAGCCACCATGATGTGCCGGCCGCACTGCCGATCACCTTGCGGCCCGGTTCGCGGGTCGGCGAGTTCACCGCCGTGACGATCGACGGCGAACCCGTGTCCCACGAAACGATCAGCGGCCTTGTCGGCTTCTTCTCCGCCGGGTGCTCACCGTGCCACCGTCTGATCCCGGGCTTCGTCGAGCACTCGCGCGCGGTGGGCCGGGACAACGCCCTCGCGGTGGTCTCCGGGAGCGACCCCAAGGCCGTCGAGACGCTCGCGCCGGTGGCCCGCGTGATCGTCGAGGACTACGACGGCCCGGTGGAGAACGCGTTCGAGAACACCTGGACTCCGGCCGTCTACCTGATCGATGCCGAGCACCGCGTCGTCGCGGCGGGTGGCCGCCTGGAGGACCTGCCCCTCGGGTCCCCGAAGTGAACGTCCTGGTGGACCCGGCGGACGTCGTTCTCCCGCCGGAGGGCGAGGAGAGTACGTGAGCCGGCAGGCCGGGCTGCGGGAGTTGACCGCGGCGGCGGTGGAGGCGGTGTCGCTGACCTGGAGGTCAGCGCCCTCGGGGGTCACCGGCTACGCCTTCCTGACCCTCGCCGAGACCGCCGCGCCGCTCACCACCGCGTGGCTGATCAAATCGGTGCTCGATCGGCTGGCCGCCCCGGACGGCGCGGTCGCGCATCTCGCCCTCGGCCTCGCGGTGGCCGGCCTGGCCACGGCCGCGCTTCCCGGGATCAGCCGCTACCTGCAGGCCCAGACCGGCCGTGCCGCTGGAGCCGTCGCGACCGACCGGCTGTTCGCCGCGGCCGAGCGGCAGGTCGGCCTCCGGCGGTTCGAGGATCCGGTGTTCCTCGATCGGCTGCGCCTGGCGAAGGAAGGCGCTCAAACCGCCGGTGACCTGGTGAACGAGGTCCGCGGGACCCTGCAGGGTGGCCTGTCCCTCATCGGGTTCGTGGCGTCCCTGCTGATCCTCAGCCCCACCATGACGGCCCTGGTGCTGCTGGCCGCCGTTCCGGCACTCGTCGCCCAACTGCTGCTCTCGCGCAGACGCGCCGCCATGCAGTGGGACACCGAGCGGTTCCACCGCCGGGAGTTCTTCTACAGCCGTCTGCTCACCGACGTCGACGCGGCGACGGAGATCCGGCTGTTCGGGATCGGTGCGTTCCTGCGGGCGCGGATGATGACCGAGCGGCGCACGGCCGACGCGGCCGAGAGCCACATGGACCGCCGTGAACTTGTCACCCAGGGGGGCCTGACCCTGCTGAGCGCGGCGGTGGCGGGCTTCGGGCTGTGGTGGGCGATCGAAGCCGCCCGCCGGGGTTCCCTCAGTGTGGGTGACGTCTCCATGTTCGTCGCGGCCGTCGCCGGGGTGCAGGTCGCGCTGGACACGCTGATCTCGTCGGTCGCGTCCGCCCACGAGCGCCTCCTCGCCTTCTCGCACTACGTCGCCGTGGTCAGGGCCGAGCCGGACCTGCCGAGCCTGGGGGAGGAGGCGGCTCCGGCGCTCCGCCGGGGCATCGAGATCCAGGACGTGTGGTTCCGATACAGCGACGATCACCCGTGGGTGCTGCGCGGGGTCGATCTGACAGTTCCGCACGGCTGCTCGGTCGCCCTCGTCGGGCTCAACGGCGCCGGGAAGAGCACGCTCATCAAGCTGCTGTGCCGCATGTACGACCCGACCCGCGGACGGATCCTGTGGGACGGCGTGGACCTGCGCGAGATGGCGCCGGAGACGCTGCGCGAACGGATCAGCGCCGTCTTCCAGGACCACATGAACTACGACATGACGGCCGCCGAGAACATCGGCCTCGGCGAGCTGACCGCCCTGGACGACCGGGCCAGACTCTCCGAGGCGGCGGTTCGCGCGGGAGTGCACGACAAGCTCGCCACGCTGCCGCGCGGATACGACACGCTGCTCACCCGTATCTTCTTCTCCGAAGCCGAGAAGGACGACCCGGAGACCGGGGTGGTGCTGTCCGGCGGACAGTGGCAACGCCTGGCACTGGCCCGTGCCTTCGTCCGCGACGGCAGGGACCTGATGATCCTGGACGAGCCCAGTTCCGGTCTGGACCCGGAGGCCGAGCACGAGGTCCACACGCGGATGCGGGAGCACCGGGCGGGACGTACCAGTCTGCTGATCTCCCATCGCCTCAGCGCCGTGCGTGACGCCGGCCTCATCGCTGTCCTCGACGAGGGGCGGATCGCCGAGCAGGGCACCCACGAGATGCTGCTCGCCGCAGGAGGCCGGTACGCCCGGCTGTTCCAGCTCCAGGCCGCGGGATATCAGGAGGCGCGATGAGCCGGATCCGCCTCGGTCTGCTGCTGGGCGGTCTGCTGACGGGCGGGCTGGCGCTCTGGTGGGCCCGACGGCGTTACCTGGTCGCCACCGTCGACGGGCGGAGCATGGAGCCGGCCTTGCGCGCGGGGGACCGGCTGCTCGTCCGCAGGACCAGGCGGGTCCGCGTGGGCCAGATCGTCGTGGTCGAGATTCCCGTGCCCTTCCTGCCGGACGGGCCGCCACCAGGTGTCGGCCAGGACGACCTGGACCGTGCGGAGGACGCCACGCCGGTGGGGGCGCTGGATCACCCTGATCGGCAGTTGCTCGTCAAACGAGCGGTCGCCGTGGCGGGTGATCCCGTGCCGAGGCAGAGCGTCCCGGCGCTTCGTGACGTGCCGGAGAAGGTCGTGCCGAGAGGGTCCCTGGTCGTGCTCGGCGACAACCCGGCCGTCAGCTGGGACTCCAGGGATTACGGCTTCGTCCGTCCTGACCAGTTCGTCGGCGTCATGGTCCGCAGGCTGCCGTCGCGCTGACTCCGGCTGCGGGTTGCCCCACACTCCATGGCTTGATTCTGTCGAATGATGGCCGTCAGGCCGTCGTGATGGTGGGCCGGGTGATCTCACGCCGGTGTGCCGCATGGGTTCATGCGGCCGCCTGTCGTAGTGCCCCGAGTTTTCAAAGAGTCTTTCCCACCGTTGGCAGCGACACATCGATATCCCGAGCCGCTCAAAGATCAAGTCTCCGACGATCGCCCGGGTCCACAGCGCAGAGTCAAACCCGAAGTCCTGCGGCGTATGATCATGGATCATCGCGAGCGCCTTCTCGTGGCATCGACCTTCTTCGGCCCCTCTGGCCGCGGCCTACCCGCCAGGGCATCGATCCCGGCAGATCGCAAGACCTTCTGGATGCCATACGCTCACCCCCGGCTCCGGCCGAAGATCTTCATGATGTCTTCGGTGTTGTGGCCCTCCTGCAGCAAGCGGGCGGCCCGGAGCCGATCATTCTCTTGACCGCTCGGGGTCAGTCTGCGGCCATCCGTCTCACGCATGAACGCGATCTTCCCAGAGGATCGACCAGAAGTGCAGATGAAGAATTTCTGATTAATGCAAGGAGCTTCTTTGCGTCATCGGACGAACACCGGCATCGCAATCATGCTGCGCCGGCGGTCCCATCATATGGGCATGCAATACGGTCAGGGCAAGCGGGCGATGAGTAATGCCCACTTGGCTCCCCGTGGTGCCTGGACCGTTAACTTGTAGTTTCTAGGGGCTTTCCTTGGAAGGTTGTCGACAGTCCAAGTGTTATAACCAGCGAAGCATTGGCTAACCATATTTAAACCATTGGTCGCCTTAACGATCAGATTTCTATCGGAGCCAACGCAATCCACCGCCACTTTATAATAGGTGCCGACCCTCACCCTGGCGATCCAGTTACTCTGTTCCGCCTTCTCGTCGGCGTGAAAAAGTACAGTCTTTCCCTTGATCTTCCGTCTCAAGTCTGCTAGGGCACGTTCCTTGAAGGGAGGGGTGCTGGTCGAAGGGAACGCCCGAGTTTCTGATCCAATGGGGGGATCTCGTTCCTCGCGACTCTGTGCTGAACAGCTCAGGAGGAGCGTTGTGGTCAAGATGGCACCGGCTAACCTACGCATCACAAGCCTTGGTTCGACGCTGAGGAGTCTGGACATCTTGGCGGCTTGAACTGGATCAAGGCATCGCCGACCCAATGAATCTTACGGCCTGGGGTGTAGAGCTCGATCTTTGTGCCCGAGTCGTTTCCATATGACCGCTACCTACACAGGTTGAATTCGTAGAGTCGGTCATGACTTTGCCGGGGTGTCGAGGGTGAGCCCGGTCTGGGCCAGGCATCCGGTGAGCAGGTGGGGCCGGCACTGGATCTTCTTCAGCTTGCGTTTGATGTTCTGGACGAGCCCGGGCAGGTCCGCGACGACGAAGTTGGCCAGGCCCCGGCAGAGCAGAGACCGGACGTCCTCGGCGGGGTTCGGGCGCGTAGGCGGGTAACAGGAGTGCCGCGTGGAGCTCCGCGCACCGGCGCAGCAGCATGAGGTGTCCCGGCGGGCACAGGTGTGGCTCTGTCAGTGCCGGCTTGCGGTCTTCGGTCAAGATCGCGACCGCGGGGCAGCGCTTTGGCCCACTCCTTGATGGTGTGCCCGATGCCCTGGTAGGGGCTAGGGCATCGCGGTGCCCTCGGGCACGCCACGGGCGGACACCGCCTGGACGAACACCGCGCCAATTCGGCCGTCGTTGACAGCGTGGACGGCAGTTCCCCGGCCCCGGACCTCCGGCTGCAGCGACGACGAACTCGCGAACAACAAGGTCCACAGCCACGGTTCCGGGGCCCTTGACCCCTCTGTGCTCGTCTTCGGACGGGATCTATCTAATAGTCTCGCAAGTTGTGACAATTGCGGCATGGCGGTGACAGCAGGGGAACTGCTGGAGTCGGTGCGGCGGCGGGTCGAATGGTTCACACGCACGAGCGACACGCGGGACCTGTGCGATCCGGCCGGTCTGCGGGACGCGGCGGCGTTGCTGGCCGCCGCGGGCACGCTACGCGGCCGGAGTGCACGGAAGGGCGCCCGAGCGGCGGTCGGTCTCCTGCGGTACGCCAGGCATCTGGTGAGGCCTGACGAGGAGGACGGACACGCCGCCGACGAACTGCTGGCCCACGCGGACGCGGCCGAGATCGCGGCCGTCCGCCAGGCCGCGGAACGCTCACCGTTGCCAGGGCCTGAGCTGCCACCGGTGGAACACTTGACCATGGCGACGCTCGGCGCTTCCCTGGCCCACCTCGACGATCTCGTCGCGCGCATCCGGTACGGCCTGAGCGACCCGGTGACCGTGGACGAGCTGCGCTACCTCGTGATCGTCGCCGAGGCGAGGGAAGCGCGGTGGGGTCGCACCGGGGCTGCCGAGGACCTGGATGACGCCGTGGCGGCCATGGACGACGTGGTGAACCGGACACCGGACGATCACGAGTGGTATCCCGGTCGGATGTCTCGGCTCGGCGGACTGCTGCAGTTCCGCTTCGCGGTGACCGGGGAGAGGCAGGACCTCGACACCGGGATCGAGGCGATCAGGACGGCCGCGGAAGCCGTGCCCCCCGGGCACGAGGACTGGCCGATGTTCCGCTCGAACTTGGGGCGGGCGCTGCTGTTCCGCTACGGGGCGACCGGGCGCGAGGCCGACCTGGACGAGGCCGTGAGCATGCTGACCGAGGCGGTGGCGGGCACCGCCGGCGACGAGCTCGTCTCCATCGCCGCCTCCCGGCTGGGCCTGCTGCAGCAGGCGACCCTGGCCAGATACCACCTCCGCGGCGATGTCGACGATCTGGACAGCGCCCTGGACATGGCCCGGCAGGCGTGGGAGGCCACTCCGGAGGGCGATCACAACCTGCTTGACCGCGCCCTGGACCTGGGCCGGACCCACCTGGCGGCCTTCCAGTACACGGGCGACACGGGGCACGCGGCCACCGCGGAGCAGCTGGCCCGGCAGATCGTGAAGGCGACGCCCCGGGAGCACACGGACCACCAAGCGGCCAAAACGATCCTGGACCAGCTGCGAACCCGGAGAGCGGGTCAATAGAGCAGGGATCGCAGCGCCCTCGTGTCGTGAAACCACGCGAAGCTCACGTGGCCACGCCCCACAATGGTCGGGTGCACAGACTGATCATCCTGCTGGCGGTCGTGCTCGCCGCGTCGGGAACCGTGGCCATAGTGGGCGCGGACTTCGTGGTGACGAAGGTCCCGCTGCTGCTCATGGGATATGCGGCGGGGGCCGCTGCGGTGACGGCCGGCCTGTGGGCGAGGGGGCGGTGGCCGGACAGCGCGGTGGGATCGTTGCTGGCCTGGAGCGGGGTGATGTGGCTGGCCAGCGGGACCGGCTACGCGGGCACGCCCGCGGCTCTCGCTCTGGGCGCCGCCGCGTCGGCCTTTCAGCACGGGCTCCTCGGACACGTGATGGTCCTGCTTCCGCACGGCCGCGTGGACACGCCGGCCCTGCGCGGGGTGGTGGCGCTCGCCTACGCGGTGCCCTTCCTCTCCGGCGCGATGTGGATGGCGTACGGAGAGTTGCCCGGCGGGGGCTGCCTCTGCCTGGCCCGGGCGATCGGCTGGGAGGGGGCGGGGATGCCGCTGGCCCTGATCGGGGTGGCGATCACCGGCGGATACACGGTCGCCCTGTCGGCGGCGGTATACGTGCGCTGGGCTCGGCTGCCGCGGCGGGAACGCAGCGCGGCCGTCGCGTTCTCCGGGCTGATGCTCATGCTGCTGGTGCTGGCACATGAGGTAGGCAACCTGGCGCAGGCCGGTGGACTCGCGGTCTATTTCACCGGCGGACTGCTGGACAGCCTGGTCGTCCTGGGTTTCATCGTCTGGCCGCTGGCCTATCGCGTCGTGCTCGGCCGCAGGGAGGCGGCGCGCCGGATGGCCGAGCTCTTGGACGCGGGCGATGAGGCCAGGCGCCGGATCGAACGGGACATCCACGACGGTGCCCAGCAGCGGCTGGTCAATGTGCAGCTGTTGCTGGGACTGGCACATGACGAGCCGGCCCGCCTGGGCCAGGCGGTCGCCGAGCTGGGCCAGGCCTTGGCGGAGCTACGGGAGCTGGCGCGCGGCGCGTTCCCCGCGGTGCTGGCCGATGCCGGGCTGGGCCCCGCGCTCGGCTCGCTGGCCGAGCGGGCCGCCCTCCCCGTCCGGGTGCGCGCTGATCTGCCCGTACGGCCGGCGCCGCAGGCCGAGCGCACCGCGTACTTCGTGGCCGCGGAGGCGCTGGCCAACGCCGGCAGGCACGCCCGCGCGTCGACCGTGGAGATCACTGCTGTGCTGGGGAAGGGCCTGCTGACCGTGGAGGTGACCGATGACGGATGCGGCGGCGCCGTTCTCGGAGGCGGCCTGCGCGGCCTGGCGGACAGGGTGGAGGCGTGCGGGGGCGTTTTCTCCCTGCACAGCCCGTCTGGGGGCGGGACCACCGTGAGAGCGGTGTTACCCGCGCAAGTAGCGGAGGACGGCCAGGACCCGTCGGTTGTCGGCGGCGCTGTCGGTTAGGCCGAGCTTGCCGAACACGCCGCGAACGTAGCCTTCGACCGTCTTCTGCGTGAGCCCCAGCAGGTCGGCGATGCCCTGGTTCGATCTGCCCTCCGCGACGAGGGCGAGCACCTCCCTCTCGCGTGGGCTGAGCCGGTCCAGCGGGCCGGGCTCACGGGGCCGGGACACCAGCCGCGAGACCACGGCGGGGTCGAGCACCGTCTGTCCCGCCGTCACGCGGTGCAGCGCGTCGGCCAGCTCGTCCGGCGCCCCGACCCGATCCTTCAGCAGGTAGCCCGTCCGCTGAGGAGAACAGCCGAAGAGCTGTCCCGCGTGGTGGGTCTCCACGTAGTTGGACAGGAGGAGCACCGCGACGAGCGGATGCTCACGGCGCAGCCGTACGGCCAGCTCCAGGCCCTCGACCGTATGGGTGGGCGGCATGCGGATGTCCACGACCGCCACCTCGGGAGGGTCGGCTCGGACCAGTCGTGCCAGCGTCTGCCCGTCGCCGGCCAGGCCGGTGACGGTGAACCCCGCGCGTTCCAGAAGGACGGCCAGGCCCTCGCGGAACAGCGCGGAGTCGTCGGCGATCATCACCTGCACGGTCACACGGTAGCCGCAGCGGTCTTCCTGCGCGGCGGCCGGATGCGGCCCGCCCGCGCGGCCATGACGAGGAGGACGGCTCCCACGGCCGTGGCGACCAGGATGAGGACGAGCCCGGACTCCGGAACGCCGGGGATGCCCGTCCACAGCTCCGGGCCGCTGACATGCCCGCGCAGCAGGGGGGTTTCGCTGATGCCGCCGGCACCGGTCGATCCCGCCCCGAACACCGAGCTCTGGATCAGGTTCCAGCCGGTGTGGATGCCGATGGGCAGCCACAGCGAGCGGGTCAGCAGGAAGGCGCTGCCCATCACGCTCACGCCCGTCACGCTGACGCCGAACAGGTACATCGCCGTGGCGTTGGCGTTGGGGGCGTGCACGAGCCCGAAGACCACGGCGCTGAGCGTGAGCGCCCACCAGGAGCCGATGGCCTTCTCCGGCAGTCGCAGCATCACGCCGCGGAAGGCCCACTCCTCCCAGAAAGCGACGGACAGGGCGAGCAACGTCATGGTGGCGAGCGAACCGACGTCCACCGTGACCGCCGAGACCGTGTACCAGCCCGCCAGGGCCATGATCCCGAACACCACCGCCTGAATTCCGCCGCCGAGCGCGAGTCCGCCCAGCAGATGGCGGACCGCGTTCCTGGCCGGGAAGCCGACGCCCGCGAGCGACTCGCCCTCCATGCGCCGCGCCAGCGGAACGGTGACCAGCGCCGCCACCACTCCTGTCAGGCCCAGCAGCAGCCCCAAGGCCGGGGTGAGGTTCTCAGGGCCGATCCGGAAGGCGGCGGCCAGGACGGCTTGAAGGACGAAGAACACGGCCAGCACCACGACCAGCAGGGCGAACGCCTGAGACAGCGGATGACCGAGGACTTTGCGCACGAGGGAGCTCCGATCGGTAGGGGGCGGCTCGATACTCCGGCCCGCTTCCCTCCCGTTCAAGATCCGGATTTTCCTCGAGGGATAACCCTGGGACGCGCTTGCAGCGATGAGTCTGGTACCTGCGCCTCGTACCTCCTACGACCCGATCCTTCATCGAGAGGAACGATGCGACGATGTACGTTGACCTCAACGGAGTGCGTACCTGGTACGACGAGCGGGGATCCGGCGCCGATGGCCTGGTGCTGCTGCACGGTGGCTTCAGCGATTCCAGGGACTTCGCCGGCAACCTGGACACCCTGGCCGGCGACTTCACCGTCTTCACGGCCGACAGGCGTGGGCACGGACGCACTCCCGACGTGCCCGGACCGATCACGCTGCCGCTGCTGGCCGAGGACGCGATCGCGTTCTGCGAGTTCGCGGCCAAGAAGTCGGGCGGGCCCGTCGACCTGGCCGGATACAGCTTCGGCGGCACGATCGCGCTGGCCCTCGCGGTGCGCCGTCCCGATCTCGTCCGCTCCCTGGTCCTGATCAGTGCGGCGTTCCATCACGAGGGCATGATCGTCGCGCCGTCCGGCGACGGGAGCGACATGCCGGAGCAGGTCGTCGCCGCGTACGCGGAGGTTTCCCCGGATGGGCGCGACCACTTCCGCGTGGTCGCCGCGAAGATCATGGAGGGGATCGCCGCGGACCCCCTCGCCATGACCGAGGCCGAGGTTTCCGCGATCGCGGCGCGTACCCTCGTGGTGGCCGCTGACGACGACATCGTCCACCTGGAGCACACGCTGGACTTGTACCGGGCGATCCCCGATGCCGAGCTGGCGGTGGTACCCGGCACCTCGCACGTGCTGCTGCACGAGAAGCCCGCGTTGTGCACGCGCCTGATCGGCGATTTCCTGACCGTTCCGCCCCGCCCGACGTATTTCCCGATCCGCCGCGCGGGCCGATGACGGCGAGCGGGACTCGTCCGCGATCCCCGCAGGGCGAGGTCTACTCGCCCTGCGGGGAATCCGGCCAGTACGGGACCGACCGCTGGGCGGCGGACGCGATGGCCGCGCCGTCCAGCTCGACGATGCTCAGCTCGATTCCGCCGGCGGGCCACTCCACGCCGAGTTCGAAGGTCTCCCGGGGTGGGGAGGGCCAAAGCCACAGGTCCACGCTGACGACACCGGCATCCTCGTCACCGCTGCGCATCGACATGCCGCCGAACAGCCAGGAAAGCCGCGGGCCCGGTGGCGGATCCTGCGGGATCTCTGTTCTGTCGAAACGTTGCCCGATGGTGGTGGCCTTGGTGCCGTCGGCGAAGCGCACGCCGAACCGCAGCAGGTTGTCCGGCAGCCGACCGGAGCTCGCCCCGGTGACCATGTGGGGGTAGACGGAGAGCTGGAGGGCCTGGAAGTCATCGGGGGACAGAGTGCGCCGCTTCATGACGATGTCCACGTTCATCAGGCAGCCGTTGCTGAACGCCTGGATCGTCGGCAAGGTGATGGCGACATTCGGGTTGCGGGCCACCACCAGACCGCTGACCATCACCGCGCCCATCTCTTCCGACGAAGGAGCGTACCAAGCCGGGAACCCAGGCTTGGGTGGGCGGGTCGGTTCATCATCCTGCGCCGACGGGGGCTCGAAGAACATAGTCCCAACCTACGGAAAATCCTGTGATTCGCGCGTTCATCCGAGACCCTGACGGACGCGCGGCGACGTTCTAGGCGACGACGGCGAGCAACGTCGTCATGGCGGCGGTGAGCTCCGGGTCGCCGCTCGCCGTGGAGCGCGCGCGGGCCTCCTCGACGGTGATGCCTCTGGTCGCCAGCCGCCAGAAGGTGTCTTGGTCCATCGAGACGCGCGCGGCCGGCTGTCCGCCGGGTGTCACCATCCGCCACCGGCCGTCCTGCCTCACCGCACTCCATCGCCCGCCGGCCGGCCCGAGCACCTCCAGATGCGCCACCGTGCCATCGGGGTGTTCGCACGTCCTCAACGTGTACGGCAAGGCGCGCGCGAAGACGTCCAGCACCGGCGCCATGAGCTCGGGCTGGGTGGCCCCGGGCAGCGAGACGGCGTCGCGTACCTGCTGCTGGTGGACCCAGAACTCGGTGTATTCGCGGCCGATGTCGAGCCAGGCGGGGCTGTCGACGTCCGTGGCGGCCCAGGACACGTTCAGGCCGGCGGGCGCCTCCAGCTCGTGCGCCGCCCAGACGGCGTCCAGCTGTGCGCCGAGCTGGTCCAGCAGTTGGATCATCAGCTGCGGGCTGAGCTGGCGGGTCGCCCGGACGAACTCCTCGTTGACGCGCGCCAGATAGGCGGGAAGCGTCTCGTCGTCGGCGAAGACGGCGCCGCCGTGCCCGTCGCGGCCCGACAGGCGCCGCATGAAGTCGTTGAGCACGTGTCCGGTGACGTCGTGCACGTCCCAGCCCGGGCAGACCGTCGGTTCCGCCCAGTCCGCCGGGCCCAGGGCGCGGAGCAGGTCGAGCATGGCCTGCCGTTCACGCGGGAACAGGGGGCGGACATCGACGGCGGGACCGAAGATCGTCATGGCACGACCCTACAGCGCGACGCGCGCCTCCCCGTACGGCACCAGCCGGACGGGACCGAGGAGGCCGTACTGCTGGCGCGTCAGGCCGCCGTACACCGCCGGGTCGGCCACCCGGAGCCGGTTGCCGAGCGGCGTCGCGACCTCCACCTGCAGGGTCTTGGCGGCGCGCCCGAGGTCCACGACGGGGTGGAGCTGGTTCACGGGGTCCAGGCGGCGGCCGTCGACGAGCACCCGGCAGGTGTCGGTCACCTCCCCGAGCTCCAGGTACGCCCCGCCCTCCAGCCGCACGCCGGTGGTGTAGACCCCGACGCCCGACACGTCGGCCAGCTCCGGGATCTCCGACCAGGGCGCGAGCCGGTCGAGGTCCAGCCGGTGCGTGACAGTGCCGTCCGGCCGCCGGTCCGTCACCTCCAGCCGCCACGACGGCAGCGCCACGGGTTCGGGCACCGGCCCGATGACGGAGGTCACCGTCCGGCCGTCGGACAGCGTGGTCGTGTACGTCCCGGCGCGCGACGCGCGGATCACCAGCGCGTCCCCGTCGAACCTGACCAGGTCCGCGTCCGTCGCCACGACGTGCGGCGACGTCCGCGCCGGAGTCCCGAACAGGCCGGGACGGCCGATGGCCACAACCGTCGACTCGCCCGGCAGCAACGTCACCCGCAGCCGGATCCCGTCGCCGTCCGCCACGTAGCGGGCCAGCCGCTGGATCCGCCCCGTCCACGGGTCCAGTAGGTACGGCACCCCGTCGCGGGCCGTGCGGGCCAGCGTGACCTCGTGGTCGATCGGGGCGGTCGGAGGCTTGGGGTTCTCCACGTGCTTGCCGTTGACCAGGTAGTAGTAGTCCACGTCCCCGGCCACCCGCCGGGCATGGAGCAGCGTGGACGCGGTGGCGTATCGGACGTCGGGCCGCACGCCGAGGGCGTCCAGCGCGGCCGGGACGTCCGCCTGAGCGGTGACCATGCGCACGGTGGGCCGGGCGAGCAGCTCCGCGACCAGGGCCCGGAGCCGCTCGTTCTCGCCGTCGCGGGCGACGCCCGGCACCGAGGCCGCCCGCCAGTCTCCGAGCAGCACGATGGGCAGCCCCGCCCCGGCGTACTCCAGCAGCCGCCGCGCCACCTCGACGGTCATCGTGCACTCGTTCGCGTAGAACTTGTCGCCCTCGACGAACAGCGCCTTGTACGCGGGCCCGGACGGCGCCAGCCGCCCCCGCGCGACCCGGGCGGCGGGCAGGCCGAGCAGCGGGCCGCTGATGAACTGGTGGGTCCAGCCAAGGGGCACGCCGCTGCCGGTGAACCAGCCGGCGCCGAGACCGGTCTTGGTGTAGCCGGTCTGCCGCAGGACGGCCACGTCGGCACGCGGCGTGCCCTCCCGCATGGCCTGGTGGATTCTCGCGAAATATCCGGATATGTCGGTGATATGCCGCCAGGTGGGCTGGCGCGGCCCCCAGGATTCCGCGTAGCCCGCCGTCCCGTTGTACGGCGTGAAGGCGGCGAAGCCGGGCCACCCCGCGCCGGGCGCGGTGGCGTACGAGAACCCGTGCAGCACGGTCTGGTTGAGCCCCGCCGCGTACGCCCCGCCCATGGTCCGCAGCAGCTTCTTCCAGGTCGTCGTGTACGCCCCGCCCTGATACGCCCCCGCCTCGCAGGACAGCACCTCCCGCCCGGCCAGGTCCCTGCCGCCGGCCAGGCACCGGTAGTCGTCGAGGTTCTTGAACCCCAGCGACTCTCCCTCGGCGACGTCGAGGACGGCCGCACTGGCGATGGCGTCGGTCCGCAGCCCGTACGGCTGCGCCCGCAGCCGGAGCCCGATCGAGTGGGCCCAGTCGCGCAGCATCGCGAGGTGGTTCTCGTTGAACAGCTCGGAGATCGTGTCCCAGTAGTCCTTGCGCGCGTGCCTGGTCAGCGCCGCGTCGAACGAGAACACCTGGTCCTCGTCCCGCAGCACGATCACCGGCAGGAAGGGGGCGAGGTCGTAGCCGCGCCGCCGCCTGAACTCGGCGAGCAGCCCCGGCGTCCAGGGCAGCGCGTCGGTCTCGATCTCGATGGAGTCCTCGAACAACGCGCCGCCGGCCCGCTTCAGCAGCCTGCGCACGGCGGGCGTGAGCAGCGTCGACTCCCAGAAGTCGATCACTGCCCGGGTGCCCGCCCGGCTGAAGTGGTCCACCACGTACGACTCAGGAGCGGTGTGCGGCCCGGACTCGGGACGCTGGCCCGAGCCCCGCTCCCAGTAGGAGATCAGCAGCCACTCGCCCTCGGCCGGCGCGGTCCAGCTGACGCGCCCGCCGTCCGCGCTCACCTCCACCACGGAGGCGGGGTCGAGCCCGGTCTCGTCGCGGGTGGAGTGGGCGGGCTCGATCCTGGCCGCCTGGACGAGCAGCAGCTTACGGACGGGATGCCCGGCGACGGCGGGCGGTGGCACCTCGCCCGCGTACGTCGTCCCGCCCGCCACCGCCACCGACCCATGGGCCAGCTCCTTGACGGCCGCCTCGCTGCCGGGAGTGATCGTGGGGACGGCCGCCGGCCAGGAGGGGCCGATGGTCAGGTCGATCGTGAGACCCCGGCGGGCCGCCTGGTCGAGCGCGGCCACGACGGCCGCGTTCCAGGCAGGGGTGCCCCAGCCGTGCCCGGCCGGGTCGAGCACGGACTTGTCGCGGATGCTGTGGTGCACGGCGGCGATCTCCGCGCCGCCGAACCCGGCGTCGGCGAGCTGGTCGATCTCCCGCCTGATCTCGGCGGGATCGACGTGCGCGTCCGGCCACCACCAGCGCACCATCGGCCGGACCCGCCCGCCGGGCCGCGCCCACCTGGAGGGGCTCGTCCCGGCGGAGGCGGGCGGGGCCGCGAGGGCGAGCACGGTCGTCGTGGCGGCCGAGGCGAGGAAGCCGCGGCGCGTGAGGTCATTCACGGGAGCTCCCGGGGGGGTGTGGAGGTGCCGGGCGGCGAGGCCGCCCGGCACCGCCTAGCTGGGGATCGGGTACGGGAACGCGCTGGTCACACCGATCTTGTCGTACTCCATCTTGGCGGCGTCGAAGCCGTCCGCCCAGTTGGCGTTCTTCACCTCGTTGCACTGGTAGCTCTGGTACTTGTCGTCGGTCACCTTGCCGACCTCGATGTTCTCGAAGGCGAACCCGCAGCCGCCGGCGTCCATGTGGACCCCGCGGGTGCCGCTGTCGGGCATCGAGGCGTCCGGGATGACGTCGCCGATCACGACCTGCGACACGTGGTTGGTGATCGGATGCGGGTCCAGGTTGCTGACGCCGTAGGTGTAGAAGGCGCCCATGTCGCCGCTGTCCAGGCCCGCCTCCTCGATGCGGAGGTACTTGAACACGTTGCCGTGCGCGTACCCGTCGCCGTCGGCGACCTCGGGGCGGACCTCGAGGCTGATGCCGTAGCGGGCGCTGTGCTTGACGACGGTGTGGCTGACCTCGTTGTTGCCGGTGTTCATCAGCTCGACCCCGGACGCGTCGCCGGGCACCAGCTCGCCGATGTGATGGATGTAGTTGTCGGTGAACACGTTCTGCCCGGCGACGTCGCCCTCGCCCGGGTACGGCCCCTCGACCTTGATGCCGTCCGCGCCGATGTTCTCCAGCAGGCTGCCGGACACCTTGACGCGCTCGTTGGCGAACAACAGGTAGACCGCCGTGAAGCCGGTGTCGGCGATGTGCAGGCGGGTCAGCTCGATGTCGCGGGTGTTGGTGAGCGTCACCGCGCCGAACCGGTTGCGCGGCATCTCGATCTGCCTGTCGTACTGCGGGTACTTGTGCGGCTCGCCGGCGTCGCCCGCGCTGATCCAGCCGTTGCGGTACCAGCCGGCGAAGTCGCTGTACTGCAGCGCCAGCCCGTCGAAGGAGAGGTTCCGCACCCGCCGCCCGGGGGAGCTGCCGGCCAGCGAGATCAGCGTCTTCACCGTCGGGGCCATGACCTTGTCGATCGAGGTACGCGGCCAGTAGTACAGCTCGCCCTTGGCGAAGTCCAGGTAGTACTCGCCCGGCTGGTCCAGGAAGTCCAGCGAGTTCTGCAGGAAGTAGCGTGAGCCGCCGCGGCTGTTGACCATGGCGTACCGCGTCCAGTGGGCGAGGGTGATCTGGTTGTCGTCCCACGACGGGTTCTTGATCGGGACGGTGTCGGTGAACCAGCTCCACGAGCCGCCCGACCAGACGACGACCTGGGCGTTGGTGAGGTCCCAGCTCTTGTCCCAGTCGCCCGGCTTGGAGTAGATCCACTGCTGCACGGCCTCCTTCTCCGGCTCCTTGAGCACGGAGGTGAGGTACGGCGCCCACACGTCGTCGGACCTGCGGTTGGGGTAGCGGGCCGTGGTGGCGCGCCTGCCGTCCTCGAAGAGGGTGTAGAAGTTCCGGCCGACCTTGGTCTTGTAGATGGTGTCGTTGTGCTTCTGCCAGCCGGTGACCGGCTTGGCGCCGAGGAGCCGGGCCTTGCCGGGGCCGTCCGCGCTGCGGTAGGTGATCTTGTGGCCGTTCTCGCCCGAGTCGGCCTCGGTGAACTCGATGGTCTTGTCCACGACGTAGTCGCCGGCCTTGACGTTGACCACGATGTCGCAGCGCAGTTGCCGCTTCTTGGCGCGGAGCTGGTCGCGGGCCTGCTCCAGGGACTTCCACGGCCGCCGCGCGCTGCCGTCACCCCGGTCGCTCCCGGACGGGGACACGTGGTAGTCGCAGGTGGACGCGGCCGCGGCGGGCGAGACGAGGAGCGCGGCGAACACGATCACCGCCGCGCCCATGGCCCTCATTGCGCCGCCCCTGGCAGCGGGTACGGGAACGCGCTCGTGACGCCGATCTTGTCGTACTCCATCTTCGAGGCGTCGAAGCCGTCCGCCCAGTTGGCGTTCTTCACCTCGTTGCACTGGTAGCTCTGGTACTTGTCGTCGCTGACCTTGCCGACCTCGATGTTCTCGAAGGAGAAGCCGCAGCCGCCGGCGTCCATGTGCACGCCGCGGGTGCCGCTGTCCGGCATCGCCCCGGCGGGGTCGTTGATGACGTCGCCGATCACCATCTGCGAGACGTGGTTGTCGACCGGATGCGGGTCGACGTTGGAGACGCCGTAGGTGTAGAAGGCCCCCATGTCGCCGCTGTCCAGACCGGTCTCCTCCAGGCGGATGTAGGAGAAGCGGTTGTTGCGGGCGTAGTTGTCCTCGTCCTTGACCTCGGGGCGGACCTCGAGGCTGATGCCGTAGCGGGCGCTGTGCTTGACGACGATGTTGCTGACCACGTTGTTGCCGGTGCTCAGCAGCTCGATGCCGGACGCGTCGCCGGGGACCAGCTCGCCGACATGGGAGATGTAGTTATTCGAGATCGTGTGATGCCCTGAAATATCGCCCTCTCCCGGATATCCGCCCTCCACCTTGATGCCGTCGGCGCCGATGTTCTCCAGCAGGCTGTCCGACACCTTGACGCGCTCGTTCGCGAACAGCATGTACACGCCCATGAAGCCGCTGTCCGACAGGCGCAGCCTGGTCAGGTCGATGTCGCGGGAGTTCGTCAGCGTGATCATGCCGAACCGGTTGCGCGGCATCTCGATCTGCCGGTCGTAGACCGGGTACTTGTGCTCGTAGCCCGAGTCGCCTTCGCTGATCCACCCGGCCCGGTACCAATCCACGAAATCGGAGTACTGCAGCGCCAGCCCGTCGAAGGCCAGGTTCTGCACCCGCCGCTCCGGGCTGCTGCCCTTGAGCGAGATGATCGTCTTCACGGTCGGGGCCATGACCTTGTCGATCGAGGTGCGCGGCCAGTAGTAGACCTCGCCGGCGGCGAAGTCGAAGTAGTACTCGCCCGGCTGGTCGAGGAAGCGCAGCGTGTTCTGCAGGAAGTAACGCGAGCCGCTGCGGCTGTTGACGAACGAGTAGCGGGCCCAGTGGTTGAGCGTGAAGAAGTTCTTGCGGAAGTCGGCGCCGCCCAGCGGCACGGTGTCGGTGAACCAGCTCCACGAGCCGCCCGACCACACCACGATCTGGCTGTTCTTGTCGAAGTCGGCGTCCCACTCCTTCGGCACGTCCTCCGGCTTGAAGTACAGCCACTGGCGCACCGCCTCCTTCTCCGGCTCGCCGAGCACGGAGAACAGGTAGGGGGACCACAGGTCGTCGCTGGTCCGGTTCGGGTGGCGGGCGGTCGTGGCGCGCTTGCCGTCCTCGAAGAGGGTGTAGAAGTTCCGGTCGATCTTGGTCTTGTAGATGGTGTCGTTGTGCTTCTGCCAGCCGGTCAGCGGTCGAGCCCCGAGCAGCCGGGCCTTGCCTGGGCCGTCCGCGCTGCGGTAGGTGATCTTGTGGCCGTTCTCGCCCGAGTCGGCCTCGGTGAACTCGATGGTCTTGTCCACGACGTAGTCGCCGGCCTTGACGTTGACCACGATGTCGCAGCGCAGTTGCCGCTTCTTGGCGCGGAGCTGGTCGCGGGCCTGCTCCAGGGACTTCCACGGCCGCCGCGCGCTGCCGTCGCCCCGGTCGCTCCCGGACGGGGCGACGTAGTAGTCACACGAGGCTCCGGCCGCCGGCGCGGGGCTGGTCATCGCGCCCGCCTCCCCTGTCCCGCTTGCCAGCACCAAGACGAGCGCGCCCAAGGATCGAAGGATCATCGAACGCCTCCGGCGTGAAGACCGCGCCCTTCGGGGCGGTGAAGGAATCCGGAGTCACAAGGCATGATGTTCTCCTAACGGTGACGATGTGATGTCGTACGGTGACGGCGTCGGTGATGACCAAAACCGACGTGCAGGACCGCCCCAGGGCATGGGGTGGCAGCGTGGGGGCCCTCCAGGCGTCGGCGGGGGCCGCGGACCGCGAACCGCCTGACTTGGTCAGGAGTCTTCGGCCGTCCCCGTCGGAGTGGACGTCAATTCCCGCCACCGCTCGTACTCGGCGCGGGTCTCGGGGGTGAGTGGGTAGTAGTCCGACAGCGCGCCGCCCTCCTCGATGCGGGCGCGGCTGTAGCGCTCCCACTGCTCGTGGTCGGCGGCCGCCTCCAGCACCGACTGCGCGCGCCGGCGCGGCACCACCACGGCGCCGTCGTCGTCGGCCACGACCAGGTCGCCGGGCAGGGCGAGGGCCCCGCCGACCGCCACGGGCACGTCGTACGCCCACGGGAACAGCTCCGCCTGCGAGGCGTAGTGGGGCGTGGCCCCCGTGCACCAGATCGGCAGCCCCAGGCCGCTCACCCTGGGCAGGTCCCTGATCCGGCCGTCCACGACGATGCCCGCGCCGCCCTTGCGCTTGAAGTAGCGCACCAGCATGTCGCCGAAGCAGCCGGTGGTGGCGCTGCCGTACGCCTGCACGACCAGCACGTCGCCGGGCTCGACCCGTTCCAGCACGGCCCACAGCGCGGTGTGCCGCTCGACGTACTCCTGGCCGAGCCCGGAGGCGACGTCCTCACGCTGCGGCATGAACTGCAGCGTGCGGACCCGGCCGGCGATCTTCTGCCCTTGGGCGATGGGACGCGGTCCCTCGATGAAGGTCCGCCGGATGCCCTGGGCGTGCAGCTTGGCGCAGGCGGTGGCCGAGCTGATCCGCGCCAGCCCCTCCACGAGGACGGGCTCGGGTTCGGCGGGCAGCGGCCCGCGAACAGGCAGATCCCAGATGGCGTCGTCCATGGAACTCCTCAGATGTGCTGGTGCGACGGCGTGCGGACGCGCGCGGTCGTGTGCAGGTCGAGCCGGATGCGGCGGCCGGGCGGCAGCTCCACGAGCAGCCGCGGCCCGCCCACCGTCACGTCCTGCTCGGTCTCGGTGATCGGGGGAGAGGTGTAGGAGCGCGGGTCGCCCGGGTAGTCCTCGTCGCCTGCCCGGGTGACCGTGGCCCGGTCGATCCGGTGCTCGCCGAACGCGCCCGCCTGCACCACGACCCGGCGGGTGTGCGCGAGGCTCAGGTTGGCCAGCTCGACGCGGACGCCGCCGGGGCGTACCGCGTCGACCAGCGCGGCCACGTCGCCCGGCAGCCCCGGCCGGTGGCGGTCGGCGTCGAAGTAGGCGAGCCTGGCCGGCAGCAGCCCGCCGTTGTAGAGCACCTGCGGGGTGCCGGTGACCAGCTGCAGCAGCGCCTCGGTGAGCACCGGGTTGAGGCGCTGCCAGTGGTGCACGTGGACGGCGGACAGATCCGCGTCGTCGGCCTCGATGAGCGCCATGCGCCGCTGCACCTGGCCGAGCGCGGTGGACAACATCGTCTCGGGGAAACCTGGGTTCGCGCCGCGCAGGAACTCCAGCCACGGCGCCTCGTGCCCGGCCTCCTCCTTGTTGCGGAACGGCCGCACCGTGGCCCAGTCGTAGCCGGAGGCCGCCCGCAGCCGGTCGATGCGCTCGATGTCCTGGTGCCCGAGTGAGGCGTGCCAGAGCCAGACCGGCAGGCCCAGCTGCGGCGGCTGGAAGTCGAACCAGCCCCGGTCGTCGTGCCGGTTGGGCACCAGCATGGTCGGCTTGCCGGCCTCGTCGCCCAGCTCGGCCAGCCAGCGGTCGCTGATGCTCATCTCCGTCTCGGTCACGCCGGCCTCGATCGCGCGGCCGTACACGGTCTCCAGGGGGTCGCGGCCGATGTCCAGCGCGGCTTCGTCGCCGGTCAGCAGGTGGGCGTTGACCGCGGCGATCACGGCGGCGGCGCCCACGCTGTACAGGCCGTGGGGCCACTGCCAGCCGTAGTTGCCGCCGTACCAGCGGCCGCCGTGCAGCTCGCCGACCACGCCGGATGGGCCCACGTTGTCGGGCAGGATCCCGTCGTTGGCCTGCGCGCGCCGCTGCCAGGCGCCGATGTAGCGCAGGGCCCAGTCGCGGTAGCGGTCGTCGCCGTCGTACAGCCAGGCGTTGACGGCCAGGCTGGTCGCGGCCAGGTTGACGGCCACGTCGCCGCGGCCGATGCGCTCGCTCATCGCCGCGCCCATGCGGGCGGCGTTGTTCGGGTCGGCCAGGTCCTTCCATTCGGCGATGCCGGGCAGGTCGCGCAGCGGCAGCCCGTACGGCCGCATGCTGACCAGGTCGGTGTGGTACGAGGCCCACTCCCACTGCAGGCCGTAGCGGGGGCCGCCGGCGCCGTTGTGCGGGGCGCGGATGATGTCGTGCGCGGCGTCGTAGTTGGCCGAGCCGGGCAGGTAGAGGTCGGCGAAGCGGCGGGCCCGCTCGCGGAAGAGCTCGTCGCGGGGGTCGGCCGCGCAGATGCCGTAGAACAGCAGCAGCGACTCGCCCTGGTGGAACCAGTCGTAGCCGCGCTCGAACTCGTCCACCAGGTAGCCCAGCTCGGTGAGCTGCGCGGTCACGCCCTCCCAGTGGTGCTTGGCCGCCTCCAGCAGGTCGTCGGCGCCGCCCAGCTGGTAGAGCGTCGGCCAGTTGAAGAACGCCTCGTAGAAGTCGTCGGCACCGTCCCGGTCGGCGGCGGGGCCGTGGTAGATCAGCCGCCCGTCTGGGGCGCAGTAGCGCGCGGCGAAGGCCCGCCAGGCCTCGTCGAGGGCGTCGAACAGCCTGCGCTCGAGCACCGCCCAGGCCGGCGGCACGCCGAGCGGGAGGGTCGCTCTGACAGAGGGACCGCTTGCGGGTCCCGGGTGTACTGCCCGCATCTTCTACCCTTTCGTTGCACCTGCCGTGAGTCCGCTGATGATGTGCCGTTGCATGAAGACGAAGAAGACCAGGAGCGGGGCGATGGCCAGCAGCAGTGTCGGGAAGACCACCGAGTAGTCGGTGGAGTACTGGCTGACCGCCGCGTACACGCCGGTGGTCACCGTGTAGAGACCGCTGCCGGGGCCCAGGATGATCTGCGGGTTCACGAAGTCGTTCCACACCGAGAAGGTGTTGAGGATGACCATCGTGGCGACCGCGGGCCGCATCAGCGGGAAGACGATCTGCCAGAACGTGCGGAGCCTGCCCGCTCCGTCGACGGCCGCCGCCTGGTCGAGCACGGCCGGGATGGTGGCGATGTAGCCGGCGTACAGGAAGATCGAGAACGGGAGCGTGAGCGTGGTCTCGAACAGCACGAACCCACGGATCGTGCCCATGAGGCCGAGGGTCTTGAGCACGTAGACGACCGGGATGACCAGCACCTGTCCCGGGATGAACGTCCCGGCCAGGAAGAACAGCATCAGGATCCGGAAGCGCCGCTTGGGGCTGCGCGCGATCACGTACGCGGCCGGGGCCGCCAGCAGCACCGACAGCACGTTGACCGCCACCACGAACAGCAGCGTGACCGCGTACCCCTTGACCACGTTGAACTGCGGGTTCGTCAGCGCCCTGCCCAGCGGCTCGAGGGTCAGGCCGCCGAGCCCGAAGGGGTTGGCGAGAATGTCCTGCTGACCCTTGAACGCGTTGACGGTCAGCACGTAGAGCGGGACGAGCATGAAGGCGACGGTCGCCCAGAGGAACGTCTTTCTCACTGGTGCCCCTCTCATTGGTGCGCCGCCAGCTCGCCGCGCCTGCGCAGCTTCGTCACCACGAACGCCAGCGCCGCCGTCACGAGCATGAGGATCACCGACTGCGCCGAGCCGAAGCCCAGGCGGGCGTCGTGGAAGGAGTTCCACAGGATGAGGTAGGCGACGGTCTGCGTCTGCCCCGCCGGGCCGCCCGCGGTCAGCGACACCACCAGGTCGTACGTCTTCAGCAGCGTCACCAGCGACAGCACGATGTTGACCGTCACGGACGGCCCCAGCGCCGGGAGCGTCACGTGACGGAACACCTGCCACCGCGTCGCCCCGTCGATCCGCGCGGCCTCGATCAGCGAGTGCGGCACCGCCTGCAGCCCCGCCAGGTAGAGCACCACGTTGACGCCGAACCCGGCCCACACCAGCACCGCGATCATGGTGACCGTGGCCCAGGCCGGGTCGGACAGGAAGGGGATCACCTCCCCGCCCCAGGAGGTGACGAGGTTGTTGACCGCGCCCGTGGTGCCGAGGATCGCCGACCACAGGAAGCCGACCACCAGCGCGCTGAGCACGTGCGGGTAGAACAGCACGATCCGGAAGAACGTGTTGGCCCGGGAGGCGCCGTTCACCAGGAGCGCGAAGCCGAGCCCCAGGAGGTTCAGCCCGGCCGTGCCGGCCGCCGCGACCAGCAGGGTGACCAGGGCGGCGCGGCGCAGCTCGGGGTCGTCCAGCAGGTCGGCGTAGTTGGCGGCGCCGACGAAGGCCGGGTCGGCGCTGAAGCCGTCCCAGTCGGTCAGGCTCAGGTAGAGCGCCAGGCCGACCGGGACGACCAGCATCACCGTGTAGAGCACCGTGGCGGGGCCGACCATGATCGCGGTGGCCAGCCCCTCGCGGCGCTGCTTCTTCTCGCTGACGACCCGGGTGGCGACCCGGGGCGCCTCCTGCGTGAGGGTCATGAGCGGCCGGCCAGCCAGCGGTCCACGCCCTCGGCCACTTCCTCGGGCGACTTGCCCACGTACAGGCCCTGGACCTCGGTGTTCCAGGCGGCGTTGAAGCCCTTGGGGAGCGTCGCGTCGCCGTACCCCTCGCCCTGCGGCACCCCGGACGGCGCGCCGTCGAGGATCTCCTGCACCTGCTTCTCCAGCGGCGTGAACTCGCGCTCGACGCCGGTGCGGAAGTTGCCGTCCTGCTTCAGCTGGCTCTTGACCGCCGCCGGGTCGGTGACGAGCCACTGGACCAGCTTGAGCGCCGCGTCCTTGTTCGGGGTGGACTTGAGGATCATGTACGGGGCCGCGAGCGTGGCGCCCTGCGGGCCCGGATACGGCTGGCCCTTGTCGACCGGGGCGGGGAAGACACCGACCTCGAAGTCCTTCGTGGCCTTGGCCTCGGCGGCGGTGAACCAGCTGCCCATGACGTACATGGCCGACTTGCCGGCGAGGAAAGCGGTTTCCGCGTCGGCGTACTTCATGCCGAGGGCGTTCTTGTCGACGTACCCCTTGTCGATCCAGGCGCGGTAGCGCTCCAGGTAGGGCAGCAGCGACTCGCCCGCCTTGAGCTTGCCCGCCTTGACGTCCTGCTGCCAGGCGGGATGCTGCTGCGCGCGGGACGGGTTGGAGAGCTGGAGGAGCTGCAGGCCGGTGAGGAAGTCGCCGCCCGTCTGCAGCGGCAGGTAGCCGGCGCTCTTGAGCTTGGCCATCGCCGCGTCGAGCTCGTCGAACGTCGTGGGCGGCTTGTCGATCTTCGCCTTGTCGAAGGCGGTCTTGTTGTAGAACACCAGCGACTGGGCCTGCACGCCGACGCCGACGGTGTAGATCTTGCCACCCAGCCTGGCCTGCTCGGCGAGCGGTGTGTCCTTGGCCCACGGCTGGTCGGTCAGGTCGAGCATCTGCTTGGCCAGCGTCTCGTCCGCCATCAGCGTCTCGACGACGTCCGGGGCGTTGCCGGCGGCGAGCTGCTGCGGCAGCGTGTCGGCCACGCCCTTGCCGGTCGGGGCCTCGATCTTGACGTCGATGCCGGGGTTGGCCTGCTCGAACGGCTTGACCAGCCCGTCCCAGTAGGCCTGGGTGAGGTTGGGGCTGATGTTGACCAGCATCCTGACCGTGACCTGGCCGCCCTCGCTCTGCTGCGCTCGCGAGTCGCCGGCGAAGCCTCCCCCGCCGCATGCGGTGAGCAGGAACAGGCAGCCGATCGCAGACGTGCTCATCAACCGGGCGAGGGATGGACGGGGGGAACGCATCGCACCTCCAAGGGGGCGAGATCTGCGACGCCTTTTAATGGGTCGATACTCGATTAGCGATTATTTAATACGTTGGTAACCGGGGTCGGTCAAGGGCTTATGCGGCGCGACAAATACGTTTCGAGCCGATGACTGAGTCATAAATACGTTAAGGTGGGGTTGTGGCTGGACTTGGACGCGAGGACGACAAGCGGCTGGTGCTGAGCGCGGAGGAGCTGTCCGCGCTCAGGGCGTACGCGGAGGAGCGGGGCGGCGGGCTGGCGTTGCGCAGCCGCATCGTGCTGGCCTGCGCGGAGGGGCTGCCCCGCAAGGAGATCGCGGAGCGGCTGGCGGTGAGCCCGGCGACCGTCGCCAAGTGGCGGGGCCGGTTCGTGGAGCGCGGGCTGGACGGGCTGGCGGACGCCCCGCGGCCCGGGCGGCCGCGCAGTGCGGAGCGGCAGGAGGCCGAGCGCGTGATCGCCGCCGCGGCTGACGGCTCCGCCGTGCCCTCCACCCGGTCGATGGCCCGGCAACTGGGGCTGTCGCAGTCCACGGTGGCGCGCATCTGGCAGGAGCAGCAGGTCGCGCCGCCCGCCGCCCGGCTGCTGCCCAGGGAGCTGTTGTCCGACCGGGTCTACGCGCTGCTGCGCGGCTGGATCGTGGCGGGAGAGCTGGTGCCGGGGCAGCGGCTCGTGGAGGCCGAGATCGCCCGGCGGGTGGGCACCAGCCAAGCGCCGGCCAGGGAGGCGATCAAGCGGTTGGCGCACGAGGGGCTGGTCATCTCCTATCCCAACCGGGGGAGCTACGTCGCGGAGATCTCCGACGAGCAGGCCCGGGAGGTCCGCGACATCAGGGTGCTGCTGGAGGAGTATGCCGCACGGGAGGCGGCCGCCCGCATCCAGCCTGAGACGCTGCGGCAGCTCTCGGCCGACGTGCTGGCGATGCGGCGGGCGGCCCAGGACGGCGACATAGGGGCGTTCAGGGACGCCGACCTGGCGTTCCATCGGCGGGTGTGCGCTGCTTGCGGCAACTCGTTCCTGCTGCGGTTGTGGCGGACGATCGAGTCGAACCTGTGGAGCCTGCACGTGGTCGGCAACCCGCTGTACGCGGGGGACTGGACGGTGATGGCGGGCCACCACGACGACCTGGTCGCCGCCCTGGCCTCCGGGGACCCCGACGAGGCGGCCCGCCTGTTCGCCGCCCACGCCCGCGGCGAGGCCTCCCGCACCCGGCCCCGCGCCCGCGCCGCCGAGCCTGCGTCACCGCTAGCATGAGTGAATATGGCACGGGGCTGGGTTTTGCCGATGTTGCTCGTGGTGGGCGGCTTAGTCCTGGCGATCGGGCAGATCGCCACGGGGGCCCCGGGCGTCGCCGCCGTCTTCCTGGTGGCGTTCGTCCTTCTCGCCGGACTGCACTCGCCGCTGGCGTTCCCGAGGTCGATCGGCGCGGTGGAGGCGCAGCGCCGTAGCGCCGCCGACGACCGGCCCCGATCCCGGATGGGTGCGCGGACAGCTTCCCCGAGCCACATGATCCGGTGTCAGGGGGACGGGGCGATGTCGTAAACCGCGTGGCGGCGGGTGTCGAAGACCAGGACGGTGGGTTCCGGTCGGTCGGCCTTGACCGGGCGGCCGCCCGCCGTGACCGTGACCGGCCCCCGCGTGCGGAGGGTCAGCTTCCGGCCCAGGTCCGAGCGGATTCGGCCGCGCACCAAAGCCCCGGAGGCCCACTGCACGTCCACCTCGAACCCGCCCCGAGCCCGAAGCCCGCGGAAGGAGCCCGCGGGCCAGGCGGCGGGCAGCGCGGGCAGGAGGTGGACCTGGTCGGCGTGGCTCTGCAGGAGCATCTCCGTGATCCCCGACGTCCCGCCGAAGTTGCCGTCGATCTGGAACGGCGGGTGCAGGTCGAACATGTTCGGTGCGGTCCGCGCCGGCACCAGCAGGTTCGACAGCCGCTTGTACGACTCGGCGGCGTCCAGCAGCCGCGCCCAGAAGTTGATCTTCCAGGCCAGCGACCACCCGGCCCCCGCCTCCCCCCGCAGCTCCAGCGTCCGGCGGGCGGCGGCCGCCAGCTCAGGGGACAGCCGCGGGTCGATCTGGTGTCCGGGGAACAGCCCCCACAGGTGGGAGATGTGCCGGCTGCGCGACAGCGCCGCGTCGCCCCGGTAGTCCTCCTGCCACTCCTGGATCTGCCCCAGATGCCCGATCTGGTTCGGCACGAGCCGGGATCGGGCCTCCAGGGCCTTCGCCCGCGTCTCCCCGTCGGTTCCGAGCACGTCCGACGCCTCCGCGAACGCCCCGAACAGGTCTCGCAGGATCTGCATGTCCATGGTGGGCCCGGCGCAGATGCTGACGTTCTCGCCGCCGTCCTCGTGGTGACCGACCTCGGGCGAGTGCGACGGATTCGTCACCAGGTAGCCGGTCCCGGGGTCGGTCTGCAGCGTGTCCAGGAAGAACTGCACCGACCCCTTGATCAGCGGGAAGTGCTCGCGCAGCCGCCGCTCGTCACCCGTGTAGAGGTAGTGCTCCCACAGCGTCAGGCACAACCAGGCGCCCCCGGTGGGCCACACGCCGTAGAAGGCGAAGTCCACGGGCGCCGTCCCGCGCCAGCCGTCGGTGTTGTGGTGCGCCACCCAGCCGCCCGCGCCGTACTGGCTCTCGGCGGTCCTGGCCCCGGTCTCCGACAGGTCCTTGATCAGGTCGAACAGCGGGTCCATGCACTCGATGACGTTGGCCGGCCCGGCCGGCCAGTAGTTCATCTCGCAGTTGATGTTGATGGTGTACTTCGACTCCCACGCGGGTGTGAGCGAGTCGTTCCAGATGCCCTGCAGGTTGGCGGCGTACCCGGGGGCGCGGGAGCAGGAGATCAGCAGGTAGCGGCCGTACTGGAAGTACAGGGCGGCCAGCTGCGGGTCGGTGTCGAGCTGCTTGCGCGCGATGCGCTCGTCGGTCGGCAGGGCGGCCGCGTCCGAGGTGCCCAGGTCGATCTCGACGCGCCCGAAGAGCCGCCGGTAGTCGCGTACGTGCCGGTGCCGCAGGACCTCGTACGACTGCCCGCTCGCCCGTACGAGATGCCGCCCGGCCACCTCGGCCGGGTCGCCGCCGACATCCTTGTAGCTGCGGTAACTGGACCCCATGGAGATCAGCAGCGTGACCTCGTCGGCCCCCTCGACGGACAGCGTGCCGCCGTCGGTGCGGACCGTGCCGCCCTTCGCCCGGGCCTTGGCCACGGCGCGGAAACGGACCTCGCCCTTCAGCCCCTGGGTGTCGCCGCTGATCCCGTCGAGGGCGACCGCGTCCCGGCCCGCCTCGGAGACGCTCGAGCTCTGCGGACTGGAGAAGGCCGCCTGGAACGTCACCGAGCCCGGCTTGCCGGCCGTGAGCCGCATGACGATGACCTGGTCGGGGTTGCTGGCGAAGACCTCGCGCGTGTGCCGCACGCCGTCGCGGACGTACGTCACGCTGGTGACCGCCCGCGTCAGGTCCAGCTCGCGGCGGTACTCCGTGAACTCGGCCGAGCCGGGGAACGTCAGCGTGAGGTCCCCGAGCACCTGGTACGGCGCCTGCTCGCTGGGCTTGCCGAGGAACTTCTGGTCGGCCAGGTTCTGGGCGGCCTGCCACTTGTCCTCCCAGACCAGCCGCCTGATCTCGGGGAGCGCGGCCAGGGCCTCGGGGTTGTCGTAGGTGTGCGGACCGCCGGCCCAGATGCTGTCCTCGTTGAGCTGCAGCCGTTCGGTGGCCACGCCGCCGAAGACCATGGCGCCGAGCCGCCCGCAGCCGACAGGCAAGGCCTCCAGCCAGGCGGCGGCGGGACGGGTGTACCAGAGGGTGAGGGGGCGCGTTTCCGCCCGTGCGGGCTCGGCGGTGACGCCGGTCGTCAGCAGGGCGGCGGCGCCTAACCCGGTCGCCAGCACGCCGCGTCGTGTGTAGCCGTCGGTCATTGTTTGCTCCTGGTTCCAGAACATGAGGATGAGCTCACGAGAGCGAGGAGAGGAAGGTCGCGCCGTCAGGGTGGTTAGTGGGCTCACCCTGTGGGGACGCCAAAAGTCGTGAAGATCGATCTCTTGCGCCGCCCTGGCGGCAACACGTAGGACGTATATCTACGCGAACACGTCGACTCCTGTCTATACCGTTCGTAAGTACCTGGCTGGCTAGTGGGAACATTGGACGTCTGCTAGGTTTCGGTCTGCAAACGATCTCTCGCCCGAGAGGAGAGCCGAGACGTGAGCCTCGGTCGCAGCGGTGTCAGCGTTTCCAGGATCGGCCTCGGCACCGCCCCTCTGGCGGGGCTGTACACGCCGGTCGGCGAGGAGCAGGCCGCGGCCACGCTGGAGGCGGCGTGGGAGGGCGGCGTCCGCTACTTCGACACCGCGCCCCGCTACGGCGCGGGCCTGGGGGAGCGCCGGCTGGGCCGGTTCCTGGCGGGGGTCGACAGGTCGCAGGTGACGGTGTCCACCAAGGTCGGCGCACTGCTCGACCCCGTCCGCAGGGACTACACGGTGGAGGGCGTCTACGCCTCGCTCGCCGGCAGCCTGGAGCGCACCGGGCTCGACGCGTTCGACATCCTGCTCATCCACGACCCCGACGACCACTGGGAGCAGGCGGTGCGGCACGCGTACCCCGCGCTGGAGCGGCTGCGCGAGCAGGGCGGGGTGCGGGCGATCGGCGTGGGCATGAACCAGGCGGAGATGCTGACCGGGTTCGTGAGGGAGACCGACGTGGACTGCGTGATGGTGGCAGGGCGCTACAGCCTGCTCGATCGCACGGCGGCCAAGGAGCTGCTGCCACTGTGCGCGGAGCGGGGCATCGGCGTGCTGGTGGCGGGCGTGTTCAACGGCGGCATCCTGGCCGATCCGGGGCCCGGCGCGCACTACGACTACGTCCCCGCTCCCGAGCCGGTGCTGGAACGGGCGCGCGGCCTGGCCGAGCGGTGCGCCGCCTATGACGTGCCGCTCGCGGCGGCGGCCCTGCAGTTCCCGCTGCGGCACCCGGCCGTGACCGGCGTCGTGGTCGGCGCCCGCAGCTCCGAGGAGGTGGCCGAGGACCTGGCCCTGGCCGCCACCTCCATCCCTGATGACCTCTGGACCGAGCTGGAGCTCGCATAACCCATGGACCGCATCGACGCGCACCACCACGTCTGGGACCTCGCCGTCCGCCCCCACGCCTGGCTGGACCCGGAGCCGATGGCGCCCATCAGGCGCACGTTCACCCTCGACGACCTGGCCCCGCCCGCCGCAGCGGCCGGGGTGACCCGCACCGTGCTCGTGCAGGTGCTGCCCGACCTGGCCGAAACGGTCGAGTTCCTGGCCCTCGCGGCCGCCTCCGACCTGGTGGCGGGTGTGGTCGGCTGGGTCGACCTGACCGCGCCGGACGTCGCCGCCGTGCTGGCCGCCATGCCCGACGGGCTGGTGGGCGTGCGGCACGGTGTGCAGTCCGAGCCCGACCCGGAATGGCTCAACCGGCCGGACGTGCGCCGCGGGCTGGCCGCGGTGGAGGCCGCGGGGCTGGCGTACGACCTGCTGACGCTGCCGCACCAGCTGCCGGCCGCCATCGACACGGTCCGGGCCTTGCCGGGGCTGACGTTCGTGCTCGACCACCTGTCCAAGCCGCCGATCGCCGCCGGCGAACTGCAGCCGTGGCGCGACCGGATCGAGGAACTGGCCGCGCTCCCGAACGTCTACTGCAAGCTGTCCGGCATGGTCACCGAGGCCGACTGGACGGCGTGGCAGGTCGCCGACCTCCGGCCGTATGCGGAGACGGTGCTCGAGGCGTTCGGGCCGCAGCGGGTGATGTTCGGCTCCGACTGGCCGGTCTGCCTGCTGGCGGCCGAATACGAGCGGGTCGTCGCGACCGCGGATCAGCTGTGCGCGGGCTTGTCGGAGGGCGAGCGGGCCGAGGTCTTCGCCGGCACGGCCCGCCGCGTCTACCGCATCAGCTGACACGGAACGTCGTGTGGTAGACCCGTGACTCCAGCGGCCCCAGCCAGATCATGCTGCCGTCCTCCCTGGCCGCCGCGTCGCCGGACACGTGGTGGGTGGACGGTTCCAGGCCGACGGCGTAGTTGCCGGAGCGCAGGTTCAGCCACTCGAAGAAGTACGGGAACTCCGCGGCCGGCCACTCGACGCCGACCTTCATGCCGAGCCGGTCGTTGACCACCGCCACCCGGTGCATGCCGTCGTCGCCGGGGTTCAGCACGTGCTCGTACACCTGCTCCACGAACCCGGGCGCCGGTCCGGGGAAGGTGATGTGGTCGGCCTTCTGCTCGGCCACGCTGTCGGTCTGCCAGAGCGTCTCGCGGATGTCGGCCTCGAACCTGGCGCCCTCGTCGAGCAGCGGCCAGCCGAGGTTGATGTGGTACAGGAACATGTGCGGCGCCGGCTCGAACCCGGCGTTGGTGACGGTGTCCACCAGCCGGATCTCGTCACCGCCCAGGTCGGCCTCGATGCGGCGGACCAGGCGCAGGTTCTCGGCGAAGACCGCGGCCTGGCGCACCTCGCCCTCGGCCCACAGGACGCAGCGGTCGCCCTCCCACCGCTCGCCGTACCCGGTCAACCGGGCGGGGATGTTGCCGACCCGGCCGTGCAACCCGTGCCGTACGGTCTGGCGGGGCGGGTAGCGGTAGCCGTCGGCGGGCACCTCGCCGCCGAACAGCGTGTGGTCGAGCCCGGCCGTGACGATGAGCCCGGAGAACGAGCGCAGCCACGACAGGCCGTCCTCGTCGGCGGTCTCGTGCAGCCCGGGATGGCGGAAGCCGGTGGGGGAGCGCCAGCCGAACGCGCGCCCGGCGTGCTCGGCGTGCCCGATGTCCATGCACCGGTCGACCAGCACGTCGAACGCCAGCCCCGACCCGGTCCTGAACTCCAGCGTCCGGATGCCGCGCTCCAGTCCGTCGCCGAGCGTCACCAGCCGGACCCCGCCGGCCGCGCTCAGGTCCCCGGTCAGCTCCGCCAGCCGCCTGCGGTCCGGCGTCATGCCATCACCCACCCTCCGTTGACTTCGATGGTCTGGCCCGTGACGAACGAGGCGTCCGGGCCGGCGAGGAACGACACCACGGCGGCCAGCTCCTCGGGGGTGCCGCGCCGCTGGAGCGACTGCCGCTCCAGGACGAACCGGTTGTACGCCTCCGGATCCGGATGGATCTCCTCGGCCGCCGTGGGGAACGCGCCCGGCGAGACGCAGTTGACCCGGATCTCGCGCGGCCCGAGCTCTCGGGCGAGCGCTCTGGTCAGCGCCGCCGCGGCGCCTTTCGTGGCGACGTAGGCGGCCAGGTCGGCCCAGCCGCCGTGCATGGTGATCGAGGCGATGTTGACGATCGCGCCGCCGCCGGTCATCTGCCTGGCGGCGTGCTGGGCGGCCAGCCAGTAGGCGCGCTGGTTGACCGCGTGCACCTCGTCGTACTCGGCCAGCGGCACCTCCAGGAACGGCCTGCTCGGGTAGATCGCCGCGTTGTTGACGAGGATGCCGACCGGGCCGAGCCGGGCCGCCGTCTCGGCGAACGCCTGCTCGACGGCGGCCGGGTCCCGTAGGTCGGCCTTGAGGTTGAGCGCGCCGTCGAGCGCGCCGGCGTCGAGGTCGAGCGCCGCGACCTGGTGGCCGTCGGCGGCCAGGCGGCGGACGATCGCCTTGCCGAGCGCTCCGGCGGCGCCGGTGACGAGCGCCGTGGTCATGCGTGCCTCCATTCGTCGTGCAGGTCCCTGAGCAGGTCGCGGGCCGGGACGCGGGCCAGCAGGCCCTCGCGGATCAGCGCCGACGACCGTTCCTGCAGGGCGATGTAGCCGGGGAAGCGCGGCCTGATCCAGGCGGCCTCCATGGTGGCGCGGGTGCCGCGGCAGAAGGCCGCGGAGGTGTGGGCGTCGCCCCCGGCCTCCCGGGCGGTGGGCGGCTCCCACGCGGCCCGCGCGGCCGGTTGCCCGCCGGTGGCCGGGAACAGCCGTGTCTGCACCGGCTCGGACAGAAGCCGCCGCAACTGGACGCGGACCGTGTCGCGGATCGCGCCGATGCGCCGCCCGGAGACGGCGAGGCCGGTGCCGCCGAGCACGCTCCCCGGCGGCCTCCCCGGCCAGGAGGGCGCGTCGGAGAAGGTCAGCGGGTAGGTGACGTAGCCGTAGACCAGCGGGCAGTACTCCGGTCCGCCCGCCGCCATGGCGTCCAGCACGCCGATCGGGTTGAGCGGCGACACCTTCCGGTCGGCCAGGCCGAGCAGCTCGGCCATGAGCTCCAGCGCGCGGATCCCTTCCTCGGCGTCGAGGAAGTCGCCCGAGCACAGCGCGCAGAACATGAGGAACGCGTGCGGCCCGCCCAGGCACAGCGCCGTCCGCGTGCCCTTCGCGAACTCCACCGTTTCCAGCCATGTCGCGGGCGTCTCGACGCCGGGGCGGGCGACCGCGACCTGGGTGGCCGCGTCGAGCGGCAGCGCCCACTGGCGTCCCTCCAGGTGGTAGCTGTCCCAGGTGCGGCCGACCGCGCCCGCCCTGAACCCGGCCAGCTCGTCCGGCTCGAACAGCTCCTCCATCGGCACCAGCGCGTCCACGGCCGCGCCCAGCCCGGGGTGGTCGATCACGAGCACGTCGTACGTCTCGCACAGCTTCGCGATCGGCTCCGACTCGAACCCTTCGAGCGGCTGACGGTCCCACACGATCGGCTCGGGCACGTCGCCGTACGGGTTGCTGCCGGCCAGGTCGAGCCGGGTCAGCTCGTCCAGCGGGGCGTACCCGCGCGGGTGGTCCCAGGTCAGTCCGCGCATGCCAGCACGCCTCTCGCCACCAGCTCGGCCGTGCGCTCGGCCGGGTAGCCGAGCTCGTCCAGCAGCTCGCGCGTGTGCTCGCCGACCAGCGGGGCGCCCGTGCGGACCGACGGCGGGCCGGCGCTCATGCGGTACGGGAAGCCGGGGGTGGTGACCGTGCCCTCGGTACGGTGCTCGTAGGTGACGAACGAGCCGTTGTGCGCGACCTGCGGATCGGCCACCAGCTCCGCGTAGCCGTACACGGGGCCCGCCCACAGGTCGTGGCGGGCGCAGATCTCCAGCCACTCGGCCGTGGTGCGGCCGGGCAGACGGCGGGCCACGGCCGTGGTGATCTCGTCCCGTTGGGCGTGGCCGTCCATGTCCGCGACTTCGGGCAGGTCGAGCGCCACGGCCAGCGCGTCGAGCCGGGGCATGCCGAGCGCGAGATGGCCGTCCTTCGTGGCGAACACGCCGTACGGCGCGCGGATGTAGGTGTGGCCGTGCGGCTCGCGCCCGCGCCGCTGCGGCACCTTGCCCACCGTGAAGACCGACAGCTCCTGCATCTGCACGGCGATGGCCGCGTCCAGCATGTTCACGCTCACCCGCTGGCCCTCGCCGGTGCGCTCGCGGTGCAGCAGCGCGGCCAGCGCGCCCTCGAACGCGCTGTAGGCGGTGATGGCGTCGATCGCGTACGTCCCCGCGGGCGCCGGCGGGTCGCCTTCGCGGCCCGTGCTGAACATGGCCCCGCTCATGGCCTGCAGCAGCAGATCCTGCCCCGGCCTCGACGCGTACGGGCCGCTCTCCCCGTATCCCGACATGGAGACGTAGACGATGGCGGGGTTGATGCCGCTGATCGTCGCGTAGTCCATGCCGAGCCGCTCGGCCACCCCGGGCCGGTAGTTCTGCAGGAAGACGTCCGCCGTCGCGGCCAGCCTGTGCACGATGTCGCGGCCCTCGCCGGACTTGAGGTTCACGGCGAGGCTGCGCTTGTTGCGGTTGAGCGACAGGAATGAGGCGTTGACCTGGTTGCCCGTGGCGCCGCCCGCGGGCGCGTGCCGCTGCCACTCGCCGGTCACCGGCTCCACCTTGACCACGTCCGCGCCCAGGTCGCCCAGCCGCATGGCGGCCAGCGGGCCGGCCATCGCGATGGACAGGTCGATGACGCGGTAGCCGTCCAGCGCGCCCATCAGCGCCCCTCGAAGACGGGCGTGCGGCGGGCGGCGAACGCGGCCCTGCCCTCGGCGGCGTCGGCGGTGGCGAAGCAGACGGTCTGCAGGTCGCGCTCGTACTGGATGGCCTGGTCGAGCGGCATCGAGTAGGCGGCCTTCAGGTTGGCCTTGGCGGTCTGCGCGGCGATGGGCGGGCGTTCGGCGATCTTCCCGGCCAGCTCGCGAGCGGCCGGCAGCAGCTCGTCCTGGGGATGGACGTCGGTGACCAGCCCCCACGCCTTCGCCCGGGTCGCGTCGATGGGGTCGCCGGTCAGCAGCATCGTGGCCGCGTTGCCCGGCCCGACCGCGTGGGCGAGCAGCGCGGACTGGCCGCTGCCGCCGATCCAGCCGAGCTTGATCTCGGGCGCGGCGAACGTCGCCGTCCCGGCGGCCAGCCGGATGTCGCAGGCCATGGCCAGCTCCAGGCCGCCGCCGTACGCGTAGCCGTTGACGGCCGCGATGATCGGCTTGCGCAGGGCGCGGACGGCGTCGCCGTAGTCGCCCCGGTTGCGGAACTCCCACGGCGTGTCGTACGCGTCCAGCTCGCTGATGTCGCTGCCGACGCAGAACGAGCGCTCGCCCGCGCCCGTGAGCACCGCCACCCGGATTGCCGGGTCGGCGTCGATCCGGTCCAGGCACGAACGCAGCGCGGCGGCCATGCCGGGGGTGATCGCGTTGAGCTTGGCGGGTCTGTTGAGGGTGACGACGGCCACCGGGCCGTCGACGTCGAGGAGGACGTCCAAGTGAGGGCTCCTAGCAGCAGAGACGGATGTGCTGCTCGGCGTCGGCGCGGGCGACCTCCACCACCTCGCGCATGGCCTCCTCGGCCTTGCGGTGGTGGCGGCGCCTGATCGCCACCGCCACGCGCTCGTGGCCGGGCAGCGTTTCCTTGTTGTGCGCCACCGAGCGGGTGTGCACCTGGCGCACGGACCGCAGGGCGATGCTGATCATGTCGTAGATGTAGAGCAGCAGGTCGTTGTCCGCCGCGGCGAACACCGCCTTGTGGAAGGCCAGGTCGGCCTCGATGAACGGCTCGGGGTCGTCGGCGGTGGCGTAGAGCGCGGCCAGGGCTTCGTCGACGCGTTGCACGGCGGTCGCGTCCGCCCGCTCGGCCGCCACCCTGGCGGCCCCCGGCTCCAGCGCGACCCGCAGGTCGGCCAGCACCCGGATGTCCTCAGGGCGCGGCTCCGGCTCGAACCGCCAGCTCAGCACGTCGGCGTCGAGCAGGTTCCAGGACGCGCGAGGGCGGACCCGGGTGCCGGCGCTCCTCCTGGTCTCCAGCAGGCCCTTGCCGGCCAGGACCTTGACGCCTTCCCGCACGGCCGAGCGGCCTATGCCCAGCTCGCCGACGAGGTCCTCCTCGATGGGGATGGACGTGCCGGGAGCCAGCTCGCCGCCGACGATGCGGGCGCCGAGGGCGTGCACCACCTGGACGTTCCGGGCGGCGTCCCTTTGAGGATCAGTTGCCACGCCTCCGCACGCTAGTAGGTGAGTCCGAATTTTCATAGTGCTTCATCAGATGAAACTGGAATTTCATCTGATGAAGTGATACGACCGGATCATGACAAAGACGCTGGGACTGATCCACACCTCGGCGACGCTGGTCGAGGTGTTCGCCCGGCTGTGCGGCGAGCACCTGCCGGGCGTCGAGACGTTCAACATCGTCGACGACAGTCTGATCAAGAACACGATCGCCGCCGGCCGTCTGACCCCGTCCACCGCGCGCCGCGTCAGCGGCCACATCGCCTCGGCCGAGGCCGCCGGGGCGGACCACATCCTGGTGACCTGCTCCTCCATCGGCGCCGCCGTCGAGGCGGCCGAGCCGCTGACCGGTGTCCCCGTGACCCGCGTGGACCGTCCCATGGCCGACCGGGCCGTCGCGCTGGGCCCCAGGATCGGCGTGCTCGCCACGCTGTCCACCACCCTCGAACCCACCGCCGACCTGGTACGCCGGCGCGCCCAGGCGGCCGGCCGGGAGATCGGGCTGACCGCCCGGGTGTGCGAGGGCGCGTTCGAGGCCCTGATGGGCGGCGACGCCGCGACCCACGACACACGCGTGGCCGGAGCGCTCGCCGAGCTGGGCGGCGAAGTGGACGTGATCGTGCTGGCCCAGGCGTCGATGGCGCGCGTGGCCGGAACGGCCGAGGCCGGGGTGCCGATCCTGGCCAGCCCGCCGCTCGCCATGGAGTACCTGGCATGCGCGATCTGACCGTCGCCACGTACCGGATCCTCACCCGGCTGCCGCTGGAGCAGGCGGCTAGCGCGATCGCTGGGGAGCAGAGCACCGGCACGTTCGTCAGCGTGCGCGGCGAGACCGACGACCTGCGCGCCCGGCACGGCGCCGTCGTGCTGGAGCTCACCGAGATCCCCGCCGCCGCCTCCGAGAGCCTGCCGGGGGCGCGCGGTGACGGGCCGCCGCGCGCCGCCCTGGTGAAGATCGGGTTTCCGCTGGAGAACACCGGGCCCTCGCTCACGAACCTGTTCCCCGTGGTCGCGGGCAACCTGTACGAGCTGCGGGAGTTGGCCGGACTGAAGCTGGTCGACCTGGATCTGCCCGCCGCGTTCGGGGAGGCGTACCTGCCGGCGCGGTTCGCGGTGGAGGGCACCCGGAGACTGGCGGGACGGCCCGGAGGCGTGCTGATCGGCACCATCGTCAAGCCGAACGTCGGCCTGCGCCCCGCCGACTACGTGGACCTGGTGCGGGAGCTCGGCCTGGCCGGCGCCGACTTCATCAAGGACGACGAGGTGAACGCCGACTGCCCGCCCGCGCCACTCCCGCAGCGGATACGCGCGGTGACCGCCGCGCTCGACGAGGTGGAGCGGCGGACCGGGCGGCGGCCCATGTACGCCTTCAACATCAGCGACGAGCCCGACCGCATGCTCCGCAACCACGACCTGGTGGTCGCCTCCGGCGGCACCTGCGTGATGGTCAACCTGAACGTCGTCGGCTTCCCCTCCGCCGCGATGCTGCGCCGTCACGCCCGGGTGCCGATCCACGCCCACGTCACCGGGCTCGGCGCGCTGGCCCGCCATCCGGGGATCGGCGTCGGCCACGTCGCGTACCAGAAGCTGGCCCGCCTGACCGGCATCGACCACCTGCACTGCGGCGGCTTCCACAGCAAGTTCTACGTCACCGACGACGAGGTGGCTCTTATGGTGCAGGCCGTGCGCGAGCCGCTGCTCGGCGGCTTCCCCTGCCTGCCCGTGTTGTCGTCCGCCCAGTGGGCCGGGACGGCTCCGGTGGCCTTTGAGCGGACCGGGACCACCGACCTGCTGGTGCTGGCCGGCGGGGGCGTGCTCGGTCACCCGGACGGGCCGGCTGCCGGGATCGCGAGCATCAGGCAGGCGTGGGCCGCGGCGACGGCGGGCGTCCCGCTGCACGAGGTGGACTCGCCGGAGCTGGTCAGGGCCCTGGAGCACTTCGGCGGGGTGGTGCCGCGGTGACGCGGCGGGGAGGGACGGCGCCGGAGGTGCGCTCGTGACGCTGTTCGCGTTCGTGGCCGACGACTTCACGGGCGCGACGGACGCCTTGTGGCAGTTCCGGCGGTTCGGGCTAACGGGGTCGCTGGTGATGGACGTGGCGCACCTGCACGGCGGCGGCGACGTGATCGGCCTGGCCACCACGGCGCGGGCGGCCGCGGACCCGGCCTCGGTGGTGATGCCGGCGTTCGAAGCCATGGCGGCGCTGGGGCCGCTGGTCGTCCAGTACAAGATCTGCTCGACCTTCGACTCCTCCCCTGAGGTGGGGAGCATCGGCGCGGTCGTCGCGGCCCTGCACCGGACGGGACTGGCGGGCCGCCGCCCGGTGCCCGTGCTGGCCGCACAGCCCGAACTCGGCCGCTACACATGGTTCGCCAACCACTTCGTACGGGCCGGGGGCCGGGTGCACCGGCTCGACCGGTACCCGCCGGCGCGCGACCACCCGGTCACCCCGGCGACGGAGGCCGACCTGCGGGTACGGCTCGCCGAGCAGGGCGCCGGGCGCGTCGGATGGCTGCCCGCCGAGCCATCGGAGGAGGCGTACCTGGCCAGGGCCGCGGACGCGGCATTCGTCGCCGACGTGCTGACCGACCGGCACCTCCGGACACTCGGCCGTCTCCTGCTCGCCGACGCCGAGCGCCGCGGCCCGTTGTACTGCGTGGGCTCCGGCGGCCTCAGCTACGCCCTGGCCTCGACCGGCCTCGGCGAACCCGGCGCGACGGAGAGCCGCGGGGAAGGATCGCCCAGGACGGAAGGCCCGCCGCTGAGCGGGCCGCTCGCGGTGGCCGGGCCGGTGCTGGTCGTGTCCGGGAGCCGATCGCCGATCACCGCCCGCCAGATCGACTCGGCCGAGCGGGCGGGATGGCCGGTGCTGGACACCTCCGAAACGGTCTTCGCCCAGGTGGAGGAGCACCTGCGCGCGGGCCGCCACACGATCGTCCAGTCCACCCGTGGCCCGGCCCGGGACCCGGCCGGGATCGGGGAACTGCTCGGCCGGATCGCCGCGGCCGCCGTGCGGGGCGGGCTGGCGCGGCGGCTGGTGGTCGCCGGCGGCGACACCTCGGGCGAGGTCGTGGCCGCCCTCGGCGCGCGTTCGCTGGACGTGGTCACCGTGCTCGCCCCCGGCGGCCCGGTGTGCGTGCTGGCCTCGGACGATCCCGCGTGCGACGGGCTGGAGGTGGCGTTGAAGGGCGGTCAGGTGGGCGGCGACGACTACTTTCTCCGCGCCTCCGGCGCGCACCCCGTACGCCGTCCGGAGTAGGACACGCCCCTGGATCACCGGGCTCACGATCGACGTCGCGGGAGGCGAGTGGATGCCCTGACCCGATGAGGACCAAAGTCCCCAGGCGCCGCGGGGGCCTCACAATCCGCAGATCCACCCCATGATGTGGATCACTTTGGCCGACCGTCAATTAATGTCCGGATTCTGTGACATAAGGGCTTCTCTGGCGGCGGTAGAAGACCCTAATTGGTCGCATTTATGCAGGTCGGAGCCCTATGTGTGGGCCATCTGGCGAATGTCACGATCTATTGCAAGTGATCTGACTGTTATATCGAGCAGTTTCTGACTGTTACATCTTTACATATATTCTGCGCCTTGATCGCCATCTCACGGGTCATCGGGATTTCCCGATGCGGGATGGCTTTACGTTGCGGGAGCCGCCTCTCCAGCCCGAGGCACTGCCCCCAGTCAGCGCGAACGGAGAGTAATGGGCAAGTACCTGCTTCGCAGGTTCGCAACAAATGTGATCTTGGTGGCGATCGCGGCCAGTCTCGCGTACATGCTCGCCGCCAGCACCATGAACCCGCGGGCCACGTACCAGGCGCGTCAGCCGCCCATCGCCGAGTCGGTGATCGACGCCACGCTCGACGCGTACAACCTGAACGACAAGACCCCTGTGCTCGTGCGCTACGGGACCTGGGCCAAGGGCGTCATCGCGGGAGACTTCGGCAAGACCTGGAACGGCGGCTCGGTCAACGCGGAGATGGGCCGGCGGATCTTCGTCAGCCTGCGCCTGCTGCTGATCGGCACGCTGGTGGGCTTCGCCCTCGGGGTGGCGTTCGGGGCACTCTCGGCGGTGCGGCAGTACAAGATCAGCGACCGGTTAATCGGTGTCAGCTCATTCGTGATCATGGCCCTTCCCGTCTTCCTCCTGGCCACGCTGCTGGCGATGGCGACGTACACCCTGAACGACGGGCTCGGGTTCACGCTGATCGAGTACACCGGTGAGTACAACCCGAAGCTGGAGGGCTGGGACCAGTTCGTCAACCGGCTCAACCACCTGATCCTGCCGACCATCTCCCTAGGCCTCGGCTCGATCGCCTTCTACAGTCGCATCCAGCGCAACATGATGCTCGACGTGCTCGGCCAGGACTTCGTCCGCACGGCCATGGCCAAGGGACTGCGACGCAGGACCGCGCTGATCAAGCACGCGCTCCGTACGGCGCTGATCCCGTCCGCCACCTACTTCGCTTTCGCGTTCGGAACGATGTTCACCGGAGCCATCTTCACCGAGAAGATCTTCGCCTGGCACGGCATGGGCGCCTGGCTGGTCGACGCGATCAACGCCAACGACGTCAACTCCGTGGCCGCGGTGACCCTCTTCACCGCCGTCTGTGTCCTGTTCGCCGCCTTCCTGTCGGATCTGCTGGTGGCGGCGCTCGATCCGCGGGTGAGGGTGAGCTGACATGCGCTCGAAAGTCGTCCTCAGGCGCCTGTTCCGCAACAGGCAGGCCCGCTACGGCATCACGGCCCTGGTCCTCCTGATCCTCCTGGCGTACATCGGCCCGTACGCCGGCGCGTACGAGTGGACCGACAAGGACTTCCTGGCCTTCATGTCGCCGCCCGACGGCGACCACTGGTGGGGCACCGGTGCCATCGGGCAGGACATGTACGCGGTCACGCTCCGCGGCATGCAGAAGTCCATCATCATCGGCCTGCTGGTGGCGCTGATCGCCACCGGCCTCGCCGCGGTGGTGGGCGCGTTCGCCGGATACTTCGGCGGCTGGTTGGACAGGGTGCTCATGTGGGGTGTGGACCTGCTGCTGGTCCTCCCCAGCTTCCTGATCATCGCGATCATCTCGCCGAGATTGAAGGGCGGCACCTGGCTCTGGTTCGTGGTGCTGCTCGCCGCGTTCACCTGGATGATCACCTCCAGGGTGGTCCGCAGCATGACGCTCTCGCTTCGTGAGCGCGAATACGTCCAGGCGGCCCTCTATATGGGCATCCCGCGCTGGAAGATCATCTTTCGGCACATCGTTCCCAACCTGTCCTCCTTGCTGATCATCGACGCGACGCTCAACGTCAGTGGCGCGATCATCGGCGAGGCGGCGCTGTCCTTCTTCGGGTTCGGCATCCAGCCGCCCGACGTCTCGCTCGGCACGCTCATCGCGGAGGGCTCGCGCAACGCCACCGGCTACCCGTGGCTGTTCGTTTTCCCCGCCGGTTTGCTGGTGCTCCTGGTACTGAGCATCAACCTGATCGGCGACGGCCTGCGTGACGCACTCGACCCGGGGAGCAACTCGTGAGCATCTTGGAGGTCAGCGACCTCACCGTCACCTTCTCCGGCGGCATCCAGGCGGTGCGCGGGGTCTCGTACGAGGTCGAGCGCGGCGAGGTGCTCGGCATCGTCGGCGAGTCCGGCTCCGGCAAGTCCGTCACCTCGCTCGCCATCATGGGCCTGCTGCCGAGGAACGCCGTGGTCAGCGGCTCGGTCAAGCTGCACGGTCGCGAGCTGCTCAGCATGGACGAAGACGAGCTGATCAAGGTGCGCGGCAAGGCGATCAGCATGATCTTCCAGGATCCGCTGTCGGCGTTCACGCCCGTCTACACCATCGGAGACCAGGTCGCCGAGGCCGTCCGCGTGCACCAGAAGATGCCCAAGGACAAGGCCGCCAAGCGCGCTGTGGAGCTGCTCGACCTGGTCGGCATCCCGAACCCGCACCTGCGCGCCAAGGCGTTCCCGCACGAGTTCTCCGGCGGCATGCGCCAGCGCGCGATGATCGCCATGGCCATCGCCAACGACCCCGACCTGCTGATCTGCGACGAGCCCACCACGGCGCTGGACGTGACCATCCAGGCGCAGGTTCTGGAGGTGCTCAAGACCGCGCAGCAGGAGACGGGCGCCGGCATCGTGATGATCACCCACGACCTGGGGGTCATCGCGGGCATCGCCGACCGCGTGCTCGTCATGTACGCGGGCCGGCCGGTCGAGCAGGGGTCGGTGGACGACATCTACTACCGGCCGCGGATGCCGTACACGATGGGCCTGCTCGCCTCGATCCCCAGGATCGACGGCGAGGAGGGGCCGCTGGTGCCCATCGAGGGCAACCCGCCTTCGCCGTCGGCGCTGCCGCCCGGCTGCCCGTTCGCGCCGCGCTGTCCGATGAAGGTCGACATGTGCGACGACGAGGAGCCGCCGCTCACGCCGTTCGCCGGCGGCAGGCACGTCGCCTGCATCCGCTCGCACGAGATCGAGCACAAGGGCCTGACCGGCGCCGACGTGTTCCCCGTCCCGGTCATCCCGCCGAGCGACGTGGTCCGCGTGCCGCGCGCAGAACGCTCCACGGTGCTGCAGCTGGACAACATGATCAGGCACTACCCGCTGATGAAGGGCGCGGTTTTCAAGCGCCGCGTCGGCACCGTGCACGCGGTCGACGGCATCAGCCTCGACATCGCGGAAGGCGAGACGCTGGCCCTGGTGGGCGAGTCCGGCTGCGGCAAGACCACCACCCTGCAGCAGATCATGCAGCTGGCCCCGCCACAGGGCGGCCGGGTCGTCGTGCTCGGCAAGGACAGCGCCAAGCTGGACAAGGCGGGACGCCGGGCGCTCCGGCGCGACCTGCAGATCGTCTTCCAGGACCCGATGGCCGCGCTCGACCCGCGCATGCCGGTCGGCGACATCATCGCCGAGCCGCTGCGCGCGCACGGCAGGACGAACGTGCCGTCCCGGGTCGCCGAGTTGCTGGAGCTGGTCGGGCTGTCGCCCGAGCACGCCGAGCGCTACCCGCAGCAGTTCTCCGGCGGGCAGCGCCAGCGCATCGGCATCGCCCGCGCACTCGCGCTGGAGCCGAAGCTGCTCGTCCTGGACGAGCCGGTGTCGGCACTCGACGTCTCCATCCAGGCAGGTGTGATCAACCTGCTGGAGGAGCTGAAGAACACGCTGGGGCTGTCGTATCTGTTCGTGGCCCACGACCTGGCGGTGGTCAGGCACCTGGCCGACCGGGTCGCCGTGATGTACCTCGGCAGGATCGCCGAGATCGGCACGGTCGAGAACGTCTACGACCACCCGGCGCACCCCTACACGCAGGCTCTGTTGTCGGCGATCCCGCTGCCGGACCCGGAGATGGAACGCACCCGGAAGCGGATCCTGCTCGAAGGCGACCTGCCCAGTCCGGCCGACCCGCCATCGGGTTGCCGGTTCCGTACCCGCTGTCCCAAGTTCGCCGTGCTCAGCGAGGCGGACCGGCAGCTCTGTGTGGACGAAGAGCCCTCGGTTGCTCGGCTCGCGAACGCCGTGGACCACGGCGCAGCCTGCCACTACGCGGAGGAGATCGAGGTCATCACGGCCTCGGACGATCAGGAGGAAAAGTGAAGGTTCGATACCGGGCAGCCGCGGGAATCGCGGTCCTGGCCATGGCTGTCGCGGCCTGCGGCGGGGGCGCCAGTGAGAGCAAGCAGCCCACTGCGCAGAAGTCGCAGCAGGCGCAGCAGCAGATGGCGGAGACCCCGGCCATCAGCATCAACCCGGTCGCCTATGAGCAGGTCAAGGACGGCGGCACCCTGACGCTCGCGATCGGCCAGTGGCCGAGCCAGTGGAACGGCAACCACGTCGACGGCAACCAGGCCGACACGGCCGACATGCTCGACGTGTTCATGCCCCAGCTGATGATGGCGGACGCGGACGCCAACTTCACGCCGAACAAGGACTACGTGACCGACGTCAAGAACGACATGTCGTCGGGCAAGCAGGTCGTCACCTACACGATCAACGACAAGGCCACGTGGTCGGACGGCACGCCGATGACGTGGGAGGACCTTGCGGCCGCGTGGAAGGCCAACAGCGGCAAGGACAAGAAGTTCAAGCCGGCCTCCACGGACGGCTGGGACAAGATCGAGTCGGTCGAGAAGGGCGACTCGGACAAGGTCGCCGTGATCACCTTCTCCAAGCCGTACCCGGAGTGGCAGGGCCTGTTCAACCGAGGCACCTCGCACCTCTTCCCGGGCAAGCACATCGAGACGCCCGAGGCGTACGACAAGGACTACCTGCAGAAGATCCCCGCCACCGCGGGTCCCTTCAAGGTGGAGAAGCTCGACGAGGGCACCAAGACGCTCACGCTCGTGCGTGACGACAAGTGGTGGGGCCAGAAGCCCAAGCTCGACAAGGTCATCTTCCGGGCCATCGAGTCGCCCGCCGCGCAGGTGAACGCCTTCGCCAACGGCGAGCTCGACGGCGTGGAGATCCCGTCGGGCGCCCCGGCGGAGCTGAAGCGGGCCAAGGAGGTCCCCGGCTCGGAGATCCGCAAGGCGCTCAGCCCGAACTGGCGGCACATCACCGTCAACAACCAGAGCGCGTTCCTGAAGGACAAGTCGGTCCGGCAGGCCGTCCAGTACGCGATCAACCGTGACGTGATCACGCAGTCCGACCTCAAGGACATGGAGTGGCCGCTGCAGACGCTCGGCAACCACGTCTTCATGAACAACCACAAGGGCTACGTCGACAACTCCGGCGACCTCGGCAAGTACAACCTGGAGAAGGCCAAGCAGCTCCTGGACGCGGCCGGCTGGAAGCAGGAGGGCGAATACCGCAAGAAGGACGGCAAGGAGTTCGCGCTGAGCTTCGTCATCCCCACCGGCACGCCGGTGGCGCAGACGGAGGGCGAGCTCACCCAGGCCATGCTCAAGGAGGCGGGGATCAAGATCAATATCCGCCCCGTTCCCCTTGACAAGTTCTTCAACGACTACATCATCAAGGGCGACTTCGACCTGGTGCCGTTCTCGTGGATCGGCACGCCGCTGCCGATCGGCAGCCTGAAGCAGATCTACTACACCGGCTCGGAGAGCAACTTCCCGAAGGCCAGCGACCCGGCCGTCGACGCCGCCGTCCAGGCCGCGGTGGACGAGATGGACCCGGCCAAGGCCGTCGAGCTGGCCAACGCCGCGGACAAGCTGATCTGGGACATGGTGCACACCATCCCGCTGTACCAGCGTCCTGACATCTGGGCGGTCAAGAAGACGCTCGCCAACTACGGCTCTCGCGGCTACGCGTACTACGACTGGACGGCGATCGGCTTCACCGGCTGATCCGCGCGTCACTCGACCCCCGGCCCGGGTGCGGGCCGGGGGTCTTGCCGTCTCGCGACCTTTATCGCCGCGGAGCCGTTCGCCCCGGCGGGCGCGGGGCGCGCTGATTGCGATGGCCTCGGAACGATGCCCCGTGCCCTCGGCGGCGGGATCTCGAACGCGGATATCGTCATTCCTGTTGATCGCTACCAGGTGGTGTACGGCACCTCCATCTGGGATGAGCCCGCGACGGAATAGCGCCTGGTCTGATGGCACGGGTCGCGGCGCTGGAAGAGATCGTCGCCGCCTGCTTGGCCGCCCTTCACACTCGCGATCTTGTGCGTTGAGGTGACATGAAGACGGCCACCACGCTGGCCCAGGCCCCTTACGCGCCTAATGTTTGGCTGTGCTCTTCCAAGAAATCAACCAGCTCATCACCTACGACGAACGGCAACGGATGGTCCCCAGCGACCGCGATCGGCTCACCGCGCTCGTCAACTCGGCCCGCGCTCAGGACCCCACCGACTACACCACGCTGCGCGCGCTCGGGATCGGGCTGCTGGTTCTGGGCGAGCACGGCGACGCGATCGACCACCTCAACCGTGCGCTCGACCTGGCGGACACAAGCGGCAGGCGGATCGCGGCGTCAATCAATCTGGCCGACGCCCATCGCTACTCAGGTGACGCGGCAGCCTCGGAAACTCTCTGCCGCGCGATGCTCACCCTGGCAAGGAAAGAAGTACCCGAAATGGTGTGCTTCCCGCTCCAGCATCTCGGCAAGACCCTCACTGACCTGGATCGCAAACAGGAGGCGCGCGAGGTGCTGCAGGAGGCCCTGGCTCTGCGCATGGCCGAAGGCGACCCCGAGTTGATCGCCAGAAGCCAAGCGGCCCTACGACTCCTCGACACTTGATGCTTGTCACATTTCGCGATCACGGTTGAGATCTGCGCTGGTAATGGCAGCGGGGGGCGGCGGCTTGGTGACGGCGGCGCCGGCGTGACCAGTGCGAGAGATGCCGGACGGGGTGGCGCGGGTGAGGATGAGTGCGGCCATCAGGCGGCGGATCTCGGGCATGGTCAGCGCGATGTGCTTCTCATCGCAGGGCGGTTGGAGCGCGGTGAGGGCGGCCAGTAAGGCCAGGGCGACCATGGCCAGGGCGACGTGCCGGTGCCGGCCGTCCAACTGCAAGGCGGGGAACTCTCACGTGCGCGGAAGTGTCACAGCACTGGTGTCACGTCGGTATGAGTGAAGTCGTCGCCCTTGAAGAGCAGTGGCTCACGACATTCTCGCGCCAACGCATACGAGAAGCAGTCGCCGAAGTTCAACCCGGCCTTATGACCGCTCCCCCTGCCATAGTCCCAGTAGGCCCGGCGGGCGATGTGCGCCTGCTCCAATGTGACAGGCATGATTTCGACCTTCATCCTGCTCAAGAAATCGTCCAAGAGCCGGGAAGCAGCCGGGTCGCGCGTACGCTCGACCACGGCGGCCATCTCCAGATATGTCGCGGCCGACATGCGTCGCACGGCGGCCTCTCGGATGGCTGTGGTAAAGGCGGCGGCATCCGGTTCGCCCTTGAGGATCGCGACGATCGCGCTGGTGTCGATGATCACGCGGGGAGCCCGGTCTCGGGGTCATACAAGAAGTCAGTCGACAGATCCGTACCACCCAACCTCGAACGGATCTTCGCGGCGAGCGCGAGTAGGTCTTCCGCCATCGTGGCGTCTTCCTCCTCCCGGCCCTTAGCGAGCAGACGCTCACGCCGCTCGCGCAGAGCAGAAATGACGGCGGCGGTCTTACTCTCTCCCGTGAGTGCGCCAATCTCGGCTGCCAGCCGCTCAGCCTCAGGATTTTTGATATTCAGGCTCATGACCTTGGCCTTTCTGCCCTGTCCTTACTCGGATTCTACTCCTTCTACCATCGTCCGTCCTCCTCATTGTCCCTAGGCAGAGCGCTTGGACGAGACGACGGCGGGCACTGGTGCGTGCCGGACTTTCGCGGTACAGGGCTGAACCATGGCATGAACACGGTCGGAAACGCCCCGGCGCTTGAAGGCCGGGGCGCGCCCCCGTGCCGCCATCGCCTACTGCGTACTGTGGGCGAACTCGGCCAGTGTCGTCGGCGGGCGGCCGCCGACGCGTTCGATGCTCTCGGTGACCTCGTAGAGCGGGTGGTGGCCCGGCCCGATGAAGCGGAAGAGCGCCCACAGGTGGGTGAGGTGCTCCACCGCCACCTCGTCCTGGTAGATCTCCTTCGCGCGGGCCTCCCATTCCTCGGGCGGCACGTCCACGTACGGGACGCCGAACGCGTCGGACACCTCGCCGATGGTCGCCATCTGCCCGTTCACCAGGCACACCGGGTCGACTGGGCCGGGGTCGAGCAGCAGCCCGGCCCCCACTCTGGCCACGTCGGCGGCGGCGACGAGCGGGATCAGCGTGTCCCGGCCGCCGAGCGGCAGCGCCAGCTCGCGGTTCCCGGACGCGGCCGCCACGACGGCCAGGTTCTCGAAGAACACCCCCGCGCGCAGGTGCACCGCGCCCACCCCGGCCCAGTCGAAGACCTGCTCCGACAGCCAGTGGCGGCGCATGCGCGGGGTGCCGGCCTCGGGGGAGGCGTCCAGCTGCGACACCTCGACGACCCGCTCGACCCCCTCCTCCCTGGCCGCGGCCGCGAACGCCGCTGTGGCGTCGAGGAGGCCGGCCGTCACCGGATAGGTGAAGTACGCCCGTCTGATCCCGCGCATGGCGGGCCGGACCGTGGTGATCTCGCACAGGTCTCCGACGACCACCTCGGCGCCGATCTTGCGTAGTTCCTCAGCCCGGTGGTCGTCCGAGTGCACGAACGCCCGCACCCGCTCGCCGCGCGCCAGCAGCAGGTCCACGACCTGCCGCCCGGTGCCTCCCTGCGGCCCGCCGGCCGCGCCCGTCACGAGGATCATGATTCCGCCTTTCCCGGAAGGGTGAGAGTGAAGAGGCCGAGCCGTTCCAGGTCGCGCAGGAACGGCCCCGGAGGGAACGCCTCGGCCGGGCCGTAGACGCCGGGGCGCCCGGGGCCGTGGCCGTCGGCCAGGCGGACCGCGGCCTCCACGGAGGCCAGGGCGCTCAGCCGCCACAGGTCGCGCCCGGCCACCTGCCCCGCGGCGCCGCCGCCCTCGACGATGACCTGGACGGCGACGGTGAAGCCGGAGCCCGCGCGGGTCTCGGCGTCGACGTGCTCGCTGGTGAACGCCTGCTCCTCCTCGAACGTGTGCGCCGTGAGCTGCGCCTCCACCCGCCTCGCCGGCACGTGCCGGGGAACGGTGACGACCTCGGAGAACGGCACCGGGGCGATCATCGTGCGCGGGCCGAGCGGCGGCGGGAACGGGAAGACGGCGTTGCGCGGCTCGACGTAACCGACGTGCTGGGCGCCGTCCTCGTACGTGATCCGCTGGGTGTCGGCGAACAGCAGCTCGGCCGTCTTCCTGGCCCCCGTCGTCAGCCGCCAGCCGGTGACCGCGTAGGCGGAGGTCACCCGCTCGATCCCGATCAGGCCCTCGGCCACGGCCCCGGCGAGCAGGTCGCCCATGCCGCCGTAGAAGCTCATCGCCGTGATCATGGTGATGCCGGCCTGCGCGGCCGGCTCCTGCATGGTGTCGAAGATCCACTTGGTGTGGTGCTGCTCGAGCGCGTGGTCGACGTAGTGGCAGCCGCCTTCGACGGCGGCCCGGGCGACCGCTTTGCCGGTGTGGGTGAACGGGCCGGCGCAGTGGATCAGCACGCCTGCCTGTTCGGCGAGCGCCCGTAAGGCCGCCGGGTCGTCCAGCGGGGCCTGGTGGACGCGTACCGCCGGCTCACCCCCGCCCAGTTCGCCGGCCAGGGCCTTGAGTGCGCCGCCGTCCCGTCCGGCCAGGATGACGCTCCGGCCGCGGGCGCGGAGCTCTGCCGCCGCCAGGCGGCCGGTGTGGCCGGTGGCGCCGTAGACGGCGATGTGCGATGAGGACATGCGCACCTCCATGAGACATACTTTCGGTACGTAACTAGGCTTATGAAGTTACGTACCGCGAGTATGTAAGTCAATGGAGAACGATGATCCGCCGTACTCAGGCAGAACGCACGGACGAGACGACGGCGGCGCTGGTGCGTGCCGCGCAGGAGCTGTTCGGCGGCAAAGGCTACGCGGGGACCTCGATCGACGCGATCGCCGCGGCGGCGGGCGTGACGAAGGGTGCCGCCTATCACCATTTCGGGGGGAAGGCGCTGCTGTTCCGGGCGGCGTTCGAGGCTGAGCTGGCGAAGGCCTCCGCCAAGCTGGAGCGCGTGGCCACAGAGGAGGGCGACCCGTGGGCGGCGTTGCGCCGGGGCGCCCGCACGTTCCTGGAGCACTGCCTCGATCCGGGATTCCGGCAGATCGTGATGCTGGACGCGCCGTCTGTGCTGGGCTGGGAGACCACGCGCGCGATCGAGCACCGTTGCCTGCTGCGCATCCTGCTCGCCGGGTTCACGCTGGCGGCCGAAGGGGAGGACTCCGCGGCCGTACCCGCCCGCGCGCAGCTCGTTTTCGGGGCGATGTGCGAGGGCGGCATGCTGCTGGCCCGCTCCCCGGACCCGTCCGCCGACCTGCCCCGCCTCGCCGCCGAGGCCGACCGCCTGCTGGAGTCCCTCCGCTCGTGACACGCTCGATCACGGGCGGCCGGCGTCCCGCCCGGCGGGCGGGACGGGCCGCTCGTGGTCAGGGGCGGGCGTGTTACCGCCGCGCCACCGTGGGGGTGATCTTGCCGACACCCGCGCCCGCGCGGACGGCCGATGGGACGCCCTGCGGCGGGTCGACCGTGTAGCCGTAGTAGGTGCGCGGCTCGACGACGGTCCCGTTGGTCTCCGGGGTGCCGGAGTTCACGAAGACGTTGTTGCGCTGCACCGCCCTGCCCGGGCCGCTGTCGCCGTAGCCGCTGGATGAGTAGAGCGGGTGCGGCACGTTCTCGAAGTAGTTGCCCTCGACGACGGCGCCGGCGTTCATCGTGGAGGCCACGCCGTACAGCTCGTTGCCCAGGTAGTAGTTGTTGTAGATGTGCACCGGCTCGCCGAACCTGATACGTGGGTGGCGCTGGCGGCTGTGGTCGAAGAAGTTGTGGTGGATGGTCGCCTTGAGGTGGCCGACGTCCGTTCCGGCGGCGCCGTCGGAGTGGCTGATCAGCATGGACTTGTCGGAGTGGTCGAAGTGGTTCCACGAGACCGTGACGTAGTCCGCGCCCCGCACGATGTCCACCGAGCCGTCCACCGCGCCGGAGAACGTGTTGTGGTCGATCCAGATGTGGTGCGAGTTCTGACCGATGTTGACGGCGTCGTCCTCGGCGTCGGTGAAGCGGAGGTTGCGCACGATCACGTTGTACGACCGGTAGAAGTCCAGGCCGCCGCCGGTGATGTGCCCGGACGTGCCGACACCGACGATGGTCTTGTTGGGACGCACCCCCTGCTTGCTCGTGATCGAGATCGTGCCCGACACCTGGATGATCAGGGGTTCGAGGCTGTCGATGTATTCCAGGAACTGATCGGCGTTGGTGGCGGTGACCGTCCGGCCGCCGGCGCCGCCGGTGGTGCCGTTCTGGCCGAGGGCATTGACGGCGGCGAACCCGGTGGGGCCGTCCGCCGCCGCGGCCGCCGCGGATCCGGCCGGGGTGGCGCCGATCGAGGGAAGGGCGAGGACGGCCGCCGCCGCGACGAGGACGGCGCGTAACGAGGTAAGGGGCATGGTTGCTCTCCGCTTGGCAGGTACCTCCAGAGGGGGTGGAAAGCGCTTTCCGATCCGTATTATCCGTACTGCTTCACAGGCGGTAAAGCGACGCTGAAAGTTTCATCGAGACGGGCGCGTGAAAGTTTCACCGTCGCCTGGCTTGTTTTGGCTGGTGCGGACGTGCGGTGCGGGAAGGGGCGGGAATTCGGCGGAGGGCTGGCCTAGAGTCGTGGGTGGGAGCGCTCCCAATGCTTCCTTCGACGTCCCTGACCAGGAGCGGCGGCCATGAGAGACATGGGCATGAAGTGGGTGACGCGGGCGGTCGTGATCCTGCTGACCGTCGCCGTGCTGAACACCCCGGGAATGACGAGCACGGCGGCGGCCGCGTTCCCCTACCAGGACCCGACCCTGCCCGTGCCGACCAGGGTGGCCGACCTGATGTCGCGGATGTCGCCGGACGAGAAACTGGGTCAGATGACGCAGGCGGAGCGAGGGTCGGTCAGCACTGCCGACATCACGGCGTACCGGCTCGGCTCGGTGCTGTCCGGCGGCGGCTCCGCCCCGTCCCCGAACACGGCCACGTCCTGGGCCGACATGTACGACCGGTTCCAGAACGCGGCGCTCGGTACCCCGCTGGGCATCCCCATCCTGTACGGCGTGGACGCCGTGCACGGCCACAACAACGTCGTCGGCGCCACGATCTTCCCGCACAACATCGGCCTGGGCGCGACCAGGGATCCGGCGCTGGTCCAGCGGATCGGCCGGGCCGTGGCCGAGGAGGTCTCCGGCACCGGCGTGGACTGGAACTTCGCGCCCTGCCTGTGCGTGGCCCGCAACGACCGATGGGGCCGCACGTACGAGTCGTTCGGCGAGACCCCCGAGCTGCCCTCCGCGATGGCCACGATCGTGACCGGCTTCCAGGGCACGGCGCTGAACGGACCGGCCTCCGTGCTGGCCACCGCCAAGCACTACGTCGGCGACGGCGGCACCACGGGCGGCGTCGACCAGGGCGACACCCAGCTGTCCGAGGCCGACCTCCGGGCGATCCACCTGCCGCCGTTCCGCGCGGCGGTGGAGCGCGGCGCCGGCTCGGTGATGATCTCGTTCAGCAGCTGGAACGGCACCAGGCTGCACGGACACCAGTACCTCATCACCACCGTGCTCAAGGGCGAGCTGGGCTTCTCCGGCCTCGTGGTCTCCGACTGGAACGGCATCGACCAGATCGACGGCGCTCCCGGGACCTCCGCGCTCGACGTGCGCACCGCCGTGAACGCCGGCATCGACATGGCCATGGTGCCGACCGCCTGGCGGCAGTTCATCGACCTGCTGCGGGCGGAGGTGCAGGCGGGCCGGGTGACGAACGCCCGGGTCGACGACGCGGTCCGGCGCATCCTGACGAAGAAGTTCGAGCTGGGGCTGTTCGAGAAGCCCCTGACGGATCGGTCGTACACCGCGACCGTGGGCAGCTCGGCGCACCGCGCCGTGGCCCGCGAGGCGGTGGCCAAGTCCCAGGTCGTGCTGAAGAACAGCGGGAACGTCCTGCCCCTCGCCCCGGGCGGCAAGATCTTCGTGGCGGGCAAGAGCGCGGACGACATCGGCCTCCAGAGCGGCGGCTGGACGATCTCCTGGCAGGGATCGCCAGGCGCCATCACGCCCGGCACCACGATCTTGCAGGGCATCAGGAACGCCGCCGGCTCCGGCACGACCGTCACCTACAGCCGCGACGGCAGCGGCGTCGACGGCTCGTACCGGGTGGCGATCGCCGTGGTCGGCGAGACGCCGTACGCCGAGAGAGAGGGCGACCGCCCCGGCGGCCTGGGCCTGGACACCACGGACCTGAACACCATCGCGACCCTGCGCGCCGCCGGGGTGCCGGTCGTGGTCGTGCTGGTGTCGGGACGGCCCCTCGACGTCGCCGCGCAGCTGCCCGGCTGGAACGCGCTGGTGGCCGCCTGGCTGCCCGGCACCGAGGGGCAGGGCGTGGCCGACGTGCTGTTCGGGACCGTGCCGCCCACCGGCAAGCTGCCCATGACCTGGATGAGCGGCGCCTCCCAGCAGCCGATCAACGAAGGGGACGGGAAGACCCCGCTGTTCCCGTACGGGTTCGGGCTGGCGTACGAGGAGCCGGATGACGACACCAGCCCGCCCACCGCGCCCGGCACGCCCGCCGCGTCCGGGGTCACCTCCTCGTCGGTGAGCCTGTCGTGGGCCGCCTCGTCCGACGACGTGGGCGTGACCGGTTACGACGTGGTGCGCGTTCAGGGCTCCTCCGAGACCACGGTCGCGACCTCGGCGACCGCCTCGGCCGGCGTCACGGGGCTCGCCGCGAACACGTCGTACACGTTCGCCGTCTACGCCAGGGACGCGGCCGGCAACCGGTCGGCGCGCTCCGCCACCGTGACCGTGACCACGCGCCCGGACGGCGGGACGGGCGGCTGCTCGGTCACCGCGACGGTGCAGAGCCAGTGGAGCACCGGGTACGTCGTCCAGCTGACCGTCAGCAACACCGGCACGACGGCCGTCAACGGCTGGACCGTCACCTTCACCCTGCCGTCCGGCCATCAGCTGACCGGCTCGTGGAACGCGTCCCTGACGGTGAGCGGCCAGAGCGTCGTCGCCCGCAACGTCGGGCACAACGGGACGCTGGGGCCGGGCGCCGGCACCTCCTTCGGCTTCCAGGCCGGCCGCCCGAACGGCGACACCCGCCTCCCGTCCGACTACAGCTGTTGACCCCATCCGGCACGTCGCCGTCACGGTCGCCTGGGCTTGTCACGGTCGCCTCGCCGTCACGGTCGCCTCGCCGTCACGGTCGCCTCGCCGTCGCGGTCGCCTCGTTGTCACGAGCGCCTCGGCCCGCCCGGCGAGCTGTCACGGGCTTTGGCCGCCTGACTGCTCAGTTGGCCCGCCGCGCCCGGGGGAGGAGCCCGGTCCGGGTGCGCGAACCCCGTGGGAGGCGTGCGACGGCGGCACTGTGGGTGCGTGCCGTCGGTGGGAAGCGCGTGCGCTGGACGGCTCAGCAGCGCGGTGCCGGCGGTGGGCGAGTGATGTGAAGAGGCCGTGCGCCTGGGTGCGCCGCGTGCCGTCCCTCCACCGCTCGGCGGCGCGGGTCGTGGGTTGAGGGTGGCACATGTGGCGGTGGGTCTTGCAGGTGTGGTGGCCTGCGGCATCCCGCCCTTCCTGGTGGAAGCGCGCGGGTGCCGGGTGGACGGCGGCGTGCCTTCCGGGGGGCGCGCCGCCGTCCGGTGGGCCGGCGTCAGCGGTCCTCGTGGAGCCGGCCGAACTCGACCAGCGGCGTGCCGCCGGCGAAGTTGCGGTCCACCTCGGCCCGTTCGGCCGCGTTCGGGTTCGCGTTCGTGCATGAAACCGGCGCGCTCGACCCGGACATCAGGTCCGAGCATCGGCCGGTACGGCGGTCCGGCAGGCCCAGGATGTGGCCGATCTCGTGGGTGGCGATGCGCAGCCGGTCGTAGCCCTGGGAGGTGGCCTGCCGGCCCATCCAGATCGTGCCGCGCCCGAGACTGGTGGGCAGGGCGCGCGGCCAGCCGTTGTCGGCCACCACGACGAAATGGGCGGGCGAGCCCTGAACGAGCCGGACGTTGGAGACGCTCGAATTCCAGATCTGCGCCGCCTGGTTCACCGTGGACTGGAACTCGGCGGCCCGGCTCGCGTCGTACCTGAGCACCGTGACCAGCGACGCGGCCTGGGCGGGTGCGGTGACCAGGAGTAAGGCGAGGCCGAGGACGAGGGACAGCAGGAGACGAAGGGGTCTTGCCATGAGGCGTCCTCCGACGATGGTGGGGGGTGGCTGTCACGGTATGCGCACCCCCGCGCCGGGGGATGTGTCAGATTGCCCCTATCGCCGTGATATGCCCCGGCTCAGCAGATGCTCTGAGTGCTGTTGACCAGGGTGTTGTTCCTGAACGTGGTGTTCACCCCGCACGGGCTCTCCCTGATGGCGGAGTTGGTCACGCGCAGGTTCTGGATGATGATGTCGGAGGTGTTGGGGAACTCCGAGCGGGCGGCGATCCGGATGTCGCCGGGACCGGTGACGCTGCCGCTCTGGGCGGCGATGTTCACGTTGTGGCAGTTCTCGATCAGGATGGCGTTGTTGCCGGTCTGCGCGATGTCCACCCGGTCGATGACGGCGCCGCCGCTCTCCGACACGCAGAAGACGCCGCGCCCGCCGCCACGGGCGATGACCTGGCCGACGCGGATGTTGGCGGGGTAGCCGCCGCCGATCCGGCCGTTCCTGTTCGCCATGCGGAAGGCCGCGTAGCCGGTGCCGGTGCCCGCGCCCTGCGCGTCCACCGTGTTCACGGTGGCGTTGATGGTGTCGTTCAGCAGCAGCCCGGAGTGGCCGGTGTTGCGGGCCACGACCGTGCCGACCGTGAGGCCGTCCACGCCGTACGTCTCCACGCCGTGCGTGCTCGTGCCCGAGACGTAGACGTTGTCGATCCTGACGTTCCTGGTGCGTACGCTGCGGTCGCCGTGGTTGTCGATGCGGATGCCAAGGCCGCCGGACAGGCGCATGTCGATCTGGCCGAGCGTGATGTTGACGCCGTTGCGCACGAAGATGCCGTACAACGGGGCGCCGGTGACGTTCAGGTGCTGGACCTCGACGTCCGTCACGCCCCTGGCGTACACGACGGCCTGGTCGCCCGACCCCGAGCCGGTCACGTTGACGGTGCCGCAGACGTCCAGCACCGTGTAGCTCGGCAGGGACAGCCGGGATCCGGCGCTGATCGTGCCCGAGCCGCGGACGACGACCCGCTGCTTGGCGGTGCGGCCGGCGGTGAGGCTGCTCACCGCGCTCTGCATGGCCGACAGCATGCTGGTGCCGGTGTAGACCGTCCTGCTGCCGTTGCGGGCGGTCCAGGTGCTGCCGCTGAGCACGGCTTCCGCGTTCGCTGTTCCGTCGCCGCAGGCCAGTGCGGCTTTCGCCGTGGAGGTGGCGGCGGACATCGCGGTGGCGGGTGCGGACATCGCGGTCGCGGCGAGGGCGAGTGCGGACAGTCCGGCGGCCAGGCCGATTCGTCGCCTGGCGATGGGTGTTGCCTTGCGGGTTTCCATACCTCGCTCCTGTGGTCGTGGCTGAATCGATTCATTGATCGCCGAGCATGTGACCTGTGCAAATGGAAGGCTTCAGGAGGGCTTGGAGGGGCTGTGCGGACGGAGTATTGCAACGTTCAAATCATCCCGTCAAACCTCTGTGAAACTTACAGAGGCCAGAACGGTTCGGTCTCGACTAAACTGACTGGTGATGGACGAACGAAGCAGCATGGACGAGCAGTTGCTGGCCTGGGTGGAGCGCGTGGCGGCGTTCTTCGCCAGGAACAACGGGCTGCCGCTGATCACAGGACGGGCGCTGGGCTGGCTGATGGTCTGCGACCCGCCGGAGCAGACCGCCGCCCAGATCGCGGCGGCGATCGGCGCCAGCAAGGCGTCGCTGAGCACGGCGGTGCGGGTGCTGGAGGCGAGCGGGTTCGTGCGCGCCGTGACCAGGCCCGCGGAGCGCGGCGTCCACCTGCGGGTCGTGGACGACGTCTGGGAGCGGGTGGCGCGGCGCAAGCTGGAGGCGCTGGGGCAGTTCAGCGAGATCACCGCCGAAGGGCTGGAGATCCTGGGCGACGACCCGGTGCGGGCCGAGCGGGTGCGTGATGCCCACCGGCTCTTCTCCTGGCTGGAGCGCGAGATCCCGCCGCTGTTCCAGCGTTATGAGGAGGAGGACTTGTCATGACCGGGGAGCGCAATCCGTACGAGGGCGGGCAGGCGCCCATCAGGATCGGGAAGGTGCGGCGGGCAGGCTTCGCCGAGCGGGAGTTCGACACAGGCCGGGAGCGGGACGGCGGCCCGGAGCGGAACAACCCGGAGCGGAACAACCCGGAGCGGAACAACCCGGAGCGGAACAACCCGGAGCGGAACAACCCGGAGCGGAACAACACGGTGCGGATCAACTATGTGATCGGTCCGCGCAACGGTCCGCCGCTGGTGCTGGTGCCCGCGCAGACGGGCACGTGGCAGAGCTACCAGCGGGTCCTGCCCGCGCTCGCGGGCCGGTTCCACGTGTACGCGGTCGACGTGCGCGGGCACGGCAAGTCCACCTGGACCCCGGGGGACTACTCGTGGCGGACTCTCGGCGAGGACATGCGTGCGTTCCTGCGTGATGTGGTGGGGCGGCCGGCGATCGTGGCGGGCAACTCCTCGGGCGGGCTCGTGGCGCTGTGGTGCGCGGCCAACGCGCCCGATCTCGTGGCCGCGGCCGTACTGGAGGACGCCCCCGTGTTCTCGGCCGAGATGCCCCGGTTCCGGGACCGCGATCGCTACGTCTACCGGGGCTTGCGGCATGCGGTGGAGGTGCTGGGGGACCTGCGAGGCCGGGACCTGGCCGACTACCTGAGGGGCGTCACCAAGCCGGAGCGCGACGGGTCCGAGCGCAAGGTGCCTGAATGGGTCCTGCGCCACCTCTCCCGGCGGATCGCGAAATTTCAGGACAAACGTCCTGGGGAGCCCGTCGACCTCCGGTTCCTGCCGCTGGCCGCCCGGGTCATGTTCATGTCGCTGTCGATGTTCGACCCGGACTTCGCGCGCGCGTTCGTCGACGGGCGCATGTACGCCGGCCTCGACCACGCCGAGGCGCTCTCCCGCGTACGCTGCCCGCTGCTGGTCCTGCACGCCGACTGGTTCCGCGACCCCCGCCACGGCCTGGTGGGCGCCATGGACGACCAGGACGCCGCCCGCGTCATGGACCTGGTCCCGCACGCCCGCTACCTGCGGGTCCGCGCCAACCACGTGATCCATTTCTTTGAGCCCGCACGCTACGTGCGGGCGCTCGGCGAGTTCGCGGACACGATCGAGACCCTTTCCGCGGCGAGCTAACTCCGTTCCCTCCCGCTACGGCGCGCCCGCGCGGTGAGAAACTGTCGGTGGCCGCGGGCACGCTCACGGTATGCCCGATGAGCCGCTCGAACTCGGCGAAATCGCCCTGCCCGACTGGTACGCCCACAACGACAAGATGGCCGAGGTCGGCTTCCTGACCATCGCCCGGCGCCTGCCCTCGCTCATCTCCCAGGCGATGCGCATGGCCTGGGAGGCCAGTCCCCGCGACACCGCGGCCACGATCTCGCTCAACCTGCTCGGCGGGGTGTTCACCGCGTTCGGGCTGCTGGCCACCACCGGTGTGCTCACCGCGCTCTTCAGCGAGGGCCCGACTCCCGACCGCGTGATGGCCGCGCTGCCCAGCCTGGCCCTGGTCGGCGTGGCCGCGGTGATCCGCACGATGCTGCAGGCCGGCGCCGGCTGGGCCGAGGCGCGGCTCACCCCGCAGATCGAGCGGGCGTCCGAGGAGCGCCTCTACGGCCTGACCAGCCGGGTGGAGCTGGTCTCCTACGACGACCCCGAATTCCACGACGCCCTGGAACGCGCCAAGGGCCGGGGCGTGGCCACGGCCGACATGGTGGTGTCGGCGGCCGTCGACGTGGTGACGGCCGTCGTCGGCATCGCCGCGGCCGCCGGCGTGCTGGGCATCCTGCACCCGGTGCTGCTCCCGCTCCTGCTGCTGGCGGTGCTGCCCGACGCGTGGGCCGCGGTGCGCAGCGCCCGCATGCGTTACTCGACGATGTACGGCCTCATCCCCGCCCGCCGCCGCAAGTGGATCATCAGTGAGCTGCTCGCCGACCGCGAGCCCGCCGCCGAGGTGCGCTCGTTCACCATGCGCCGCTTCCTGCTGCGCATGTACGACGCGGTGGCCAGGGCCGAGCAGGACGTCATGCTCAGGCTGGTCAAGCGCCAGACGATCACCAGGCTCGCCGGCGAGGCCCTGGGCGGCGTCGGCACCGCCCTCGTCTATCTGGCGCTGGGCGTCCTGCTGGCGGTCGGCGCGATCCCGCTGGCCGTGGCCGGCACCGCGGTCCTGGCCATCAGGTCGGGGCAGGGCTCGCTCAGCAGCCTCATGTTCGCCACCAACCGCCTCTACGAGCAGGGGCTCTACTTCACCGACTTCCTGGAGTTCTGCGCCGACGCCGAGCGCCGCCTGGTCGCTCCCCGCCCGGCCGCCGCGCCCGAGGGCTTCGAACGCATCGCCGCCGAGAGCGTGACGTTCACCTACCCCGGCGCCGACGAGCCCGCCCTGCGTGACGTGTCCATCGAGATCAAACACGGCGACGTGATCGCCTTCGTCGGCGAGAACGGCTCCGGCAAGACCACCCTCGCCAAGATCCTCTCCGGGCTGTACGAACCGGACGCCGGCGCGGTCCTGTGGGACGACACCGACCTCAAGCAGGTCAACCCGGAGGAGCTGCGCCGGCGTACGGCGGTGATCGCCCAGGACCACACCCGCTGGCCGCTGACCGCCCGCTACAACATCACCATGGGCACCGACAAAGGCGAGCCCGCCCTCCACTCAGCCGCCGCCGTGGCCGGCGCCGACGAGGTCATCGCCGACCTGCCGCACGGGTACCGCACTCTGCTGGACCGCCGCTTCAAGGACGGCCACGAGCTGTCCGGCGGCCAGTGGCAGCGCATCGCCGTGGCCCGCGGCTTCCACCGCGACGCCGACCTGCTCATCTGCGACGAGCCCACCGCCGCACTCGACGCCCGCGCCGAGCACGCCCTCTTCGAACGCATCCGCAGCCATTCGGACGGCCGCACCGTACTGCTCATCACCCACCGCCTGGCCAGCGTCCGCTACGCCGACCGCATCTATGTCCTCGACCACGGCAAGGTCGTCGAGCAGGGCGACCATGAGACGCTGATGTCCGTCAACGGGCTCTACGCCGACCTCTACACACTCCAGGCGAGCGCGTACCGATAGCCGGTTCGGCTGCAGGATCCGCGATTCCGCTTCGGGCGATCATGAGCACTGGTGGCGCTCAGTAATTCGGGAGTGTTCCTCGCACGTGGCCCCGCCGTCGTCCGCACTCGTGCTTCCTCGCCTCAGGTCGCAGTGATTATCCGCGCGGCGGTTACGGTTCGAACATGTCGGGGCCGGCTCACCTCAGTCGGACGGGAAGGGGCGGCGGATCGGGGTGAGGAGGCCGGACAATGAGACCAGGACACAGCCCGCTCCGGCGATGACCGCCACGGTGGCGACGCCCAGTTGGGAGGCGCCGAGGGTGAGGAGGGCGGCGCCGGCGGGGCCCAGTGCGTAGTGGATGGTCCAGAAGGCGGCGGTGACCCTGCCCAGGAGGTGGCTGGGGGTGACCTCTTGGCGGAAGGACTGGGAGCAGATTCCCGCGACAGCCGTACCGAACACGAACAGCGCCATGAGGACGGCCATCGAAGGCACGCCGGTGGCCAGCCCGATACAGCCCATCGCCAGGCCGGATAACGTGGTGGCGGTCACCCAGGTGTAACCGAATCCGATCGCCTTGCGGATGCGGGCGATCAGCGGGGCGCCCAGGATCGTGCCGACGGCCGCGCAGGCCAGGACCAGGCCGATGGCGTCGTCGTTCTGGGCGAGGTCGTGCTTGAGGTGGTAGATGACGATGTCGTCCACCCCTGCGGTCAGGAAGATGAAAAAGGTCAGCAGGATCGTCAGCGAACGCAGCACCGGCTGCCGCCACAGGAACCTGGCCCCTTCGAGCAGGCCGCCTCGGTCTTCTGGCGCTGTGGCGGGGCGTAGCCGGATCAGCAGGATGCCGAGCGCGGACACCACGAAGGTCACGGCGTCGATGCCGATCGCGACCACCGGGCCGTACGCCTTGGAGATCACCCCGACCAGTGCGGGACCACCGATGCTGCCCGCGGCGTAGATGGCGTACAGACGGCCGTTGGCCTGGGTGATTTGACCGGGTTCGACCAGGCTGGGCACAACGGTGACGTAGGTGACCTGGAACAACATGCCGAGGGCGGCGCCCAGGGGGACGATCACGTACAGCAGCCAGATCTGCGGGCCGGAGATCCAGACGATCGGGATGGCGCCGTAGAGCGCGGCGCGGGTGAGGTCGCAGCCGATGAGCAGGCGGCGACGGTCCAGGCGATCGGCGAGGTATCCGGCGAGCACCCCTGCCACGAGTGATGCGGCACCGGACAGACCGGTGAGGACGCCCATCTGCACGACGGAGCCGGTCGCGTGCAGGATCAGCAGCGGGATGGCGAGCGTCGAGAACGAGTCGCCGGCCACCGACAGGGCCTGCACGGACAGGAAGATATTGAAGTCACGGTTGCGAAAGAGGGTCATTCGGCTGCTGATCCTCTCGCATCCCAGCACTGGCCTCAACGGGATTTCCCGCGGTGGCGGGGAGGTTACGGTCACCAGGGGCCCGTGCGTGGCTCCTGCCCGGCCGGCCCGTTTACGATCAGCAGAAGCCCCGGTCCACGACGATCAACTGGAGGCCGCGGTGCCGGACGGCGTTTCGCGGTCGAAAGCGTTGGCGTTCCTCGGCATCCTTGCCCTCGCGGGGGCCGCGATGGTGGCGATCGTGGCTTTCCGCGTCCCCGAGGACGAGCGGTTCGTCCACGCGGCCCGGGAGATCGAAGCGTTCGCCCTCACGCTGAGGGAGGGCGACCGGCTCGGCCCCCGCACCATCGGGGGGATGGCGTTCGAGGAGGTCAGCCGTCGACCACACCTTCGAGCGCTTGCACGGCGCCTTCTACTCCTGGAAGGGGACGCACTGACGCCCGCGCCAGTCCACGGTACGGGCGCGGGCGCGGACGTCCGCCATGAGCAGATCGGGCACCGTGGCCAACGTCCGGCGCTCGGCGCGGCGGGGTCCGGGCCTGCCGGCCTCTGCTTTCGTCTTTGGACGAAAGTATCGGGTTCATCGACCTTCGGCGCTTTCCTCGCGGGCGAGCGCGCGGTGAGGTGGGGGAGTGCCTTTGGTCTCACGGACCTCGCGATCAGTGTCGATCTTGTTTGCTGCTACGGTCAGGCTCGGCCAGACCCCGAGAGAGGAAGCCCGCATGGCGGAAGAGAAGGGACACGAGGCTGACAAGCCGGATTTCATCGGCATGATCGAGGAGCTTCTCTCCTTCTGGATGTTCGGCTCGGTCGGCTCCACCTCCGAGCACAACCTTCGTTACCACCCGGCCAAGCTTGTCATCTGGACGCTCGTGGCGATCGCCGTGGCGGCCGCCGTCTCCTGGGTCAAGCTCGCCCTGTTCGGCGAGCCCAGGGCAGGGTGGGCCACCACGTTGCTCCCGCTGCTGCTGCCGCTGACCGGTGCCGTGGCGCACAGGCCGCCCCGCTACGTCGCCGCCCTGGCGTGGGGCCTGGCGGCCGGCGTGGTCACGGCGCTCCTGATCGGCATCGACATGGGGACCACGCTCAGCTCGTTCTGGGCCGGGTTCGCGGGGGTGTGCGCCGGCTTCCTGGTGTGCTCGGTGGTGTTCGCCGCGGTCACCTGGCCGCGTCCGGAGCCTCCTGAGTGATCGTCACTTGCTGAACCCGGCGGTCAGGCCGGCCAGCAGCTGGCGGCGGCCCACCACGTACAGGGCCAGGATGGGGACCGTGGTGAGGACGACGGAGGCGAGCACCGCCGGCACGTTGACGCTGTACTGGCCCTGGAAGGTCCACAGCGCCAGCGGCAGCGTGCGCTGCTCGGGGCTCTGCGTGAGGATCAGCGGCAGCAGGAAGCCGTTCCAGATCGACAGCGCGTTGTAGATGGTGACCGTCACCACGGCCGGCCTGGTCAGGGGGACCGCCAGGTGCCAGAGCGTGCCGAGCTCGCTGGCGCCGTCCAGCCGCATCGACTCGAACAGCTCCTTGGGCACGTCCCTGATGAAGTTCACCAGGATCAGCACCGACAGCGGGATCGCGAACGCGATGGACGGCAGGATCATCGCCATCGGCGTGTCGTAGAGGCCGAGCTTGATGATGATCAGATAGATGGGGATGATCGTGGCCTGGTGCGGGATGGCCAGGCCCATGAGGATCAGCGAGTTCGTCCCGCGCAGGAACCGCCCCCTGCCGTTGCGGACGATCGCGTAGGCCGCCATGAACGACACCACGACGGCGGGCACGACGGCGCCGACCGTGACGACGACGCTGTTGATGAAATAACGGATGAAGTCCGACTCGATGACCAGCTGGTAGTTGGCCAGCGTGGGCTCGGACGGCGGCATGAAGGGGTTCTCGGCGTAGTAGTCGCTCTGGGCTTTGAAGCTGGTGATGACGATCCAGTAGATCGGCACGATCACGATCGCCAGCCAGAGCCAGGAGACCGCGCCGGCGACCCAGTTGGGACGGCGGGTCACTCCTTTGGAGCGGGGAGCGGCGTGCTTCACAGGCGCCTGTGGGGAGTCCTTCGCGAGGGTCGTCGCCATGTCAGGCCCCTTCCAGCTGGCTGTGGCTCGAGTTCCGGCCGCCGAGTCGGCGCAGCAGCAGCGCCAGCGCCAGGCCCACCAGGACGAGGATGACGGCGATCGCGCTGGCCGGGCCCATCAGGTTGGCCTGGAAGCCACTCTTGTACATCGCCAGCGCCAGCACCCGGGTGGCGTCGCCGGGGCCGCCCGCGGTGAGCACGAAGATCAGGTCGAAGAAGACCAGCGAGCCCACCACGATGAGGGTCGACGACGTGATGATCGTGTACTTGAGCTGGGGCAGGGTGATGCTGAAGAACATGCGGATCCGGCCGGCGCCGTCGATCTCGGCGGCCTCGTACATCGAGCGCGGGATCTGGCGCACGCCGCCCTGGTAGATCAGCGAGTGGAACGGGATGAACTGCCACGACACCACGAAGATCACGACGCCGAGGGCGAGGACCGGTTCGCCGAGCCAGTCCTGTACGAGGATCGGGATCCCCAGCCCGGCGCCGAGCCCGAAGTTCGGATCGAGCAGCGCCTTGTACGTGATCGCGATGGCGGCCGAGCTGAGCAGCAGAGGGATGAAGTACACCACCGCGAGCGCCGCGCGGTAGCGCTGGAAGCCGGCCAGGAACGTGCCGAGCAGGATGCTCGCCGGCGTCTGCACCGCCCACGACAACGCGATGATCAGGAACGTCACCCAGAGCGCGTGCGGCAGGCCGGGATCGGTGAGCACGGCGCGCCAGCTGTCGAAGCCGGACGGGCGGATCTCACCGAGCCCGTCCCACGACGTGAAGCTGAGCGCGAAGACGCCGATGAGCGGGATGACGCCGAAGGCGATGAAGAGCAGCAGGGCCGGCACGGCCAGCCAGGCCAGACCGCGCCCCTGGCCGCCGGGAACGGCGGCCGGGGACGCGATTCCCCTGGCGGGGATCGGGGGAACAGTCACTTGCCGATGACCTCGTTGAGGCTCGTGGCGAACTGCTGCGGCGTGATCGACATCTGGAACAGCTTGGCGATGTTGTCCAGCAGGACCTCGGCCGCGGTCGGGCTGAGCGCCTGGTCCCAGGACTGCTGGAAGGACTTGGCGTTGCTGGCGGTGTCGTAGACGAACTTCTGCCACGGCGCGTCCGCACCGGAGCCGAACGTCGAGTCGATGCCCTTGACGATCGGCACCTGGGTGATGCCGACCCAGTCCTTGGCCTGCGCGTCGGAGTTCATCTCGGAGAGGAAGAACTTCTTGGCGATCTCCTTCTCCTCCGCCGTCGCCTTGGCGGAGATCGACATGTACTGGGCCGGGTTGCCCACGGTGTTGCCGGGGTCGCCCTTGCCGCCGGACACCGGCGGGAAGTTCATGTAGCCGAGGTTGCCGCCGGTGACGAAGTCGCCGCCGTCCTCCTTCATCGACCCGTACGTCCAGCCGCCGTGCAGCATCATCGCGGCCTTGCCGGTGTAGAGCAGCGCCTGGTCGGCGTTGGAGTCGGCGGTGATCGACGAGAAGCCCTTGACGAAGCCGTTCGCCTTGATGAGCTCCTGCATCTTGGTCAGGCCGTCGATGGCGGCCGGGTTGTTCCAGGCGTCCTTCTCCCCGTCGTAGATGGCCTGGAAGACCTCGGGGCCGCCGATGCGGTCGAAGAGGAACTCGAGCCACATCATGTTCGTCCAGCGCGACTGCCCGCCGAGGGAGAACGGCGCGATGCCGGCGGCGTTGAACTTCTTGACCAGGTCCATGATGTCGCCCCACTCCTGCGGGGGCTGGGCGCCGACCTTCTCGAAGAGCTTCTTGTTGTAGTAGAAGACGATCGGCGTCACGGCCTCTACCGGCACCGCGTAGATCTTGCCGTCGACCGTGGCCGCGTTGAACGAGGACGGGAACAGCCGGTCCTTGTAGGCCGCGTTCTGGTCGAACCACGAGGTGAGGTCGTCGACCTGGCCCGCCTGCACATAGCTGCGCAGACCGCCGCCGCCCCAGCCCCAGATGATGGTGGGGGCCTCGCCCGCGCCGATCGCCGTCTTGATCTTGGTCTTGAAGGCGTCGTTCTGGAAGGTCGTCGTCGCGAGCTGGGCGGTCGGGTTGGCCTTGTTGAAGCGCTGGACGGCGGCGGTGCGCACGCCTTCGTTCGGCTGCCCGGTGAGATACCAGTAGGTGGCCTTGCCGGCGCCGCCGCCCGTGCCGCCGGTGGCTCCGGTGCCGCCACCGGCGCCGGTCTGCGTCGGCCCGGAGCCGCCGCAGGCGGCCAAGGCGGCTCCCAGGGGAAGGCCCATGGAGAGGCTGAGGAAGGTACGGCGAGAGGTTGTCCTGGGCTCCACGCTGATCTCCGTAATTGAAACGCCGGGGGGTTGGCCGCGCGGCTCATTGATCGTCGGACGTGGTGGCGGGCGGCGTTGGGGGGCCGGCGCCTGCGCTTCTCCTTAGAGTGAGCTTGTCGAAACATTTGCGACATGCCGCGTGGCACGTCAATCTAGGTTTCGACCATGTGCCTGTCAAGACCGTGATGCCCGAGAATCTCCCTACCCGAGCAGGGCGTGTGTAAAGTACTCTGGCTCGGCGTTCAGCTGGTCCTCTGGTCTCGAGGAGGTCACGCCCGCGGGTCGCTCGCGACGTCGAAACATTTCGAAAATCTCACGGCGGGAAATCGTCTTTAGGGAGCATGCACATGACGGCTGTAGATCGGACGCCCGCGGTGGACGGCGTTCTCCGTCCGTGGCAGGATCCGGCGCTCCCCGCGGCCGACCGCGTCGACGCCCTCCTTGAGGAGATGACCCTTGCGGAGAAGGTCGGCCAGCTCGGGAGCCGGTGGATCGGCAACGACATGCGGGACGAGGTGCCGTCGGAGGACGAGGCGGCGCTGAACGTGGCGCCGATGCAGGACGTGTTCGCCGCCTCCGGGACGGTCCCCTTCGACGAGGCGATCCGCCACGGCCTCGGCCACCTGACCCGCGTGCACGGCAGTGCTCCCGTGACCGCGCAGGAGGGCGCCGCCGAGGTGGTCAGGCTGCAGCGGCAGATCATGGAGCAGTCCAGGTTCGGGATCCCGGCCATCGTCCACGAGGAGTGCCTGACCGGGTTCACGACGTACGGGGCGACGGTCTACCCCGCGGCCATCGCGTGGGCGGCGACGTTCGACCCGGGCCTGGTGGAGCGGATGGGGGCCGCGATCGGGCGGGACATGCGGGCCGTGGGCGTCCACCAGGGGTTGTCGCCGGTCATGGACGTGGTGCGCGACTACCGGTGGGGACGGGTCGAGGAGACGATGGGCGAGGACCCGTACCTCGTCTCGATGCTCGGCGCCGCCTACGTGCGCGGCCTGGAGAGCGCGGGGATCATCGCCACGCTCAAGCACTTCGCCGGCTACTCGGCCTCGCGGGCGGCCCGCAACCACGGCCCGGTCCCCATGGGGCGGCGCGAGCTGATGGACATGATCCTGCCGCCGTTCGAGACGGCCATCGCCATCGGCGGGGCGCGGTCGGTGATGAACTCCTACTCCGACGTGGACGGTGTGCCGGCCGGAGCGGACCCCTGGCTGCTGACCGAGGTGCTGCGCGAGGAATGGGGCTTCACCGGGACCGTCGTGTCGGACTACTGGTCGGTCCCGTTCCTGGCGACCATGCACAAGATCGCCGCCGACACCGGCGAGGCCGGCGTGCGGGCGCTGGACGCCGGCATCGACGTCGAGCTGCCCGACACGCTCGGCTTCGGCCAGCACCTGGTCGAGCGGGTGCGCAGGGGCGAGATCCCCGAATCGCTGATCGACCGCGCGGCCCGCCGCCTGCTCACCCAGAAGATCGAGCTGGGGCTGCTCGACCCCGGCTGGTCGCCCGAGAAGTCGGTGGCCGGGGCCGCCGCCGTGGACCTCGACTCGCCTGGCAACCGGGCACTGGCGCGCGAACTGGCCGAGCGGTCGATCGTGCTGCTCGACGCCGGGGAGGCCCTCCCGCTGCGTCCGGGGCTGCGGCGAGTGGCGGTCGTCGGGCCGTGCGCCGACGAGCCGCGGACGTTCATGGGCTGCTACTCCTACCCCAACCACGTGCTCACCCGCCATCCTGGCCTCGGGCTCGGCGTCGAGGCGCCCAGCCTTCTCGACGCCCTGCGTGCCGAACTGCCGGACGCCGAACTCGTTTACGAGCGCGGCTGTGACGTGCGGGGCGACGACCGCTCGGGATTCGCCGCCGCGGCGGCCGCGGCGCGTGGGGCGGACCTTTGCGTGGTGGCCGTGGGCGACCTCGCCGGGATGTTCGGCCACGGGACGTCGGGGGAGGGCTGCGACGCCGACGACCTGCGGCTGCCCGGGGTGCAGGAGGACCTGCTGGCCGAGCTCGCCGCCACCGGCACGCCGGTCGTCGTGGTCGTCGTGTCCGGCCGCCCGTACGCCCTGGGCGACGTGCACGGCGGCGCCGCCGCGCTGGTGCAGGCGTTCATGCCCGGGGAAGAGGGCGGCGCGGCCCTCGCCGGCGTGCTGTCCGGCCGGGTCCAGCCTTCGGGCAAGCTGCCGGTGCAGATCCCGCGCGGGCACGGCGGCCAGCCGGGCACCTACCTGCAGCCGCCGCTGGGCGCCGACAGCCACGGCATCAGCAACCTCGACCCGACGCCGCTGTTCCCCTTCGGCTACGGCGCCTCCTACACCACCTTCGAGGTCGGCGACCTGCGCGTCAGCGACGCCGAGGTGCGCACGGACGGCGAGTTCAGGGTGACCGTGCGAGTGCGCAACACCGGCGGGCGGGCCGGCGAGGAGGTCGTCCAGCTCTACCTGCACGACGTCGTCGCCCAGGTCACCCGGCCGGTCAGGCAGCTGGCCGGATTCGGCAGGGTCCGGCTGGAGCCCGGGGCGGCCGCGGACGTGACCTTCCGCGTGCACGCGGACCGCACGGCCTTCACCGGACGCGATCTGAGGCGCATCGTGGAGCCCGGGGACATCGAGGTGCTCGTCGGCACGTCGGCCGCCGACCTGCCGTGCCAGGGCACGGTGCGCCTGACGGGACCGGTGCGGGCCGTCGGCCACGACCGGCGCCTGGTGACCCCGCTATCGGTTGTGGAGCAGGAGGGAATCGATGCCGGTCAGTCCTAGACGTGCCACACTGGCCACCGTCGCGGCCTCGGCCGGCGTGTCGGTGGCGACCGTGTCGAAGGTGCTCAACGGCCGCAGCGACGTCGCGCCGGCCACCCGCTCCCTGGTGGAGTCGCTGCTGCGGCAGCACGAATACGTCGCCCCGGCGCCGCGCCGGGGTGAGGCCGCCGGGATCGACACGGTCGAGGTGCAGTTCGACAGCGACTTCAACGCCTACTGCACGGAGATCATCCAGGGCGTGGTGGAGGCCGGGGCCGAGGCCGGCGTCGGCGTCGTCGTCAGCGTCAGGAAGAAGATCGACCACGCCGCGGAGTGGGCCCGCGACCTGGTGGCCGCCGGGCGCCGGGCGTTGATCGCCGTCACCTGCGATCAGCTGACCGGCAGGCAGCTGACCGCTCTGGCCCGCGTCGAGCTGCCGCTGGTCGTGATCGACCCGCTCAACCTGCCGCACGCCCGCGTCACCAGCATCGGGTCGACCAACTTCGCCGGCGGGCTGGCCGCGACCCAGCACCTGCTGTCCCTCGGGCACCGGCGCATCGCCTACATCGGCGGCCCCGCCACCGCGGCCTGCAACCAGGCCCGGCTGCACGGCTACCGCGCCGCCATGGAGGCCGAAGGGGCGCCCGTGCTGCCCGGCTACACCCGCACCGGGCACTTCCGCTACCAGGACGGCCTGGAGCACGGCGCGTCCGTGCTCGCCCTGCCGGAACCGCCGACGGCGATCTTCGTGGGCTGCGACGAGTCGGCGCTGGGCGTCATGGAGGCGGCCAGGGCGCGAGGCCTGCGCATCCCCGAGGACCTGAGCATCGTGGGCTTCGACGACACCCAGATCGCCCGGATGGCCTCGCCGCCGCTGACCACCGTACGCCAGCCGCTGCGTGAGATGGGCGGCGTCGCCCTGCGTACGGCGCTGCGCCTGGCTGCCGGGGAGAAGATCGACTCCCACCACGTCGAGCTGGCGACCGAGCTGGTCGTCCGCGGTTCCACGGCGGACGTGACCTGCTCGGAGCATGCCTGAGAGACGTCCGCGCCGGGTAGGACCCCCTTGATCGGGGGTGTCATGCGGGGCGAAGAGCCGCTACGGGACGGGGCCGCCGGCGTGCTGCCGGGTGACGGTGAGGGCATGCTCGGCGGGCTGCTGCGCTCCGGCCACCTGGCCTCGCTTGAGGACCTCCCCGCGCTGGTCACCGAGCACGCCGCGCGCGCGGGGCTCGCGCACGCCATGCTGTACGTCGCCGACCTGCAACAGCAGTTCCTCGTGCCGCTGCCCGGCCAGCGTGACGAGGCCGGCAACCCGCTGGAGCGGATCCCCATCGACACCACCGTCGCCGGGCTGGCCTTCCGCGGCGTCGAGCCGGTCCACGCCCGCACCGCCATCCCCTCGGGCGCGACCGCCGAGCCCTTCACCGGGGAGGGGCCGCGGCGGCTGTGGGTGGCGCTGCGGGACTGCACGGAGCGGATCGGCGTTCTCGGCGTGATCGTCTCCCACGCCGACGAGGCCGTGTTGACGCGGCTGAGCCGGCTGGCCGCCCTTGTCTCCCTGCTGGTGGAGAGCAAGCGCGCCTTCAGCGACGTGTACGCGCAGCTCGTACGCACCCGGCCGATGGCCTTGTCCGCCGAGGTGTTGTGGAACCTGATGCCGGGCGCCATGTTCGCCAACGACCGCGTGGTGGTCAGCGCGGCGCTGGAACCCGCGTACGAGGTGGGCGGGGACGCCTTCGACTTCGCGCTGAACGGCGACCTGCTGCGGCTGTCGATCTTCGACGCCATGGGCCACGACACCTCCGCCGGGCTCACCGCCACCATCGCCGTGGGCTGCGGCCGCAAGCATCGCCGCGAGGGCGCCGACGTCCTGGCGGCCGGCGAGGCCATCGACGAGGCGATCGCCGACCAGTTCGCCACCGACCGCTTCGCCACCGGCATCCTGGCCGATCTGGACACTCGTACCGGGTGGCTGGTCTGGGCCAACCGGGGGCATCCCCCGCCGGTGGTGCTGCGCCGGGGACGGTCGGTCGCCACGCTGGACGGCGCGTTCGGCACGCCGATGGGGCTCCGGCTGGGCTTGCCCACCGAGATCGGGCGCTACCAGCTGGAGCCGGGGGACCGGCTGCTGCTCTACACCGACGGCGTCATCGAGGCGCAGGACCCCCAGGGGGAGTTGTTCGGGCTGGAGCGGTTCATCGACTTCGTCATCCGGCGGGAGGCCGACGGCGTGCCGGCACCCGAGACCCTGCGGCGGTTGATCAACACCATCCTGGACCACCAGCACGGGTGGCTGCAGGACGACGCCACGGTGCTGCTGGTGGAGTGGTTCGCCGAGCCGGGCGAGGACCCCGCGCCCCAGCCGGATTCTTGTCCATCGGAAGCAGGGTGAGACCCGAAGTAAGGTAGCCGCATGCCGAGCGGACCGAACGGCCAGGCCCCGGGGACGGGCGCGCTCCTGGCCATCCTCAGGGACGGGCAGGCCCGTACCCGCGGGGAGCTCGCCCAGCTCACCGGGCTGTCCAGGTCCACGGTGTCACAGCGGCTGGACGGGCTGATCGACCGCCGCTGGGTGGTGGCCGGCGAGGACTCGATCTCCTCGGGGGGCCGGCCCGCCACGGTGTTCGCGTTCAACGGGGGAGCGCGGGTCGTGCTCGCGGCCGACCTCGGCGCCACGCACGCCCGCCTGGCCGTGATCGACCTCGGCCTGAGCGTGCTCGCCGAGCGGGCCGTGGAGCTGCCCGTCGACGAGGGGCCCGAGCGTACGCTGGGCCGGGTCGTGGACGCCTTCCAGGAGCTGCTGGCCGAGGCCGGCCGCGACCTGGCGAGCGTGTGCGGGGTCGGGCTCGGCCTGCCCGGGCCGGTCGAGCACGCCTCGGGACGGCCGGCGAACCCGCCGATCATGCCCGGCTGGGACGGCTTCGCGGTGCCGGAGTGGCTCGGCGCCCGGCTCGGCGCGCCCGTCCTGGTCGACAACGACGTCAACATCATGGCGCTCGGCGAGCACTGGGCCGCGCGGCCCGAGGCCGATCACCTGATCTTCGTCAAGATGGGCACCGGCATCGGCTGCGGGATCATCTCCGGCCGCCGGCTGCACCGCGGCGCGCAGGGCGCGGCGGGGGACGTCGGCCACGTACGGGTGCCGGCCTCGGAGGCGCCGTGCCGGTGCGGCAACGTCGGCTGCCTGGAGGCGGTGGCAGGCGGCGCGTCGATGGCGGCGGCGTTGCATGCCGCCGGGATCGAGGCGCGGAGCAGCAGGGACGTGGTGGCGCTCATGCGCGCGGGCGACCTGCGGGCGACGCGGCTCGTCCGGCAGGCGGGGCGCGAGGTAGGCGCCGTGATGGCGTCGATCGTCAACTTCTTCAACCCGTCCGTCATCGTGATCGGCGGCGACCTCGCGGAGGCGGGCGAGCAGGTGCTCGCCGGGGTGCGTGAGACGATCTACACCCGGTCGCTCCCGCTGGCCACGCAGCATCTCAGCATCCGGGTGAGCGAGCTGGGCGACCGCGCCGGCGTCATCGGGGCAGCCGTCATGGTGGTCGAGCACGTGCTCTCACCCGGCACCATCGACCAGATCGTCACCTGATGAGCACCGTCGCCCCGTGACCGGGCGTCGTTCCACGGGGACCGGGCGCGCGTAGACGCCTCTCACACGGGCCGGCGCCGGGCCCGGCGCCGGCGCAGCAGCGCGGGCAGCCACGGCGCCGCGCCGATCACCGCCAGCACCGCGAGCAGCGGCACCCGCCACCACCACGAGACGCTCGCCGGGGGCGGGGCCGGCGTCGGCGCGACCCATGGCCGCGCCGTCTTCGACCAGGCCAGGAACGCGTCGCCGATCGGGAGCAGGCCGAACGCGTACCGCTTGGTCGCGGGCGTGTCCAGGGGCAGGCCGGCCAGCTCGCCGTAGTTCGCCAGCGCGGCGGCGAGCGGGGCGTCGCCTTGCGCCTGGGCCGCGCCCAGGGTGACCGCGGTCGCCGACAGGCTCACGCCGAGCGGGAGCGGGCCGGAGTCGACGTCGGCCGGTCCTTCCGCGCCGGCGGGATACTCGCGTACGGCCGGTCCGAGGCCCAGCGGGGTGACGACGTAGCGCTCGCGGAAGCGCGCGTACTGCTCGCGGGCGAAGGCCGGGTCGATGTCGACGAGGAAGCGCTGGATGATGCTCTGCGAGGTGCCTCTGGCCACCTCGGCCGGCTCGCCGGTGGCGGGGTCCGCCCGGTGCGGGAGCAGCCCGGTACGCGGATCGAGCCGGCGGCGCGCCTCCCGCAGCCACCGCCCGGTGGTGGCGCCGAACCGGGGCGGCAGCAGCGCGTCGTGCAGCCGCAGCGACGCCACCGCCACCGTGGAGTCCACCGGCCAGGCCTGGCCCGGGTACGCCTCCAGGAACGGCGTCCCGGAGGCGTCGAACGTCCTGCCGAGCGCGGCCGAGCCGGTGGCGAAGCGGCGCACCTCGGCGGGGTCGCGCTGTCCCGGCGGCTGCAGGGCGAGCACGCCGCCGCGCAGCCAGTTGCACCAGCCCTGGTAGAAGACGCCGTACGGCGGGGTGAGCCCGGGACTGAACGGGGCGCGGCCGTCGGGAGAGTCCAGGCGTCCCAGCGCCCATCGCGCCTCCCGTGACGCCGTCGCCCGCCGCTCGCCCGGGGGTTCGCGCATTCCCAGCTCGACCCAGCTCAGGCCGTACAGGGCGTGCAGGAAGAAGTATCCCTCGGGGAAGAGCTGCTGCGCCTCATGTCCCGCGCCCGTGTCCAGTGCCTCGCGTAGGAACGCGAGCTGCCGCCGCACGCCCGGCGGCTCCCCGTCCGGCCCGGCGGTGGCAGGCGCGACCAGGCGAAACGCCCCCGCCACGGCGAGAAGGCCGATCACGAGAGCGACCGCCCGCCGTGCCACGCGCAACGCGCGCCACACTGAGCCGGATGACCGTGACGCCACGACCGGGGCACCACCGCCCGGTCCGCCGGGGCTCATACTCGCCTGCCCGTGCGGGGTCCGGTTCTCGGCGGGCGGCGGTGGCACGGGCATCCGCCGATGGTAGCCCCATGCTCGGGCGGACGCGGGCGCGCCGCTCAGGATCCGCCGTCGTCCTTCCTCCGCCCGCTGAAGGCGGCGCCGAAGGCCACACCCAGGGCGATGCCCAGCGAGATGCCGATGGCGAGGTTGTCCAAGGCGATCCCGAAGACGACGGCGAAGACCAAGCCGAGGCTGATCCCGAAGCCGAACCCGGCGCCCGGGGGCATATTCTTGCTCGTCATCGCGTCCCTCCCGGGGACGTGGGCAGAAGGGCCGACGCTCCGGCGGCCCACCACGGCGCATGCGCGGTCATGTCCCTCCCCAACGTAGGACCTGACACCAAGGTTCCCGGCACCGCGTCAGGACGCCGGCGCATCCCCGGAGGCATGACTGTCCACGCTGATCCACGCCTGATGGCATGGGTCGGCTTGGCTTTTGACACGAGGTCACGATTCACGGCTCCGGAGCCGGAGAACCCGATCGCGCCGGTGGTGGTCTTCGTCATGGTCCTGGCCGCCGTGGGACCCTAGCGATCGCTCCACTTGATCTCGTACGGCTTGAGTGTGTACTCCGTGCCGTCCACCGTCGTGGCCGCCTGCGCGTCCGTGGTGTTGACCAGCAGCAGCCGCTCCGGCTGGGCCAGCACCCGGACCTTCGGGTCGGAGGAGGAGACGTCCTCCTGCGCGGCCCCGGCCGGGAACCACTTGGCGAACTCGCTCACCAGCTCCTCGGTCGGGAGCGGCGCGCCGGTCTTCGGATTCCACATGCAGCCCCGGCAGGCGCCTTCCTTGGCCTGCGGGTTCCAGTACAGCGCGGTGGCGGCGCCGCTCCTGACGAACTCCATCATCGAGACGGCCTGCACGGCCAGGCGCTTGCTCTCGGGCCAGGTGGTGCCGTCCTCGGGGACGACGTACCACTCCGACCACCAGATCGGCATGTCGTCCGTCTTCTTCCGCAGCCACGTGGTGACCGCGCTGAACTTGCTCAGCGCGCCGAACTCGTCGGGCAGCAGCTTGTGGGAGTCGGTCGGCGAGGCGCCGTCGACGACGATGAAGTCGGCGCCCTTCTTGTTCGCGTACCAGTAGTCGAAGGCGTCCAGGACGTTCTGGTTGACCACACCCCACTCGCCGCGCAGCTCGGAGTCGCCTCCTTCGTTGCTGTCGAAGCCGAGGTACGGCCCGCCGATCTTGGCGTCGGGACGGACCGCCTTCACCGCGTCGTAGACCTTGTTGTACAGCTCCGTGTAGCCCTTGTAGTCCGCGGGCTTGGAGTGGTCCTTCCAGAAGCCCTTGAACTCGTTCCAGACCATGAAGTACTCGACGTCCCGATATCTCTTGGCGACGGTCGCCGCCAGCTTGGCGAAGTCGTCGAAGTGCTGCGGGTACGGGGCGTCCTCCAGGTGCTCCTTCCAGCCCTCCTCCGAGGTCATGCCCTCGGGGCCGCCCTTCATCCAGTCGGGGGCGCAGCACAGGGTGATGACCGGGGTGCCGCCGGACTGCTTCATGAAGTTCGTGCGGCTGTCGAGGTCCTCCCAGAAGTAGTCGTGCCGGGTGGGCTGGGGGTTGAGCGCGCCGAAGCCCATGATGTGCTGGTTCTGCAGCATGGGGGTGCGGGCCAGCCGCTTGACCACGGTCTGCTCGAACTGCGGGGTGATGTTGTTGGCGCTGGTCCCCGTATGCGTGAATCCCCAGCGCGGCCAGTCCGGGTCCACGGCGGGCGGCTTCTGCGGCGCGGGCTCCGTCGGCCCGGAGGACCCCGGCGCCCCGGAGGAGCTGGGGGTGGTGGTGGGCCCCGCGGCGCAGCTCGCGACGGCCAGTGCCAGGGCGGCTGCGGCGATCGCCGGGGTCGCCCGCCCCCACATCGATTTCCCGCTATCCGAAGACACGCGTACCCCACCTGTTCCTCTGGTTCACATGGTTGAGAGCATCGCACGGGCAGGCTGCCCGGGCAGCTGCGGGGACATGATTGCCGGCCAAGTGTTACCGCGGTCCCCGCCTGGTCGAGGGCTCATGGCCGCACCCGCAGGTCGGCGAAGAGCGCCCGGTGGTCGGAGCCGGGTACGTCGTGAATCTGCACGCCGACCGCCCCCGCGCGGCCGTCCGTGAGCACATGGTCGATGGCCACCAGCGGCGGCAGCCTGCGCATCGGCCACGTCGGCACCAGCCCCTGGCCGGTGGCCGCCGCCGCGTCGGTGTAGCCGGTGTCCAGCAGCCGGCGGAACACGGCGTGGTCGAGCGTGGCGTTGAAGTCGCCCGCCAGGATCCGCGGCGCCCCGGACGCGGGCGCGGGCGGCAGCGCCGACACCCCCGCCTCCCATTCAGGCACCGTCCTCGGCACCGGCGCCACCGGGTGCACGACCACGACCTCCACGGCCTGCCCGCCGGGCAGCTCCACCTCCACGACCGGCATGTGGTGCCCGACCGGCTGGAACACCCCGATGCGCTCGCGCAGCGGATGGCGCGCGTACACGCCGCTGCCCACCGGCCCCCAGGTCTCCGGCTTGGACACCTGGTACGGCAGCAGTCCATCCAGCCCGGCGGCCTTCAGCCGGTCGCGCGCCGACCAGGTCAGCTCCTGCAGGCTGAGCACGTCCACGTTCAGCCTGCGCACCAGATCGACGATCGCCTGGGCGTCGCCGCGGCCGCCGTTGAGGTTGGCGGTCAGCACCCGCAGCGGCCGCCCCTCGACGGAGCCGGGACTCGCGACCGCCCGCGGCACGACGCACCAGGCCAGGCAGACGCACACGGCCAGCATCACCGCGATCGCGGACCTGTTGCGCGTGACGACCGCCACCCCCAGCACGACCAGCGCGGCGACCGCGAAGTACGGCGTGAAGGAGACCAGCGGCACCAGCAGCGGCCCCGACTCCAGTCCGCCGAGCCGCACGGCCGTCCCCGCCGCGAACAGCACCGCGAGCCCCACCATCAGCCGCGCCGCCCACCTGCGCCACGACCGTCCCCGCGCCGTGTGGCGGGGGGCGGTCACCTCCTGTACAAGCACGGTCACGAACCTAACCGGCAATCATGAGATTTCTATGATTGCCACCGGCGCCCGACCAGCCCCGGGACCGTCCCGTCCCCACCGACGCCGCCCCGATCCGGCCTCGCCTCGCCGGCGCGGTCTTGGGAAACGCTTTCCTTGTCTTCCGCCTCTGGTTACGCTCGAAGCGACTTGTGGATCACACATAGCGGATCGAAGCACGTGAGGTGCTCATGCGCGTCCCGTCGATCGCCGCCCTCGCCGGTGCGGCCGCCCTCCTGTTCACCGCCACCGCCCCCAGCTCCGCCGCCCTGCCCGGCGGGGCCCAGAACCTCGGCGACCCCGACTATGGCGTCTGCCGGGGCACCGATCCCCGCTGCTACCACGACTGGGGCAACTTCGACCCGGCCAAGGGCTACAGGCTGCTCGTCTACAGCCGCACCGCCGCCTCCCGCCACGCCCACCTCGGCACCCCGCTCGGTCCCGGCCTGAACCCGCCGCTCAACGACGACAACGTCGCCATCAAGGCGGTGCTCAAGCTGGGTCAGGAGAACGGGTTCGCCGTCGACTACACCGAGGACGTCACCCAGTTGTCGGCCGCCGGCCGGTTACTGCGCTACAACGCCGTGATGTTCCTCAGCACCACCCGTGACACGCTCGACGACGCCGCGCAGACCGCGCTGCGGCAGTACATCCGCGCCGGCGGCGGCTTCGCCGGCGTGCACAACGCCTTCGGCACCGAGTACAACTGGCCCTGGTACGAAGGCCTGCTGGGCAACGCCAACTTCTACGACCACGGCCCCAACCAGCCCGGCACCGTCGTCACCGTCGACCGGCGCGACGCCTCCACCCAAGGCCTGCCGCAGCGCTGGGCCTTCACCGACGAGTGGTACAACCTCGTCCCGTATCCGAACCGCGTCCGCGTGCTGGCCGAGGTGGACGAGAGCACGCTGCCCAACGGCGTGCGCGGCAGCCTGGGCCATCCCGGGCACGGCGACGACCACCCGGTCAGCTGGTGCCACTACTACGACGGCGGCAAGGCCTGGCTCACCACCCTCGGCCACGACGTCAAGACGTGGACCGACGAGCCCCTGGAAGGGGACCAGCATTTCCTGCGGCATCTGCTGGGCGGCGTCAAGTCGGTGCTCGGCATGGCCCCCTTCTGCCGTTAGAGGCGGTGCGTCGCGTCGCTGCGGTAGTCGGTGTACGTGTACGGGTTGTCGAGGATCTTCGTGGCGGGGATGTCCGGGTTCATGCCTTGCTGCCAGGCCTCCTCGCCCATCTCCGAGCGGAGGTAGTCGACCGTGCGCTCGACCTGGCGGCGCGCCGCGGCCAGGTCGACGCCGACCAGCTCGTGCTCGTGCTTGACCACGCGCCCGTTGACCAGGACGGTGTGCACGTCGCCGCGCTGCGCCTGGAACGCGACGTGCCCGTACGGGTGGAGCAGCGGGAACGAGACGGGCGAGCGGTCGTTCTTGATGAGCACCAGGTCGGCCTTCTTGCCCTCGGCGATCACGCCCAGGTCGTCGCGGCCGATCGCGCGGGCGCCGCCGCGGGTGGCCCACTCGACGACCTGGTCGGCACGCAGGCCGCAGTGCGTGACGGTGTCGCCCTTGGCGTGCGCCTCCAGGTGCTCGCGGGAGCGGTCGGCGCCGAGGGTCGTGCGCATGGCGGAGAACAGGTCGCCGCTCCACCACACGCTGGTGTCCATGGACAGCGACACGGGGATGCCGTGGGCGCGTACCGCCCAGGTGGGCGGGTAACCCTGGCCGGCGCTCTGCTCGCTCTCGGTGGAGACCGAGATGGAGCCGCCGGTGGCGGCGATGCGGTGGTAGGAGTCGGCCGACAGCGACGCGGCGTGCACGTAGATGGTCTCGGGGGTCATGAAGCCGTGCTCGTACATGAGCCGGATGCCGTCGTCGCTGGTCGCGCCCCACACGCCGGCGTGCGTGGTGACCGGCGCGCCCAGCTCGCGCGCCACCTCGAACGCGGGCTTCTCCGGGAAGGCCGGGTCGCCCAGCACGTCGAAGGCGAGCTGGAAGCCGAGCAGGTCGTCGCCGGTGATCCGGCGGCTGACGAAGTCGCGGAACTCGGGCGCGGCCGTCCACTCCGCGGGCGGCTGCTGGATGTTGCCGTACGCGAGCACGTGCCGTCCCGGCACCGACTGCAGCGCGTCCACCGCGGCGTCGGCGTGGTCCACCGTCCGCAGGCCGTGCGACCAGTCCACGACGGTGGTGACGCCGGCGTCGACGGCCTCGATCGCGGCGAGGGTGTTGCCCGCGTGCACGTCCTCCGGCCGGAACAGTTTGCCGTGCTCCAGGTAGAACCAGACGAAGTACTGCGTGAGCGTCCAGTCGGCGCCGTAGCCGCGCAGCGCGGTCTGCCACATGTGCCGGTGGGTGTCGATCATGCCGGGCATGACGATGCCGCCGGACGCGTCGATCTCCGCCGTGCCCTCCGGCACCTCCAGGCCGGGGCCGACGGCGGCGATCCGGTCCCCGGTGACCAGCACGTCGGTGTGTTCCAGCACCGTGCGTCCGCCGTCGATCGGCAGCACCGTGCCGCCGCGCAGCACCACAGGCCGTCCGGCCTCGAACTCGGTCCGCTCGCTCATCGATGGACTCCTCACCGCGCGGGGGCAGCGGATCTTCCGAACGATTGTCCGCTACACGGTCATGCTGTTCGCCGTAACTCTACGAGCGCCCGCAGCGGTGTCAAGCCTTGGTTCTCCTGCACGGATATGCCAGGATCACGATTACGGACAACTGTCCGTTGCGCGAACGCATCTGGTATGTGAGGAACCCTGATGACAGACGACGCCGTAGGGAACGGGCCGGCGGGGTGCGGGCCGCTGTCCGGCGTGCTGGTGGCCGACTTCTCCCGGATCCTGGCCGGGCCCTACGCCACGATGCTGCTGGCGGACCTGGGCGCCGACGTGGTCAAGGTCGAGGGCCCCCAAGGGGACGACACACGCGGCTGGATGCCGCCGGTGCGGGGCGAGGTGTCCACGTACTATCTCGGGGTCAACCGGGGGAAACGGTCGATCGCGCTCGACCTGCGGGACGCGGGCGACGCGGAGGCGGCCAGGGAACTGGCCCGGCGCGCTGACGTGCTGATCGAGAACTTCAGGCCCGGCGGGCTGACCAAGTACGGCCTGGACTACGCCTCGGTCCACGCCGCCAACCCGGGCGTCGTGTACGCCTCCATCAGCGGGTTCGGGTCCGGGGCCGGGGCGCGGGTGCCGGGCTACGACCTGATGGTGCAGGCGATGTCCGGGCTGATGAGCCTCACCGGCGATCCGGACGGGCCGGCGTACCGGGCCGGGATCTCGGTGTTCGACGTGATGGCCGGCAACCACGCCGTCATCGGCATCCTCGCCGCCCTGCGTCACCGCGACGCCACCGGGCAGGGACAGCAGGTCGAGGTCAACCTGCTGTCGTCGGCGCTGACGGGGCTCGTCAACCACAGTTCCGCGTACGTGGCGGGCGGGGTGGTGCCGTACCGGATGGGGAACGCGCATCCGAGCGTGTTCCCGTACGAGCCGCTGCCGACCGCCGACAACGACCTGATCGTCACCGCCGCCAACGACGGGCAGTTCAGGAAACTGTGCGAGGTGCTCGGCATCCCCGAGATCGCCGACGACCCGCGCTTCGCCCGCAACGCCGACCGCACGGCGCGCCGCGACGAACTGCGGCCGATCCTGGTCGAGCGGCTGGCCGCGCGGGGGGCCGTCGAGTGGTTCGAGCTGCTGGTGGAGGCCGGGGTGCCGAGCGGGCCGATCAACACGATCGACGGCGGGTTCGCCATGGCCGAGCGGTTCGGGCTGGATCCCGTCGTCGAGGTGGGCGAGGGGGAACGGGCGGTGCCGACGACGCGGCACCCCATCCGGTTCTCAGAGACGCCGGTCGGCTATACGCTGCCGCCACCGGAGCTCGACGAGCACGGCGCCGAGCTCCGCAAGTGGCTCGCCGGGCCACCCGGCCCGCCCACCGGACCCACCGGGGACGGCGACGCGGAAGGAGACCGGGCATGACGGAATCCCATGAGCCCGGGGCCGGCACGGGCTCCCCTGTGCCCGGGGCCGGCACGGGCTCCCCTGTGCCCGGGTCCGGCACGGGCTCCCCTGTGCCCGGGTCCGGCACGGGCTCCCCTGTGCCCGGGTCCGGCACGGAGCGGGAGTATCCGACGGCGCTCGGGGCGTCGTCACTGAAGACGATCACGTTGCTCGGGCAGGACCTGGCCGAGGACGTCATGGGCCACGTGGGCTTCGGGGAGCTGGCGTTCTGGCTGGCCACGCAGCGCCGCCCGGCCGCGGGCGAGATCCGCGTGTTCGAGGCGGTCCTGGCGGCCCTCGCCGACCACGGGTTCACCCCGACCGCGATCGTGACGCGGCTGACGTACCTTTCGGCCCCGGACTCGGTGCAGGGCGCGCTCGCGGCCGGGCTGCTCGGCGGCGGCTCGCGCTTCCTCGGCGTCACCGAGGACTGCGGCCGCTTCCTCAACGACGTCCTGCGCGAGCACCCGCTTCCCCAGGACGACGCCGGCTGGGACGCCCTCGCGCTGGAGACCGTGCGTGCCTGTCGCGAGCAGCGCAAGCTCATCCCCGGCCTCGGCCACCACGTGCACAAGGACGGCGACCCGCGCACGGCGCGGCTGTTCCGGATCGCCGCCGAGGAAGGCCTGTACGGGCCCCACCTGTCGTTGTTCGCCGCCGTCGGCCGCGTCCACCCGCAGGTGCTGGGCCGGACGCTGCCGCTCAACGGGGCCGGAGTGTGCGGGGCGGCGCTCGCCGACCTCGGCCTGCCGCTGGAGCTGCTGCGCGCGTTCGCGCTGCTGGCGAGGACCGCCGGTCTGATCGGCCAGCTGGCCGAGGAGCTGCGCCGTCCCGTGGCCAACGACATCTTCCTGTCGGTGGACCTCAACAACCGGTCCATCGCGCCCGAGCCATATACCGACGGAGGTCTTGATGGCTGAACTCGTCGCGGTCATCGCGTCCACCCACCACCCCTTCTACTACCGCGCCTCCACCAGCACCGGCGAGGACCGGCCGCCGTTCGCCGACGAGTGGGTGCGCAAGGTCGAGGCGTTCCGCGAGACCCTGGCCAAGGCCAGGCCCGACGTGCTGGTCATGGTCGGCTCCGACCACTTCCACCAGCTCTGGCTGGACAACATGCCGCAGTTCCTGGTCGGCAAGGCGCCCTTCTACGACGCGAACTTCCACAACGAGGAACGCGAGTTCGGCCTGCCCAGGATGCTCTTCAAAGGCCAGGAGGACCTGTCGGCCCACCTCCTGCGCGGCGGCCTGGACCTGGGCTTCGACCTGGCCTTCTCCAACGAGCTCCGGATCGACCACTCCATCACGTGCCCGATCATCACCCTGCGCCCGCAGAACGACCTGCCCATCGTCCCCGTCTACACCAACATCTTCGCCCCGCCGCTGCCGCAGCCGAAACGGTTCGTCCAGCTCGGCAAGGCCATCCGCGAGCTGGTGGAGTCCTGGCCGGGCGACCAGCGGGTCGCGGTCATCGGCACCGGCCACCTGTCGCTCGAGCTCGGCGGGCCGCGCCAGTTCGGGCCGCACGGCCCCGACCCGGAGTTCGACCGCAAGGCCGTCGAATGGATCTCCACCGGGGACCTCGAGGGCTGCCTGTCCGAGGTCACCCTGGACAGCCTGTGGAACCCCGGCAACGCCACGCACGGCTTCATGGACTTCATGCTGATGATGGGCGTCGCGGGCGAGGGCAGGAAGGTCGACTACGCCGACACGTACGACCTGTTCCACACCATGGAGGCGTACTTCACCTGGTACCCGAACGGAGGCGGCCGCCCATGAGCAAATATCTGCTGAACAAGTTCCTGTTCACTGTCGACCGCGACCCCGAGCTGGTCGAACGCTACCGCGAGGAGCCCCGCGCCACCGTCGATCGCTGGGAGGCCGAGTACGCCAACCGCATCCTCGGCTGCCACAGCGGCGAGTCGTCCACCTGGCTGCGCTTCGACGACACCGAGCGGGAGGCGCTCGCCACACACGACTACCCGAAGCTGTTCGAGCTGGGCGCGCATCCGTTCCTGACGCTCACGCTCTTCATCGCGATGTTCGAGCGCGACCACGCCGAGCCGCTCGGGTTCCAGCTGGAGTACGCCCGGCGGCTGTCCCACCACAGCCTGCCGTACCCGGACATCGCCACCTGATGCGGGCCGCGCTGATCGAGACCTGCGGCCGGCCGCCCGTGGTGGCCGACCGGCCGGCGCCCGAACCGAGGGCGGGCGAGCTTCTGGTACGGGTGCTCGCCGCGCCCATCACCCCTCTCGACCTGCTGTGCGCCGGCGGCACCTCGTACTTCGGCACGCCGGCCACCCCGTACGTGCCGGGCGTCCAGGGCGTCGGGACGGTCGGCGACGGCACTCTCGTGTGGTTCCCCACGGCCGCCGGGATGGCCCCGGGTGAGCGGCGTGGGGAGGTGGGCGGGGGGGCATGGCGGAGCTGGCCTGCGTGCCCGCCCGCGACCTCGTGGAGCTGCCCACCGGGGCCGACCCGGTGGCCGTCGCCGCGCTGGGGATGTCCGCCGTCGCCGCCCACATGGCGCTGACCTGGCGCGGCGAGCTGGCGGCCGGCGAGCAGGTGCTGGTGCTGGGCGCCGGAGGTGTGGTCGGGCAGGCCGCCGTGCAACTGGCCCGGGTCGCGGGCGCGCCCCGGCCGCCGCGGCCGCCCGCACCCTGCGGCCGTCCGGACGGCTGGTCAACCTGGGGAGCGCGGCGGGCGAGACGTGCCCGCTGGACTCCGCGACCCTGCGCAGCCGGTCGCTCCGGGTGCTCGGCTACACCAACAACGAGCTGACCGGGGAACAGCGTGCCACGGCCATCGGGCGGATCGCGGAACTGGCCACGCTCGGACGGCTCGGCGTCGCCCGGGAGGTGGTGCCTCTCGACGAGATCGCGTCGGCCTGGCACCGCCAATCCACCGGCACCGCCTCCGGCCGTCTCGTCATGACACCCCACCCGGTCTGACGGCGCCGTGTCCGGCGCTCGGCCCCGGTCAACGCATGCGGGGAGGCGCGGCGGCGGGTCAGGACGTCATCGTGACGTGAGGGACCGTTTCGTAGATCGCCCAGTCGGCGCTGATGGCGCTCGCGGTCTTCAGCAGCAGCGGCAGGTGCTCCTCGGCCAGCCGGTCCACCGAGGTCTCCGCCGCGTGCGCGTTGACGTTGACGGCGGCGATCACGTTGCCGAGCCCGTCCCGCAGCGGCGCGGCCACGCTGCGGATGCCCAGGGCGAGCTCCTCGTCCGTCAGCGCCCACCCCTTCGCGCGGACCTCGCGCAGCGCCGCGTCGCGCTCGGCCACGTCCGGCCGCCAGCGCGGCCGCACGCCGGACCGGCTCGGCTCCGCCAGCACCCGGTCCACCTCGTCCGGTGGCAGCGCGGCCAGCAGCACCTTTCCCAGGGACGTCTGCAGGGCCGGGAACCGGGTCCCGATCTGCACCGACAGAGTGACGATCTTGGGGACGGCCACGCGGGCGACGTACACGATGTCGGAGCCGTCGAGCTGGGCGATGGACGACGACTCGTGCGTCTGCGCCACCAGCCGCTCCATGTGCGGCCGGGCCACCTCCCACAATCCCATCGACCGCACGTACGACACCCCCAGCTCCAGCACCCGGGGCGTGAGCGCGTAGCCACCCGGCTCGCTCCTGGCGTAGCCCAGCTCCTGGAGGGTGAGCAGGATGCGGCGGGCCGTCGGCCGGGCCAGGCCGGCCGCGGTCGCCACCTCGGTCAGGGACATGACGGGCCGGCCCGGCCGGAACACCCTGATCACATCGAGGCCGCGGGCCAGCGCCTCGATGAAATCGGGGCCGGTGTCAGCACGTGCCATGGAACGCCTCCCTGCTCGGATCCCGCCGATCCGACTCTAGACCGTGATGGCCTGGTGTCCGCACAGCGGGCGGCCGGGACGGGCACGGCGGTGCCCGCCCCAGCCGCGGATACGAGGGTTCAGCGGGCGGGGGACGTTACGACGACGATTCCTGCGATCGATCAGCGGACGAATGTCCGCTCAAGGCGTCTTGTACTCCACGGGCGGGCCGCAATAGCTGATTCCGATCGGGGAGGTGCTGAAGCGGCACACCCCCACGACCACGCGGTCAATGGCGGTGACCCCCGTCGGATCGGACAGCGCGAAAGAGAACTTGACCAGCTCGTCGTCCGCCTTGTACGTCTCGAACTCGACGATCTTGGTGCCGTTGTAGGCGGTGAAGGTGGCGGTGGAGTACATTCCGTCCCTCCTCTGGCAGGTCGAGGGAAGGGCCTCATCGGCCAGGTAGCCCTCGACCTTGACGGTCGGCCGGACGACCGGCCCCTCCACCCAGTCCAGGGTCCCCTCCGTGACCCCGCGCCGGCAGGAATCCCCCGAGTCGGCGTAGAACTCCACCGCCGCCTGGGCCGCCGCCGCGGGCTGAGCCGTGAACAGGCCGGCGGCGATCATGATCACCAACGCCGGCCAGGCACGTAAACGCATGGGCTTCGACCTTCCTGTGATGGTTGATCTGGCCCCTGCATCGTGAACGCCCGACCCGGGATGTGCCAGCCCTCACAGGTCGGTTGCAATGATTTTCTCGATGTTGCGCTCGGCCAGCGCCGTGATCGTGACGAACGGGTTGACGGTGGTGTTGCCGGGGATCAGCGACCCGTCGATGACGTACAGGCCGGGGTGGCCGGTCAGGCGGCCGTAATTGTCGGTGGCCCTGTTCAGGACCGCGCCGCCGAGCGGGTGGTATGTCAGGTGGTCGCCCCAGACCTTGTAGACGCCGAAGAGGTCGGTACGGTAGATCGTCCCCTCCTTGGCGTTGATCGGGTCGAAGATCGTCTTGGCCATGTCGATGGACGGCTGCTTCCAGGCGGTCTGCCAGTTCAGCTCCACCTTGCCCGCCGCCGCGTTCCAGGTGAACTGGGCGCGGTTCGGGTTCTTGGTGATCGACAGGTAGAACGACGCGTACGTCTCGATCCCGGTCGGCAGCGGCGCGACCTCGGCGAACGCGCCCCCGGCCGCCCAGTTGTCGATGCCGCAGCACGGGATGGACGACTGGAGGCTGCCGGTCGGGTCCCACATGTGGTTGGCGCGGCCGACCATGACGTTGCCGTTGTCGCCCCAGCCCTTGCCGACCTCGCCGTTCAGGTTCGGCAGCGCGCCGGTGGCCCTCAGCCTGACCAGCAGCTTGCTGGTGCCGACGCTGCCCGCGGCGAAGAACACCCGGTCCGCGGTCACGGTCTTGGTCGCCGTGACGTTTCCGGTGGTGTCGATCTGCTCGATGACCACCGCGTACCGGCCGCCGCCCGCCGGGGCGACGGAGGTGACCTTGTGCAGCGGCGAGACGGCGACCCTGCCGGTGGCCCTGGCGCGGGCGAGGTAGGTCTGCTGCAGCGACTTCTTGCCGTGGTTGTTGCCGTAGAGGATCTCCCCGGCCAACGCGGACTTGGGGACGGTGCCGGCCTCCTCTTTCTTCATGTAGTCCCAGTCGTACACGTCCGGCACGAACACGAACGGGAAGCCGGAGCGCTGGGCGTGCTTGCGGCCGACCCGTGCGTACTGGTAGGCGGCGGTGGTCTCGAACCAGGCCGGGTCGATGGAGGCGACGCCGAGCCCGGCGTTGGCGCGCGGGTAGTAGACGTTGTACATCTCGTCGGCGTTCACCGACGGGAGCACGAAGCCGAAGTTCTCGCGCTTGGGCGTGACCGCCATGCCGCCGTTGACCAGCGACCCGCCGCCGACGCCGCGGCCCTGGTAGACCGTGATCCCGGCGAACTCCTCGGCGTCCAGGACGCCGGTGTGGCGCGGGATGTTCCGGTCGATCGGGAAGCCGAGGAAGTAGTTGAGCGGTGCCTTCGTCCGGGTGCGCAGCCAGTACGACCGGTAGTCCGGCTCCCGCGTGTTGCAGAAGATCTTGCCGTCGGAGCCGGGGGTGTCCCAGGCCATGCCCATCTCGACCATGTGGACGTCCACACCCGCCTGGGCCAGGCGCAACGCGGCCACGGCGCCGCCGTACCCGGTGCCGATCACCAGGGCCGGGACGTGCGCCCCGTTCGCGATCGGGGCGGCGGCGTGCGCCGGGGCGGCATGGGCGCCGAGGGCCGCGACGCCCAGGACGGAGCCGGCTCCGGCGATGAAGCCACGCCGAGAGATGGTGTCACTCATGGGTTCCTCGCTCTCATCGACGTTCGCCGGCGGGGGACCGGCCGGCGGGCAGCACGCAGGCCGTGTCCAGGCCCAGTACGCGGTTGAGCCGGCCGAACGCCCACCAGGAGCCGATGCTCATGCTCAGCTCCACGATCTCGGCCTGGTTGTAGTGCGTGGTCATCCGCGCCCAGAACTCCTCGTCGAGACCGTGGTGGTCCAGGGCGTACCGCTCGGCGTACTCGGCGGCCAGGCGGGTGCGCTCGTCGAAGGCGTCCGTGGTGCGCCACTCGGCCACCGCGTCGGCGAAGCCGTCCTCGACCTTCCGCCCGTCTCGCTCGGTACGCCAGCCGAGGCAGAACACGCACCCGTTGAGCTGCGCGATCCGCAGCCGCGCGGCCTCGAACTCGCGCAGGCCCAGCGTCGTGTGGGCGTACACCGCCAGGGAGAACCCCGACGCGGCGGTCCCGATGCCGGGGACCAGTTCGCCCCACACGTACGCGATGGGGTCCTTGCCTTCGGGGATGTCGATGATCACGGGCGGTTCCCTCCTGCGAATCTGCCGGTCGCCGGGCGCAGCGGTACGTCGAGCGCGTCGTACAGTCCTGGCTCCGCCTCCACGAGCCAGTCGATGGCGTTCACCAGCCGGCCCGCCGCGGTGGCGTTCCCGCCCGCGGAGCGGTTGCCGCCCTCGTCCGTCGCCTCGACGGTGACCTCGATGCGCGGACGGCCCTCGATGATCACCCGGTGCGCCCCGTCGCCTTGGAGGGGTGACGGCCAGTCGGGCGCGCAGGACGGGTGGATGCGGGTGACGTGCTCGACGACGATGCGCGGTTCGCCGGCGACTACGCCCTGCACCTCGAAGCGCACCGCGCCCTGCGTGCCGGCCTCGAACGCGCCCATCGACGCCGTGGTCACCGTGGCGTCGAGCGGGCGGCGCTCCACGCTCTCGCGGATCTCGTCGAGCTCGACGCCGAGGGCCCTGGCCATCAGCCGTACCTGGCCGCCCCACACCATGGCGGGAACCGTCGGCGCGATCATCGGCGGCTCGTAGTCCATCGGCTGTCCCATGCCGACGAGGTAGCGGACCGAATCGGGCTGGTCGTACGTGGAGTAGTCGAAGATCTCCTGGCAGCGGATGGCGTCGACGGTGGTGCCGAGGCCGCTGATCAGCAGCGGCAGGACGTCGTTGCCCCAGCCGGGGTCCACCCCTGAGACGAACAGTGAGCCGCCGCCCTCGCCGATCGCGGCCAGCACCCGCTCGCGGAGCTCGGGCGGGGCGTTGCGCTGGTCGTAGAGAGCGTAGAGGGAAGGGGTGACGACCACGGCGCCGGCGCGGATCGCCCGCAGGACGTCGGCCAGCGCGTCGTCGGGGCGGATGTCGCCGGAGGCGGCGTACACGACCGCCCGGGGAGAGCCGGCCAGGACGGCGTCGACGTCGGTGGTCGCCGCTATGCCCACCTCGTGGCCGAGCCCGCTCAGGTCACCGGCGTCGCGTCCGGCCTTGCCCTGGTCGTGGACCAGGACGGCCGTCAGTTTCAGCGCCGGATGGGCCTCGACGGCCCGGATGGCCGCCCGGCCGACGTTGCCGGTACCCCAGATCACCGTGGACACCATGGGCGGAGCGTAGCAAGCGCTTGGTTCGGTGCCTAGGGCCGATCACAGGTTCTTCGGCCGTGTTGTGATGTCCCTCGCGGAGCGGACGCCCGACGCCCTTCCGACCTGGGGCGCCGGACGAAAAGTCGCGGATCATCGAACCGGTGGCCTCCCGCGGACGTCTTCATTGAACGGGCTCTCTACATCGGAGTGAAGGGCGGCCACACGAACATGATCGGTCCGGATACGGCGCTGGCGGGCCGGTATCGCCTGTTGTCACGGCTCGGCAGCGGCGGGCACGGCGAGGTGTGGCGCGCCCGGGACACGCTGCTCGACCGGGTGGTCGCGGTCAAGACGGTACGGGCGGGGCTGGACACCGATCCCGAGTTCGCGGCCCGCTTCCACGCCGAGGCCCGGTCGATGGCCACCGTGGACCATCCCGGCGTGGTGGCCGTGTTCGACTACGGGATCGCGGAGATGCCCGGCAGGCGCACACCGTACCTGGTGATGCAGTACCTCGACGGGGAGCCGCTCCACCTGCTGCTGTCCCGCCGGGGACGGGTCGCCTCCGGTCCGACGATGGACCTGGTCGCGCAGGCCGCCGACGCGCTCCAGGCCGCGCACGAGGCCGGGGTCGTGCACCGGGACGTCAAACCCGGCAACCTCATGATCCGGCCCGACGGGACTGTCGTGCTGACCGACTTCGGCATCGCCAGGACCGCCGAGGGACTGGGGTTGACCGCCTCGGGCATCGTGCTCGGCACCGCCACCTACTGCGCACCCGAACAGGCCGAGGGTGCCGCGGCCAGCCCGGCGATGGACGTGTACGCGCTGGGGGCGGTCGCGTACGAGTGCCTGGCGGGGCGGACGCCCTTCGACGGCGAGAACGCGGTGGCGATCGCGCTCAAACACCTGCACGAGATGCCTCCGCCGCTGCCCGGCGACGTGCCGCGGGCGGTCGGCGAGGTCGTCATGCGTGCCCTGGCCAAGGACCCGGCTTCCCGCTGGCCGACCGCCGCCGCGTTCGCCACGGCGGCCCGGGCCCTCGCGGGGGACCCGGATGAGGGGCGTCCCTTGGCGGACGGGCAGGCAGCGGCGGCGGCCGGCGGCTCCGGGGGCGGGGCTTCGCCCGCGGGCGGAGGAGCGGCGTCCACCTCACGAGGTGCAGCGTCCGGCGCCGGCGCCAGGATCACGCCTCCCCAAGCCAGGGCCGCTGAGCGGGGCAGGGCGCCTGAAGGCGAGCCGGGCATCGGACCGGGCGGGGTTCCGGTCGGCGGGCCGGGCCAGGATCGTGCCGGAAGGCCGAGCCGTGCGGAAGGGGCCCGCCGCGGGGGAGGGCCGGGCCGCGGGGGAGGGCCGGGCCGGCTTCGGGCGGTGGCCGTGGGAGGCGGGCTCGCCGCCGTGGTGATCGCCACCGCGGCGGCGTCCTGGACCTTGATGCGGAACGACGCGGCCCCCTCCTCGACGTTCCAGGCCCGCATCGGCGAACCGACGCCGTCCCCCACGACGGAACCCTCACTGGACCCCATGACTCACACCAAGGACAGCAAGGTCCGCGACACGCCCACGCCCCCGGAACCCTCGGCCGCCCCCGAGAAATCCACGGCTCCGGACACGACCAAGGCCCCCCGGACGCCCGCGAAATCATCAGAACCATCCCCGCCCCCGGGCCTGCTCGTCGGCGGCATCATCCACCTCGGCGGCCCCTCTCCCGGACTGTCCGCCGCGGACGGCTACCAGCCAGGCCTCGTCGAGGTCTACACCGACAAGGGCCGGCGGGTGGCCGGCCGGAGCGTGGACCGGCGCGGGTTCCGCTTCTCGCTGCCCCAGGGCGGTTACCGCGTCCAGACCGCGATGGGCGACGCCACGTGCGCGACGAAGGCCCAGGTCAAGCCGGACATGACCACCCGCGCGGACCTGAAGTGCTCCATCCCCGCGCCCGCGTCGAACCCGGTCTTCCAGACCGCGGCCATCAAGGACGCACGCGGAGACGTCAAGAACCAGGCGGCCGTGGGGGCGGCGCCGCCGTACGCCGACCTCCTCGCCGCCGCCACGAAGGCCGGCAAGGAAGGGGTGACCATCGACTTCACCACCGCCGGCGCCATCCCCGCGGCAGTGCCCTCGGAGGGGAACAGCCGCCGCCACTGGGCCGTCTCCGTCGAGCAGGGAGGCAAGACGGCGATCCTGTCGATCACCGGCGCGAAGGGCGCGTGGACCACCCGGTGGGCGGCGAAAGACGGCAAGACCGGCCTGCCGTCGGTGACCGACCAGGCGACGCCGGCGGCCAAGCCCGTGATCTCCGGCGCCCGGATCTCCGCCGCCCTCGGCCGGAGCGCGCCGCTGAAGACGGCCCCGATCGACTTCACCAAGCCCTACCGGATCGTGGCCGCCGAGTCGAACATGGTCGATGTGCTCCGAGGCTGGACGGACACCGCCCCCTGACCACCCGGCGCGGGAAGCGGCACGAGCCGGTGGTGTCGGGCCGGCCAGGTGAGGACGGGGCTACGACGTCGGCGACGGGCTCGGTGACGCGGTGCCCGTAGGCGTGGTGGCCGGGGACGGGGACGGCGGCGTGGTGGCGGGCGTCGGGCTCGGGGGCGCGGTGCCCGGGCCCGTGGGGGAGGGCGATCCCGCCGGCGAAGGGGTGAGGTGCGAGAACTGGCCCGTTCGCTCCTTGATCGGCACGTTCAGGCGTACGGGCTCGGCGCCGCTGAAGGCGAAGGTCATCGGCACGGTGGTGCCCCGTGCCCGTACCCCGGTGACCGTGGCGATGGGCTTCTCGCCGGCGCCGACGGGCTGGTTGGGTGGCACGGTGATGGGGCCGGGGAGCTGCACCGACCCACCCCCGTCGACGGTGATCCGCTCGAGCCGCGCCGGCTGGCGGCCGTCGTTGATCAGCACCGCGTACAGGACCTGCTGCGGAGCGGGCGAGGCCGGGTCCGTGCCGCCCAGCAGGAAGGCGTTGCGAATGTGCAGGACGCCTCCGACATCGGCGTTGGCGCCTTCGTTCTGCGGCGCGTCCTGCGCGGTGTCGATTCCCACGTTCGCGCACCCGGCGGCGGCCGCCAGGGCCACGGCGATCACGGCAGAGGCGATGGGACGCATCGCTTCGCCCTCCTCTCGGCACCCCTCGTTGTCCCGGAGCTACCCCTGGACATCACCCTGAACCCAGCCCACGCGGAAGCCGCGACGGGACCGGCCGGACGGACATTCCATTTCGCGCGAAATCTGTCAGGTGACCGTCACCACTCCTTCATGTAGCGTCACGGGAAAGCGGGACCTGCCGGAGGAGCGGTAGATGGTTGAGGAGCAGGCGCTCGACGCCACAGGTCAGCAGAAGAGACGGCAGCTGGTCCGGGCGGTGATCGCCTCGGCCGTGGGCACCTCGATCGAATGGTACGACTTCTTCCTCTACGGCTTCGCCGCCAGCACCATCTTCGCGGAGCTGTTCTTCCCGACGAGCGAGCCGACCACGGGCCTCCTGCTGGCCCTCGGCACGTATTTCGGCGGCTTCGCCGCCCGCCCGATCGGCGCGGCGATCTTCGGCCACTACGGTGACCGCATCGGCCGCAAGGCCACCCTGATCATCACGCTCCTGACCATGGGCATCGCCACGGCCCTGGTGGGCCTGGTGCCGACGTACGAACAGATCGGCATCTGGGGCGGCATCCTGCTCACCCTGCTGCGCCTGCTCCAGGGCATCAGCGTCGGCGGCGAATGGGGCGGTTCCGTCCTGCTCGCCACCGAGTGGGGCAAGTCGCGTGGCGGACGGCGCGGCTTCCTCGGCAGCTGGCCGCAGTTCGGCGTCCCCGTCGGCCTGGTGCTGGGCTACCTGGCGCTGCAGGTGTTCCAGCCGGTCGACCCCTACTGGGGCTGGCGCATCCCGTTCCTGCTCAGCATCGTGATGGCCGCGGTCGGCCTCTACATCAGGCTCGGCATCCTGGAGACGCCGGTCTTCACCAAGGTGCTCCTGGAGAACAAGGTCGAGCGCGTCCCCGTGCGCGAGGTCATCGTCAGGAACTGGCGCGAGATCGTGCTGAGCGCGCTGCTGCGCACCGGCCAGCAGGCGCCTTTCTACGTCTTCACCGTCTTCATCCTGACGTACGCCACCAAGACGCTGGGGTTCGAGGCCAGCCAGGTCTACACGTACGTCATCATCGCGGGCGTCGTCTCGCTCTTCACCGTGCCGTTCTGGGGCTACATCTCCGACATCGTGGGCCGCAGACGCCTGTACATCGTGGGCGCCGCCGCGATGGTCGTCTGGTCCTTCGTCTACTGGCCCCTGCTGGACACCCGCGTCCCGTCGCTGGTCCTGCTGGCCATCGTGCTGGCCGCGCCGATCCACGACATCCAGTACGGCCCGCAGGCCACGTTCATCGCCGAGAGCTTCACCGGGCGGCTGCGCTACAGCGGGGCCTCGCTGGGGTACCAGCTGGCCTCGGTCACGGCGGGCGGTCCCGCGCCGTTGATCGCCGTCTGGCTGTACGCCACGTACCAGAGCTCGTTCGCCATCGCCGTCTACATGGCGATATGCGCGGTGATCAGCGTGGTGGCGGCGTTCGCACTGAAGGACCGTTCGCAGCACGACTACGCGATCGAGTACGACGAGCCGCAACAGCCGCCCGGCTGAACTGCTCGTGCAGGACCGGCTGCACAAAGGAAGACTTTCTACAGAAAAGTTATTCCGGTATTCTTCATCTTAAGTTACCTTGAACTTACCGGACCTAGACCCGGTCCTTCCGTTGTGGGCAGGGAGGCTGTGATGTCGGATGCTCCGCACCCCATCCGGGCGCACGTCGCTTTCGGTTCGCGGCGTCCTAAGGGCCGGCGGGGCGGGAAGGCGCAAGGGCAGACGGAGGCGACAGGCGTTGGCGACCCCGCGGTCGCCATCGAGCAACTGCTGTACGCCGACCACCTCGTACGCGTCACCTGCACCGTGCGGCCGGGCCCCTCGCTGATCCGGGTCACCGGCGAGATCGACAGCACCAACAGCACCGAGCTGCTGGGCACGCTGGAGCAGGCCCGGAGGATCGACCGCGACCTCGTCGTCGACATCGGGCGGGTCTCCTTCACCGACGTCACGGGGATCCGGGCGCTGGCCGCGTTCGCCGGGAAGGGCGGTGCCCGCATACGGAACACCCCGCGCCAGATGCGCCGGCTGATGCGGCTCATGCAGGTGCCGCCGTTCGAAAGGCCGGGGGGCTGAGCAGGCGTGTCTCCTTACTCGGCCGGGCGACGGTGCTCGCCGACCAGGTGGCCGTTGTGCCGGATCCGGGCCACGTCGTACGGGTGCGTGGAACGGGTGACGAACGACTCGGCGATGCTGTCGGCGTGCACCCGATCGACGCCCCAGCCGATCGTGTGCCAGCGCCCCTGCCCCTCCTCGCCGGTGGAGTCGAGCACGGCGATCTCGAAGAGCTGGGCGGCTGGAGCAGGGGTGCAGGAGACATGCCCGGTGCCCGCACCGGTTCGCCGGCTGTCGATACCCGTTCGTTCCATGTGGATCTCCCTTCGGCCCTGACGATGTCGTCCGACGTCGATGTCCGCACGATTCCGGACAAGGTCATACCCGGCTTCGGGCACCAAAACATCCGCGCCGGCCCGTATCCCGCCCCAGTGACGCAGGAACATTCATCCGCGAGGCAGATGCCAGAAGAAGACTTCGCTATAGGATTCTTCGGGAAAGAGCCTCATGTCTCGATGGGAGGGCTGAGGCCTTGCCTGAGGCCAGAAGCGTGAGATCCGATGACCACCTATGACGATCGTCCTTCCTCCTCCTGGACCTTTCTCACTCACCATGCCAGGGTCCTGCTGGAGATCGCCCGTGATCCCGAGGCGCGGCTGCGCGACATCGCCGCCAGCATCGGCATCACCGAGCGCGCCGTCCAGGGCATCGTGTCGGACCTGCACGAGGCGGGCTACCTGACACGCGAGCGGGTGGGGCGGCGCAACCGCTACAGCCTCAACCTCGATCAGAGCTTCCGCTACCCGACCGAGGCCAACCTGCCCGTCCGCATGCTGATCGACCTGTTCACCCAGCACGACCTCTGGCGCGCACGTCCTGCCGGCCCGTCCCGGGAGACGAGTTCGCACTGAGCCCGGGGAGCGAGAATCCCGGCACGGACCTCAGCCGGCTCCGTCCGCTCCTGGTCTCAGCCCCAGACTTTCTGGGCGGTGTCCACGACCAGCTCCAGCTTGCGCCGCTCCTCGTCGACGGTGAGCAGGTTCCCCCTGGCCGTGGAGGCGAAGCCGCACTGCGGGCTGATCGCGAGGTTCTCCAGCGGCACGTACGCCGCCGCCTCGTCGATCCGGCGGCGCAGGTCGTCCTGGGACTCCAGCGTCGGGGTCTTCGACGAGATCAGCCCCAGGACGACGGTGGTGCCCTCGGGGACGAAGCGCAGCGGCTCGAACCCGCCCGCCCGGTCGGTGTCGTACTCGAGCAGGAACCGGTCCACCGGGACCTCCCCGAACAGCCGCTCGGCGACCGGCTCATAGCCGCCCTTGGACATCCACGCGCTGCGGTTGTTGCCCCTGCAGATATGCATCCCGACCGTGACCTCGGGGTTCATGGCCTTGGTCGCGCGCACCAGCTCGGTGTCGATCGCCACCGTCGCGTTGAGCACGTCCTCCGGGCTCGGCCCGGCGGGCCCGAACATGCGGGCGCGGAAGTCCGGGTCGATGACGAAGTTGTAGCTGAGCGAGTCGAGCTGGATCCAGTTCACCCCGCGGTCCAGCAGGCCCTCGATCTCCTTGATCCGTAACGCGACCAGGTCGCGCATCATGTCGGCGGGCGTGGGGTAGGCGGGCCGGCTGATGTCCGGCCGCCACAGGAGGTTGCCCATCGAGGAGCTCATCATCGTGATCTTGAACTGGCCGGGCGCGTGGCGGGACATGAAGTCGGCCTCGACCGCGGTGAGGTGCGCCTTCTGAGTGATCTTGTCCTTGGCCGCCACCATCCGGAACGCGGTCTCCTCGGGCGCCGGCATCGTGCCGTCGTCCCGGAACCACGCCGACGTGGGCGGCTCCACGGGCACCACACCGCCCAGCGACTCCAGCAGCCCGGCCATCCACGTGGCCCGCCGCATCTCGCCGTCGGTGAAGACCTCGATCCCGGCCTCGCGCTGAAGCTCGATCGCGGCCAGCGCCGCGTCGTCCTCCAGCTTCGCCAGCTGCTCGCCGGTAAGCTCGCCCCGGTCGTGCGCCTCCCTGGCCTGCAGCAGCTCGGGCGGCCGCAGAAGGCTCCCGACATGCTCGGCGTGGTGGGTCGCGGGCATACTTCCTCCTCGGTGTCAGGGGCGCGGGAGACCGGTGGGCCCGCGCCGGCTGTGAGGTGAGAGTCCACCAGCCACTCTCCGCCGACGAGGGAGGGCCGTCCACCCCGCGAAGCGGAAATCGAGGAAACCGGCCCGGTGGTTCGCGCCGAGGCGCCGCCGTACGGCGAATCCGCGCTATCGGGCCCCCGGTTTGCCGATCGTGCCCGGTCGCGTGCGGACGTGCGGACGTGATCTTTTTGTGACATAATATGGTGGTAAGTCGGGGTTGATGGGGAATTACCGACTCCGAAGTCCAGCAGAGGGCTTCGACTCACGCGAAAACGTGGTGTGCCTCTGCCTGGACTTTTCCATGTGCAGGGGCGCCTGAGACTTACTCTCGGAGTATGAGATGGCAGTCCTGGAGATCGCACTCGAGGAAATGACCGCCGAGCAGCTCCTGGCCGAGATGAACCGGCCGGAGACGAGCGAGCTGCAGCGGGTCCGCATCCGCGAGCGCCTGGTGGACATGTACGCCGGCCTGGTGAACGAGATCACCCGCCGCTACTACTACCGTGGCGAACCCATGGAGGACCTGCGCCAGGCGGCGTACGTCGGCCTGATGAAGGCCATCAACGGATTCGACCCGGACCTCGGTCACGAGTTCCGCGGCTACGCGATGATCACGATGGTGGGTGAGGTCAAGCGGCACTTCCGCGACCGGACCTGGGCCATCAGGGTGCCGCGCGTGTACCAGGAGCGCCGGCTGGAGCTCAACAAGATCACCGCCGAGCTCACGCAGACCCTCGGCCACTCGCCGACCGTCGCGGAGCTGGCCGAGAGGATGGGCATCTCGCAGGAGGACGTGCTGCTCACGCTCGACGCGTCGTCCGCGTACAACACGCTGTCGCTGGACGCGCCGGTCGGCGGCGAGGAGGACGCGGCCGACCTGGGCGATTTCCTGCCCGCGCAGGACGACTCGCTGGACGACATGCTGGGCAGGTACGCGATCAAGCCGCTCATCGACGCGCTCCCGGACCGGGAGCGGAAAATCCTCCTCATGCGTTTCTACGGCAACATGACCCAGTCCGAGATCGCCGCCGAGTTCGGCATCTCGCAGATGCACGTCTCCCGCATCCTCCGCGCCGTGCTCGCCAAGCTCCGGGCGGCCTTGCAGGACTGACCGGGGGCGTCAGCCGCTGCGCCACTCGCCCGAGCCGAGCGCCCCCGCGGCCTGCGGCCCCATCAGCCCCAGGGCGCCGTCGACGAACACCGTCGCGCCCGTGACGTACGAGGCGGTGGGACCGGCGAGGAAGGCCACGACCGCGGCGACCTCCCGGGCGTCGCCCGGCCGGGGGATGGGATAGCCCGGCCGGCTGCCGGTCTGCGGCGGCACGTCCTCCTGGCCGGTCATCGGGGTGGCGATCTCGCCGGGCGCCACGGTGTTCACGGTGATGCCGTGCTCGGCCAGCTCCAGCGCCAGGACGCGGCTGAGCATGCGCAGCCCGCCCTTGGCCGCGCAGTACGGCCCCGCTCCCACCCGCGGATACTCCTCGTGCACGCTGGTCACGTTGACGATGCGGCCGCCCCGGCCGACCGCGACCATGCGCCTGGCGGCTCGCTGGGCGCACAGGAACGCGCCGTCGAGATCCACCGCCAGCACCGATCGCCACCGTTCGTAGCCCATCTCCAGCAGCGGCTCGGCGGTGCCGGTACCGGCGTTGTTGACCAGCACGCCTATCCCGCCCAGCTCCTCGGCCAGCTCGTCCACGACGGCCGCGGCCCGTTCAGGATCGGTCAGGTCGTGCCGGCGCACCGCCGGGGCCTTGCCGAGTCCGCGGACCAGCCCGGCCGTCTCCTCCGCGCCGTCGCGGTCACTGTGGTACGTGATGCCGACGTCGAACCCCTGCTCCGCCAGGGCCACGGCGGTGGCTTTGCCGATGCCCGAGTCGGCCCCGGTGACGATCGCGACCTGGTCGTACACGTCGCGTCACCCCCTCCCGGGCCCCGCTACCCGGCACGCCACCCATCACACGCCTGTCCACGAGTCCATGTGCGTCGCGCGGTAGTCTCCCGTTCATCGCGAAGCACTGACGGACGGGATCACCGCTGTATGAACGCTGACGTCATCGTCGTCGGAGCCGGCCTGGCCGGGCTGGTGGCGACCTGTGAGCTCGTCGCCAAGGGCAAGAAGGTCGCCCTGGTCGACCAGGAGAGCGCCGCCAACCTCGGCGGTCAGGCGCACTGGTCCTTCGGCGGCCTGTTCCTGGTGAACACGCCGGAGCAGCGGCGGCTGGGCGTGCGCGACTCCGTCGAACTGGCCTGGAGCGACTGGCAGGGCAGTGCCCAGTTCGACCGGCTCGACGACGAGGACTCCTGGGCCGTGCGCTGGGCGCGGGCGTACGTCGAGTTCGCCGCGGGGGAGAAGCGTGCCTGGCTGGACCGCCTCGGCGTCAAGCTGCTGCCCACCGTCGGCTGGGCGGAGCGCGGCGGCCTGCGCGCCGACGGGCACGGCAACTCCGTGCCGCGTTTCCACGTCGCCTGGGGCACCGGCCCCGGCGTGCTCGAGCCGTTCGTGGCCCGCGTCCGGGGGGCCGCCGCCGAGGGGCTGGTCGCCTTCCACCACCGCCACCAGGTGGACGAGCTGATCGTGTCCGGTGGCGCCGTCCAGGGGGTGCGCGGCACGTTGCTGGCCGAGGACGGCTCGCCGCGCGGTGTCACGTCCAACCGCGACCGGGTCGGCGACTTCGAGCTCACCGCCCCGGCGGTGATCATCACGAGCGGCGGGATCGGCGGCAACCACGACCTGGTGCGCCGCTACTGGCCGGAGCGGCTGGGCCCCGCGCCGGAGAGCATGCTCACCGGCGTGCCCGCCCACGTCGACGGACGCATGCTGGAGATCGGCGCCGGGGCCGGGGCGCGGCTGGTCAACCGCGACCGCATGTGGCACTACACCGAGGGCGTGCGCAACTGGGACCCGATCTGGCCCGGACACGGCATCCGGATCCTGCCCGGGCCCTCCTCCCTGTGGTTCGACGCGCTCGGCCGGCGGCTGCCCGACCCCTGCCTGCCGGGCTACGACACGACGGCCACGCTGCGGCACCTGCGCGGCACCGGGCACGACCACTCCTGGTTCGTGCTCACCCAGAAGATCATCGAAAAGGAGTTCGCGCTGTCGGGCTCTGAGCAGAACCCCGACATCACGGCGAAGGACCGCCGGGCCTTCTTCCGCGAGCGCCTGGTCGGCAAGGGCGCGCCCGGCCCGGTGGAGGCCTTCAAGCGGCACGGCGCCGACTTCGTCGTCGCCCCGACGCTGGAGGAGCTGGTGGCCGGGATGAACAAGCTGACCCCGGAGCCGCTGCTAGACCCCGCGCTCATCCGCCGCCAGGTCGTGGCGCGCGACCTCCAGCTGGCCAATCCCTACAGCAAGGACGCCCAGATCCAGGGCATCCGCAACGCCCGCCGCTACGTCGGCGACCGGCTGGGCCGCGTCGCCACGCCGCACCGGATCCTCGACCCGGCCGCCGGGCCGCTGGTCGGCGTCATGCTGCACGTCCTGACCCGCAAGACGCTCGGCGGCATCCAGACCGACCTGGACTCGCGCGCCCTGGACCTGGCAGGCCGTCCGATCGAGGGGCTGTTCGCGGCGGGGGAGGTGGCCGGGTTCGGCGGCGGAGGGGTGCACGGCTACAACGCGCTCGAGGGCACGTTCCTCGGGGGCTGCCTGTTCTCCGGCCGCCAGGCCGGCCGCGCCGCCGCCCGGTGAGTCATTCCTCCGCGGGCATGGCCGGGGCGGGGCATGCCGGCTCGGCACCTGCCCGGAGCGTGCGCGCCTGCGGTGGGCGGCGGCCTCGACCGGGCACGCGCGGCCGCCGCCGGGCAGCGGCTCAGAGCGCGTTGGTGTTCTGCGCGGCCTGGTAGACGGCCATCGCCTCGTTCCCGAAGAAGGGACCGAACATGAAGTCGGGGGCGAAGTTGTACTTGAAGCTGTTGACGGAGTTCAGCCAGCCCTGCCCGGTCGACTCGTCGAAGGCCTGGAACCACGGGCCGCCGCTCGACCCGCCGGTCATGTTGCAGCGCAGCCCGAGATCCCTGGTCTGGACGGTGTCGTCGAACGCGCGCCCGCTGCAGTAGATCAATCTCGACCCGTCGAACGGTTCCGCCGCCGGATAGCCGAAGGAGAACATCTGCCGCCGCCTGGCCTGGTTGAACGCCACCCCCTGGCCGCCCACGACGTCGGTCAGCGACCGCCCCTGCAGAGGCGCCACCACGGCCGCGGCGACGTCGAAGTTGATGTCCTCTCGAGCGTTCCACTGCTGGGTCGTGAGCAGCCTGGTGGCCACCCAGGTGCCGAACGGGCGGCGGCCGCGGTCGAACCCGGGGACGAACACCCAGTTCCGGTGTGCGGCCCCGTTCAGCCGCACGCAGTGCCCGGCGGTCATCACGACGCTCTCGTTGGCGCTGGTCACGGCCGTCCCCGAGCACGAGGACGCGCGCCCGTCCGCCGTGGTGAAGAACACCCTGCCGACCGTGCGCACGACCGCGCCGCCGTCGGTCCACCGCAGGCCGGGGCTGTTGGGCACCAGGGACCGCTGCTGCTGCTGCGAGTCCGTGGCCGAAACGGGCCGCACCGAATACGGGGTGTCCTGCGTGGTCTTCATGGACGCCCCGCCGAACGACCACGAGCTTCGGCGGGTCGCGCTGCTGCGGGTCGCCCACGGGTCGCCCACGGAGGGACCACTCGACTGGCCGGCGCGTCGCGGGGCGGGCGCTGACAAAGGCTGCGCCGCCAGCATGCGCTGCGACGTCCAGTACCCCGTCACAGTCTTGCGCTCCTGCCAGGAGTCCGCGCCGGACCAGCTGACGGGCCTGGGGTGGTCGAGGCCGGTCGAGGCACTGGCCTGGGCTGCGCCCGCGGGGACCAGGGCGCCCGCCACGGTGAGCGCGGCGGCGGAGAGCAGGGCGACTCTGCGGTGCATACGTACCTCCCGAAACCGGATGCTTGCGGGATGAGGTACGTACGGAGCCGCGAATCTTCCTCAAATCATGCACATATGGATATGGGACGATCGGCGGCCGGCCTCCGCGGGCCCCGGTCCTTCTCCGGCTATGGGGCGAGTGCCGCCGTGCGGAGCGCCTGGGCGAGGCGGGCCGCCGGCTCCGGCAGCGGGCCGGGCAGCCTGGCCAGCAGGAGCCGCCGCTGCTCCCGCGGCCCGCCCCGTACCGGGAGGACGCGTACGCCGGGCGGCACGGCGGCGGCGACCGCGACGGGGACGGTGGTCAGGCCGCAGCCGGCGGCGACGAGGTTGAGTTTGGCCAGCCAGTCGCGGGCCACGTGGGCGATCTCGGGGCGCTCGTCCAGGCCTGGCCAGACGACCAACGTGACGCTGTCGCCGGCCGGGGCGGGCGGGCCGGCGATCCAGCGCTGTCCGTGCAGGTCGGCGACATCGATGTAATCGCCGCGCGCGAGAGTGTGGGAGGCCGGTACGGCCACGCGGAGGCTGCGTTCGCTGAGGAGCTGCAGCTCCAATAGCGGCGCCTCGGTGTCGAGCGGTCGGTACGGCGGGATCCAGGCCAGGAGCGCGAGGTCCAGCGTGCCGGCACGCAGGGCGCGGACCAGCGCCGCCGTGCTGCCCTCCCGGCTGTTGACGGTGATCGCGGGGTGCGTCTGCCGCAGGACGGCCAGGGCTCGGGGCAGTACGACGGCGCCCGCGCTGGCGAACCAGCCGAGACGGACCGTGCTCGGTTCGCCGGGCAGGCCGGCCAGCTCGCGCGACCCGGCGTCGACCTGATCGACCACGGCGGCCGCGCGGCGCAGCACGACGCGTCCCGCGGCCGTCAGGCGGACGCCGTCGTGGCGGCGCTCCAGGAGAGGCGCGCCCGCGGCGCGTTCGAGCGAGGCGATCTGCCGGGAGACGGCGGACTGCGTGTAGCCGAGGGCGGTCGCCGCCGCGGTGAGCGTGCCGCGCTCGGCCACTTCGCGGAAGACCCGCAGCGCGGTGAGGGAGGCGTCGGTGAGGGCCATGACAGTTACGCATACCACGCTTGATGAACTTTCGCTGGTCGCATGGGCTGAGCCTTCCTAACCTGAGCCGGGCGGCGTGCGCACGCCGCCGCTCCTCCGTACCGATGGGAAGGATTGCCCATGACCACCACGCCCAAGGTCGCCCTCGTGACCGGCGCGACGCAGGGACTGGGGCTGGCCCTGGTCGAAGGACTGGCGCGGCGGCTCGGTCCGGCGGACACCGTCTACCTCACCGGCCGCGACGCCGGCCGCGTGGCACACGCCGTCGATGCCATGCCCGGCGCCGGCGCCCGGGTGCTCGGCGAGGTTCTCGACGTGGCCGAGCACGAGGCCGCCGCCAAGCTCGCCGACCGGCTACGGGAGCGGCACGGCGGCGTCGACGTCGTGTTCGGCAACGCCGTCATGCGCATCGGGCCCGACGACGACCCCCGCGCGATCATCGAGTCCTATGTCGAGGTGAACAACTTCGGGACCACCCGGCTCATGCGGGCCTTCGCCCCGTTGCTGCGCGACGGCGGGCGGCTCGTCGTGGTCGCCAGCACGCTGGGCACGCTGCACTACCTGGCGCCCGTGCTGCACGACCGCTTCGCCGGCCTGACGTCGCTCGACGAGGTGGACGAGCAGGTGGCGGCGTGGCGCGACGCCGTCAAGGACGGCAGCGCCCGCGCCGGCGCCTGGCCCGGCTTCGTCAACATCCCCTCCAAGATCGCCCTGGTCGCCGCGGTACGCGCCCTCGCCGGGCAGCGGCGGGCCGAGGACGCCCGCCGCGGCATCCTCCTCGCCTCCACCTGCCCCGGGATGATCAACACCCCGACCTCCGCGCTGTGGTGGGACGTCAGCGGTGCCGCCACTCCCGCGCAGGCCGCCGTCCCCCTCCTCGACCTCGCGCTCGGCCCCGTCGACCCGGACCACTACGGCGAGCTCGTCCGCTACGGCCGGGTTCTCCCTTGGAGTCCCCTTTCTCCGGAACATCTCATGCCTGAACCGAACATAATTCTGTAGAATGGGGTGATGACGGACGTCTTCGATGATCTGGCCGCGGAGTATCACCAGCTCGACGCGGTTCTGGAGTCCCTGACCCCCGATCAGTGGTCCCAGCCCTCCGCCGCGGAAGGATGGACGGTCTCCGACGTCGTCCTGCACCTCGCCCAGACCGAAGAGGCGGTCACCGGTCCCGCGATCACGGAGGCGCGGGCCTTCCTGCCGGACGGCGAGACCACCGTGGACGGCATGGCGGAGGACATGGTCGCCGCCGAGCGCGGGATGACCCCGGCCGACCTGCTGGCGCGCTGGCGCAAGGCCGCCTTCGCCACTCCGGGCGCGCTGCGCGCCCACCCGCCGGGCACGCGCCTGTCCTGGGTACGGACCCCGCTGTCCCCGCGTACGCTCGCCACCACCAGGATCGCCGAACACTGGGCCCATGCCCTGGACATCACCGTCCCGCTGGGCATTCCGTACCCGGACACAGCCCGGCTGCGGCACGTGGCCTGGCTGGCCCACCGCACCCTGCCCTACGCCCTCGCCGTCGCCGGGCTCCCGGACGCCCCGGTGTTCTGCGACCTCACCGCGCCGGACGGAAGCCGCTGGACCTTCGGCGACCCGGACGCCCCCAACCAGATCACCGGCCTGGCCTCGGAGTTCTGCCGGGTCGGCGCCCGGCGGCTCACGCCCGAGCAGACCGGTCTCGTCGCCGAGGGGCCGCAGGCCGCCGACGCCCTCCGCCTCGTCCGCAACTACGCCGCCTGATGACGTGCGGCCGACCGGCGCAGGCTGCACGGCTCGGGCCTTTCCGCCGTACCCCGCCGTGAGGTAAGGAGGAGGTGATCCACGACCCCACGCTCCTCGGGAGGAAACCGATGCCGCACATCGAGCTGGGCAACGACGCGCCGGGCATCGTCGGGCTGCTGCAATACCGTCCCGAGACGGGCAGGGTGCTGAACGAGCTGGCCGAGGTCCTGCTGCGCGGCGACAACACCCTGTCGCGGGGCGAGCGCGAGCTCATCGCCTCCTACGTCTCCACGCTCAACGGGTGCCGCTTCTGCGCGATGTCGCACGGGGCGTTCGCCGCCGCCCAGCTCCCCGGAGGCGAACCGGTCGTGGCCCACGCCTGCTCGGCTCCCGGCACCGCCCCCATCTCCGACAAGCTGCGGGCCCTGCTCGGCATCGCGGCGGCCGTACAGCGGGGCGGCACAGCCGTCACCCCCGAGGACGTCGCGGCGGCCAGGAAGGCCGGGGCCACCGACGCCGAGATCCACGACACGGTGCTGATCGCCGCCGCGTTCTGCATGTACAACCGCTACGTGGACGGCCTGTCCACCGTCGCGCCCGACGACCCCGGCCTCTACGCCCGCCGCGCCTCTCACATCGTCGCCCACGGCTATCTCCGGACCTCTGACGACCCGCGCCCCGGATCGGGCAGCGGCTGACGTGGTCAGGCCGTCCCGCGCCCGCTTGACGGACAGCAGAGCGGCCGGTAACGTCCCCCACCCCTAGCGACGCCTTCGGAGCTGCGGGTGGGGCTCACCCACCGGCTCTCTGGAGACTCCTCATGTCCAGCGGCTCGCCGTTCCGGCGGCGCGACTTCCTGCTCCTCCTTCTCGGGCAGACCACCAGCCAGCTCGGCGCACAGGTCAGCGGTGTCGCGATCCCGCTGCTCGCCGTCGTCACCCTCGGCGCCTCGCCGCTGCAGCTCGGGCTCGTCACGGCGGCGGGGACGATCGCCTTCGCGCTGATCGGCCTGCCGGCCGGCGCGTGGATCGACCGGTGGCGGCGCAGGCCCGTCCTCGTCGCCAGTGACCTGGCCCGCGCCGTGCTCCTGGCCACGATCCCCCTCGCCGCCCTCTTCGGCCGGCTCACCATCGCGCAGCTGGTGATCGTGTCACTGCTGGCCGGCGTCGCCAGGGTCTTCTTCGACGTCGGCTACCAGAGCTACCTTCCGTCGGTCGTCGGCCGGGGCGACCTGCTCGCCGGCAACTCGGCCATGGAGACCGTCCGCGCCTGCGGCCAGGTGGCCGGGCCGGGGGCCGGAGGCTGGGCGGTCACCCTGCTGGGCGCCGCGAACGTCGTCCTGGTCCAGGCCGTCACGTTCGCCGTCTCCGCCGCGTCCCTGCTGGCGATCCGGACCCGCGAGCCGGCCCCGTCCCCGCGGCCGGCCCGGCTCGGGGCCGCGATCGGGGAGGGCCTGGCGTTCGTGGCCCGGACCAGGCTCCTGCGCGCCACCGCGATCAGCAGCGCGGCCGGCAACTTCTCCTTCGCGATCGCCTCGGCGGTCAGCTTCGTCTTCATGGTCCGCACGCTCGGCCTGTCGCCCGCCGCCATCGGGCTCGTCCTCACCGCCGGCTCGGTGGCCGCGGCGACCGGCGCGGCCCTCACCACCCGCCTCGCCCGGCGCGCCGGCTCGGCACGGATCATCTGGCTGTCCCTGGCCGTGACCGGCCCGATCGCGATGCTCGCGCCCCTCGCCCAGCCCGGCTGGGCGATCGTCCTCCTGGCGCTCGGCACGGCCGCCGGCGAGCTGGGGCAGATCGTGTACGCCGTCACCAACGTCAGCCTGCGCCAGCGCCTGTGCCCCGAACGCATGCTGGGCAGGGTCAACGCCACCATGCGCTTCCTGATGATGGGCCTGTTCCCGCTGGGCGCCCTGCTGGGCGGGGTTCTCGGGGAGACGATCGGGGAGCGGCCGACGCTCTGGCTGGCCGGCGCGATCATCGCCCTGTCACCGGTGCCGGTCTGGTCGGCGCTGCGCGGCGCCCGCGACGTCGAGGACGTGCCGGTCTGGAACGGGTCCTGAGCACCTGCCCATGACGCGCGGGAACCGGCCCGCGACGAGCCGCCCGGCCCCGCGACACGCATCGGACGCGGGGACGCGGGGCGGCTGTCAGACGGTGAACTCGACTCCCTGGGCGAGTGGCAGCTCGCCGGAGTAGTTGATCGTGTTCGTGGCCCGGCGCATGTAGCCGCGCCAGGCGTCCGAGCCCGACTCGCGGCCGCCTCCGGTCTCCTTCTCGCCGCCGAACGCCCCGCCGATCTCGGCCCCGGAGGTGCCGATGTTGACGTTGACGATGCCGCAGTCGGAGCCCTCGGCCGACACGAACAGCTCGGCCTCGGCCTGGTCGCGGGTGAAGATGCTGGACGACAGCCCCTGGGGCACCGCGTTGTTGAGCGCGATGGCCTCCTCCAGGGAGTCGTACGGCATGACGTACAGGATGGGCGCGAACGTCTCCCGGGCCACGATCGCGGTCTGCGCCGGCATCCGCACCAGCGCAGGCTCGGCGTAGTAGGCGTCCGGCGCCTGGTCGGCGAGTCGGCGCCCGCCGCCGGCCACCAGCGTGCCGCCCTGCTCCACGGCGGCGTCCAGCGCGTCCCGCATGGCCGCGTGCGCGCGTTCGTTGATCAGCGGTCCGACCAGGGTGCCGGACGTGAGCGGGTTGCCGATGGGCAGCCGCGCGTAGGCGCCGGCGAGGCGCTCGACGAGCGCGTCAGCGACGCCGGTGTGGGCGATGACGCGGCGCATGGTGGTGCACCGCTGGCCCGCCGTGCCCGCCGCCGAGAACACGATGCCGCGCACGGCCAGGTCCAGGTCCGCCGACGGGCACACCACGGCCGCGTTGTTCCCGCCCAGCTCCAGCAGCGACCGCCCGAATCTGGCGGCCACACGCGGCCCCACCGCGCGGCCCATGCGGGTCGAGCCGGTGGCGCTGACCAGGTCGATCCCCGGGTGGTCGACGAGCGCCTCGCCGAGGCCGGGACCGCCGACAAGGACCTGGCTCAGGTGGGCGGGCGCGCCCTGCTCGGCCGCGGCCCGGTCCAGCAGCGCCGCGCAGGCCAGGGCGGTCAGCGGCGCCTGCTCCGACGGCTTCCAGACGACCGGGTCGCCGCACACCAGGGCGATGGCCGTGTTCCACGACCAGACCGCCGCGGGGAAGTTGAACGCGCTGATCACGCCGACGACCCCGAGCGGGTGCCAGGTCTCCATGAGCCGGTGGCCGGGCCGTTCGGAGCTGATCGTGCGCCCGTACAGCTGGCGGGACAGGCCCACCGCGTAGTCGCAGATGTCGATCATCTCCTGGACCTCGCCCAGCGCCTCGGAGGTGATCTTCCCGACCTCCAGGCTGATCAGTGTGGCGAGGTCCGGCTTGTGCTCGGTCAGCAGCTCGCCGAGCCGCTTGACCAGCGCGCCCCGGACGGGTGCGGGGACGGCGCGCCAGGCCAGGAACGCCTCGCGGGCCCGCGCCACGGCGGCGTCCACGGCCTCCGCCTCCGCCCAGTCCACGGTGGCCAGCGGCGCGCCGTTGATCGGCGAGGTCGTCGTGACCCCGCCGCCCAGCGCGTCCACGTCCACACCGCAGCGCTTGGCCGTCTCGCGCGCCATCGCGGCCAGCTCGCCGGCGCCGGGCAGCGTGGTCACCATCAAAGATCTCCCTCGGTCAGACGATGTTGAGCTCGGGCCTGGCCCCGGACAGGGCGAAGCGGCCCGCGTCGAAGCCGGAGACGTCCACGAACGGCGTCCGGCCCAGGTAAAGGTCGCGTACCACCTCGCCGACGGCCGGGCACATCAGGAAGCCGTGGCCGGAGAAGCCGGTGGCGTAGATGAACCCGTCGACGTCCGGGGCGGTCCCGATGAGCGCGTTGTGGTCCGGCGTCACCTCGTACAGGCCGGCCCAGCCGGTGGCGATGCCGGTCTCCATCAGCGCCGGGGCGCGGCGGGCCATGGCCTCGCCCAGCCTCGGCAGCCAGGCGTCGGACCGGTCCAGCTTGAACCCCGGGGTCTCCTCGGGGTCGGACATGCCCAGCAGCAGCCCGGGACCCTCGCGGTGGAAGTAGAACGTGGTGCCGAAGTCGATGGTGAACGCCATCGGCGGCAGGTCGGGAACCGGCTCGGTGACCAGGATCTGCCTGCGCAGCGGGGTCACCGGCAGATCCACGCCCACCCACTCGCCGACGGCCTGCGACCAGGCCCCGGCCGCGCAGATCACGGTGTCGGTCTCGATGCGGCCGCCCTCGGTCCGGACCGCGACGATGTGGCCGTCCGCCGTCTCGATGCCGGTCGCGGCGCAGCCGGGCAGCAGCCGCGCGCCCAGCCTCCGGGCCGCGCCCGCGTAGCCGAGCACCACGGACTCGGGCGTGCAGTGGCCGTCGGTGGGGGAGTAGGCGGCGGCGAGCAGCGCGTCGGCGTCGATCAGCGGCGACAACTCCATGGCCTCCGGCACGGAGACCATCCGGCTGGGCACGCCGAGGTCGTTCTGGAGCGCGACGTTCTTCTCGAACTCGGCGACCGATTCCGGTGAGTCGAGCAGGAACAGGTAGCCCGGCTTGTGCAGGTCGATCTCCTGCCCGAAGCGCTCGGGGAAGGTCTCGAACGTCTCCAGGCTGCGTACGGCGAGCTCGATGTTCACCCGGTCGGAGAACTGCGCGCGCACGCCCCCGGCCGCCTTCGAGGTCGAGCCGGACCCGAGCGGCCCCTTGTCGATCAGGACCACGTCGCGCACCCCGGCCGCGGCCAGTGCGTACGCCGAGCTGACGCCCATGGCGCCGCCCCCGATGATGACCACGGAGGCATGCTTGGGCAGCACACGTCCCATTGATCGTTCCTTTCGCCGGCTACCGCATCCAGGATCGCGGATCGGACATAGTTGGAGGAAGCGGTCAAGCACCGCTATCTGTCGGCATGCCCCAAGAAGTTCTTACGCTGGGAAGATCCTCGCCCAGCCGCGCCGCGGCCTGGCACAGGGACCACACCGCGCCGGTCACCGCCGGATTCGTGCTCCGGTGCACGGCCGCGATCCGCCTGCGGGCCGCGATGGCATCCAGCCGGACCGCGACCACGCCCTCGCCCGGCGCGTACGCGAGCGCCGGGACCAGCGCGACGCCCAGGCCGGAGCGTACGAGGCCGGCGATGACGGCGTAGTCGTTGCTGCGGTAGTCGACCCGCGGCTCGTAGCCCGCCAGCGCGCACAGGCGGCGCAGGCAGGAAGCGCCGGCGGTGCCCTGCCGGGTGGCCACCCACGTCTCCTGCTTGAGGTCGTCGAGCGCGGCCGTCTCGGCGGCGGCCAGTGAATGCCGCTCGGGCAGCAGGAGCAGCAGCTCCTCCTCCAGCAGCCGGATCTCCTGCAGGTCCCGCGGCCAGGCCCGGGGCACCAGGTCGTAGCGGTAGACCAGCGCCACGTCGAGCTCTCCGGCCCGGACCAGCGGAATCAGCTCGTCGGGCTCGCCCTCGTCGAGGACGGTCTCCACCGCCGGGTGCGTGCAGGCGTACGAGGCCAGGGCGATCGGCAGGAGCCGCTGGCTCGCCGTGGGGAAGCTGCCCAGCCTGAGCCGGCCGATCGTGCCCTCGGACATGCCGCGGACGTCCTCCTCCAGCGCGTCCAGCGCGGCCAGCACGTCATAGGCCCGCGACACGAGATAACGGGCCGCCGGGGTCGGCGTGATGGTCTGGGCCCCGCGCTCGAACAGCGGCAGCTTGACCGCCCGCTCCAGCGCCGCGACCTGCTGCGAGACCGCGGACCCCGTGTAGCCGAGCCGCCGGGCCGCGGCGGCGAACGAGCCCGCGTTCAGCACGGCGGTCAGCGTCCGCAGATGGAGCGGATTGAGCATGGCAGACCTCACGGGAGTCGCTCGGCGAGCAGTTGGGCCAGGTGGACGCCCTGCCGGGGTGACAGGTCGGCGATCTGCGTACGGCAGGAGAAGCCGTCGGCCAGGACGGCGGTCTCCGGCGTCGCCTGCCGGAGCGCCGGAAGCAACTGCTGCCCTGCCACCGCCACGGACACCTCGTAGTGCCCCTTCTCCACGCCGAAGTTGCCGGCCAGCCCGCAACACCCGCCCAGTCTCCGCACCTCCGCACCGGCCTCGCGCAGCAGCCGGGCGTCCTGGTCCCAACCCATGATGGCATGGTGGTGGCAGTGCGGCTGCGCCACCACCGGCGCCCCGTCCAGCGCGGGCGGCCGCCAGCCGGGCGTCTCGGACAGGAGCTCGGCCAGGGTCCGGGTCATGCGCGCCACCGGCCCGGCCGTCGCCTCGTCCAGCAGCTCCCGGGCGTCCGAGCGCAGGACCGCTGTGCACGACGGCTCCATCCCCACGATCGGCACGCCCGCCTCGGCGGCCTCGGCCAGCTCCGCGACCGTACGGCCGAGGATCTTCCCGGCCGCGTCGAGCTGGCCGGTGGAGATCCAGGTGAGCGCGCAGCACTGGGGGCGCTCACTGATCCGCGGCCGGTAGCCGGCCGCCTCCAGCACGGCCACGGTGGCCCGGCCCACCTCGGGCGCGAAATGGTCGGTGAACGTGTCGACGAACAGCAGGACCGGCTCGCCCGACGCCGGACGGCGGCTCCGCGTGAACCAGGCGCGGAACGTCTCGGCCGCGAACGCGGGCAGCGTGCGCCGAGGGTCCACCCCGGCCAGCGCCAGCGCCGGCCGCCGCAGCGCGGGAACCCGCAGGAGCGCGTTGACGGCCCGCGGCATCCGGCCGGCCAGCCTCGCCCATCGCGGCAGCCGGCCGAGCGAGTAGTGCGCGGCCGGGCGCGGCCGCCCCTTGTAGCTCTGGTAGAGCACCTCGGACTTGTACGACGCCATGTCGATCCCGGTCGGGCAGTCCGACGCGCACCCCTTGCACGACAGGCACAGGTCGAGGGCCTCGTGCACCTCGGGCGAGCGCCAGCCGCCGGAGACGGCGGAGCCGTTGAGCATCTCCTGCAGCGCCCGTGCGCGGCCCCGGGTGGAGTCCTTCTCCTCCTTGGTGGCCAGGTAGGACGGGCACATCACGCCGCCGGTCGCGGTGTTGTCCGCACGGCACTTGCCCACCCCGGTGCAGCGGTGCACGGCCTGCGCGAAGTCGCCGCCGTCGGCGTGGTAGGCCAGAGCCAGGCCGCCCACCGGGCGGGCGGCCGGAACCCGCAGGTCGGCGTCGACGGGACGAGGCCGGACCAGGACGCCGGGGTTGAGCACGTCGCCCGGGTCGAAAACCGCCTTGACCCGGGCGAACAGGTCGAGCGCAGCCGCGGAGTACATGAGCGGCAGCAGCTCGCTGCGGGCCCGGCCGTCGCCGTGCTCGCCGGACAGCGAGCCGCCGTACCCGGCGACCAGCGTGGCCGCGGCCACCAGGAAGTCACGGAACACCTTGCGCCCGCCCGGCCGCTCCAGCGGCACGTCGAGCCGGATGTGCAGGCAGCCGTCGCCGAAATGCCCGTAGGGGAAGCCGGTCAGCCGGTGCTCGGCCAGCAGTGACTCGAAGTCGCGCAGGTAGCGCCCCAGCATCGCGGGCGGCACGGCGGCGTCCTCCCAGCCGGCGTGCGCGGGCAGCCCGGCGGGACTGCGTCCGGACAGGCCCGCGCCGTCCTCCCTGATCCGCCAGAGCGCCGCGGCCTTGGCCCGATCGGTGACGACGAGCGCGTCCTCGCCGCCGGCCGCCACCCGCGCGGCCCGGTCCAGGACCTCGGCCTCGTCGTCCCCCGCGACCTCGACGAACAGCCAGGCGGCGCCGCGCGGCAGCTCCGGCACCGTGTGCGCGCCCCGCCTGCGCCGCACCACGTCGACGATGCGCGCGTCGATGCCCTCGCAGGCCGTGGGCCGATGCTCCAGCACGGCGGGCGCGGCGTCCCCGGCGGCGGCGATGTCGCCGTAGCCGAGCACCACCAGGGCCCGGTACGCAGGGTCGCGCACCAGCCGCACCGTCGCCTCGGTCAGCACGGCCAGCGTGCCCTCGCTGCCGACCAGCAGGCGGGCGACGTCGAACCCGTTCTCGGGCAGCAGGTGCTCCAGCGCGTATCCGGACATTTGCCGGCCGAACCGGCCGAACTCCGTCCTGATCGTGGCCAGGTTCGCCATCACGAGATCACGCAGGGCGGCGGGGGAGCCCGATGCCGCGACCCCGCCCCCCGCCGGGAGGTCCAGGGGCGTTCCGTCGCCTGCCACGGCCTTCAGCCCGGCGATGTTGTCGGAGGTGCGGCCGTAGCCGAGCGTCCTGGAGCCGCACGAGTTGTTGCCGATCATCCCGCCGATCGTGCAGCGCGTGTAGGTGGACGGATCGGGGCCGAACCTCAGCTCGTACGGCGCCGCCGCCCGCTGCAGGGCCGCCTGGACGACGCCCGGCTGGACCACCGCCGTGCGGGCCTCGGCGTCGACGTGCAGCACCCGGTTCATGTGCCGGCTGAAGTCCAGCAGGAGCCCGGGGCCGACCGCGTTCCCGGCGACCGACGTGCCGGCGCCGCGGGCGGTCAGGGGGACCTCGTGGCGCGCGCACAGCTCGATCGCGGCGGCCACGTCCTCGGCCGACCGCGGCCGGGCGATCAGCAGCGGCAGCACGCGGTAGAGCGAGGCGTCGGAGGAATGGATCGATCGGGACGTCGAGTCTGTCAGCACGTCGGTGAGTCCACGCCGGCGGAGGTCGGTCGCGAGGGAGGCTGCCGGATCCATGCGTAGCATGCTACATGCGACCTATGTAGCATGCTACGCACCCGAGGAGAGGGAGAGCACCATGGTCGGCGCGACCGCACTCCGGGCGGCCTTCGCCCGGCGCCTGTCGGCGATGTACGGCACCGAGGTCCCCGCGTACAACACTCTCGTAGACGTCGCCCAGGAGGTGAACCGCGAGGTGATGGCGCGGATGGGCGCCGGCGCAGAGCGGCTCGGCTCCATCGGCCGCGTCACCGCCGAGCGGCACGGCGCGATCCGCGTGGGCACCCCGGCCGAGATGGCGCAGGTCGCCCGGATCTTCGGCGCGATGGGCATGTACCCCGTGGGCTACTACGACCTGAGGGAGGCGGCCGGCAGTTCCGTGCCGGTCGTCTCGACGGCGTTCCGCCCCGTGGACGAGGCCGAGCTGGCCGCCAACCCCTTCCGCGTGTTCACCTCCATGCTGGTGACGGCTGACCGGCGGTTCTTCGGCGAGGACCTGGAACGCAGGCTCGGCGAGTTCCTCGGGGCCCGCCGGCTGTTCCCGCCCCGGCTGCTCGGCCTGGCCGACCGCGCCGAGTCCGAAGGCGGCCTGGAGGAGGAGACGGCCGAGGAGTTCCTCACCCTCGCCACGCGGGCGTTCGAGTTGTCCAGGGAGCCGGTGTCGCGCAGCTGGTACGCCGAGCTGGAGCGGATCTCCGCGGTGGCCGCCGACATCGGCGGCGTGCCGAGCACGCACGTCAACCACCTGACCCCGCGCGTGCTCGACATCGACGCCCTCTACGCCCGCATGAGTGAGCGCGGCATCACGATGATCGACGCCATCCAGGGACCGCCCTGCTGGGACGGCCCCGACCTGCTGCTGCGCCAGACCTCCTTCCGCGCGCTGGCCGAGCCGCGGCTGTTCAGAGAGGACGACGGCAGCGTCGTACAGGACGACCTGCGGGTGCGCTTCGGCGAAGTGGAGGCCCGGGGGATCGCGGTGACGCCCGCCGGGCGCGCGCTCTACGACGACCTGGCCGCGGAGCTGGACAAGGCGCTCGCCGGGCAGCCGGTCACCGCCGGAGAACGCAACGCCGTCGCCGCGGAGTTGTGGGAGGGCCGGGTGCCGCGTACCGAGGCCGAGCTGATCGCCTCCGACCTCGCCTACTTCACCTTCCACGTCCGCGATCCGCGTCCCGGCACCGCACCGCCCGCCGACCTCGCCACCCTCCTGGCGGAGGGCTGGGTGGCCGCCCGGCCCATCGTGTACGAGGACTTCCTGCCGCGCTCGGCCGCCGGGATCTTTCAGTCCAACCTGACCTCCGACGGTTCCAAGGACGTGACCAGGGCCGGCGCGGACTTCGGCGCCGACGCGCTGGCCGCGGTGCTCGGGCGGCCGCTGCACGACCCGTACGAGCTGTACGCGTCGATCAGGGCGGCGTCGCTGGCACGCGTGCGCGAGGACCTCGGCCTTGACCGGGAGATCGCCCTTCCGGCCTGACACGGCCCGGCAAGACCATCGGCCGGCAGAGCACGCACGAACCTTCTCGGAGGAGCCGGCATCCAACAGGCCGTGGGAAGGCCGGGCTCTCGGCGCTCCGTTCGACGTGGCCGCGCGGCGGCAGGTCGGGCCGGTCGCGCGGGGCAGCCTCAGCGGACGGGAACCTGGGGCTCACCGCGCTGACGTTCTCGGCCGACGGCTCGGCCCTGCTGATCCTCGACGGCACCGGCGGGGTACGCGAGCAGCCCGTGGCGCCCGAGAAGGTCGCGGCGGCCGTGTGCGCGCGGGCCCGGGCGATCCTTGGGTACGGCCGAATGGGAGCATTACCTTCCCGGGGTGCCGTACCGGAGAATTTGCCCCGCCCTTTGAGGAAGCTTTCCCTGGGCGGCCGCGTTGGTCCCACCATGGGAAGTCGTTTCGCGGACGTGAACGTCATCAGGCGCCTGCTCACCGAGGCGCAGACGTGGGCATTCGTGGGTCTCAAGGACAATCCTGGCCGTACGGCCTACGACCAGGCGGCGCTGCTCCAGTCGCGGGGCAGGAAGATCGTCCCCGTCCACCCTGACGCCGAGACCGTCCTGGGCGAGCCGGGATACCCGTCCCTCGCCGACGTGCCGGTCAAGGTGGACGTGGTGGCCGTGTACCGGCGTGCCGAGTTCGCGGGACAGGCGGTGGACGAGGCGATCGCGGCAGGCGCTGGGGCGGTGTGGCTGCCTCTCGGGGTGATCGACGAGGCCGCCGCCCAGCGTGCCCTGGACGCCGGCCTCGACGTCGTCATGGATCGGTGCCCGGGGGTCGAATGGGCGCTGCGCCGGGCCGCCTAGGAAACGCCGCGCCGGATGACCTTCGTCAATTGATGCCGTTCTTCGGCGACCGGCGTTTTCGACACCAGCACGTCGGGTGAATCCTGCCGGTAGAAGATGTCGACGTCGACTTCTTCGCCGCCCATGATCAGCGTGTCCCAGGCCCCGCTCATCAGCAGGGTGTGCAGGGTCTCGCTGTTCAGTTTCCGCAGGTGGCCGGCGAGTGTGGCGTCGTCGGGCAGGCCCGGGATACGCGGGGCCAGGCGGTCGCGGATCTGCCGGAGCCGGTCCATGAGCGCCTCGATGTCCGCGTCCCTGTGCGACTGCGCGCTCCCGTCCTCGATGCTCTCGGCGATCTGGTCCTTGATCGCGCGCGTGACCCCGTGCTCGTCGGTGCTCACCATCGCCTTCCAGGCCCGGCTCTTGTGCCGGTACTGGAGCATCGACATCGCCGCCTCGTGGCGGATGAAGTCGGCGTCGCGGAACGGCCTGCCGCGCCAGCTCTGGGCGAGCGACCGGGCCAGCGAGATGGCCGACGCCAGCCCGCTGTTGAGCCCGCGTCCCGGCCAGAAGTGGATCGCGTTGGCGGCGTCGCCGAGCAGGAAGCCGTACGTGCCAGGCGTGGCCGACGTGCGCGGGTAGAGCTGGGCGGTGAACCTCGGCCGCTGGACCATGTCCAGCTGGAACGCGGTGACGGCGCTCAGGTCCTCCTCCGCCACGCCGAAAAGCTTCAGCCCCTCCTTCACCCGGCCCCACAGCGGGGAGCCCTTGACCAGCGCGGGCAGGAACAACGTCCCGTGGGTCGAGCAGTGGAACTCGCCGTGCTCGGTCCTGCTCATCAGGCACGGGCTGGAGGCGACGCACTGCTCGAACACGTGCCGGACCGGGTCGATGCCGATGACCTCCTTGGCCTCGGCGTCGGTGAGGCGCATGTTCAGGAAGCCCTCGCCGCGCAGGGCGTTCAGCAGGAACCGGTTCTGGGCCACGGTCAGCAGGACCGTCATGGGATCCGGCAGGGCGGACTTCACCCGCAGGCCCAGCACGACGTCCTGCAGGTGCTCGCCGTCCAGCGAGTAGATGCTCGTGTCGGCGTTGCCGAACTTGCCGGCGAAGTGCTCGCGCGTACGGGAGCGCCCTCCCTCGCAGATGGCGAGCACGTGGTCCCGGGTCACGGCCTCCTGGTGCTCCGACGGGGAGAACCTGGCCGGGACGAGCCGGATGCGGCCGGGCCGCTCGTTCGCCATCTCGAGCAGCGTGTCCTCGACGGAGGCGATGCGGATGTTGCGCGGGCCCTGGCCGCGGATCGAGTCGGGGCCGGTGGGCCACATCTCGGTGTACGAGCCCGGGCTGAACAGGCGCGCCTGCACCTTCTCAGGGAGGTTGAGGTACTGGCGGCTCTGGATCGTCACGACCTGCCGGCGCCGGACATTGCCTTGGTCCTGGCCCTTCCAGACGACCTTGTCCCCGTCCCGCATCCAGCGGCCGTCGTAGAGCGTGATGGCCACCCGCTCGCCCATGAGGTGGTCGAGGAGCAGGGCGAAACCCAGCCCGACCGGGCCGCCGCCGCTGATCGTGACCCGCAGGACCTGCCCGGGGTCGATGAGACGCTTGCGGATCGTGGCGTCCATGATCGTCTCGGCGTCGTCGGAAGCCTCGAAGCGGAAGATCTCATCGCCGATCGCGATCAGGTCACCGGGTTGCAGAACGTGCGAGGTGACGCCGTTCCCGTTGACCCGGGTTCCATTTCGGCTCCCCAGATCGTGCAGAACATATCGGTCGCCCTCGTAGCGGATTTCGGCGTGCGAGCGCGAAGCCCTTCCGCTGGAGATCACTACGCTGCTTTCGCGCCTGCGGCCGAAAGTGATCGGCGTTTCACCGATCGTGAACCGTTCTCCTGACAGCGGGCCCTCGCGCCCGACGATCACCGGCGGCATAGGCACTCCCATTTCCCAGCCATGGACATTGTCGCCATATCGTGGGCCAGGCCGGCCGGGAATACCGCTGAAAATTACTCAGTGCCGCGGGATCCGCCGTCGCACCGGATTACTTGAGCGACAGCCTGCGCCCCTTGAACATCGGGTGCCTGGTCTCCCAGTAGCGCCAGCCCTCCACCCTGGCGGGCACGTTGGCTATGCCGGAGGTGATCTCCACGTGCCGGCAGGTGCGCAGCACCGACCACGCCGACCAGCCGATGCGGTAGCCGAAGACGCGGTACCACATGTTGCCGTACATTCCCTTGCTGATCTCCTGCGTGTATTCGTGCCCGACGAAGACCTTGTGCCGCTGTTCGAGTTGCGGCAGCCCCATCCTGCGCAGGACGCGCACCACTTCCTTGGTGGTGAACCCGGTTTCGCTCTTGTTGGCGCTGTCGGTCTCGCTCTTGCTGGCGCTGTCGGTTTCACTCTCGGCGGCGGCGGCGGTTTCACTCTCGGCGGTGGTCTTGGTCGCCCTCTCGGTCTCGGTTGCCATATCGGCGGGAATCTCGACCGTCCTCTCCTTGGTGATCTCCTTTCCCTTCTCGGCGGTGGTCTCGGCTCCCCTCTCGGTGGTGGTCTCGGTTCCCTTCTCGGCGGTGGTCTGGGTTCCCTTCTCGGTGGTGGTCTGGGTCCCCCTCTCGTCTCTGACGATCTTTTGCTTCTCGTTCTCCGTCAGGAGGTACGCCTTGACCTCGTGCTCCCGCTCGACCCTCACCTTCATGGAGCCGCCGGGGCCGTCGATGAAGCGGGTGCGGGGCACGAAGAAATTCCGCGGCGAAAGGTACTTCCGCTTGAAGAAGATGCGCGGCCCGCACCATTTGTCGTCGTCGTCCTTATGATCCGCCCGCACGGCCGGGGTCGAGGCCGCGACCAGCACGAGCGCCAGCGAGCCGCTGACGGCCGCCCGCAGCGCGTGACGTTTCCTCGGGCGGGCGGGAGCAGTCGTGGATTCTGAACGCGTAATGGGCGTGAACACGTACGGGTTCCTTTCAGAATACGAAGCTCCGACAGACCCAGCTCGATGTTTACAGTTGCGGTGAATCCCGCCACAACGCCACACCGAAGGCTAATTTCCGGTACCGGGAAAGAAGCGGTGAAGAATCTCCCATCCGGCTCGCATGATCCCGGCCGCTTCCGTACGGGTAACATGCCACCATGCCCCCGACCCGCGCCCACGCCGAGTTGAAGCTGCAGCCGCTGCCGCACGCGGGGCGGTCGCTGGCCGAGCAGGTGATCTCCGAGGTGCGCCGGGCGGTGCACACCGGCGCGATGGTCCCCGGCCGGCTCTACTCCGTCTACCAGGTGGCCGAGCAGCTCAACGTCTCCAGGAGCCCGGTGCGCGAGGCCATGCTGCGGCTCGCGGAGGCCGGGCTGGTGCAGGTCGAGCGCAACCGGGGCTTCCGCGTCGTGCTGCCGCACCCGCGGGAGATCGTCGAGATCTTCGGGGTGCGGCTGGCCCTCGAACTCCCTGCGGTACGACGGGCCGCCGGCAGCGATTCCGCGCCCCTGCGGGCGACGATGGCGGAGATGGCGGCGGCGGTCGGCGCGGGCGACGAGATCCTGTTCTTCCAGCTGGACCAGGCCTTGCACGACCACATCCTGGCCGCGGCAGGCAACGGACGGGCCCGCGCGATGGTCGGTGGCCTGCGCGACACCATGCGCATCCTCGGCACTTCCACCGACGACCGGTCGCGGACGCTGCGGCAGGTGCACGAGGAGCACGAGCCCATCGTGGCGGCCGTCGCGGCGGGGGACGCCGAGGCCGCGGCGCGCGCGATGCGGGCCCACCTGACCAACACCGGCCTCATCCTGGCCAGGCAGGCGGCGCGGGCGCAGGGCGAGCCGGTCGACGTGGACGCGTTGTGGGCGGCCATCGTCGACGAGCCCCAGGGGCGGCGGTGATCGACGCGGCCGCCGGTCAGATCCCCTCCACCGCGTACGTGACCAGCGTGGTGAGCACGTTCTTGACCGACTCGCGCTCGCGCACGTCGCACAGCACGATCGGGGTCTTCTCGGTCAGCCCGATCGCCCGCCGCACCTTCACCGGGTCGTGGCGGCGGGCGCCGTCGAAGCAGTTCACGGCCACCACGAACGGGATGCCGCGCTGCTCGAAGTAGTCCACCGCCGGGAAGCAGTCCTGCAGGCGGCGGGTGTCGGCGAGCACGACGGCGCCCAGCGCGCCGAGGGACAGCTCGTCCCACATGAACCAGAACCGGTCCTGCCCGGGGGTGCCGAACAGGTACAGCCACAGCCCCTCGCGGATCGTGATGCGGCCGAAGTCCAGCGCCACGGTGGTGGTGGTCTTGGCCTCCACGCCCGAGATGTCGTCCACCCCGACGCCTCGCTCGCTCAGCAACTCCTCGGTGTGCAACGGCCGGATCTCGCTGATCGTGCCGACCATGGTCGTCTTGCCGACGCCGAAGCCGCCCGCGATGAGGATCTTGATGGCCAAGGCCGAGGCGACCGCGGTAGCCCCCGGCTCAGAGGCTGCGTAGTCCATGCAGCACTTCCCTGTAGATGCGTTCGTCGATCGTCTGCGCCACGGGGCGCGGGCGCTCGATGGTGACAAGACCCTCGCGCCGCAGGTCGCCCAGGATCACCCGGGTGATGTTGAGCGGCAGCCTGAGGTGCGCCGCGACGTCCGCCACCGGTGTGGGCCTGCGGCACAGCGACAGCGCGGCACGATGCTCCGGGATCAGGCCCGCGGGCTCGTAGGAGCCGCTGACCGTCGTGACGATGGCAACCAGGTCGAACGTCTCGCCCTGCGGGCGCGCCCTCCCCCCGGTCAGCCCGAACAGCCGGATCAGCGGCCCGGGATCCTCTCCTGTCACGGTCTCGCGCCGTTCCAGGCAGGTGCCGGCGCTGCTCCCCTCGGCTGGGCGGAAAGATGCTCGCCGACCCTCTTGACCATCAGCGCCATCTCGTACGTGACCATGCCCAGCTCGGCGTCGCCCGAGGCGAGCACGGCCAGCCGGGCACCCTGGCCGGCGGCGGTCACGAACAGGAAGCCGCCCTCCATCTCGATGATCGTCTGCCGGACGCCGCCCAGGCCGAAGTGCCGTCCCGCACCCATGGCCAGGCTGTGGCTGCCGGCGGAGATGGCGGACAGGTGCTCGGAGTCCTCCCGTGTCAGCTCCCGGGAGCCGCCCATGGCCAGCCCGTCGGCGGACAGCACGATGGCGTGCCGGATGCCGGGGACGCGCTGGGTGAGGTCGTCCAGCAGCCAGCTCAGTTCACTTCTGGGGTCGGGCATCGGGATGGTCGTCCTTTCGATTCCGCGCGTCTGGTCCCTGCTCCGCCTGCTGGCGGCCCTGCTGCCAGCCGCGTTGCATGGACGACATGAGTTGTGAGAGCTCCTCCGGCGAGCGCACCGACACCGTGCGCGGCTGCGCGCGCCTGGTGGCGCGGAGCTGCGGGGCCATGCTGGCCTGCGGTACGCGCATCGGCAGCCCGTCGAGGTCCTCGTCCGTCTCCTGGGCAGGCACCGTGACGCTCCAGTCGGTGGGCGGCCCGGAGAATTCGTCCGATCCGGCGCCCGGCCCGCGCGTCGGCCAGGCGGCGGGCCCACCGCCCGGCCCGCTCCCTGGCACGTTCCCAGTCCTGCCCCCAGCCCCGGTCCCCGGCGCGTTCGCCGGTCCGGGCACCGGGTCGGTCGCCGGCCCCATCCCGGTCGTCATACCGTGCCTCGGCACGGGGCGGGCCTCGAACCAGGCCACGTGCTCGGGCTCCGAAGTACGACCCGGCGCACCGCCAAGGTCGGCCAGGCCATGGCCGCCGCCCGGGAATCCCCGCTCGCCCAGTGCCTCCTGGCCGGTCAGCACCTCCCGCTCGTCCAGGACCTTCCGGCTGTTCAAGAGCTCCCGGCTGTCCAGAGTCTCCGGCTGGAAAGATGAGACGGGCGGCGAGAAGGGCTCCGGGGTGACGGCCCCCCCGTAGGTCCGTGCCTCGGCGGTCGCCGTGCCGATCGCCCGCATGGGCCGGCCCGACCGGGTGGCGGACTGGTCCGCCGGCCCCGCTCCTGGCGCGACGGCCGGGTCCTCGGGGGCGGACAGCATCCCGGAGGGCAGCAGCACGATCGCGGTGGTCCCGTCGTACGGCGACCGGCGCAAACTGATCCTGACGCCGTGCCGGGCCGCGAGCCGGGACACCACGAACAGTCCGAGCCGGTCGCTGTCGGCCAGGTCGAACTCCGGCGGATCGGCCAGCCGCGCGTTGAGATCGTCGAGCGTGGCCTGGTTCAGCCCCAGCCCCCGGTCCTCCACCTCGAGCGCGAAGCCGTTGGCCGCGGTCATGCTGCGGATGTGCACGCTCGTGTCCGGCGGGGAGAAGACGGTGGCGTTCTCCACCAGCTCGGCGATCAGGTGGATCACGTCGGTGACCGCCGCGCCGACCAGCAGCGGCGCGTTCGGCATCGGCGCGACGGTGACGCGGGTGTAGTCCTCGACCTCCAGCACCGCCGCCCGTACGACGTCGAACAGCGGCACCGGGTCCCGCCACCGGCGCGCGGGCGCCGAGTCGGACAAGATGATCAGGTTCTCCGCGTGCCGCCGCATGCGGGTGGTCAGGTGGTCCAGCTTGAACAGGTCCTCCAGGACCTCCGGCTCCTCGACCCGCCGCTCCATGGTGTCGAGCAGCGAGAGCTGGCGATGCAGCAGCGCCTGGTTGCGCCAGGCCAGGTTGAGGAAGACCTGGCCGACGCCCTTGCGCAGGGTCGCCTGGCCCACCGCGGCCTCGACGGCCGTGCGGCGTACCGCGGAGAACGCGTCCACCACGCGGTCGACCTCGGCGGTGTCGGCCGGGGGGAGGCCGGGGGCCTCGGTGGCCGGGTCCACGTCGTCGCCGCGGCGCAGCCGCTCGACCAGCCGGGGCAGCCGCTCCTCGGCCAGCTCGACCGCCGAGGCCTGCAGCCGCCTGAGTTCGAAGACCAGCGAGCGGCCGAACCGGTACGACAACGCCACCGACACGATCACCGCGGCCAGACCCAGGAGCAGGACCAGCCCGATCCGCCAGTACGCCCCGCTCTTCTGCGAGGCCGTCTCGGCCGCGGAGCGGTCCAACTCCTGCTGCGTGTCGAGGTAGATCGCGCCGAGCATGGCCGCGGCGTCGCTCTTCCACTGGGCGGGGTCGACGGGCGGCGGGCCACCGGTGGTGTCCCAGTTGAACAGCTCGTCCTCCGACTCCAGCAGCCGCTTGTACGCGGCGCCGTTGAGCAGCTTGTCGAAGTTCACCCGCAGTTCGGGGCCCACGTCGCGCTCGGCATTGGCGAAGACGGTCCGGCGGCTGGTGAACGCGGCGATGAACGCGGCCCGGTCGGTGGGGGTCATCCTGCGTTGCGCGATCGTGCTGGTGATGACGGCGTGCTCGCGGCCCAGGTACTCCGCCGTGGCGCTGTAGGCCGCCATGCCGCGTACCGAGCGGAAGGCCGAGACGTCGCTCAGCGCGTCGCGGTCGCTGAACTGCTTGTTGGCGGCGTCGATCAGGTTGTCGTACGCCTGGATGATCTTCAGCGGCGGGGACAACGCGCCCGAGTCGGCGGACTCGCGCAGCGACCGCAGCCCGTCGAGCGCCTGGAGCAGTGCCCGCACCTGGGCCGGCGTCTCCGCGCCCTCCGACTGGACGTCGACGGAGCTGATGATCTGGCGCAGCCGCTCAGCCTTGTCATCGGTGACCTTCCGCTGATGGCTCAGCGGCACGGACGTCCCGGTTTCGCGCGGCGCCTCAGCGGATAACTGGCGCTCCCGCTGCAACTCGATGACCAGCTGCAGCACCGGGGACCCGATGGCCTCCCACCGGTCCTGCGCCTGGGAGACCGTGACGATCTCCTCCACACTGGAGTACGCGATGAACCCCCACAAAGCGACCATGGAAACCAGCGGAAGCAGGAGGATCCTGAGCAGCTTGGTACGGATCGGCGGGGGTGAGGTCATTCATCTTTCCCATTCGCGCTAGGAGATGCGCCGCTGGCAGTCGTGAACCTTGCCGCCCCCGAGATGCCTGCCACGACTGGTACGCCTGTGGTCCGTCCACTATGCCGATGGGGCACATGTACTTCAAGGTACAGATGCGAAGAATCACCGCGAATGGCGGGTTGACTCCCTGTCAACATACGGTTCGTAACCGTAGCCGTGGATTTGTCACTTAAGGTGATTGTCAGCGCACGATTGTGATAATCAACACCACAAACGGGCCGTCCGTCGCTGTCTCGGCGACCTCCTCCGGGGCCTGGCACCCAAATCTCCACGCGCTGAGCACAAGGGTGCGATCAGGCGCGTCATGATTCGGCCGGCTCCGCGCCGACGGAACGCCGAATTGAAGGAAGAGACCCGACCTGAAAGCTGGCCACGCGTAAATCCACGAGTTACGATCCTGAAACACATCCGATGTATGTGGCCCGCAGGAGCCCCCATGCTGACCGCCACACCGATGCGCCTGTTCGCCGCCCTCCTCCTGGCTCTCTGTCTTCTGCCCGCTCTCCCCGCCCGGGCCGCCGCCGGGGGAAGCTGGAAGATCTCCGGCTTCCCCGGCGGCCCCGCGGCCGAGCTCGCGCTCGATCACCAGACGGGCGCCCTCACCGTCGCCGTGACCCGCCGCGGCGCCCGCGTCCTCGAGCCCAGCCCCGTCGGCATCGTCACCGAACGGGCGGACCTGTCCCAAGGACTGCGGTTCCTGCACCGCCGCGACCGCCTCGTGGCCGAGCACTACACCACCGCGGTCGGCAAGCGGCGCAAGCGGCTCGCGCTCATGCGCGAGGCCGTGCTCGCCTTCGAGAACGCCGCCGGCGCCCGCCTCGACCTGGTCGTCAGGGTCGCGGGCGACGGCGTCGCCTACCGCTATCGGCTGCCGGACGACCACGGCGCCGTGCTGCGCGAGGCGTCCGCGTTCACGCTCGCCCAGGACGCCACCGCCTGGCTGGCCCGGCACCGCCGCGACTACGAGAACCCGTTCGCCCAGTACCCCGCCCCGGCCGCGCCCGCGGCCGACTACATGGTGCCCGCCCTGTTCGAGACCGCCGGCGGCCACCTCCTGATCACCGAGTCCGCCCTGGACGGCCGCTACTCCGGACCGCGGCTGACGCACGAGGAGGGCACCGGCACGTACCGCCTGCAGCTGTGGGACGAGCGGGTCCAGGTCGCCGGCCCGCTGGAGACGCCGTGGCGGGTGATGATCGCCGGGGACCTGGCCGCCGTCACCGAGTCCACGCTGGCAGACGACCTCGCCCCCGCCTCCAGAGTCCGCGACACCTCCTGGATCGAGCCGGACCAGGTGTTGTGGACCTGGCTCGCGGGCGGCAGGGAGGCCGGGCAGAGTCTGGAGATCCAGAAGGGCTACGTCGACTACGCCGCGGAGCGCGCCTGGCCATACGTGGCGGTTGACGCCGGCTGGTACTTCCTGCGCGACCAGTGGGACGTCACCGACCCCGACTGGCCGGCCACGAGCTGGATCCCGCAACTCGTCGAGTACGGGCGGGCCAAGGGCGTGGGCATCCACGTCTGGATCCACTTCCGCGACCTCGACACGCCCGAGGAACGCGCCCTGTGGCTGCCGACCCTGAACCGCTGGGGCGTGCGCGGCGTCAAGATCGACTTCATGGACGCGGAGTCACAGGAGCGCCTGCGCTGGTACGACGAGATACTCCCCGCCACGGCCGCGAACCGGCTCATGGTCAACTTCCACGGCTCGACCGTCCCCAAGGGCGTCCACCGCACCTGGCCGCACGTCATGACCATGGAGGGCGTGCACGGCGGAGAGAAGCGCACGCTCACCACCGCCCACCTGACCACCCTGCCCTTCACCAGGAACGTCATCGGCTCCATGGACTACACGCCGATGGCCTTCCACCGCCCCTCCCGGCCCACGTCCGACGCGCACGAGCTGGGCCTGGCGGTGACGTACGAGTCGGGACTGCAGAACCTCGCGGGCACCGTCGAGTCCTACCGGGCCAGGCCGGAGGCCGAACGCTTCCTCGAGCAGGTCCCCACCGCCTGGGACGAGACGCGGCTGCTGTCCGGCCGTCCGGCCGACCACGTGGTGCTGGCCAGGCGGAGCGGCGACCGCTGGTTCGTGGGCGCCGGCGTCTCGGGCGCGGCGCGCACGCTGGACGTCCCGCTGAATCTGCCGCACGGCCGCTGGCTGGCCGAGGTCGTGCGCGACGGCGAGACCGGCCTGGTGCGGGAGAGCCACGTCATCGACGGGCCCCGCGGCCGGCTGGCGGTGGCGGTTCCCGCCGAGGGCGGGTACGCGGCGATCGCCTGCCGATGGCGCCCTGGGATCACGACATGTGACCGATAGACCTCCGACCTCCAGTTCCTTCACACCTCCGATGTATAGGTGCACCTTATGAAAAGACGGTTGCTGGCAGGGCCGATCGCGCTCCTGATCGGTTCGGCGCTGGCCGTGGTCCCGGCCGTACAGGCGCAGGCAGGGCGGGCGGCGGAGCCGTACACGTTGTGGTACGACGAGCCGGCCCCCGACACGAACGAAGGCTGGGAGACGCGGTCACTGCCGATCGGCAACGGCGCGATGGGCGCCGCCGTGTTCGGCGGCGTGCGGGCCGAGCGGCTGCAGTTCAACGACAAGACCCTGTGGACCGGCGGCCCCGGCGTCCCCGACTACACCTACGGCAACTGGGACACCCCGCGGCCCGGCGCGCTGGAGGCGATCAGGGAGCGGATCTGGAAGGAAGGCGGCATCTCGCCGAACGACGTCCTGGCCGCGCTCGGGCTGAAGTCGGACACGCCGCGCCACCGCAGGTTCGGCGCGTACCAGAGCTTCGGCGACGTGCGCCTGGCCTTCCCCGACCTGCCGGAGCAGGCAGGGGACTACCGCAGGCGGCTCGACCTCGCCCGCGGCGTGGCGGGCGTGTCGTTCACGGCCGGCGGCGTGCGCCACACCCGCGAGTACTTCGCCTCGGCGCCCGCCGGCGTGGTCGTGGCCAGGCTCGCCGCCGACCGGCCCGGCGGGGTGGCGTTCACCGCGAAGATCGCGGTCCCGGCCAACCGCTCGGCGACGGCGACCGCCGGCAACGGACGGATCACCGTCAAGGGGGCGCTGACCAGCAATCAGATGGCGTACGAGGCCCAGCTCCAGGTGCTCACCCAGGGCGGGACCAGGACCGACAACCCGGACGGCACCGTCACCGTGATCGGCGCCGACTCGGCGGTCCTCATCCTCGGCACCGGCACCGACTACGCCGCCGACTACCCCACGTACAAGGGCGAGGACCCGCACGCCAAGCTCACGGCACGGGTCGACGCCGCCGCGCGCAAGGGGTACGCCAGGCTGCTGGCCGCCCACCGCGCCGACCACGCCGCCCTGTTCGACCGGGTACGCCTGGACCTGGGCGGGAGCCTGCCCGAGATCCCCACCGACGACCTGCTGGCCGGGTACGGCACCGACCCGGCCGCCGACCGGGCCCTGGAGCGGCTGTTCTACCAGTACGGCCGCTACCTCCTCATCGCCTCCTCCCGCCCCGGCTCGCTGCCCGCCAACCTCCAGGGCGTGTGGAACCTCCACGAGGCCCCGCCGTGGCAGTCGGACTACCACCTCAACATCAACCTGCAGATGAACTACTGGCCCGCCGAGATGACGAACCTGGCCGAGCTGGCCCGCCCCCTGCACGACTACGTGGACGGGCTGCGCGAGCCGGGCAGGGTGACCGCCAAGCAGATGTACGGAGCCGACGGCTGGGTCGCCCACCACGCCTCGAACATCTTCGGCCACACCGGCGCCTGGGACCACCCGGCCTACTTCTTCCCCGAGTCAGGGGCGTGGCTGTCCCTGCAGCTCTACGACCACTACCGCTTCACGCTGGACGAACGCTTCCTGAAGCGGACCGCGTACCCGATCATGAAGGAGACCGCGCGGTTCTGGCTCGACTTCCTGCAGACCGACCCCAGGGACGGCAAGCTCGTCTCCATCCCCAGCCGCTCCCCTGAGATCGGCCCGTCCACGGCGGGGGCGGCGATGTCGCAGCAGATCCTCTGGCACCTGTTCACCGACCTGCGCGAGGCCGCGCAGCAGATGGACGACGGGCGGCAGGCGGCCGCGGCCGCCGACGTGCTGGCCAAGCTCGACCCGGGCCTGCGGATCGGCAAGTGGGGGCAGCTCCAGGAGTGGAAGGAGGACATCGACGACCCGGCGGAGACCCACCGGCACGTCTCCCACCTGTTCTCGGTCCACCCGGGGCGGCAGGTCTCGCCGCGCACGACGCCGGAGCTCGCGGACGCGGCCAAGGTTTCGCTCAACGCCCGCACCGACGCGGGCACCGGCTGGAGCAAGGCCTGGAAGATCAACTTCTGGGCGCGGCTGCTCGACGGCGACCGCGCGCACAAGTTGCTGCGCGACCAGCTCCAGACCAGCACGCTGGCCAACCTGTGGGACACCCACCCGCCGTTCCAGATCGACGGCAACTTCGGCGCGACCTCCGGCATGACCGAGATGCTGCTGCAGAGCCACCTCGGCGCGATCGACCTGCTCCCGGCGCTGCCCGCCGCCTGGCCGGCCGGCCGGGTCGACGGCCTGCGCGCCCGCGGCGCCCACACGATCGGCCTGACCTGGGCGGCGGGGCGGCTGTCCGAGGTACGGGTGACGTCCGAACGCGGCGGCGCGGTGAAGCTGCGCAACGACGCGTTCCGCGGCGGGATCCGGATCACGACCGGCCACGGCCGGCCGGTGGCGCACACCATGGAGGGAGACATCGTGACGTTCCGGGCCCGTCCGGGCGGGGACTACCGGATCGTCGTCACCGCCCCGCGATGAGTTCTGAGGTCCGCGGAGGTCAGTCCTGAGGCAGTGCGGCCAGACTCCTCACACAGGATGGTCATGATGCCCGTGACGAGGGTCCGGCCGCGAACGCGATCCCAGATGATCAGCTGACGATCCGTGGCCGGCACGTCGGGGTGGGCGGAGTCGTCACGGCCCCACACCCAGGCGCGCCTCGCCGTGTCCAGGCTGCGGGCCGCCGGCCGGGAGGGTCTGAACAGTTGCCGGCACTCGCTGTGCGAGCCGGTGATCACCGGGAGAACCGCTGATCGATCTCCCGCTCAACGGGTTGCGACGAACGCGGTTCTCAGCCACGGTCCGCCCGAGCCTGCCGGACGGAGGAGGCCCCCCGTCCCACGCCTCCAGGCGCACGTCCGCGTACGCGGCGCCGTACGTGATGGCCGCCTCGTCGTCGATCGCCCGCGGCAAGTCCGCCATCGACGCCTCCCGGGGATGATCAAGGTACGGGCGTGACCCTAGCGGCCGGTCCCGGCATTCGGCGTACCGGACGTGGCCGCCGCATCTGCCCACTTAGTCCGAGCAGACGCGAAAGATGCTCGATTTCTCGTGATTAGCCCCTCCTCGATCGGCGTAACTCGGGTTACATTCACGTTACTTTGCCCTCTCTTATCCCCCCGAGTAGACCGAAGGGAGAGGCATGAGAGCAAGAACCATGATCGCGGCCATGAGCGCCGCGGCGATCCTCATGCCGGGCGCCGCCGCGCAGGCCGCCGGGATCTCCGGCGCCGCGGCCCCGCCGCCCGACAAGGACTTCCAGAAGGTGACGCTCAACGACAACCCTGGCGAGCCGATGGACCTGGCGGTGTTACCGGATTCGAGGGTCCTGCACACCACCCGGCCCGGCGAGGTCTGGTTACACGACCCGAAGACCGGCCTCAACACGCTGGCCGCGAGGCTCGACGTCTACCAGCACGACGAGGAGGGACTGCAGAGCATCGCCCTCAGCCCCGGCTTCGGCAAGGGCTCCAAGAAGGACGATTGGGTCTACCTCTACTACTCCCCGCCGCTCGACACCCCGATCGACGACCCGGCCACCCCCGACGTCAATGAGGGCGACGCCCCGTTCACCGGCACGCCGGCGGACTTCGCGCCCTTCAAGGGGCTGATCCGGCTGTCCCGGTTCCGCTTCGCCGGCGCCACCATCGACCTGCGTACCGAGCAGCGCATCCTGGACGTGCCTGTGGACCGCGGCATCTGCTGCCATGTCGGCGGGGACATCGTCTTCGACGCCGCAGGCAACCTCTACCTGTCGACCGGCGACGACACCAACCCGTTCCAGTCCGGCGGCTACACCCCGATCGACGAGCGGGCGGACCGGAACCCGGCGTTCGACGCCCAGCGCAGCGCCGGCAACACCAACGACCTGCGCGGCAAGATCCTGCGGATCAAGATACGCGACGACGGGTCCTACACGATCCCGCGCGGCAACCTCTTCCCGCCCGGCACGCCGCGCGCCCGGCCGGAGATCTACGCGATGGGCCTGCGCAATCCGTTCCGGATCGAGATCAACCGGTCCAACGGCGATCTCTACGTCGGCGACTACTCGCCGGACGCGCAGGAGGCCGACCCGCAGCGCGGCCCGGCCGGGATCGGCAAGTGGGCGGTGGTGCGCAAGCCGGGCAACTACGGCTGGCCCTATTGCGCGACGGCGCGGCTGCCGTACGTCGACTACGACTTCGCGACCGGTGCGTCGGGCACTCCGTTCAACTGTGCCGCGCCCGTCAACGAGTCGCCGCGGAACACCGGCCTGCGCAGGCTGCCGCCGGTGGTCCAGCCGCAGGTGTGGTACTCGTACGGCGCGTCGCAGGAGTTCCCGCAGCTGGGCACCGGCGGCATCGGCCCGATGGGCGGGCCCGCGTACGACTTCGACCCGAGCGACACGCGCGGCCGCGCTCCCGTGGCCTGGCCGAAGTACTACGACGGCGTCCCGCTCTTCTACGAGTGGACCCGCGACTACGTCAAGGCGTTCCACCGGGACGGGCAGCGGATCGAGGACGTGCTGCCCTCGTTCGTCTTCGACAACCCGATGGACGTCGAGTTCGGACCCGAGGGAGCGCTCTACGTGCTGGAGTACGGCGACGGCTTCTTCCAGGAGAACCCCGACGCCCAGCTCGCGCGCATCGACTACATCGGCCACACCGGAAACCACACGCCCATCCCGGTCGCCGCGGCGTCGGTGACCGCCGGGCACGCGCCGCTCACCATCCAGTTCACCAGCGCCGGCACGACCGACCCCGACGGTGACAGGCTCCGCTACGCGTGGGACTTCAACGCCGACGGCAGGGTCGACTCCCGCAGCCCCGAGGCGTCGTACACCTACCGGCAGAACGGCCTCTACAACGCCACCCTGCGCGTCACCGACGACAGCGGCATGTCGGCGGCCACGTCGGTGCGGATCGTGGTCGGCAACGCCGCGCCGGTCGTGGAGCTGGTCCGGCCCGTCGAAGGGCAGGCGTTCTCCTTCGGCGACGTCGTCGAGTTCGAGGTACGGGTCACCGACGACCAGCCGGTGAACTGCGCCAACGTGACCGTGGACTACATCCTCGGCCATGACGATCACGGCCATCCCCAGACCACGGCCCGCGGCTGCTCGGGCTCCATCCAGACCACCGTGCCCAGCGGCCACGACCCGGAGACCGACGAGCTCACCGGCGTCTTCGTCGCCGGTTACACCGACCCCGGAGGTGGCGACCTGCCCCCGCTGACCGGCACCGACGAGGTCGTACTCCAGCCCACACGTTAGGAGATCCACCCATGTGCTACGGCTACGGCCCCAGCAGACGGTCCCTGCTCGCAGGGGGCCTCGGGCTCGGGGCGGCCGCCCTCGCCACCGCTTCCCCCGCCGCCGCGGCGACCCCGCACCCCGCCCACTGGGGGGAGCGCATCCCCTCGAACCAGATCAGCATCCAGCTCTGGACGGTACGGGACGACCTCGCCCAGAACTACGACGCCACCCTCGCCTACCTGGCCGAGATCGGCTACCCGAAGGTCGAGCTCGCGCTCGGCTACTTCGGCCGTACGGCGGCGCAACTCCGCGCGTTCCTCGACGGGCTTGGCATCCGCTCCACCTCCAGCCACGACGGCATCAGCCCCGACGACGCCGCGCTGGAAACGAAGATCGCCAACGCGCTCACGCTCGGCCAGTCCTACATCGTCGTGCCCTACCTGAACTCCACCAGCGAGGACGAGTGGAAGGCGTGGGCCGAGCGCATGAACGTCGAGGCGGCGGCCGCCCGCAAGGCCGGCCTGCGGTACGGCTACCACAACCACGCCCACGAGTTCACCATCGACCTCGGCGGCGGGAAGACGCCCTGGGACGTGCTCACCTCCGAACTCGACCCGCGCCTGGTCCACCTGGAGATCGACATCTACTGGGCGGTCACCGGCGGCGTCGGGCGCGGCGTCGCGGACCCGGTGCGCTTCACGCTCGACGTCATCCGCAAGGCGCCGCAGCGCGTGCTGCAGTTCCACGTCAAGGACCGGCACCTGGACGGCGACATGGCCGACCTCGGCACCGGGACGATCGACTTCCGGCGGATCTTCGACCGGCACCGGGTCAAGGAGTACATCGTGGAGAACGACACGCCTGACGTGACTCCCCGGCAGACGGCGGAGGTGGGATACCGCTACCTGCGGAAGGTGCGATTCTAAGGATCATCGCGCCCCGGTGACCCCCGCCGCGCCCGTCCACGGTCACGGCCGGGGGATCCCGGGACGCCGATGGTGGCCGGCGCCTGCGGTGAAGCGCACGCCGGTGAACGGTGCGCGCCAGGCCGTGACCTCGGCCGCGAGCCTGGCCGCGTTCGCCGCCATCGCCCGCCCGTACGCGGCTCCCTCGGCCTTCCAGCCGAGCATCGTGACGGCCGGCGCGGCGGGGCGATGATCTCGATCCGTTCGATGGCCTCCAGCCCCGTCTCGTACTTCTCACCCGGATGGCCGAGCGAGGCGCGCGGGCCGAGCCCGGCCGACAAAAGGGCCTTGGCCTGGGGATTCATGACGTTCGGCGCCGGGTTGAGATTGACCGTCTCGGCCTGGTGGATGCGTTCGTTCCACGTCACCAGCCGGCGGATCTCCTGGAGTGTGGCGGCGGGCGGCCGCCCGGCCAGGGCGTCGCCGACGTCGCGCGTCAGCCGCTCACCGGCGGCGGAGACCCAGGGGCGAAAACCGGTGGATCATGACGGCGGCGCCGTACAGAATGGGCCACGTGATGGGGGACGAGCTCGTGACGGCGGCGGCGATCGGGGACGCCGGGGAGGTCAGGCGGCTGCTGGGCGGCGGCGTGGCCCCGGACGCGCCGGACGAGGACGGCAGCACGGCCCTCTACCGGGCCGCCGTCCATGGGGACGCGGGCGTCGTGCGGATTCTGCTGGGGGCCGGGGCCGATCCCGACGTGGAGAGCGGCGGCGATACCGACGGGCTGCCGCTGTGCGGCGCCGCGGTCTGGGGGCACGCCGAGGTGGTGACCGCGTTGCTCGACGCCGGCGCCGATCCCGATCGGATCGAGGACGCCGAGAGGTCCGCCATGACCGCCCTGCACTGGGCGGCGTCGAACGAGCACCTGACGGTCGTGAACGCCCTGCTCGACCGGGGCGCCGCGCCCGACGTGAGCGACGTCGCCGGACGCACCCCGCTGTCGCACGCCGCCGAGCGCGGCGCCACGGCCGTGGTCCGGACCCTGCTCGACCATGGGGCGAGCCCCGCTCACGCCGACCGCGAGGGCCGGTTGCCCGTCGATCTCGCCCGGCGCCACGCCGGCCGCGACATCGAGTCGGAGCTACGCGCCCAGGCCGCCGAACACGCCCCGCCCGGGGCGCGGATCACCGTCCGCCGGGAGGAGTCCGAGGGGGGCGACGTGCGGATGGTGGCCGAGGTGCGCGACGGCGAGGGCGAGCTCCGCTCGGAACGGCGGCTCGGCACCGGCCACGCCGAGATCGTCCGCCTCCTGGAGGCCGCCGCATCCGGCCACCCCGGCCATCCGGGCTAGGACCTGGCCCGCCCACCTGCTTTCGCCCGGACGAGCACATCTCCACTCGCCCGGCGGGGCGGCCGAGGTGGTCAGCACGTGAACGGCCTGATGGAGCGGGTCGTCGCGACGCCGTCCGCCGGGTTGTCGTCGACGTACTTCGTCGCGACGATCTCGGCCGGCGCCGCCCCCTGCTCGACCCAGCGCACGATGGGGGTCAGCGTGTCGAAGACGTTGGGGCCGGGCCCTCGGCCGCAGTGTGCCATGCCGGGCATCAGGAACAGCCGCGCGAACTCCCGGGTCTCCCGCTCGCGCCCGCCGGAGGTGGCGCGCACCACCTGGCGGTAGTAGTCGATGGTGTCGTACGCGGAGACGACCGGGTCGGCCCAGCCGGTGTACATGATGAGCTTGCCGCCGCTGCGCCGGAACGGCCTCAGGTCGGGGTCGGTGGCGTTGATGACCGGCCCGAGCTTCCGTTCGGCGAAGCGCAGGTCGCGGCGGAAGTCGAAGGACCGCCAGTTCCAGTCCGGGTCGTCGAACACCCAGTGCCGCCAGAAGTTGACGCGGGCCGGCTGGGTGGTGCCCCAGTAGCCGCTCCACCCGATCAGCACCCGCCCCGCCGCGTCCACCACCGGCGCCTCGCTGCCGACCGGCCAGCCGGGGTAGATCCGCCGGCCGGTACGCGGGTCGCGGGCGCCGGCGTACATCTCCCGCAAGGCCTGGACCTGGCGCTCGGTCAGGCACGTGGGGGCGTCACCGGCGGGGCAGCGGAGCGAGGCGGGGTCGAAGGAGCAACGCCGCGGGTCGGTGAGGAAGACGTCGGTGGCCAGGCCGCCGTCCCTGCCCCGGCACTGCTTGACGGCGGCGTCCGTCAGCAGCGGCAGTTTGGCCGCGGGCACGATCGGCGTGGAGTCGTCGCCGGGGGCGTGGTTGCGGAGGAACTGCCAGAGGAAGCCGGCGTTGAGCGCGACGCGGTTGTTGCCCGGCGCCCCGGCCACGATGCCGTCGAAGTCGTCCGGATAACGCTGGGCCTCCATCAGCGCCTGGTGGCCGCCGGTGCTGCAGCCGATGAAGTAGGAGTAGCGCGGCTCGGCGCCGGTGTACGCCTCGGCGATCAGTTTGGCGTTGACGATCGTCTCGTGGACGGCGCGGTGGCCCCAGTCCACGATGATCTCGGGATTGGCGGCGCCCTGCACGAACACGTCGGGGTCGTCCCCGGTGTGCCCGGTGTCGGTGCCGACGGTCGCGTACCCGGCCGCCAGCGCGGGCCCGCCCATGGAGGCGAAGTCGATGGCCGAGCTGTAGCCGCCGTTGCCGAACATCAGCAGCCGCCGGTTCCACTGTCCGGGGATCCACACCTCGAAACCGATGGCGGAGCCCGGCACCGGTTCGGCGACGCCGTGAACGCGGCAGAACGCGGGCACGGACGGCAGCACGCGGCCGTCGGGAGCGGTGTGGCGCCCGGCCGGCACCGGCTCAGCCGCGGTGATCGTCGTGTGCGGCAGCGCCGTGCCGGTCAGGCTCTCGCAGCCGGTGCCGGCGGCCGCTGCGGGGACCGCGGGGAGCGCCAGCAGCAGTACGGCGATCAGGGCCAGGAGGCGGCTCACCGTACGTCCTTCCAGGTCGTGAGGTGGATCTCGGTGCCGCCGCGGCCCAGGCGCAGGGCGACCTGCCCTCCGGGGGCGTCGGAGTCGATCTCCGGGTGATCGTCGCCGGACACGATGATGCGGAGGCTGTGTCCGGCGCTCAGCCGGTAGTGGGTCGGCCAGGCGCGGATCTCCAGGTCGTACGTCCTGCCGGGCCGGACGGGGACGGCGCGCTCGTGGCCGAAGCGGTGGCTCGCCTTCAGCCAGCCCTGGGTGATGCGGGTCGCCGTGCCGTCGGGGGCGACGTCCTCGGCCACGACCGCGATGTTGCCGTCGGCGGCGGTGAAGGCGGCGCGGACCTTCGCCGTGATGTCGCCGGCCAGGACGACGTCGCGCGGGTAGGGGTGCGTCTGGAAGGTCAGCCGCTCGTCCGGGGTGGAGGGGGCGGGGTCGGTGTTGACGGTGAAGCGGCGGGTGGCGGGCGCGCCGGCGCCGGTCGTCAGCGTGCCCTCGGCGCTCAGGCCGAGCCGCGTCTGCCGGGCGCCGGGAGGGGGCCAGGTGGCGAACCGCTGCCAGCCGGCGCCCGCGCCGGGGCCGGGGATCTCGTACGAGGTGACCCTGGCGGCGGGCAGGGGCGCGTCCCGGCGTCCCGCGAGCCAGCGGTCCCACCAGGCGAGGTAGGGGCCGTTGCCGATGTCGGCGTGCTGGCTGGCCGGCCAGCCGTGCTGCCAGGGGCCGGCCACCAGCCAGACGTTCCTGGGGCGGGCCTGGAAGTTCTCCACCATGGGAGCCCGGTACCTGTCGTACCAGCCGGCGATCTCCAGGACGGGGATGTCGAGGTCCGCCCAGCGCGCCTTGACACTGCGCTCGCGCCAGAAGTCGTCGTACAGCGGGTGCTGCGCGTAGGTCACCAGGGTGTCGGGAGCGACGGCGCGCTGCCAGTCGCGAATCCTGGCCGAGTAGATGCCGCCGCGGTAGATCGTGTTCTCGTACCAGTCGCTGATCCCGTCGACGGGGATGATCGCCGCCAGATGCGGCGGCTTGTTCACCGCGACGAGGAGGGAGGAGTGGCCGCCGTAGCTGACCCCCATCTGCCCGACCTTGCCGGTGGACCAGGGCTGGACGCCCAGCCACTCGATGAGGTCGTAGTTGTCGCGCTGCTCCTGTGGGCCGAACGGGTCGAGCCGGCCGGGGGAGTCGCCCGAGCCGCGGGCGTTGCAGACGGCGGCGTTGTAGCCGCGCGTGACGAAGTACGCGGCCGCCCGGCCCAGGGTTTCGAGCTGGTCGTAGGCGGTGTAGTCGTAGACGATCACGGGGAACCGGCCGTCGGCGGCCGGGCGGTGCAGGTCGCAGGCCAGGTGGCCGCCATCGCGCAGCGGCACCGAGACACGCTCGGTGCGCACCTCGTACGCGGCGGGCCGGTCGTAGGAGAAGAAGGGGTCGGTGCCGGCGTGGGCGGGGGTGGGCACGATGAGCGGAAGCGTGAGCAGGGCGGCGATCCAGCCGTTCCTCATGAGCGGACTCCTCAGAGCGAGATGGCGCCGGTCAGGAGCGCGGCCACGGTCATGACCGCCGTGGTGCCGAACGCCCAGGCGAAGATGAAGCGCTGGTGCCGTCCGAGATCGACGCCGCTCATCCCGACGAGGATGAACGTCGCGGCGGTGAGCGGGCTGAGCGGGAAGCCCGTGGTCATCTGGCCGAGGATGGCGGCCCTGGCGATCTCGGCGGACTCCACGCCGAAGCCGCCGGCGGTCTGCGCCAGCACGGGCAGCACGCCGAAGTAGTAGGCGTCGGGGGTGAAGACCAGGCTGAGCGGCATGCCCGTGAGCGCCACCAGCACCGGCAGGTGCCCGCCGAAGGAGTCGGGGATGATGTTCACGAACGCCGTGGCCATCTGGTTGATCATCTTGGTGCCGGTGAGGATCCCGGTGAAGACGCCCGCCGCGAAGATCATCGTGGTGACCAGGACCACGCTCTTGCCGTGCCTTTCGAGCAGCTCCTGCTGCTTCTCCCAGGTGGGGCGGTTGACCAGCAGCGCGATCGCGAAGCCGACCACGAACAGCACCGGCAGCGGCATGACCTCGAGCACCAGCCCGGCCAGCAACGCGACGGTCAGCATGAGGTTGAAGACGGCCAGGGCCGGATGCGCGCGTGTGCGCTCCGGCGCCAGGGGCGTCCCCGGGCCGTCCCCGACGACCTGCGGCTGCGGCGGCAGGGTCACCGTGCCGAGGCGGCGGCGTTCCCGCAGCCCGATCAGGTACGACGCCACCAGCACCCAGACGATGCCCGCGACCATCGCGGGCAGCACCGGCGTGAACACCTGCGAGCTGTCCAGCTTCAGCACCGCCATCGCCCGCGCCGTGGGACCGCCCCACGGGATCATGTTCATCACGCCCGCGCCCAGGCAGACGACGCCGCTGAGCACCAGCGGGCTCATGCCGAGCCGCTTGTAGACGGGCAGCAGGGCCGAGACGGTGATGAGGAACGTCGAGGCGCCGTCGCCGTCCAGGGCCACGCACATCGTGATGACGGCCGTGCCCACGGCGATCCGCATCGGATCGTCCCGGGCCACGCGCAGGATGCCGCGGATCAGCGGATCGAACAGCCCTGTGTCGATCATCAGGCTGAAGTACAGGACAGCGAAAGCGATCATGATGCCGGTGGGCGCCACCTTGGTCAGCCCGTTGAGGATCATGGGACCCATCTCGGCGGCGAAGCCGCCGGCGACCGCCGCGAGCACGGGGACCAGCACCAGTGCGGTGAGGACCGAGACGCGCCTGGTCATGGTGAGCACCAGGAACAGGCCGATGGTGAGGAAGCCAAGGAGCGCGATCATCCGGGCGGCCCTTCTTTCGGGAGGTTACGGAGAAGTTTCCGAGCGCCGACCTTTCACGTCCACCATCAAAAGTGGATTTATCCATGCGTTGTGCGCAAAAGTAGGGGTCCATGGACGCCAACCTCCGGCAGCTCTCCGCGTACGTCGCCGTGGCCAAGGCGGCGAGCTTCACCGCCGCGGCGGCGCAGTTGCGCGTCTCGCAGTCGACGCTGAGCCGCGCCGTGGCCGACCTCGAGCGCGTGCTCGGCGTGCGCCTGCTGGAGCGCGACACCCGCAACGTCCAGCTCACCGCGGCCGGCCTGGAGACGCTGCGCGTCGCCGAGCAGATCGTCGGCGCCCACGAGTCCGGCATGAAGGAGTTGCGGCGCTACCTGCTCGGCGAGTCGGGCGTGGTGGCCGTGGCCATCCTGCCCTCGGTCGCGGCGGTGCTGCTGCCGCGCCTGATCTCCGCGTTCCGCCGGCAGCGTCCGCGTGTGACCGTCCGCATCATGGACGGGCTGGAACGGGCCGTGCTCGGCAAGGTGTTGTCCGGGGACGCCGACTTCGCCATCACCACGGTCGGCGGGCGGCAGGACCGGCTCGAACACCGCCCGCTGATCCGCGACCGCTTCCACGCCGTCCTGCCCGAGGGACACCCGCTCGCCGAGCGGGACGAGGTCACCTGGGAGGACCTGGCCGCCGAGCCCTTCCTGGCCGTCGGCGCGGAGTCCAGCGTCCGCAGGCTCACCGACGCCGCCTTCGCCCAGGCGGGGACCGGCGCGACACTCGCCGCGGAGGCGAGCAACGTGGCGACGGTGGGCGGGCTGGTCGCCGCCGGCCTCGGCGTGTCCGCCATGCCCGCCCTGGTGCTGCCCCTCCTCGGACCCGGGCACATCGTGCACCGCCCGCTGGTCGCGCCCGTGGTCGAGCGCCGCCTGGACGTCGTCGTACGGGCGCGGCGGACCCTCCCGTCCACCGCGGCCGCGTTCCTCGGCCTGCTGGAGGAGTCCCGTGCGCAGGCGCTTGAGGTGCCGATGGGAGCCTCCTGGGTCCCCGCTAATGCATAAATCGCATGAATTTATCGACATATCGTGCTGGACCCGCATTTCTCCGCATGGGCAGGATGACAGGACCGGACAGGACGAAGGAGCTCATGCGTGGCCTCTGAACAGCGCGGGCAGCTGCGCGGACTGAAGGTGGTGGAGTTCGCCCACGTGGTCGCCGGGCCGCTGGCCGGCTCGATGCTCGCCGACCAGGGCGCGGACGTGGTCCATGTGGAGCCGCCCGGCGCCGGCGACGCCGCCCGCGCCATGGGCCCCGCGCGGGACGGCGTGCCGCTGTGGTTCAAGGTCGCCGGCCGGAACAAGCGCTCCGTCACCCTGGACCTGCACGATTCCGGCGGCCGGAGCGTCGCGCACCGGCTCGTGGCCTGGGCGGACGTCGTGATCGTCACGTTGCGCGCCGGCCGGCTGCGGGCCTGGGAGCTGGACTGGGAGGCCGTGCACCGGATCAACCCCAGGGCGGTCCTGCTGCAGATCTCCGGATTCGGCGCGACCTCGTCGCAGGCCGACGCGCCCGGCTTCGGCAAGGTGGGCGAGGCCAGGAGCGGTGTGGTGCACCTGACCGGGTTCCCGGACGGCCCGCCCGTGCACACCGGGTTCTCCCACGGTGACGCCGTGACCGGGCTGATGGGCGCGTACGCCGTGCTCGCCGCCCTGCACCGCCGGGCGAACGACCCCGGCTTCGACGGCGAGTGGATCGACCTCGCCCTCTTCGAGCCGCTGTTCCGGCTGGTGGAATGGCAGGTCATCACGCACGACCAGCTCGGCGACGTGCCCGGCAGATCCGGCAACCAGCTGGCCGTCGCCCCCGCGGCCGTGATCAACACGTACCTGTCCCGCGACGGCGACTGGATCACCGTGACCTCCGCGACCCTCCGCTCCGTGCTGAACGTCGTCCGCCTCCTGGGCCTGCCCGAGGAGGAGTTCGCCACGACGCAGCGGCAGCTCGCCGGACGCGAGCGGCTGGACCAGGGGCTGCGCGCCTGGGTGGCCGGACGCGGGACCGACGAGTGCCTGCGTGCCTTCGCCGCGGCCGAGGTGGTCGCCTCACGCGTCTTCACCGCCGCGGACATCGCCGCCGACCCCGTCTACGCCGAACGCGGCGACATCGTCACCGTCGACGACCCCGACCTCGGCCCCGTCCGCATGCAGGCCGCGCTGCCGCACTTCCGCCAGGAACCCGGGCACGTCTGGCGTACCGGGCCCGCGCTCGGACAGGACAACGACCTCGTCTACCGCGACTGGCTCGGGCTCGGCACGGACGAGATCGCGGACCTGGAGAAGCGCGGTGTCATCTGACCGGCCCCCGCTGCGCTCCCTGCTCTTCGTCCCGGGAACCAGAACCGAATGGCTGGCCAAGGCGCAGGCCGCCGGGGCCGACGCGGCCATCCTCGACCTGGAGGACGCCGTCCCGCCGGCCGAGAAGGCCGCCGCCCGTGCCCGCGTGGCCGGCGCCGTCGCCGCTTTCGCGGGGGACATGGCGCTCTTCGTCCGGATCAACCCCCTGGAGGACTGGGCGGCGGCCGAGGACCTGCGTGCCGTCACGCACGCCCGCCTCGCCGGAGTGGTCGTCCCCAAGATCGCCGGTACGGCGGACGTGCGGCTGGCCGACCGGCTCCTGACCTGGTGCGAGCGCGAACACGGCCTGCCCGAGGGGCGCATCGCCCTGGTGCCGCTGCTGGAGAGCGCCGCGGCGCTGCGGGAGGCGTACGACATCGCCCGGGCCGCCTCCCGCGTCGCCTACCTGGGCGCGGTCACCGGCAGGGCGGGCGACGTCGAGCGGGCGATCGGCTACCGCTGGAGCCGCGAGGGCGTCGAAACCCTGGCCCTGCGCTCCCGGGTCCTGCTGGACGTCCGGGCGGCGGGCACGCCGTGCCCCGTCGCCGGCCTGTGGACGCCCATCGGCGACCTCGACGGGTTGCGGGCCTTCGCCGAGCAGAACCGCTCGCTCGGCTACGAGGGCATGATCGCCATCCACCCCTCCCACGTTCCGGTGATCAACGAGGTGTTCTCGCCCGGCCCGGAGGAGCTCGCCCGCTACGAACGGCTGATCGCCGCGGTGGAGGCGGCGCAGGCGCGCGGGGCGGGGGCGATCGCCTTCGAAGGCGAGATGGTGGACGAGGCCATGGCGGCCAGAGCCCGAGCCGCCCTCGACCGGGCCGGGCGCGGCCGGTGAATCGAGGGCGAAACGCGGCGACTATCCGGGTTCGGCGTTCCTGACCTGGGGGATCCAGCCGCCGGCCAGGACCATGGCACGCTGGCGGGCGGACAGGCGGTGCCGCAGGACGACCCCGCCGGCGGTGATCTCGCCGCCGGTCTCCACCGCCTTGCGCAGTCCGTCCAGCCGCAGCTCGTCGCCCTGGCCGAACCGGTCGTAGCCGGCCTCGTCGGCGAACTCCAGAGCCAGCACGCCGAAGTTGGCCAGGTTCTGCCAGTGGATGCGGGCGAAGGACTTGGCGATCACGACCCGCAGCCCGAGGTGGCGGGGGACGATCGCGGCGTGCTCCCGCGAGGAGCCCTGGCCGTAGTTGCGCCCGCCCACGACGGCGTGCGGCCCCGCGGCGCGGGCCCGCTCCGGGTAGGTCTCGTCGATCTGGCCGAAGGCGAAGTCCGCCAGCGCCGCGATGTTGCTGCGGTACGGCAGCGCCCGGGCGCCCGCGGGCATGATCTCGTCGGTGGAGACGTCGTCGCCGACCTTGAGCACGACCGGCAGGGTGAGCGAGTCGGGCAGCGGGTCCAGCTCGGGCAGCGTGCCGATGCTGCCGGCCTTGACCAGCTCGACCCGGCGGGCCTCCTCCACCGGCAACGGCCGCTGCAGCGGGGCGGTGATCAGGCTGGCCGTTCGCGGCTCGCGTATCTCAGGACGGTCCAGGCCGAGCTCGCGCGGGTCGGTGATGGCGCCGGTGAGCGCCGCCGCGGCGGCGGTCTCGGGTGAGCAGAGCCACACCGAGTCGTCGTGGGTGCCGGAGCGGCCGGGGAAGTTGCGGGGGAAGGTCCGCAGGCTGTTGCGGCCGACGGCGGGGGCCTGGCCCATGCCGATGCAGCCCAGGCAGCCCGTCTGGTGGATGCGGGCGCCGGCCTCGAGCAGCGCGGTGACGGCGCCGGACTTGGTGAGGTCGGCCAGGATCTGCCGCGAGGTCGGGTTGATCTCCAGCGACACCTGCGGATGCACCTGCCGGCCGCGCAGGATCTCCGCGACCACCGTGAAGTCGCGCAGCCCGGGATTGGCCGACGAGCCGACCACCACCTGGTGGACCGGCTCGCCCGCCACCTGCCGCACCGGGACCACGTTCCCCGGCGAGCCGGGCCGCGCGATCAGCGGCTCCAGGGCCGACAGGTCGAGCTCGTCGCGCAGGTCGTATCCGGCGTCCGGGTCGGCCGTCAGCTCGGTGTGGTCGTCCGCCCGTCCCTGCGCCTCGAGGAACTCCAGGACCCGCCCGTCGGAGGGGAAGACCGACGTGGTGGCGCCCAGCTCGGCGCCCATGTTGGCGATCACGTGCCGGTCCATCGCGCTCAGCGTGCCGAGCGCCGGGCCGTGGTATTCGACGATCTTGTGTACGCCCCCTGACACCCCGTGGCGGCGCAGCAGCTCCAGGATGACGTCCTTGGCGCTCACCCAGTCCGGCAACGCGCCCGCCAGCCGGATTCCCCAGATGCGCGGCATGGTCACGTACAGCGGCTGCCCGGCCATGGCCATCGCCACCTCCAGACCGCCCACGCCGATCGCCAGCATGCCGAGCGAGCCGGCCGCGCACGTGTGGGAGTCGGCGCCGGCCAGCGTCCTGCCCGGCACGCCGAAGTGCTGCATGTGGGTGGGGTGGGAGACGCCGTTGCCGGGCGGCGAGTACCAGATCCCGTACCGGCGGCAGGCGGAGCGCAGGAACAGGTGGTCGGCCATGTTGCGCTCGTCGGACTGCAGGAGGTTGTGGTCGACGTACTGCGCCGCCACCTCGGTGCGTGCGCGGTCCAGGCCCAGCGCCTCCAGCTCCAGCATCACCATCGTGCCGGTGGCGTCCTGGATCAGCGCCTGGTCGACGCGTAGCCCGATCTCCTCGCCCGGGCGCATCTCCCCGTCGACGAGATGCGCGCTGATCAACTTCTCGGCCAGGTTCACGGCCGTCCGGCTACCCGGGCGGGGGCATGGACAAACCCCGCGAGCAGGTCGTTAGCGGTCCACGGGCTGGGGTAGCCGCGCTGGTAGGGGAGGAAGGGGAAGATCGTGCGTACGCGTGAACTCGACTCGGCGGTGACAGGGGAGACAGGGCGTCCGTGGGCCAGGACCGCGGCCATGCTCGGCGCGAGCGCCGCCGCGGGCGCCACCCTGGAGTATCTGTACGATCCCGACCGCGGCCGAAGTCGCCGGGCCAAGGCACGCGACCAGGTCTCGCACGCCGTTCATGAGCTGTCGTACGCCCTCGGCCGGGTGAGCCGCGACCTGAACAACCGGTCGCGCGGGATCGCCGCGGGCACCCGCTTCCGGTTGATCGGCCGTTCCACGGACGACCGGATCCTGCACGAACGTGTACGCGCGGAGCTCGGCCGCTATCTCACCCACCCGCATGCCGTCCACGTGACCGTCGAGGACCGCGTGGCGCGGCTGGAAGGCGACGTGCTCAGCGGCGAGGAGCGGCGGGCGGCGCGCGCGGTCCGCCGCATCCCCGGCGTGAAGGCCGTGGACGCCAAGTGGAACGTCCGCCGCGACCCGTCGGGGGTGCCGCAGCTCCAGGGGGCGGGCCGGGTCCGGCCGCCCGTTCCCGAGCTGTTCCAGCAGCACTGGGCGCCGTCGGCCAGGTTCCTCGCCGGCACGGCCGCCGCCGCCCTGTGGGTCTACGCCCGCCGCTTCCCGCCGGGGATCGCCTGGACCCTGCGCGGCGCCGGGACCGCGCTGGGCGCCCGCGCCGCCACGAACCTCCCCCTGCGCCGGCTGACGGGCATCAACGCCGGCCGGCGCGCCGTCGACATCAACCGCGCCGTCTCGATCGCGGCGCGCCCGGAGGATATCTGGCCGCTGGTGAGCGACTACTCCCTCTTCGCAAGGTTCATGCCCGATGTCCGGGAGGTCCGGCGATCCGCCGACGGCGTCCGGTCCCACTGGGAGATCAGCGGCCCCGCCGGCCGGCCCATCAGATTCGACGCCGTCGAGACCAGCCGCGAGGAGGGCAAGCACATCACCTGGAAGTCCGCCGAGGGCCAGCTGATCGCCCACACCGGGGCGGTGCGGCTGACCCCCGAGGAGGGCGGCAGGACGCGGGTGCAGGTGCAACTGGCCTACAACCCCGTGGCGGGCGCCGCCGGGCACGCCGTCGCCCGGCTGCTGGGCGCGGATCCTGCGACGAGGCTCAGGGAGGACCTGATGCGGCTGAAGTCGTACGTCGAGGAGCGGCACCGGCCGGCGATCACCCGATAGCCGTTCCGCGACCGAGCAGGTGTGCTTCCCCGGCCGCCGGGGGAGTGGGGAGTCATGGCCCGGATGCTGGTGGAGGTCATCCGGCAGATGGGGATCAACGACCCCCGCCTGCTGGCCGCCGTCGCCGCCACGCCGCGCGACCGGTTCGTGCCGCCGCGCTCGGCCGCGCGCGCCGAGCGGGACGAGCCGATCCCGATCGGCCACGGGCAGCCCACCTCCCAGCCGTCCCTGGTCGCCCAGATGATCGACGCGCTGGTGCTGACCGGCACGGACACCGTCCTGGAGATCGGCACCGGGTACGGCTACCAGACCGCTCTGCTGGCCCACCTGGCCGACCGCGTGTACTCGGTGGAACGCTACGCCGACCTGGCCGAGCACGCGCGGGAGAACCTCGCCGCGATGGGCATCACCAACGTCGAGGTGGTGGTCGGCGACGGCACCGCCGGCCTGCCCGAACACGCCCCCTTCGACGCGGTCGTCGTGTCCGCCGCGGCCGCCGCGGTGCCCGCCCCGCTGGCCGAGCAGCTCGCGGAGGGCGGCCGCCTGGTCATGCCGATCGCGGCGGGCGTGGCCGACCTCGTCACCCTGTTCTCCAAGCGGCATGGCCGCCTGGAGAAGCGGCGGTCGCTGACGCCCGCCCAGTTCGTCCCCCTCGTGGGCAAGCACGTGTGAGGGGAGATCCGCTACTGGTCCGCGGGCTTCAGCGGCGGAACCGCGTTTTTCGCCCTCTCGAGCGCCTGGTCGGGCCACCACTGGCCGGCGTCCGGGGTGACGACGCCGTACGCCGGGTCATGCGGTCCCGACGTGCCCCGGGTGCACCTGCCGTTGGAGAACCCCGGGCTGTTGAGCCACAACAACGCGTCGGCCAGCGGGCTCCCGGTGTCGGCGGTCGGCCGCGCTCCCGCGCCTCTGCCTGGAGGATTGCACCATTCGTCCGGAACCGGGAACCGCCCGGCCGGTGGTTGCCACTCGCCCGTCCCGTTCCTGCTGGTGTCGACGACGAAGTGCGGCAGGCCGGGCGCGTCGTCCGGCACGCCGGCGAGGGCCGCGTCCTCGCAGGAGGCCGTGCGCGAGGCCACTCTCAGGTAGAGGCATCGCGACAACTTGGAGGCGTACGCGAGCGACTGCTCGGTCGGGCGGTAGCCGACGACGTTGACGTAGAAGCCGTCGGCGCGGACCGCCCCCGCGTTGACCAGCCGGTCGGCCATCTGCGTGAACCCCGGCCACCCCGCCAGCCCGCCGTCGAGATAGACGGCGGTGCCGGCCAGGCCGGTGAGGGTCTCGACGGCGTAGGACAGATCGCCGTACCGCTGGGCCGCGGCCGGCTCGCCGCCCTGCGGGCACTCCGGGCTGCCGGGCATCCGCGCCAGGCCGCTGGGTTCCAGGGCGACGACCGCGGGCCGGTCGCCGATGCCCTCGGCCACCGCGTTGATCCACGCCCGGTAGGTTCCGGTGTCCGGGGCGCCGCCGCTCCAGCAGTCCCGTCCCGGGATGTTGTTGGTGACGAACACCGGAACGGTCCGCTGCCGCTCCGCCTGGGTGACCGTCTCCCGCACCGTACGGGAGACGTCGCCGGGGGAGCCGCCGGCCAGCCACATGGCCTGGGGGACCTCCGACATCGCCCGCATGAGGGCGGCGTCGGCCGTCCTGCCCTGCGCCGACCAGGTCCGCGCCTGCCGTGCCGCCTCGGTGTCCGGCTGCACGTAGAAGCGCACCTCGTCGGCGCGCAGCGGGTTCTGGCCGGGCAGCTTCCGCCATCGCGTGCCGGCGTCCTCCGCGAGGGCGGAGACGCCGGAGACGCCGGGGAGCAGGGGGGTGCCGGGAGCGTCGGCCTGGGACACGAGGACGGTGCCCGCCGTCACCAGGGCGAGCGCGGCGCCGCCCACCACGGCCCAGCGCCTCGTCGTGGATCGGCGACGTCTCCGGCGGCGGCCCGCCCCGGTGGGGCCGCTCGGCTCGGTCCCCCGGACCCCGGGCTCGGCACCCCAGAGCTCGGGCCCGGCCGCGTCTCGCGGGCCGCTCCGGGCGCGCGCCCGGGGTTCGTCTCGCAGGGCGCCCTGGGGGAGGGCACCCTGGCGGAGGTCGGCGGATGCGTCGCGCGAAGGGCTCCAGGGGTGGGTCCGGGGCGTGTCCTGCGAACCGCTCCTCGGACGGGTCCGGGGCGTGTCCTGCGAACCGCTCCTGAGATGGGTCCCCGGCGTGTCCTGTGGATCTCCCGGAGCGTTACCGGCCGGAGGCGGGACGATGTAGGGGTGCAGGCGGGCCGTCGTGCGCCCGCCGAGCGCCTCCACCAGATCCCCGGCCGTCGGGCGCGCCGCCGGATCCTTGCTCAGCGCCCGCCAGACCAGCTCATCGAGCACGCCGCCCAGCGGCGGCAGCACGGGATCGTCGTGGACCACCCGGTAGAGCACCTCGTGCCCCGCCCCCGAGCCGAACGGCGGCCGGCCGGTGGCCGCGAAGACCACGACCCCGCCCCACGCGAAGACGTCCGAGGCCGGCGAGAGCGTCAGCCCGCGCACCTGCTCCGGGGACATGTACGCCGGCGTGCCCATCCCGGTGACGGAGAGCGTGGTGGAGTCGGCCGCGAAGGCCAGGCCGAAGTCGATGACCTTCGGCCCCACAGGGGACAGCAGCACGTTCGACGGCTTGAGGTCCCGATGGACGACACCGGCCGCGTGGATCGCCCCCAGCGCGACCGCCGTGCTCATGGCGAGCCCTTCGAGCTCGGAGCCCGACATCGGACCCCACTCCTTGACCGCGCGGTACAACGTCGGCCCCGGCACGTACTCGGTGACCACGTACGCCGTGTCGCCGTCGAGATCGGCCTCGAGTACGGGAGCCGTGGAGAAACGGGCCACCCGCCGCGCGGTCGCGACCTCGCGCCGGAACCGCCGCCGGAACTCGGGGTCGCCGGCCAGGTGCCGGTGGATGACCTTGATCGCTACCAGTCGCCGAGAACGGCTCTCCGCGAGGTAGACGATGCCCATCCCGCCCGCCCCGAGCCGGCGGATGACGCGATGGCCGCCGATCTGCCGAGGATCGCCGCCGTTCTTCCTGTCCACCGCGTTGCCGTGCTTGGTGCCGTGTGCCATCGCCCGCCCATCTGAGACCTGAACGCAACAGGACTTCCTGCTCCGGACAGTCGCTTGGAGATACGGACGCGGCGGCGCCGGGGTTCAGACGGGGTGGCGTCCGATCAACCCGCCCCGTCCGATCGCGTCGCGGCCGGGTCGCCCGCGGTCGCGACGGCGTGGGCGGCCCCCCGTCCGGACGCGCGGGCGAAGATCTTGCCGCCCCGGATGCGCACCGCGGCCTCGGTGGCGTCATCCGGATCCGTGATCCCGACGGCCGAGGCTACGGCGGCGCGGTCGTCGAGGACGAGACGAAGGCCCGGCCAGGCGTCCGGCGCGAACACCCGTCGCAGGCACCCGGCGAGGTCCCTGACCCTCAGCCGTACGAGGCGCCCGATCTCGGCGGGATCGTTCGTCACCACGGCCACGGTGATCCGGTCGCCCGGCCGGGCGGCGCGGACGGCCTCCTCGGCCGCCTCCAGCCGGCCGGTGCCCAGAATCGCGATCACGCCGTCGGAGTCGAATCCCACCCGGTGGCCGGTGACCTGGTCCGGCGACTCCGCGGGCGGCTGCCAGGCGTCCTGGACGAGCTGGGCGGGGGAGACGTACGGCAGATGGGGTGGGTTCCACGTGTCGGCGAGGTCGAGGACGGCCAGGTGCCGGCAGGCGCGTGCCACGTCGAAGGGGTCGCCGAACCCGGGCGCCGCGTCAGCCAGGTGGCCGGCCCCGTTCAACAGCGTGAGGACCAGCTCGGCCAGCCGCACCTGCCGGGTGCGCCGCGGCACGCGTGATTCCAGCGTGAGCGCGAGCAGGAGGGCCTCCAGCCGGGTGACCTGCGCCAGCGCGGTGCGGCCCGGCTCGTCGTCGAACACCCCGGCCAGCGAGCGCAACTGCAGCTTCCCGCCGGTGGGCGTGTCGGCCGTCAGAGGCAGCCGGTCGAGCCAGACCCGCGCGAACGCGCCCAGCGCCTCGGCCAGGCCGGGCGGCGAGGGCGTCTCGGCCGCGTCCGCGTGCCCGATCGAGTCCACCAGGACCGCCAGGTAGAGCGCGCGCTTGCTCGGGAAGTTCGAGTACACCGCCCCACGGGTCAGCTCGGCCCGCTCCGCGATCCGGTCGACCTTGGCATCGGCGTATCCGCGCTCGGCGAACTCCTCCCTCGCCGCGGCCAGCACGGCCGCTCGGGTGCGTTCCTGCTGTTGAGCCCGGGTCAGCCTGACCATCGCGCCCCTCCAGACCTCATTCAGATGTTCACATCATCTGAATGATACAGGTGTCGAATTCCCGAGCTCGTCCATGACGAACGCCAGCCACTCCGCCTGCTGCCGCGCGGCGATCCGGGGATCGAGGCTGCCGTGGCCGACGTCCTCCCACACGCGCAGCCGCAGCGGACGGTCGCTGGTCGTGGCGTGCTGCAGCGCGGCGACGAACCGGCGTCCGGCCGACGGCGGGCAGCCGATGTCGTGCCGGCCGAAGATCGCGTAAACCGCCGGATAGGGGACGCCTTCGGCGACGTTGTGGCACGGCGAATAGGAGAACAGGACCGCGGCGTCGTCGCTGTCCTGGGGGTCGCCGTAGTCCTCGGCGTAGATGGCGCGGATGGCCTCGGCCCCCGGTCCCTCGGCCAGCGGCTCCAGAACGTCGAGGACGGGCACCTCCGGCACCACGACCCGCCAGAGGTCCGGCTGCTGGACGGCGGCGACCCCGGCCAGCAGCCCGCCGTTCGACCTGCCGTGGAAGGCGAGCGTCTGCGGCGCGGCGATGCCTCTGGCGATCAGGTCCTCGGCCACCGCGCGCAGGTCGTCGAAGACGTTCTGCTTGTGGTGCAGGCGGCCTGCGTCGTACCAGTCCCGCCCGTACTCGCTGCCGCCGCGCAGGTTCGCCTGCACGTAGACCCCTCCGGCCTGGACGAAGGGGGTGTTCCCGGCCAGGAAACCGGGCAGCCAGGGGATGTTGAAGCCGCCGTACGCGGTCACGAGGGTGGCTTGCGGCGCCGAGCGGTCGACGTCTTCCCGGGCGACGACGTAGTAGGGGATGCGGGTACCGTCCTTGGAGGTGGCGAAGAACTGTTCGGTGGTGATCCCGTCGAGGGAGTCGCCACGCTCCAGCTCCTGGAGGCCGGCGGTGGCCACGTCCAGCCGGTAGGTGATGTCGGACGTGGTGAACGTGCCGGCGGAGAAGACCAGCTCATCGGTCCTGGGTTTGACCCGGCCGGGGCCGGTCAGCCCCATGGAGGCGCTCGCGGGCGGCAGCGGCGCGGTCCCGATCGGGGTGCCGTCCGGCCGGTGGACCCGGACGTCCAAGGACACGTCGTTCAGCGTGGCGACGACGAGGAGTCCCCGGACGATCTGCAGGGACCGCAACACCAGCGGGCCCGCCGGTATGAGCTCCCGCCACGTCCGCGGATCCGCCGACGTGGCCGCGGGGATGGCGACGACGCGGCCGCGCGGTTCGTCGGTCGCGATCGCGACGTACGTGTCGTCGTCGAGCCAGTCGCCGTGCAACTCCCCCGTGAAACCCTCCGGCGCGAACCGCCGCCACCGCCCGTCCGGGAGCTCGGCGACCGCCGCGGCGACGTGCTCGTGCGGCACGGTGACGGCGACGACGTGACGGCCGCCCGGCGACACCTGCGGCGTCACGGCCAGCGCCGTCGCGGGAATCGTGTCCAGCACGTCCGCCGCGGGGGCCGCCGATCCGGCGGGCACGGGATGGAACCGGAGCTCGTGCTCGCCGGTGCTCGTGCGGCCGTGGAGATAGAAGCCGCTGCCGTCCGGCAGCCAGCCCGGGCGGAGCCAGAACCACCGGCCCGCGACGAACGCCTTGGCGCCCAGATATCCGGCGAACGCGTCCCGCATCCGGGGCTCGATCGCCTCGACCAGCGACTCGTAGCGCGGCGATCGCCGCGCCGTCTCCTGCGCCAGCGCGTCCTGCCGCCGCTCCCACGCCAGCACCTCGTCGGTGTCCTGCCCCAGCCACGCGTACGGGTCCGCGAACTCGACCCCGCCGACGGACTTGGCCACCGGCCGCCTCGGCGTCTGAATGGGCTTCATGACACTGCTTCCTCTCGGCCGGCCCTATTTCGGATGACGATAGCATCCGAATGATAGTGACATTTGAGATTGCGGGCTCGCGGCGCTGAGGGCTGATTTCTTGATCTGACCCCATACTGGAAGAATCTCGACAGGAGATGCCTGGTACGCCGACGGACCGGAGGACTGATGGCCGAACGACTCGGCAGGGCCCACGCGGACGATCCTGCGGCCAAGCGCAGACGTCCCCGCGCGGGCAGCGGTGAGTCGTTGGGCGATCAGGCGTACGCGCACATCCGGGCCGCGATCCTGGAGGGGAAATACCGCCCCAACCAGCGGCTGCCGGAGGACGAGGTGGCGGCGCAGCTCAACAGCAGCCGCACTCCGGTGCGCGTGGCCTTGATGCGCCTGGTCGATCAGGGCCTGGTCGTGCGCGAGCGGTCGGGCTGGGTGGTGCGCGAGCACACGCCGGACGAGATCCGTGAGATCTACGAGGTGCGCTGCGCCCTCGAGTCCATGGCCACGGGGCTGGCCGCCGTGCGGGCGTCCGAGGAGGAGCTGGCGCGGATCGCCGCCTTCTACGAGGGCGCGATCGAGGAATACGTCCGCCGCCCGCGCGCCGAGCTCGGCCGCATGAACCGCGAGTTCCACCAGGCCATCGTGCAGGCCTCGGGCAACGGGCGGCTGGTGGCCGAGTGGCTGCGCAACCGCGACTTCGGCATCACGTACAACATGGCCGTGGTCTTCACCAGGGACGAGGTCGTGACCTGCGTGGAGGGCCACCATCGCATCATCGAGGCGCTCCTGCGCCGCGACCGCGAGGGCGCTGAGCGACAGGCGCGCATCCACGTCGAGGACGTCCAGGCCGCGGCCAGCCGCCGCCTCGACGCCCTGCACGCCTCCGCGGGGCTCTACCTCTCCTGAGCCTCACCCCGCTCCTCACCTCTCGCCCGGCCTGACGTCTCACCGGCCTGACGTCTCACCGGCCTGACGTCTCACCGGCCTGACGTCTCACCGGCCTGACGTCTCACCGGCGCGGACAGCCAAGGGCGGCAGATGCGAAACAGTGATGAAACACACTCTTGAAGCTCTTGGATCCAACTTTGTATCCTACGTTGCATGCAACATTCGAAGAGCTTCTCGTCGATCGACCCGCGGACCGGGGCCGAGCGGCGTCGTTTCCCGGGCGCCACGCCTGCCGACCTGGACAGGGCCCTCGCGGGCGCGGCGGCGGCGTTCCCGGACTGGAGCGGCTTCGACCCGGCCCCGCGCGTGGCGTTGCTGCGCCGGATCGCCGAGGAGCTGACCGCCCGGCGGGGTGAGCTCGTCGCGGTCGCCGAGGCGGAGACCGGGCTGCCGGAGCCGCGGCTCGGCGGGGAGGTGGACCGGACGGCGCTCCAGCTCGCCCAGTTCGCTCGGATGATCGAGCGGGGTGATCACTTCGACGCGGTGATCGACCCGGAGACCCCCGTCGCGCCGGACGTCCGGCGCGTCAACGTCCCGCTCGGGCCGGTCGCGGTGTTCGCCGCCGGGAACTTCCCGTTCGCGTTCAGCGTGGCGGGCACCGACACCGCCGCGGCGCTGGCGGCCGGCTGTCCGGTGATCGTGAAGGGGCATCCGTCGCATCCGGAGACCGCCGAGCTCGTGGCCTCGCTGGTGCGCTCCGCGGTCGCCGCGACCGGGGCGCCGAGCGGCGTGTTCCACCTGCTGCAGATGAGCGATCTGGATGTCGCGCGGAAGCTGGTCTACGCCCCGGAGATCACGGCCGTGGCCTTCACCGGCTCACCGGCGGCGGGGCGGGCGATCTTCGATCTGGCCGCCGCGCGCCCGCGCCCGATCCCCGTGTACGCCGAGATGGGCAGTCTCAACCCCGTCTTCGTGCTCCCCGGATCGCTCGCCACGGCCCCGGAGAGCCTGGCGGACGGCTACACGGACTCGCTGACCAGCTCGAACGGCCAGCTCTGCACCAAGCCGGGCGTGATCTTCGTGCCGATCGGCGAGGCGGGCGACCGCTTCGTGGCGCGGGCCGCGGAGCGCCTCGACGGCCGGCCGCCCGGGATCATGCTCAACGCCTCCATGCGGGACCGGCTGGCGGCCGGCGCCGCGGAGGTGGCCGCGCGGCCCGGCGTGCACCTGCTCGCGGGCGGCACCGCACCGGACGGCACAGGGTTCTCCTTCCCGGCGAGCCTGGTGGAGGCCGACCTGAGCACGTTCCTGGCCGACCCTGTGCTGAGTGAGGAGCGGTTCGGCCCGTTCGGCGTCGTCGTCCGGTACGGCGACCCCGCCGAGCTGACGGCCACGGCGTTCGACGGGCACCTCACCGGGACGATCCACTGCGGAGCCGGCGACGGCGAGACCGCGCGGCGGCTGGCCGGCGAGCTGACGGCCAAAGCCGGGCGCGTCGTGTGGAACGGCTGGCCGACCGGGGTCGCCGTCACCGACGCCATGCATCACGGAGGCCCGTACCCGGCGACCACGAACGCGGCCGCCACCTCGGTCGGGACGAACGGCATCGCCAGGTTCCTGCGTCCGGTGGCGTACCAGAACAGCCCGCAGGACCAGCTTCCCCCGCCTCTGAGCGACGCCAACCCCCTGCGCATCCGCCGGAAGGTGGCCGGGGAGACCACCGCGGAGGCGATCATCACGACGGAGCGGGCCGACGCCGCCCGCGGGGCCGTGCTGCTGCCGGCGCTGCCCGGCACGCCCGAGCCGACCCCAGAGACGGCGCGGGTGCTCGAAGAAGTGCCCGGCTACCTCGGCGTCCCGTTCGTCAGCCCCATCTTCCAGGCGCTGGCCGGCTATCCCGACTACCTGGCCCCGGCCTGGGAACGGTTCAAGCCGGTCATCGGCTCGCCCGAGTTCAGGAAGGCCGCGGCGGGGCTGGGCGTGCCGGTCGGGCTGCTGCCCAGACGGGAGGAGTCCCTGGCGGACGCCGGCGCCGACCTCCGGATCTACACGGCGACGTTCCACCGGTTGCTGCCCGAGCTGCTGCTGCTCGCCTCGTGCTGGTACCGGGGGCTCACCGTGGGGGCGGGCGCCGCCGCCGAACCCGCCGCCGACCCGGGGCCGCGCGGGATCCCGCCCGAGGCGCTCACCATCACCCCGGACGGCGGCACGCCGGACGACGAGCTGGCCCGGGTCTACGAGGAGATCCGCACCCTGCACGACCACCCCCGGGTGCTGAGCTACTACCGCGCGATCGGGACCCGGCCCGGCTTCCTCCCCCAGGTGTGGAAGCGGCTGGAGCCGATCGCCCGCAGCGCGGAATACTCCCTGGCCTACCAGCAGGTGCTGGCCAAGGCCGCCGCCGCGGCCGCCGGCCTGCCCGTCCCCGTGGTCGGCACGGCGCACGCGGACGACGTGCGGGCGATCCTCGCGCTGTTCCGGCTCCGTCTGATCCCCTCGCTGCTGTTCGACACGGCCGTGGTCCTCGCGCTGGTGGGCGAGGACGCGGCGATCGTCACCGCCTCCTAGGAGCCCCGCCCATGCCCAACATCACCGTCGAGCTCCTCACCGGCCGGACCGCCGCCCAGCGGGCCGAGTTCGCCCGGGTGGTCACCGACGCCGTCGTGGACGTCCTCGGCGCGCCGCGCCACCTCGTCCGCATCCAGTTCACCGAGATCGAACCCGACCGGCTCGCCCTCGGCGGCGAGCTCGTGTCCGGCACGTAACCGCGTTCGCGGCATCGGGGGATCGCCGCTTCACCCTCCATCCCACCCTCCCCGGCGAGCCCGGGGGCGCATCGCGCCGCCCCCGGGCGATCCCGGCATCCCTTTTGAGGGGTTGCACATGTACCAGCAGATCTTCGACCCTGTCCTCGGGCAGCTCGGGCTGTCCGCCCTCGTCGCCGCGATCCCGCTCCTCGTCCTGTTCGCGTTGCTCGGCCTCTTCCGCTGGAAGGCCCACTGGGCGGGCCTGACCGCGCTGGCCGCGGCGATCGTGATCGCGGTCGCCGTCTACTGCATGCCGATCGGCCAGACCCTGGGCGCCGCCGGGTACGGTGCGGCGTCGAGCTTCCTCACCGTCATCTGGATCCTCCTCAACGCCCTGTGGATCTTCAAGCTGACCGAGTCCACCGGGCACTTCGCCGTGCTGCGCAGGTCGTTCGCCGGGGTCAGCGACGACCAGCGGATCCAGGTCATCATCATCGCCTTCGCCTTCGGCGCGCTGCTGGAGGCGCTGGCCGGGGCAGGCACGCCGGTGGCGATCAGCGCGGTCATGCTCATCGCGCTGGGCCTGCCGCCGTTCCGCGCCGCCGTCGCCGCCCTGGTGGCCAACACCGCCCCGGTCGCGTTCGGCGCGCTGTCCGTGCCCATCACCACCCTGTCCAAGGTGACCGGGCTGGACTTCGCCACGCTGGGCGCGATCGCCGGCCGGCAGACCTCCGTCGTCGCGGTGATCGTCCCGCTGGTGCTGGTGTTCCTGGTGGACGGCCGCCGCGGCGTGCGGGCCGTCTGGCCGGCCGCGATCGTCGCGGGCCTGGCCTTCGGCGGCGGTCAATTCGTCTTCTCCAACTACATCTCCGTCGAGCTGGCCGACATCGGCGCCGCGCTCTCCTGCGCGATCTTCCTGGTGGCGTTCCTGCGCGTGTGGCGGCCCCGCGAGGCGCTGACCGCCTCCGCCGTGCCCGTGGTGGCGGGCGGCTCGGGGACCGGCAGCGCCGAGGAGGAGGCCGCCATGCTGGAGCGGGCGCAGCGGGACAGCAGGAAGAACGTGGTCCTGGCCTACCTGCCGTACGCCATCGTGATCGCGATCTTCGTCGTCGCCCAGTTCCCGGCGATCAAGGCCGTGCTGGGCTCGGCCGCGATCGAGTTCGCCTGGCCCGGCCTGTCCATCACCGGCCCGACCGGCAACCCCGTCGCCACCGTCTTCTCCTTCAACTTCCTCCCGGCCGCGGGCACGCTCCTGTTCGTCTCCGGCGTGATCACCACCCTGCTGCTGAAGGTTGCGCCGGGCGCCGCCGCCCGCATCTACGGCGCCACGGTCAGGCAACTCACCTGGACCATCGTGTGCGTGCTCGGCGTGCTCGCGCTCGCGTACGTCATGAACCTGTCCGGCCAGACCGGCTCACTCGGCCGCGGCCTGGCCGCCCTGGGCGGGGTGTTCGCCTTCTTCTCCCCGGTCATCGGCTGGATCGGGGTGGCGATCACCGGCTCGGACAACTCCTCCAACGCCCTGTTCGGCGCCGTCCAGGTCACCGCCGCCCAGCAGACCGGGCTGTCGCCCGAGCTCATGGCCGCGGCGAACTCCTCCGGCGGCGTCGTCGGCAAGATGATCTCCCCGCAGAGCCTGGCCATCGCGGCCGCCGTGGTCGGGCTCCAGGGCCGCGAGGGAGACATCTTCCGCAAGGTCATCGGCTACAGCCTCGCCCTGCTGGCGCTGATCGCGCTGCTCGTCCTCCTGCAGTCCACACCCATCCTGGGCTGGATGCTTCCCTAGTTTCGGAGAATAGACAGATGACCAACCGCTACCGCGCACTGTTCGACCTCACCGGCAAGCCGGCTCTCGTGATGGGGGCGGCCTCCGGCATCGGCCAGGCCACCGCCCAGATGCTGGCCGGTCTCGGCGCGCACGTCGTCTGCGCCGACCTCGACGGCGAGGGCGCCGCCGAGACGGCCAAGACCATCGTGTCCGAGGGCGGCACCGCCCAGGGGCTCGCCGCCGACCTGGGCGACCAGGAGCAGGTCGCGCAGGCCGTACGGACGACCGTGGACGCCTACGGCAGGCTGGACATCGGCGTGTCCACGCCGGGCATCAACATCCGCAAGCGGCTGTCGGCGTACACCGAGGAGGAGTTCGACCGCATCATCGGCCTCAACCTCAAGGGCACGTTCTTCTTCCTGCAGCAGGCCAGCGCGGTGATGGCGGCGCAGGGCGGCGGCAGCCTCATCGCGTGCTCGTCCATGCGGGCGCTGATGGTCGAGCCCGGCCTGGGCGTGTACGCCTCGACGAAGGCGGCCATCCTGCAGATGGTGCGCGGGCTGGCCACCGAGGTCGGCCCCCAGGGGGTCCGGGTCAACACGATCGCCCCCGGCGTCATCGACACGCCGCTCACCCGGCCGCTGTGGGACGACGTCAAGGCCAGGGAGGCCTACAGCGCGCACACGGTCTTCGGCAGGTGGGGGAGCGCCGACGAGGTGGCCTCCGCGGTGGCGTTCCTGGCCAGTGACGCGGCGTCGTACGTCACCGGGGCCAACCTCGTGGTCGACGCCGGCTGGACCATCATGGACGGCCGCTTCGACCCCGGCCGCTGAGCTCGACCGGACGCTGTTCCAGGCGCCGGCCGGGACCAGGCTGGTGGCCGTGCTCGTGATCAGCCGCTGCACGACCGCCTCTCGTGGTCCCGGCGCCGCCGTCAGGCGCGGGCGAGGTTGGCGGTGAGCTGACGGAGCAGGTGCTTGACGGTGGCGTGCTGCTCGGGGGTCAGGCCCATGGCGTCGCCGATGGCGAGCGGCACGCCGCGCGCGCGTTCGCGAAGTTTCGCGCCGCTCTCGGTGAGGCGGATGGCGACCGAGCGTTCGTCGTCGGTACGCCGTTCGCGTCGGATCAGGTCACCGGCCTCGAGACGCTTGAGGAGGGGGGACAGGGTGCTGGACTCCAGCTGGAGTGCGGTGCCCAGGTCTCGTACCGAGGCCGAGCCCTGCTCCCACAGCACCAGCATGACCAGGTATTGAGGGTAGGTGAGCCCGAGTTCGTCCAGCAGGGGCCGGTAGCGGGCGGTGACCGACCGCGAGGCGGCGTAGAGGGCGAAGCAGAGCTGGTCGTCCAGCAGGAGGGAGCCCTCTTGGACGTGGTCGTGGACGGCGGGGTCCATGTGGTTCGTTTCCTTGCTTGGGGTGAGCGCTGAGACGACTCCATTCTAACTTCCAATGACGTGCACGACAAAGTTTTGTCCAACTAAGTTGTGCACGACTAAATAGGGCGCTACTGTTTGCGGTGTCGGCACTCACCCGTCATCACAAGGAGCACGCCATGTCAGAACACAGCACCGAGCCCCTGCTGGAGACCGCCGCCGCCGCGTTCGCCGAAGCCACCGCCAACCCGCCGTACCTGTTCGATCTCGGCCCGTACGAGGGGCGCAAGGTCGTGGACGAGGTGCAGTCCGGTGAGATCGCCATGCCGGCGGTCGCCGAGGAGTGGGTGACCGTCCAGGGCGGGCCCACCGGTTCGGTCCGTGCCCGCATCGTCCGTCCCGTCGCCGAGCCTGGACCGCTGCCGGTGATCGTCTACATCCACGGCGCCGGCTGGGTGTTCGGCAACGCCCACACCCATGACCGGCTGGTGCGCGAGCTGGCCGTCGGCGCCCGGGCCGCGGTCGTCTTCCCCGAGTACGACCTGTCGCCCGAGGTCCGCTACCCGGTCGCCATCGAGCAGAACTACGCCGTCGCCCGCTGGGTCGTCACCGACGGCGCCGACCACCTCCTGGACGCCACCCGCATCGCCGTGGCCGGCGACTCCGTGGGCGGCAACATGTCCGCCGCGCTCACCCTCATGGCCAAGCAGCGCGGCGACGTCCCCCTGGTGCAGCAGGTGTTGTTCTACCCGGTCACCGACGCCAGCTTCGACACCGGCTCCTACCACCAGTTCGCCAGCGGCTACTTCCTGCGCCGCGACGCCATGCAGTGGTTCTGGGACCAGTACACGACCGACCCCGCCCAGCGCGCCGAGATCACCGCCTCCCCGCTGCGCGCGTCCTTGGAGGAGCTCGCCGGTCTGCCGCCGGCCCTGGTCATCACCGCCGAGGCCGACGTTCTGCGCGACGAGGGCGAAGCGTACGCCGACAAGCTGCGCGCCGCCGGCGTCCCCGTCACCGCCGTCCGCTACCAGGGCATCATCCACGACTTCGTCATGCTCAATGCGCTGCGCGGCACCCAGGCCGCGGACGCCGCCATCAACCAGGCCATAGGCACCCTGCGCACCGCCCTCGGCACCGCATGACCGAGGGGCGCCACCGGCTGTGCGCCGGTCCGGCCCGGCGTCACCGGGGCGACGCCGCACGCTCCACGTCCTGACGCCGGGGATCTCGGTCCCCTGACGAACGGCCGCGGACAGAACGGGCGAACCGGTCGGCGCAATGCCGCGTATCCCCCTATATGCGGTGGAGTGTGGCAGGCCGACCATGACGAGGGTCTATCCGATGCACAAGCGCGCCCGGTTCGCGTGGCCGGTCGCCGGCGGCGCGCGCGGCCGTCGGATCTACGCCGGTTCGGCGTTGATCGCCGCAGGGCTCGTGGTGCTGGCCATCGCCCTGGGGTTCGGCGGCGCCGCGGAGCCGGAGATCGCCGGGCTGCCCACCGCGGGGCCGCTCACCGACTGGGGCCTGCCCCTGGTCCGGTTCTGCTACCACCTCTGCGCGGTCGCCACAGTGGGAACGCTGCTGGCGGCCGCCGTCCTGGCCCCGGCCGGCTCGCCCGAGAAGACGGCCTGCGTACGCGCGGCCGGCCGGTGGGCGCTCGGCTGGGCCGTCACCATTCTCCTCAGCTACCTGCTGACCGTGTCGGACGTCACCGCGCTGCCCGCCACGAACCTGATTCTTTCCCCTGACCTGCTCGAGTTCGGCATGTCGATCCCGCAGGCGCGCGTCCTGCTGCTGGTTCTGGCCGCGGCCGTCGTGGCAGGCCTGGCCACCCGCCTGCGGCGCCTGCCCCAGGGCATCCCGCTGGTGATCGCCGCCTTCGGGCTGCTGCCACCCACCTACGTCGGGCACGCGGCCTCCGCCTCCGACCACGACATCGCACTCTCCGCCCTGATGGCGCACCTGCTCGGGGTGTCGCTGTGGGTCGGCGGGCTGGGGGCGGTGCTCATCCACTTCCGCCGTTCCAGCGATCTCCGGGTGGTGCTGCCCCGGTTCAGCACGATCGCCCTGTGCGCCTTCGCGGCGGTGACCGTCTCCGGCCTGGCCGCCGCCTGGGTACGGCTGAACGCCGTGTCGGACCTCTGGCGGAGCGAATACGGCTGGTTCCTGCTGGCCAAGACCGTCGCGCTCGTGATCCTCGCCCTGTTCGGCCGGACCCACCGGCGACGTACGGTCGCGCACGTCGCCGACCGGACCGTACGCAACGTCTTCGTCCGGCTGGCGGCAGGCGAGATGATCGTGATGGCGGCGGCGATGGCCCTGGCCGTCGGCTTGGCCCGTACCCCGCCACCGGTCCCTGCGAGCGGTGGCGGGCACGATATGCGCGTGCTGGAGTACGACCTGGCGCCCTTCTCGCCCACCGCGTTGCTCACCGAGTTCCGCCTGGACCCGATGATCCTGCTGCTCCTGGCCTTGCCGGCGGTCGGTTACCTGGTCGGCCTGCGCAGGGTGGGCTCCTGGCCGCTCGGCCGCACGCTCGCCTGGTACGGCGGCCTGCAGCTGTTGGCCCTGGTCCTGATCGGCGGCGTGGGCGGGTACGCGCGGGCGATGGTGTCGATCCACGCGCTGCAGCAGACCGTGCTCGCCGTCGTCGCCCCGCTCCTGCTCTGCCTGGGCGCCCCGCTCACCCTGGCCGCCCGGGCCACCACGGCCTCCTCCCAGTACGGCGACCTCGGCTCCCGGCTCCCGGTCCGGCGGCCGGCGCTGCTGGCCTTGCTGCCGGTCGCGTACATGCTGGCCTTTCCGCTCCTGTATCGCACCTCCTGGCTGCCGTGGTCGGTGTCCGGGCACGCTCCCCACCTGGTCACCGAGTTCCTGTTCTTCGGCGCCGGGCTGCTGGTGTTCTGGTTGCTGACGGGCGCGGACCCGCTGCCGTCCCAGGTCTCCTGGCGCGTCCGCGCCGGGCTGCTGGGTGCCGTGGCGGCGGTGCACCTGGCCGTGGGCGCCTTCCTGCTGACCGGACCGCCGGTCGCGATCGACTGGTTCTTCCTGGCGATGCCGTCCGGTGCGCCGGATCCCCTCACCGATCAGCGGATGGCCGGCGCCGTGTACCTGCTCGTCCCGCTGCTCCCGCTCGCGCTGCTGGCGGTACGGCTGGCGCGGTCCCGGCAGGGGCCGGCGCCGGCCGGCGCCCCGCCGACGCCCGAACCGGCGTCACCCCGTACCGTCGGGACCGCCGCGGGATGATCCGGCAGCACTCCGGCGGAGTTCGGCAGACGATCGCGGCGCCTGGCGGTGTGCCGGGAGGGGACCCGTCGCAGGGTTCCCGCGTAGGGTTGACACATGAAGAGCTCGTCAATCGGCCAGGTGACCGACATCGAAGGCTGTGCCACCAAGGTCGTCGACCCCGACCGCGTCGCGGCCGTCCGTTCGCGGATGCCGGCCGAGGCGGATCTCGTCGACACCGCCGATGTGTTCGGGCTCCTGGCCGATCCCGGCAGGCTCCGCTTGCTGCTCGCCTTGCTCGAAGGAGAGCTGTGCGTCTGCGACCTGGCCGTGGTGAGCGGGCTGAGCGAGTCCGCGGCCTCGCATGCGCTGCGCCTGCTGCGGGCTCATCGCGTCGTCACGGTGCGGCGAGCCGGTCGCATGGCCTACTACCAGCTCGACGACGCGCACGTACGCATGCTGCTGGATCTCGCCGTAGCGCATACCGCGCACACCGACGCCCTGCACCCGGAGCGAGAGCAGGGATGACCGGCGTCGCGCCACATCACCTGACCTTCTTCGGAGTGCGCATTGACTCATTTGCCCACGTTGCTGCGCCGTGCTGTGGCGTCGGCAGCCGGCGCCGCCCTGCTGGTGATGCTGACGGCTCCGGCCGCGCTGGCACATGATCGGCTCAAGGCGAGCTCACCGGCCGACAACGCCAAGCTGGAACGCGTGGAGACGATCGAGCTCGAATTCACCTCCCGCATGACCATGCCCACGATCTTGCTGGAGGGTCCGGGCGGCACGTCCGTACCCGTCGGCAAAGCTCGCGCGCAGGGCGCCAAGGTCTCCGCCCGGCCCGAGGAGGAACTGGCGGCGGGCCGGTACCGGATCGCCTGGCGCGTGGTCTCCTCCGACGGCCACCCCATCCAAGGGGAGCTGGGCTTCACCATCATCGCCCCGCCCGCCACGGCGACCCCCGGCCCCAGCACGGCGGAACCCGCACCCGCGGCCTCCGAGGCACCTTCGTCCGCGCCGCCGCCGGCGGCGGCCGCACCTCCGCCTTCCTCGGTCGCCGCGGCGCCCGCCGCCGGGGAGAGCGCCGGCGTGCCCGGCTGGCTGTGGCTCGCCGCCGGGGTGCTCGTCCTCGGAGGCGTGGCGGTCTTCTTCGGCGGGCGGCGCAGGACCGATTCCGGCAGCGGCTAGCCGCCGCACCGGAGCCGCGCTGCTCAGCGTTCGTCGAAGACGAGGTCTTCGGGCGGCCGGGTCAGGCGTACGGTCCCGTCGATGACGTCCACCAAGGTGTCGAACCCGGTCCACTGGCCCCGGGACAGTACGAACAGGCGGTCGTCTCGCGCGTCCAGGTAGTCCTTGAACCCGCCGAGCGAGGGCGCCCCGTCTCCCAGCGCGAGATAGTCGGCCAGCCGGCGGAACAACTTGGGCATGATCGTCACATCGTCGGTGAGCGAGTCCATCCCCTGGATCTTCGCGCCGGTCTGGGTGACGTCCTGCGGCCACAGCCCCGCTCCCCTGGACCGCGCCTGTGCGGTGACCGCGGTCAACTCGTCGCGGAGGTCGATGTAGAGCTTGCGGTAGAAGGTGGGATACGCCGCCCCTTCCAGCAGCAGATGGTGATTGGCGGTGGTCCGCAGCAGGTTCACGTCCACGTCGATGGATCCGCCGCTCTCCCCGGGAGCGGGCCCGCGGCCGGCGATCGCCACGCATCGTCCATGGATGTCGGCTCCGCGGGTGAGGATGTATCCCGGCACCTTCGCCGGCTCGGCGCTCGTGACGGTCTCGCGCGGGTCCCGGCTGACGCTGGTGAAGCCCAGCCAGGCGAGCAGTTCCTGCGCCGCCGCCTGCCCCTGCTCCAGCGGCTGGTGCACCTCGCCGTCCTCGGTGGAGTAGTGCGTCTCGAGGCTGTCGATCCCGTCCAGGCGCAACTGGGCGCCGCCGGCGGCGTTGAGGCGTACCCGGTGGGGTCCGCCGACCAGATTCCAGTGGTCGGGCCGGTTGGCGTAGAAACGCACGGAGTCCCCGTCCGGCCTGGCTCCGACCACCTTGTACGTGCCTTCGATCACCAGCATGGGCATGGCGCTCTCCTTCCGCTCACGAGACGGGCGCCAGGACACTGATCACCTGGGCGACCTCGGGATGGGCGAGGTACTCCTCGATGTCGTGGGCGCCGCCGACGGGGTTGGCGACGGGAGCCTCGGTCAGCTCCCCCTGCCAGTGGTCGCCCAGCGGGCAGCCGACGGAGACCGGGTCGGTCGGGCACCACGCGTTGAACCACCGGACCACCCGGTCGGGACGCTTGGGGCCGCCGCAGAGCAGCCGCTGGAAGACGCTGTCCAGGCCGAGCGGGCTGCCCGCGGTGACGAGGAGGCCGACGTTGACGCCCGGGTCGAGCCGGGTGAGCACGTCCATCGCGACGACCGTGCCCAGGCTGTGGCTCACCAGCGTCAATCGGCCGCTCTGCGGCAGCGTCTCCATCACGCAGTCCAGGACGGACTCCCGGATCGGCTGGTCGTCGAGGTAGGCGGCGACGTCTCCGAAGACGGCGGCGATGACCAGCCTGTCCAGGCCGGTGGTCGCGGCCAGCCAGCCCAGCCCCTGGTGTACGGCATCGTCCAGCCCCTCCTGCGGGACCGCTCGCCCGGCGGGCATGCCGGTCCGGCCGGCCGCCTCGACGATCAGCTGTTCGTACAGCCGCCGGGTGGTGCCGGCGCGCGGGGCGGCGGCCTCGGCCGGGTCGGCGACGATCTCCTCGCGGGTGCGGGGGATGGCCTCCCGGCCCTGCAGGGCCTGCGCGAGCCGATCCCCGTAGAAGGGGAACCAGACGTCGGCCGGCTCGATCGTGGGCAGCCCGGCGCGGGTGAGCCCGCCGTTCAGCCCGGCGGTCCAGTACCGGCGCAGTTGCTCGGGGTCGCGTCCCTGCTGGCTTCGGCCGTGCAGGAAGACGAGGTGCCGGTCGCCGCCGAACGCGCCGGGGTTCGCGGCCAGGCCGCGGCGGGCCGGGGCCGCCGCGCGTACGGCGGTTCCGCCGGGCGGCGCGCCGGCGCGAGCGGCGGCGGTGGCCACGGCCGCCTCGCCCGGCAAGCCGGGAGGAGTCGCGCCGGTCTGGGGCATCGCGCCCGGCAGGCCGACGGGGGGTGTGGTGGGCTCGGTGGACGGCTGCGGGGTCAGGCCGTCCCCGAGCCCGGACTCCGGGCCCATCTCCGCCAGGAGCGCACGGCGCACGCCGTCGAGCCGCAACGTGGCCAGATGCTTGAGGATGACGCTGATGCGCACGCCCTCGTTGGAGATCCAGTCGACGTCGTCGTCATCGTCCCCTGCCTGCCAGATCGCGCCGTCGCGCCGCAGGATCCGGCCCTGGCCGTCGGTTCTGGGCACGCCGCTGTGGTGGAGCGCGGTCACCTCCCACTGGTCGTTGAAGACCGGAGAGCCGGAGCTGCCGGGCTCGGTGTCGGTCTGGTACTGGATGAAGTGGTCCAGCCGGGCCTCCAGCCGGTTCTCGCGGATGGAGATCTCCTTCAACCGGCCGCTGGGATGACCGATGATGTTGACCGGCTCCCCGATGACCAGCTTGCCCAGCTGGACGCTGAGCCTGTTCCACCCGAAGGTCTGGCCGGCGGGCCGGCCGTAGGCGTCGGCGCTCACCAGGACCAGGGCGAAGTCGAGGCCTTCGTCGGCGACGAAGAAGACATCGGGCTCCAGGGTGAACCGCCTGGGCAGGTCGAGCATGTTGTCGACGGTGACCTGGGCGTCGAACTCCACGAACGCCTGCCGCGCCGCCTCCGGATGCGGAAACACGTGGTGGTTGGTCAGCAACAACCGCGGCGAGACCAGGAAACCCGTGCCGATGGGCGGTTCGTGGCCGTTCTCCCTGACCGAGATCCGCGCGACGGTCCGCGCCGCCCGCGCGCCACGCGGCAGGAAGCTCCATGCCTGCAGGTCCTTGGCCACTCCGAGGATGCGCTCGTGCATGGCGGGCCGGTCCAGGCAGTCGCCCCTGGTGGTGTCCATCACCGCCTCGACCGGCACCCCGTGGCGCTGGATGAGGCGGGCGGTACGGGCCGCGAGCATGTCGGGCGCGTCGGGGAAGGCTTCGCCGTGCTCGCGCCGCCGCCTGGCGTCTTCGCGATCGGCGTCGCTGCGGCGGTATCGATCGGCCGCGGCCTGGGCGTGCCGCAGGGCGCTTTCCCGTACTTCTACCGATATGTCCACAGCCATTCCCTGCCCTGGTGACGTGCGGTGTCCTGGGGGCTGGAGGGAATTTGCCGCTGACGTCCCTTTTCTTAGGGTTCCGTGGCCGGGTCGGCGGAGGTTGTTGGGAAGACCGAGGCGACGCCGTGGTTGCCCACGTTCATGACGTCTCACTCTTCGCGATGGTGAGCACGCCGCCCGCACAGGAGACGACGGTGAGCTCGAACGGCGTGCCGCCTCCCTGGGGAAAGGCGACCTCGATGCGCCCGGGCTCCGGGGATCGCCAGCGGCCGGTCACCGCTCGCGGACGGTCGTCCGGGCCGGGGCGGAGCTCGGCGAAAGTGCCGTCCGCCCGGAACTCCAGCCCGCGCCGTACCCGCCGCGAGGGGCGGAACGTGTGGTCGGCGGGCCGGTACACCGCCGTGGTCTCGGTGTCCTCCTCGAAGGAGTGGAGCCAGGAACCGATGATGTCCGGCGGCGTGCCGCTCATCCGTTCGAACGGCCGGTGACCAGGCCGAGCGCCGAGCGGATGTCGTTCAGGATCTCCGTGGTCAAGCGCTCGCTGTCGTGGAGCAGCCGCTCCACCTCCCCGTTGAGCACGTACGGCGCCCCTGCGGGAACCGCCGCGGCGGGCGCCCGCACGCCCTGCGCGACCAGGAACGAGGCGCGGATCCCCTCCAGGCAGGCGTTCATCCTCCTCGCCTGGCCCTGCGTGAACATGAACATCGCCACGTCGTCGGTGTAGTCCATGTAGTTCATGAACATGTCGCCGTTCGGCCCGTTCTCGCAGGTGACGCGGGGGAAGGTGGGGGTCCCCACGTTCGCGCCCCCCTGGTTCGGCGTGTCGGCGACCTTGTCGTCACTGGTGCAGGCGCCGTCGTCGTCGCCCCAGATGTGGTAGAGGTCCAGCCAGTGGCCGACCTCGTGCGTCGTGGTACGACCGCCGTCGAACGGCGCCGCCGCCGTGCCCATGGTCCCGAAGGCCGAGTGCAGGATGACGACGCCGTCGGTCTGCGGCGGGCCGCCGGGGAACTGGGCGTAGCCCAGGAGGCCGCCTCCCAGCTGGCAGACCCACACGTTGAGGTACTGGTCGCTCGGCCAGGCGTCGGAGCCGCCGGTGGCGCCGGCCTTGACGGCGTCGTCCCAGGTGAAGCCGCGCTTGTCGGTCTCGACGCGGAGGATCCCGCCGGTCGGCTCGCCGTTCGGGTCCCGCGTCGCGAGCTCGAACTCGATCCGCGTGTCCGCCACGAGCGGCTTCCACACCTCGGGCACGTTCGCCACGTCGGGGTTGGCCGCGCGGAAGTCCTGGTTGAGCACGGTGATCTGGCTGCGGATCTGCTCCTCGCCGATGTTCTGCTCCGGGGCGTCCGGGTTGTGGACCACGTGGACGACGACCGGCAAGGTCACCACGTCGGTACGGGTGGACGTACGCCGTCCCCGCTCGTACTGCAGCGCCCGGTTCTCGATCGTCGCGCGCCGGGCACGGTAGGTCATGCTCTCGTTGAGCAGCCGGCGATGGACGAGCATGGTGCCGCAGAGATCACGGGTGGGCTGTGGGGATCCATATTCGGACATGGAGATCCTCCCAGGATTGAAACGCTATGCGGCGGACGTACCCGCGCCCGGATCCCCACGAAGCTCATAAAGCGGCAAAAACCCTCCTCTGGGCGCAGACTGGTCGCTCCTTGGTCGAGCCCTTAAATACGCAAATATGTCATCAAATCGGCGTGCTCTTGCTTTTCTAGTAGTTTGTCGAGGCGGAGCTACAATTGGAGGGAAAAGGGGGGATTGTCATGGGAAATGTCGTGGACTATCTCTCGGCCGATTCGCTCGACAGAGCGGCGCAGCACCTGACCCAGGCCGAGCTCGACCTGCTGGAGAAGCTGCTGTCCGCGACGACCGAGGATGGCGACCGGTAGGCAGCTGAGCGTGCCGCGCCGTCCGGCAGAGGACCGGGCGTTCTGCGAAGTGGAGCGGGCGGTGCCCCTGGACGAGGCCGGGAGGCGGGCCGCGACGGCGCTGGCCGTCCTGCGCCTGCGGGCCGAGCTCGCCGACGCCGGCCGCGGCCGCGATCCGACCGCCTGGTGGTGCCGGCTGTTCGACGGGGACGCCGCGCCTGTCTCGCGAGGGCCTGTCTCGCGAGGGCCTGTCTCGTGTCGGCCTGTCTCGTGCGGACCGGTCTCGTGCGGAATGGGGAAGGGCCGCCCGGAGGAGGCCCGCGTAGGCGCGCTCTTCGAGGCCGTCGAGCACTACCTCACCGGCCCGGCGGGCTTCGACCCCGCCACCGTGGAACCGGCCGCGCCCGCCGGGATCGCCGCAGGTCTCCTGCGAGCGGACGCCTGCGCGCCGCTGCTGGCCCGGATGCCCGGCCGGCGGATGGCCTGCCTGCGCTACCGCCTGATCGGCGGGGGCGGTGCGGCGCTGGTCCCGCTGTTCCTCTCCGCACCCTGGTACGTCGAGACCGGAGCCGGGCGCCTGCGCGAGCCGATCGGCGACGACTGCGACTACGCCGACCTGGCGCGCTACAGCTGCAACAGCGGCTCGGCCGTCGGCGTCACGACCGCCGAGGCGCTGCTGCACGCACTCAACGAGGCGATCGAGCGGGACGCCCTGTCCCTGCTGCTGGTCAGGGCCTTCCTGAGCGGAGGCGGTTTCCGTCCCCGGGTGATCGATCCTGCGACGCTGCCCCACGGTCCCGCGCGGGCGTACGCGGTGGCCGAGGACCTGACCGGTGCACCGGTGCACCTGCTGGACATCACCAGCGACATCGGGGTGCCCACCATGCTGGCGTACACGGCCCCCACCTCCCGCCACCCGCACCGGCGCGGCGCCGGCACGTCGCTCAGCCCGGCCTACGCCGCCTGGCGCGCCCTGACCGAGCTCGTCCAGACCACCCTCGGTGAGAGCCTGTCGCACACCGCCGCCCCGGCGCACGGTGACCTGGCCGGGCTGGCGGCGCACCCCGCGTTGTACGCGTGCGGCCGCTTCGACCTCACCGGCCCGCTGCGCGACGCGCGAGCGGTCGCCTTTCCGCGGGCCGCCGAGGCGGCCGGGCCGCCCGGAGCCCAGGTGCGGGAAGTGACCGCGATGCTGGCCGCGCGGGGCCACCCGGCCTTTCACCGCAGGGTGTGCGCCCTTCCCGGCGGTGTCAGCGCCGTGCACGTGATCGTGCCCGGCCTGGAGCGGTTCATGTTGATCACCGACGGGAATCTCGTCCTCCCCGGCCGCAGAGGACAGGCGGCGGCCGGGAGGGTTTCCGAATCGATTCCGCACAATTGGCGGAAATATCAATGAGGTCGCTGGTTTTTCCGGTTAATCAAGCTTGCGCAGGAATTTTCCGTCCCGTTCTGAGGAGGAATTGGCGCACGATGGTGTTATGGCTACTGGATATTGGCGGCAGAATCGTCAGGCCAGGTCGCCTGGATCGCCGCGCTGGAAATCGGCCTGCTGGCCGGCATCGGGTTCGTTCTCGTGCTCGGCCTGATCCGCTGGGTAGAACATCCCACCACCGACGCGACCGCGAGATCCCCGCGTTCGACCTGGCGGGCCGACAGGAACCTGATCGTCATCAGGATCGTCAGCGGAATCCTGGTCGGGATCATGGGCGGCGCCATCGTCTGGCACGCGAAGCTCCCAGCTGACGGTCCCTTCCCCCCGGAGCTCATGGACGGCGCTCCACGCGTCCGCGCGCAACCGGCTCCTGCGCCATGACCTGCGGTCAGGTCGTCAGATGCAGGATGATGATGGCGGCACCCAGGGAGAAGTCGAGGACGGCGCAGAACTCGGCGAGCGAGCGGGTCACGACCTTGTTGGCCCGCCAGACGATCACGTCAAGCGTGGCGTGGCCCATGAGCGCGGCGGCGACGAGGTACGCGCCGAGGTCGGGAGACAACGACAGGGCGATGAACACGGCCGCGCCGAAGATCAGCATGAGGGGGATCTGCAGGGCGGCGAGCCCTGACCGGCGGGGCAGGTCGCTCACCAGGCTCAGGATGACGATGGAGACGGCGCCGGCGAAGAGCGCGGGCCAATGATCGATGTCGAGCCGTCCCAGCACGCCCACCGCCGCAACAGAGACGGCGAACAGGATCCAGACGACGCCTGGCCTGCCGACCACCGCGGTGGACAGATAGATGAGGGCGGCGAGGAACACGACGTGGGCCTGGCTGCGGCCGTCCGGCCTGTCCAGGATGCAAAAGGCCATGAACAGCAGGCCCAACACGGTGGGCCATCGGTGTGCGATGAATTTGGGCACCCGGCTCGCCCAGGACCGGTCGGCGGGCGAGGCCACGTGGATGGAGGAGAGGTCTGCCATGACTCCGACTTTCGCTGACGGGCCGGGTTGACCGGCTTCGGATGCCGTAGCGCAACGATGATGCTCCGAGCGGGCGCGTTCCAGGGCACCAGGCGGTCATTGACCGGACATCGGCCGGGCTGGGGCACGACGAGGGGGCGCCCGGGCCTGCCGGGCGGCGCGTGGAGCGGTCTCATGGCCTGCGCTTATGTCCGGTCAATGACCGGCTGATGACCTGGTCTGGCGTTCTTCGATGGTCCAAGCTCTTTCGAGCACGGACCGCCACGCGGCCGGCACGGAGCGACATGAGCGACATGAGCGACATGGAGCGACACGGCAATGAGATCGGAGACAGCATGCGGAAAACCTGGCGGAAGCCAGCGCGCCTCGTCGTATCGACGCTGATCAGCCTCGGGCTGGCGGGCGGCCTGGTGGCCGCGATGAGCTCACCCGCGGCGGCGGCGGGAAGGTGGTGCGACGGCGACGTGTGCCTCAAGACGTACGACGTCGGCACCTGGCACGGCCGGGTCGAAGTGCAGATCTGGGCGCGCCCGAACATGACGGTCCACGGGCGGGTGTGGAACTCCCGGGCGGGCTGGGGCGTGAACACGCAGGTCGAGAGCTTCACCGGCTACCGCACCTACATCGGATACACCTACCCGAAGCGGAACTTCCCCGCAGGATCGCAGCTCTGTGCCCAAGGCTGGTGGCACCGCGGCGGGAGCCACTACACGAGCCTCGGCCTGCGGTGCGTAACCGTCACTCGCTGACCTGACGTCTCCCGCGGATGCGGCGGAACACGACGCCGATGATGATCGCGGCGGTGGCGCCGAGGAGCGCGAGCGTGATGGGGATGACGGTGGCCGGCCACGGCCAGGCGCTGCCGGTCAGCTTGACGTCCATCACCGGGTATTCGAGGGTTTTGGCGGTCCAGCGGGCGGTTTGCACGTCGTAGGTGCGGGCGATGTCGCGCATCACCGGGTCGAAGGCGAACTCGGGGGTGCGGTGGAGGTACTCGGGCTGGATGCCCCCGCTGCTTGCTGCGGAGCGGCGGGCGGTGTCCAGCCCGGGCACCAGCAGCCGGTCGAGTTCGGCGGCGGCGAGCGTGGTGCGGGGGACGAAGGTCAGCCCGTGGCGGGAGCGGACGGGGCCGTCACCGACGGCGATGGTGCGGCCGACCATGGCGTGTTCGGTGTAGGAGATGAAGGGGGAGGCGAGTTCCACCTCGCCGATGCCGTCGGTGAGGTGCACGCCGATGCTGGACGGCCCCGGGTGGTAGGACGCGTTGAGGCCGACGACCACGTCCGCCGCCTCCAAAGCGGAGGTGGGGATGGGCGCGGCGGCGCCGGGGGAGTAGTGCCGCCAGTGCGCCGTCCGGGCCGCCTGGCGGGCGGTGCCGGCGTCGATCAGCCGCTCGACGATGCGCAGGCCGCCGTCGATGCCGGACAGCACGCCCGCGGTGGTGATGATGTCGCCGTCGTCGACGTAGCGGTGGCCGCTGATCCAGTTGACGGCCGGGAAATCGGCGCGCAGCCCGGCCAGCCGCAGCCAGTGGGAGGTCCCCGGCCGGCCGTCCAGCAGGCCGCTCGCCGCGAGCATCCGTGCCCCGCGGCAGACGCTGACGGTCAGCGCGCCGGCGGCCGACTGCCGGCGCAACCACGCGGTGATCGTGTTGAGCTCGGCGGGTTCCGGTTCCTGCAGGGCCGGGACGACGACGGCGTCGAGGCGGTCGCGCCGCTCGCTCAGCAGCCGGTCCAATTCGTCGAAGGTGTGGTCGGGGACGAGATCCAGGCCGCCGGTGAGGGGCACCAGGCGAGCACCGGCCGAGACGACGTAGGTGTTGATCCGGCCGGTGCTCGCCAGCACCTCGTACGGGCCGAGGAGGTCGGCGACGTTGGTGCCGTTGTCGCTGGTCACGAAGGCGACGGTGGGCTTGGCCGGATCGTGGCCGGCGGACTTCCGCACCGGCTCGACGGCCACCGTGTCCGCGCGTGCCCGGTACAGGTCGCCGAACTTGCCGATGGTGTTCACCGCGGAGACCGCGCCCGGGACCAGCAGCGCGATCAGGACGACGGTCGTGCGCCAGAGCCATTTGGGCCGGATGCGGAGCCGGTGCCGATCGTCGAGGTATTCATGGCGCCGCCGGAGCATGACCACGGCCATCAGGACGAACATGAGCGCATGTCCCACCGACATCACCAGGTGGCCCGGGAGCACGCCGAACCAGTAGGGGACGAGGAGAAGGAGGAAGGGCGCGACGATGGCCAGGCTCATCTCGGCGATGCCGGCCTGGCTGTGGCGGCGGACGAGCATCCAGACGACGACGGCGATGGCCATGTCGGCGGTCATGATCAGGGTGCTGACGTCGAACCGGACGCCCTTGGGCAGGACCGCGCCCCACAGCATGCCGAGCAGGAACATGCCGAGGCTCAGCGCGATGACCAGCTCGATGTAGTACCAGACGAATCGGCCGACCACGCGCGCCTTGCCGGGACGTGGCTGGGGGGTTGTCATCGCGGGACTCCTCAGTCTTCGGCCACCTGCCAGCGGCAGATCTTCTTGGAGTAGACGGCGGCGCCGATGCGCTGGTAGAAGCGCTGTGCCGGCACATTGGCCTCGGCGACCTCCCACCGGATCACCCGGCCCTCGGCCACCTCCGCGAGGGCGTGCATCAGGTGCTCGCCGACCCTCGCGCCGCGCTCGCCGGAGCACACGTAAAGGTCGTCCAGCGCGAGATAGTCCTGGCCGGTCCACAGGCTGACCCGCTCGACCCAGGACACGTACCCGATGGCCGTACCGTCCCGCTCGGCGACCAGGTAGCCGATGCCGGGGCGGGCCAGCAGCTCGGCCAGGCGGCCGGTGCTCACCGTCACCTCCGCCGCCTGGTTCTGATACGCCGCCAGCTCACCCATCAGCGCGCGCAGGGTGGAGGCGTCGTCGATGGTCGCGCGGCGGATGGCGGGCATCGCGCGCCCGCGTGCCTCGTCGTCGTGATCCTGCGTGGTCGCGGTCATGGCGGGCCTCCGTTCCTCGTCGTCGTGGTCCGGCGTCCTCATGACGCGGGCTGTTCGGCCGTGGCCGCAGGCCGCCCGGTCGGCGGGACGTGCCGGAGCCGGAGCGCCGCCAGGATGGCCGCGGCAGCGGCGATCGCCGCGGAGGTGCCGGCGGCGACGTTGAGCGCGCTGGTGAAGGCCTCACGTGCCGGGGCCAGCAGCGCGGCGCTCAGATCGGCCGGCAACTGCCGCGCGGCGGCCGCCGCGCCGTCCAGGCTGTCGCGGCCGGCCGCGACAGCCTCGGCCGGCAGGCCGGCTGGCAACGCCGCGGCGACCTGGGCGCGGTAGACGGCCGCGCCGATGCTGCCGATGATCGCGATCCCGAGGGAGATGCCCAGATCGCTGCAGGTGGTGGCCAGCCCGGAGGCCGCGCCTGCCTTCTGCGGCGGTGCCGAGCCGACGACCAGGTCGGTGGTCAGCGCCATGGACGGCGCCACCGCCGGATACAGCACCATGAACCCGGCCACCAGCAGCGGCAGGGCGCCGACGCCGGCCTGGGTGAGCATCAGGTAGCCGAGCACCTGGACGGCCAGCCCGGCCGCGATCAGCACCCCCGGGCGGATGCGGCGTACCAGGATGGGGGAGAGCGTGGAGACGACCACCAGCAGGGCCGCCGCCGGCAGCACCCACAGGCCGGCCTGCAGCGGGGACAGCCCCTCCACCAGTTGAAGGTGCTGGGTGAACAGCAGGTAGGTGCCGCCGAGCGCGATCGCGGCGAGCAGGAACACGCCCAGCGCGCCGCTGATGGTCGGGTTGGCGAACAGCCGCACGTCCAGCAGCGGCTCGGCCAGGCGCAACTGGCGGACCGCGAACCAGGCACCGAACGCCAGCCCGATCGCGATGCCGGCCAGCGGCAGCACCAGGGGTTGGTTCTTGGCCAGCTCCTTGACGCCGTAGACGATGGGCAGCAGGGTGGCCAGCGACAGCAGCACGCTGATCAGGTCGAGCCGGCCGGCGGCGGGGTTGCGGTTCTCCGGCAGCAGCAGCGGCGCGCCGATCAGCACCACGACCATGACCGGCACCGCGACCAGGAACGCCGCTCGCCAGGAGAAGGCCTCCAGCAGCGCGCCGCCGATCAGCGGGCCGACGGCGGTGCCGACGGAGATGCCGCCCGCCCAGACGCCGACGGCGACGCCGCGCCGGCGGGGATCGGTGAACGTGGCGAAGATCAGGCCCAGCGTGGCGGGCATCTGGGTGGCGGCCGCGACGCCGAGCACGGCCCGCCAGAGGATCATCAGGCCGGGGTCGGTGGTGTTGGCGGCGATCACCGACACGACGGCGAAGACGGCCGCGCCCGCCATCAGCAGCCGGCGATGGCCGATCCTGTCGCCGAGGGTGCCCATGGTGACCAGCAGCCCGGCCATCAGGAAGCCGTAGATGTCGATGATCCACAAGGTTTGGGTGCTGGTCGGTTGAAGGTCCGCGGCCAGTTGCGGGATGGCCAGGAACAAGATGGTGAGCATCATGAACAGCAACATCGCCGGTAGCGCCAGCACGACCAGGGCGAGCCACAGCGTGGGGCCGGTGCGCCCGCCGGAGCCGATCGTCTCGGATGACATGAGACTGTCCCTTCATTCGGGCCGCGTTCGAGGGCCCCGGCTTGTCCCCCGGACTGCCCGCTGCGCGCTTCGCCTCGTGTTCTCGCGCATAGCTTCTCCTTGGCGCAGGCGACCCACCAGGCAATAAGCAGGACATTGACCGGACATTTCGCAGGTGGGTGTCGCGGGTTCGGTGGTGCCGGCGCGGCGACCGTCGGCACGGCCGCCGCGCCGTCTTTCACGTATGGATCACGTGGGGAAGTAACCGAGCACGAATTCCGCCTTCACCGGGGACGTCGGCGGATTCGCCTCGCAGTCGGACTTGACGGAGAAGAAGTGGCTCCTGGTGTGCGGGACGTAACAGCGATAGATGGGCTTCCTGTTCGGCCCTGGCTGGCTGTACAGATAGCCTTCGAGTCCGAGAAGGACGTTGTCGCCCGTGTCGCTCACGCTGTTCTCGCAATCGGTGAAGTGCGAGAGGTACTGGTCGCGGGGCTGGCTGCCGCTCATGCAGCTGTAGACGGCCCGGGTGCCGGGCGCCCGCGTGGTGAGGATCGGCACCCTTCCTTCCTCGCGATATTTGGCGTTGGGCTTCGATTCGGTGGTGCTCCAGTGCTTCCGCCCGTCGAAGTACCGCACCAAAGGCACGCTCGCGCTTGCCGTGGCGCCGGCCTCGGCAGCCCCCGCGGAAATGCCGAGAACGGGCGCGACGAGAAGGAGGGCGGCCACACCGGTAAGAGTGCTTTTCGCTCGCTTGCTTTGTGAAGACATTACCTTCCAACTTACGTTTCTTGTGAAGGGGACATGGGCCCGAGAACCCCGTCGGGCCGTTCCTCGCGTTTTCTGTTTCCGGGTGAATGAACAACCCAGGGCCAGCATGCTATTGAGCGGCTGTTTCAGATCGGCTTCACGGACAGGGCCGGACGTCTTGCTGCGCTTCCCGGACCAGTGCGGAGAACGAATCGGGAAAGCGGGCGCCGGTCATTTGCCGGTCGGACCGGATCGCCATGGCGGACGCGAGGCCGTCGACATCGCCGTGGAGGCCGTCGGCCATCGCCTGGCGCAGGACGGCGAGCAGGACGGCATGCTCGGCTCGGAACCAGGCCAGGGCTTCGGCGCGGTGCTTGAGGCGCTCCGGCCGCACTCCCGGCGCCGGCGCTTCCGGGGCGCGCGGGTGAGCGGCCGGCTCGAGCAGGAGCGCGGCGTGGTGCGCGGTGTGCAGGTAGTGGTCGATCACGCGACGTACCGCCTGCCGATTGGACAGGGGATCGGCGGCGCGGGCGAGTTCCCGCGCGTACGTACGCAGCAGATCGTGGAAGGCGAACCTGCCGGGCACGACCTCGGTCAGCAGGTGGGCGTCGAGCAGGGCGTCGAGCGACCGGCCGGCCCGCGGCGGGTCGAGGGCCGCCAGGCTGGCGACCGCGGCGCGGGTGATGTCCGGCCCGGGGTGGACGGCCAGCAGCCGGAACAGCCGGGCGGCGTCGGCGGGCAGGATGGCGTAGGAGCGCGACAGCACGGCACGCAGGTCGGTGCGGCCGTCCGCGGTGGCGAGCGCGCCGATGTCGTCGCGGACGCGGCGCAGGTCCGCGGCCGGTGCCGCGAGCGGGAAGGACGGGCTGGCGGCCGCGCGGCCCGCGGCTATGGCCAGGGCGAGGGGAAGCCGCGCGCACAGGCGGATGATCTCGTCGGTGGCCGCCGTGTCGGTTTCGACGCGCTCCCGGCCCAGGCGGCGGGCCAGCAGATCCCGGGCCTCCTCCGGTGCGAGCACGTCCAGGGTGAGCAGCGCGGCGCCTTCCGCGCTGACCAGGCTGCTCAGCCCCCGGCGGCTGGTGATCAGCACCGTGCACTCGGCGCCGCCGGGCAGCAGCCGGCGCACCTGCTCGGCGTCACGGGCGTTGTCGAGGACGACCAGCATGCGCTTACCGGCCAGCATCGTCCGGTAGAGCGCGGACACGGCCTCCGGCCCCTCCGGGATCCGCTGTGGCGGCACGCCCATGGCCTGCAGGAGCGCCGACTGCGCGGCTTGTGGGCGCAGCGGGGCGTCGCGTGGCCCGAAGCCCTGGAGATCGACGTGGAGCTGGCCGTCAGGAAAGCGTTCGGCGGACCGGTGTGCCCAGTGCAGAGCCAGCGCGGTCTTGCCGACGCCGGCCGTGCCGGTGATGACGCAGATCCTCGTACCCTCGCTGACCAGCCGGTCCAGCTCCTTCAGCGCGTCGTCGCGGCCGGCGAGCTCGGCCATGCCGGGCGGCAGCTGGCGCGGCGCCATCGGCTCGGCCGGCCACGTGTCGCCCACGAGCAGGGCCGAGTGAAGGCGCTGCAGCTCGGGGGTGGGATCGGCGCCCAGGTCCTCGACGAGGCGGCGCCTGAGCTGCTCGTACACGGCCAGCGCCTCGGCCTGCCTGCCGCAGCGGTCGAGGACGACGATCAGGCGTCCCCACAGCGGTTCCCGCAGCGGGTGACGGGCCGCCAGTTCCCGCACCTCGGCGACCAGCTCGCCCTGGCGCCCATCGGCCAAGCCCAGATCGATCCATCGCTCCACGGCGGAGAGATGGAGCTCCACCCAGTGCGATGCCGTGGGGCCGCGCAGTGCGTCGGAGCCGACCCCGTCGAACGGCCTTCCCCGCCACAGGGCGAGTGCCTGCCGCAGCAGCTCGCGCTCCGCCTCGGTGCCCCGCGCCAGCGCGGCCTCGGCCAGCAGCCGGCGGAACCGCAGAGCGTCGACCCGGTCCTGGTCCACCTCCAGCCGGTAGCCCACCGGCATGGTACGGATGACCTCAGGGCCCAGCTCGTTGCGTAACCGGGCGATGTAGGTCTGCACGCTGCGCCGCTCGTTGGCCGGCCGGTCCTCGGCCCATAACGCGGCGGCCAGCTGATCCACGGACACGGTTTCGCCCGCGGACATGGCCAGGACGGAGAGCAGCGTCCGCAGCCGGTTGGAGCTCAACTCGACCGGGGTCTCGCCCCGCCAGATCTCCAGCGGCCCCAGGAGGGCGACGCGGACCGTCCGACTTGTTGATCCCATATTCAACAACTCTCCTCAGCCGGAGGGGGTCGGGCCAGGTCCTCAGCAGGGCATTCGCCGGACATAGAGCGGTCTTTCCCGCGGACGACCGACGAGCACGGTCCCGTCGCGGTGCCGTCCCACCGGTGGCTCGCGTACAGGGTCAAACGGGGACAGCAAGTTTTGACCCGGGAGAGGAATACCGGCGTCTCGACCCCGGTGACAGGGCGCCCATAGCGTGGAATTGAGGCGACGGCGCAGGGAAAGGGGGGCACGATGTTCATCCAGGTCATTCAGGGACACGTGACCGACGCGGGGGAGATGCGGGAGTCGCTGGACCGATGGGTCGACGACCTCGCGCCGGGCGCGGACGGCTGGCTCGGCTCGACGGCGGGGGTGACCGACGACGGCATGTTCCTGTGCGTGGTCCGATTCGAGTCGCGGGAGGCGGCGCGGCGCAACAGCGACCGGCCCGAGCAGGGGCAGTGGTGGGTCGAGACCGCCAAGCTCTTCGGCGGAGAGGTGATCTTCCACGACTGCGCCCAGGTGTACGAGTACCTGCGGGGAGGCTCGGACGAGGCGGGGTTCGTGCAGGTCATGCAGGGACGCGTGCGCGATCCCGAGCGCCTGCCCGATGTCCTCGCCCGCGGCCAGGACAGGCTGGCGGAGCTCCGGCCCGAGCTCATCGGCGGGACCGCCGCCCTGCACGGGGACGGCGGCTACACCGAGACCGCCTACTTCACGTCCGAGCGCGAGGCCAGGGAGGGCGAGAGCAAGGTGACACCCGAGCTCCAGGAGGTCTTCCAGGCGTGGCTGGACCTGTTCGAGGGCGACCTGACCTACTTCGACCTCCGGGAGCCCTGGTTGTACTCGCCGCGCTGAGGCGATGTCCGGCCGGCCGCCTCATGCCGGCCTGGACGCGAACAGCGGCCTGGGGGCCTTCGCGCACTGCCCCGGAGCGGGTCCGGTGCGGGTGGGCGACCGGACAGGATAACCCGGGCGGGCGGAATTTGACGCGCCCGTGCAGTGCGTATTTTTACGGATCTTCTATGAGGCCTCTTCGACATCCGGTGCGGCGTGGCGATCGAAAGACCGCATGACAACCACAACACGCACCCTCACCGAGAGGTCATCATGTTCAAGCGCACCCTCACGCTGTCCGGTCTCGCCCTCGCCACCGGCATGATCGCCGCCAGCCTGGCCCCCACCGTCGCCCAGGCCGACGTCGCCGGCGCGGACGCGTACTTCGTCGCCCGCCTGGCCGGCGAGAACGAGGTGCCCGTCAAGGGCGGCCCGGCCGTCGGGGACAAGGACGGCAGCGCCTACGCCGTGTTCCGGATCAGCGGCGACAAGGTCTCCTACGCCGTCCGGTGGAACAAGACCGCCGCTCCCACCGCGTTCCACATCCACCAGGGCAAGGCCGGCGTGAACGGCGACGTCAAGATCGGCTTCTTCGGCCAGGCCCTGCCGGGCGGCGCCACGGCCGTGACCGGCACCGTCAAGGTGGGCGAGCGCGGCCTGCTGGCCGGGATCACGAAGAACCCCAAGAACTGGTACGCCAACCTGCACACCGGCGAGTTCCCCGGCGGGGCGGTCCGCGCCCAGCTCCACCGGATCAACCGCCCGGTGAACCTGGCCGCGGTCCTGGCCTCCGGCACCCACGCCACCCTGGCGAGCCTGGCGGACGGGCGGCAGGAGGTGCCCGCGGCGGGCAAGAAGGTCGGCCACCGCGACGGCCGGGCCGAGTGGCTGGTCGGCATCAAGGGGAACAAGCTGCACTACGCCACGGTGTGGAGCAAACTCGACCCGATCACCAACGGGCACATCCACCGGGGCAAGAAGGGCACGAACGGCCCGGTCGTGGTCGACCTGTTCGCCGACGCCAAGGGCCTGGACAAGTCGATCACCGGCATCGCCGGCACCGCGCCGGTCAAGCCCGGCATCGCCAAGGGCCTGCTGACGAACCCGAAGAACTGGTACACCAACCTGCACACCACCGTCTTCGGCGGCGGCGCCGTCCGAGGCCAGCTCCACAAGGCCCACGGCTCGTGGTAGTCCAGCGCGCGTAGATCCACCGCGACCCACCGCGACCCACCACGCCCGCCCGTACGGCCAGTCCGTACGGGCGGGCGCGGCTTTCGACCTGCTGACCGCCTTCGGCGATCGCGGGCCTCAGGGCTGGAGGCTGACGAGCATCCAGGATTCGCCCGGAGCCAGGCCGGCCAGCTCACGGCCGCACTCCGCGAGCACCAGCGGGCTCGAGGTGATGTGCTGGGTGCCGGTGTGGACGTCTCTGAACAGCCGCTGGATCAGCCCGTCGCGCAACGCCGAGGTGCCGCCCGACGCGTAGACGAACCCGGCCACGTCGGCGACCGTCCACGTGACGTGGTTGAGCGCGAGCCGCACCATCGTCTCCTGCCGCACGTCGAGCCACCGGCCCGCGTCCAGGGTGCGCTCCGTGCCGGTCCACGTCTCATGGACCAGGGCCTTGGCCGCGCGGAACTTCGCCTCGGCACGGGCGAAGTCGGTGTGGAAGGCGTCTCTGCCGGCGAGCTGGCCGGGTCGCCCGGCCCGCGCCCCGGCATACCCGGCCAGCTCGTCGAGCAGCCGGCGGCCGACCCCGAGCGCCCAGGCGGAGTGGCAGATCAGCGCCTGGTCGACCAGACCGAGCCGGTAGAGCGCGCCCCCGCGCAGCGGCTCGTTCTGGTCGAAGACGTGCGTGTGAGACTCCGGTACGAAGGCGCCGTCGATGGCGTAGTCGATGCTGCCCGTCGCGCGCAGCCCCAGGACGTCCCAGTTGCCGAGCATCTTGACGTCCTCCATCGGGGTGATGAAGATCCGGACGTCGTCGGTGCCCTCGACGTGGCCCAGGCTGTGGGCGTACTGGGAGTGCAGCATGCCCGAGGCGAAGCTCCACTGCCCGCTGAGGCGGAAACCGTCGCCCTCGCGTACGGCGGTGCCCGGCCGGGTGCCCTGACCGGCGATGAGCGGCATGCGGGGACCCTTGAACATCCGCTCGACGGCCTCGGCGCCCAGGTAGGCGCCGGCCGTGCCGTTCTCCAGTGAGGTGGCCATGACCACCCAGCCGGTCGAGGGGTCGGCATAAGAGAGCTCCTCCAGGACGGCGATCAGTTCCATGGGGGAAAGCTCGGCGCCGCCGAGCGGCGCGGGCACCCATATACCGAAAAGTCCTGCCTCGTGCAGGGCATCCACGACGGGGGTGGTCAGCTTGCCCTGCGCCTCGGCGGCGGCCGCCTGGGACTCGATCAGCGGGCGCAGCTCGCGGGCCCGGTCCAGCAGGGTGGTGCCGCCGGTGTGCAGTCGCGGCGTATCGCTCATGTCCAGGTGCTCCTGTTCGTGATCGTCGACGCTCTTACTCCGTCAGATCACGTAAGTGGCACATTGTCCAGAGTCGGCGGCCGTCTGCCGGTTTCGGTCCGTCCGTCAGCCCTGTTGCAGCCATCCGGCGGCGGCGGGGGCGGGCCGCACGATGCTGCTCCTGCCTTTCACCAGGAGCCAGATCATCAGCACCGGCTCACCCACGAAGGTCAAGGTGGCGACTTCGAACGAGTAGCCCTGGACGAGAACCAGGCCGAGGCTGTCCACGAGATAGCCGAGCCCGGCGATCGCGAGCAGCGCGCCCACGAACTTCGGCGCGTACTCCGCCTTGTATGCCAGATATCCGAGCAGGAGCAGGTGAAGACCGAAGAGGCTGAGGCCGGCGTGCCAGATGTCCTGGAAGGCGTTGATTTTCTGCAGCGTCTCGGCGGGTGACCCGGTCTCATCGGCGTGCGGCAGCGCTCCGGCGAGCTGGGCGATCGCGACGATGAACACTCCCGTGTACACCGCCCTGAGCCAGCCCGCGAGCGTGGCGACGCCTTCGTGCACCGGTTTGAAGAAGGCCATGAGCGCCCAGGCCGTGACCGCGTCAAGAACGGCGGCCAGGAGCAGACCGGCCACACCGTAGCGGAACAATCCCGCCGAGTCGCGTATGTCTTGCGCCGTCTTCTCCGCGTCCCCTTCGGTGACGAGGTTGTCCACGACGCCGAACTTGGCCAGGCCTGCCAGCACGGCGATCGCCAGAAGCGTGATGCCCCCGACCAGGGCGGCGCTGCGAAGGGGCTGATGGGGTGTTTCCGAAATGGTGGTCACGAGCTCTCCTGCCGGCTCACCGGATGTATAGAATCTTTGACATCGTCAATGTAACGAATCTTTGACGCGATGTCTAGAATCTTTTACATCCCCGGACAGGTGGAAGCGGGGCGACGGGTCTTCCGTGATCAGCTACGTCCGCGGCCGGCGGTCACCATCAGCCCGCGGACCTCGTATCCGCCGACGTCGTTGTTGAAGCTCACCCGGGGCTCGGCGGCCATCCGCACGCCTTCCACGGCGAACAGGCGGCTGAGGAAGACGTCGGTCTCCAGGATCGCGATGCCCGCTCCGGGACAGCGGTGCGGGCCGTCGCCGAAGGACAGGGCCGCGGCTCCCGTGGCGCCCGCGTCGATGGGACGGCCGGGGTGCACCGACAGCGGTTCGGGGCCCACGGCCCGCGGGTCGGTGTTGGCCACGTCGACGAGCACGTCGATCAGCGCGCCCGGCGGCACCTTGACGGGCCCGTCGGCGCCGGCCAGTTCGAGTGCGGCCGTCGTGCGGCGGCGCAGCCGGGCCACCACCGGTTCCAGCCGCAGGATCTCGTGCAGGACGGCGAGGCGCCCTGGCTCGTCCGCCGCGCGATAGCGCTCCAGCAACGCGTCGTCGGTGAACAGATGCCAGGCGGCGACGCACATGAACTCGCGCGTGGTGACCATGCCGGCGGCGGCGAAGGTCAGGCACTCGCCGAGGATCTCGGCGTCCGTGCAACCGTCGGAGATCAGGTGCGAGATGAGGTCGTCGCGTGGCTCGCGGCGGTGGTCGCGGATCGCCGGGCGCACGTCGGCCAGGTAGACGCGCAGCCAGTTGACGTTCTGCCGGACGAGCCAGTAGATCCCGTGCGGGCTGGTCAGCCCGGGCTTGCCGAACTTCTCCGGGAAGAAGCGCTCCAGCCGGAGCCGGATGCCCGGTCTGCTGGAGGTCAGGCCGATGACCGCGCTCGCCACCTCGATCGCCATGCCGAAGCTGAGCTCCGAAAGCTGCGCCTCGCCCGCGGCCCGCAGCTCGGCGAGCTGACGCTCGGCGACCTCCGCCATCAGGCCGCGATAGTGCTCGTCCACGCGGCGGGGCGTGAAGAACCTCGCGGTCTGCCGCCGGTCCTCGCGATGCTCGGGCCCGTCCCGGTAGAGGACGGGCCGCCGGACCTTGGCGGGCAGCTTCTCCACGGTCTCGATGCCCAGCCCGGCCTGGACGGTGGCGTCGCTGCGGAGCACGGCGCGGGCCTGCGCGTAACCGCGTACCTGCCACGTGCCGTCGCCGCTGCGGCTGACCGGGCAAGTGTCCTGGGTGTTCGGGCGCTTGATCTTACGATCGTCGCCGCTGTGGTCGTTCACGCCGGTGCGTCTCCCGTCCTCGGCTGCCCCTGACCATGCTCGTGCGCGCGCGGTGGCGGATCAAGGGGATCCGGCGTGTGCCGTTCAACGCGGTTGCCCTAATAAGGCGGTCGACTTATATTCCGGAGACGGGCTTCATCTGGAGGACATATGACTGCTGACGCGATCCCCGATTTCCCGTTCGACCGCCCCATGGCCCTGGAGCCGCCGCCACAGCTGGCCGAGATGCGGGAGCGGTGCCCGGTGGCGCACGTGCGGCTGCCGAGCGGCGACGTGGCCACGCTCGTGACCAGGTACGACGACGCGCGGGCGGTCTTAGCGGACCCGCGCTTCAGCCGCAACCTCGCCAGAGCGGGAGCCGCCCGGCTGTCCACCACCGAAGACGGCGGCCTGTTCAACCGCACCAAGGACGGCACCGCGGACATCAGGGAAGGGCAGGGCCACATGCGGTGGCGGCGGCTGCTCAGCCGATGGTTCACGGCGCGCAAGATGGAGGTGTGGCGGCCTCGCGTCCAGGCCATGACCGACGACCTGCTGGACGCCATGCTGGCCAAGGGCTCCCCGGGCAACCTGTCGGCCGGGCTGAGCCTGCCGCTTCCGGTGCGGGTCATCTGCGCGCTGGTCGGCGCGCCGAGCTCGGACCAGGACAAGTTCGCCCACTGGTCGCACACCATGCTGACGCTGACGCGCAACACCCAGGAAGAGGTCGACCAGGCCTACCGGGAGTTCAACGCGTACGTGTCGGACCTGGTCGACCGCAACCGCGCCGACCCCGGCGACGACCTGCTCAGCGAGCTGACCCAGATCTCCGACGCCGAGGACGGCCGGCTCAGCCAGGAAGAGCTCATCACCACCGTGCGCGGACTGCTGCTGGCCGGCCACGAGACGACCTCCAACATGATCGCGATCATGGTGGCGATGCTGCTCTCGGACCGGGAGCGCTTCCAGGCCGTGATCGACGACCCCGACCTGGTCCCGGGCACCGTCGAGGAGGTCCTGCGCCTGGACAGCACGCTGTCGGCGATCGGCGGGGTGCCCAGGTTCATCACCGAGGACGTCGAGCTCAGCGAGGTCAAGGTGCCCGCCGGCAGCACGTTGATCCCCAACATCCCCGCCGCCAACCGCGACCCGGCGAAGTTCTCCGATCCGGACCGGTTCGATCCGCGCCGGCAGAACAGCAACCAGCACCTCACCTTCGGCGCGGGACCCCATTACTGCCTCGGGCAGCCTCTGGCCAGGCTAGAGCTCCAGGTCGTGCTGGACACCCTCACACGGAGGCTGCCGGGCCTCCAGCTCCGGGACTCCCCGGCCGACCTGCGGCTGCGCACCGGTGGCATGACCGGCGGGCTCCAGGACGTATGGGTCACATGGTGACCTCCTGAACACGGCGAAACGGGGATGACGGCGGCGGCGATCCATCGGCGACGGCACGGAGAGACAAGATCAAGGAACGGCCATGAAAGTCAGCACGGCGGTCGTCACGCCGTCCCCCCGCTCGATGCGCGCCAGAGACAAGCTCATGCACACCGCGGAGCGGCTCTACGCCGAACACGGGTTCGCGAACGTGTCGATCAGAATGATCCGCGAGGCGGCCGGCCAGCGGAACAAGTCCGCTGTGCAGTACCACTTCAGCACCCGCGACGAGCTGATCCAGTCGATACTGACCCGCCACGCGGCCGCGATCGACGAGCACCGCATCCCGATGGTGGCCGCGCTGGAGGCGTCGGGCGAGGTGTCGCCGCGGGACTGGATCACCTGCGTCATCGCGCCGAGCATCGAGCACCACATCGAGCTGGGCACGCCCTCCTGGTACGGACGGTTCCTCGCCCAGGCCGTCGTGGAGCCCTCCGTACGCGAGTACGCGGCCCAGGCGCATCTGAGCACGCCCTCGTTCCGCCGCCTGGAGCAACTTCGCCCCCCGCGCCGGCAGGACCACGACCGCGAGCTGTCCGCACGGCACGCGGCCATGATCCGCCTGCTCATCGTGCACATGGGCGCCGAACTGGAAGCCGAACTGGCCGACGGACGGGCCGGCCCGGCCACCGCCGAGCAGTCGTGGCGGCGGCTGGGGGAAACCCTGATCACGGCCGTCTGCGGGCTCAGCTCGGCCCTGCTGGAGGGCCCGTAGGGCCGATTAGACGGGCGTATGACCCGGTGGGCTCACTTTTCACTCCAACCCAAGAACTTCATTCGCATTGCGGCGTGGAGGCCCGGTCCCTCGGGACAGGGGGAGCAACCCACTCTCTTTCGAAAACAGTGTGGAAAAGATTGGTAACAACGAGTAACATGTGCGGTGAGTGATGGCCATGTGACAGGAGGTGTGCGATGGTGACCCGCCGCTCCCCCACCAACGGGCACGACCTGCCCCCGCAGCTGCAACCGCGGCTCACACCCGCCCCGGTCCAGAAAGCCGGCCTGGACAAGCGGCAGGCCGGGCACCGTGCCCGGCTGGCCCTGACACCCGCGCAGGCCCGGCTCATCGACGCCCAGGCGCACGCGGCCCGCGCGCTGTGGAACCTGCTGCACGACTGGTGGACAATGCTGGCCAAGCACCAGCGCACGCTGGCCGCGGCAGACGCCGCGATCCGGCAGGCCCGCCAAGAGATCGACTGGCTCGCCGTGATGCCCGCCCAGGCCGCGCAGGCCGTCCTGAAGACCTATTTCCAGGCGTGGAAGAACTGCTGGCAGGGCCGCGCTGACCCGCCGACCTTCAAGGCCCGCTTCCGCGCGGTGATGTCTGTGGACATTCCGCAGGGCCGCGACCTGCAGATTACCCGCGTGCACCGCCGCTGGGGCATGGTCAACATCCCCAAAGTCGGCCGGGTTCGCTTCCGCTGGACCAAAGATCTGCCCATCGGCAAGAAGGCCACCGACGGCAACCGGATCACCGGGGCGCGACTGGTCAAAGACGCGCTGGGCTGGCACATCGCCTTCCGAGTCCAGACACTGGAGGCCAAGCCCGAACCCCACCCGGGTCCCGAGGTCGGCATCGATGTTGGCGTGGCCGTGCCGCTCGCCCTGTCCAACGGCGAGACCTACGAGCACGACGAGTGGACCTCCTCCCCAGACAAGCCGAACGCCTGGCTGACCAAGAAGGAACAGGCCACTCTGCTCGCGTTGGAGCGGCGGGCCGCCCACCGCAAGAGCTTCCGCAAGCCTGGCGAAAGCACCTCCAACCGACTGCAAACGACCTACGACCAGATCCGGCGGCTTCGCGCGAGAGCCAAGCGCAGGCACCAGGACTGGCAGCACCAGACCACCACCGAGATCGCCCGCACCTACGGCGTGATCGTGGTGGAAGACCTCACCATCACGAACATGGTCAAAAGCGCCAAGGGCACCGTCGAGAACCCAGGCAAGAACGTCGCGCAAAAGTCCGGCCTGAACCGCTCGGTCAACCAGGAGGCCTGGAACCGGACCGTGACCATGCTGACGTACAAGGCCGCACGCCATGGCGGCACCGTGTACAAGGTTCCCGCCCCAGGTACCTCCCAGCGCTGCTCGGCCTGCGGCTTCACCGCCCCGGGCAGCCGGGAGAGCCAGGCCGTGTTCGCCTGCAAGAACGCAGGCTGCGGCTGGTCCGGCAACGCCGACCACAACGCCGCCCGCAACATCTTGCACCTGTACCGGACCGGCCTCGTGCTCGTCCCGGCTGCCGGGAGGGCAGTCGTCAGGCGCGCTCGCCGCGTCAAGCCCGCCACCGCAAGGTAGGAGGGAATCTCCTTCGTCCGCGGAGGAGAGCACTTCAACAGGAGGGCTTCGGGAACTTCCTGATCTTCCAGCGGCGCATCACCGAGGGCATCTCGACCTCGGGACTCAAGGGCTGAGCGCACGACGCCAGCGCGGTGGCCCGGTCTACAGCCGTTCGAAACCGCGTACCCGCTCCCAGTCCGTGACCGCGGTCTCGAAGGCCGCCAGCTCCGTCCGCGCGGCGCGGGCGTAGTGGCCGAGCACCGCGTCGCCGAAGGCCTTGGCCGCGATCTCGCTGGTCTCCCAGCGGCGCAGCGCCTCGGTCAGCGTCGTGGGCAGCCGCGGCACCGAGGGGTCGGCCAGCGCGTTGGCGGCGTGCGGCGCGGGCAGGGGCAGCCGGTTCTCGATGCCGTGCAGTCCCGCCGCCAGGACGGCGGCGACGGCGAGGTAGGGGTTGGCGTCCCCACCGGGGACGCGGTGCTCGATGCGCAGCGACGCGCCGGAGCCGACCACGCGGATCGGGCAGGTGCGGTTGTCCCTGCCCCAGGTGATGCCTGTGGGGGCGAACGCGCCCGGCTGGAGCCGCTTGTAGGAGTTGACGTTCGGGGCCATGAGCAGCGCGAGGTCGGGCAGGCAGGCGAGTTGCCCGGCCACGAAGTGGCGCATCAGCTCGGACATGCCGTCCCCGTCACCGTCCCCGTCACTTTCGCCGGCGAACGCGTACGAGCCGTCGATGCCGCGCAGCGACAGGTGGATGTGGCAGGAGTTGCCCTCGCCCTCGTCGAACTTGGGCATGAAGGTGAGGGCAACGCCTTCCTGGGCGGCGATCTGCTTGGCGCCGTTCTTGAAGAACACGTGCTTGTCACAGGTCGCCATGGCCTCGTCGTAGCGGAAGACGATCTCGTACTGGCCGGCGTGGCACTCGGCGCGGGCGGTCTCCATGGTGAGCCCGGCGCGGACCATCTCGCGGCGGACGCGGCGCACGACGGGTTCGATCTCGGCCAGCCCCTGGAGGGAGTAGTCGACGTTGTAGCGGGTGCCCGTGCGCAGGCCGTGGTACTGGCGCTCCCAGGCGTCCCCGTAGCTGTCGCGGAAGACCAGGAACTCCAGCTCGGTCCCGGCGTACGCGGCCAGCCCGCGCTCGGCCAGCCTGTCGAGCTGCGTCCGCAGCACCTGGCGCGGCGCCACGTCCACCGGCTCGCCGGAGCTCGCGCCCGGCCACACGGCGTCGGCGATGACGAGCGCCGTGCCCGGGTCCCAGGGGAGCGGCCGCACCGTGGCGAGGTCGGGGCGCAGGATGAAGTCGCCGAAGCCGGTGTTCCACGCGTCGATGGCGTAGCCGGGCCCGGTGTCCATCTCGACGTCGGTGGCCAGCAGGTACACGCAGGCGCCGAAGCCCTGCCGGGCCACCTCGTCCAGGAAGTACGGCACCGCCAGGCGGCTTCCCTGCAGGCGGCCCTGGAGGTCGGGAAGGCTGACGATCACCTCCTCGATCCGCCCTGCCTCGGCCTCGGCACGCAGCCATTCGTAGGTCATCTCACATTTCCTTCGCATCGGCGAGCGGGTTGGGGACGGTGCCGTGGACCACGTCGAAGCCCTCGTCGCGTTCGGCGCGGTCGTGGAAGCCGCCGCCGAGCAGTTGCTCCCGGTTGAGCGCCACCCGGTCGAACTCGGGCGCGAACAGGCCGAACTCCTCGAACCTGTCGGCCAGCTCGTGGAAGCGGTCGTGGTACCGCTCGATCTCGGCGCGGACCAGGCCCCAGAACTCCGCCTCGGGCACGCCCAGGTGCTGCTCGGCCAGCGGGGCGAAGAACCGGAAATGGCCCGCGAAGACGGCGCTGAGCAGCGAGTGCGCCAGCTCGCCCGCCGGCCAGCGCAGCAGCACCGCGTCGGCGCGCGGGGACAGGGTCTTGTACTCGGGGCAGCGTCGAGCTCCGTCGGGCAGCAGGTTGACGTCCTCGGCGAAGTCCTTGAGCGCGACGCCCACGGGGACGTCGGCGGCGTCGTAGAGGATCACGGTGTTCTCGCCGTGCGGGCAGTACGCGACGCCGTACCGGTAGAGATAGTGCAGCAGGCCGGGCAGCAGCGCGGCGAAGAACCTGGCCAGCCACGTCCGGGGATCGAGCCCGGAGCGCTCGACGAGCTCGGCCGCCAGCGCGCGCCCGTCCGAGCCGACCTTCAGCAGGGCCGCCATGGTCCTGGCCCGCTCGCCGTCGCGCAGCAGCGCCGCCACCGGCTCGCGCCACACCGCGCCGAGCAGCTCGTGGTAGCGGTAGGGGGCGTCGCGCACCGCTTCGTACAGCGGGTGGCGCACGGCGACGGAGGCCACCTCGCCGAGCGGGTGGAACCGCAGCTCGTCCCGCAGGTACGCGTCCCCGTCGCGGAGCGCGTGCAGCCAGGCGGTCACGTCGGGCGCGGCCCGGGTCGGTTCGGTGGACAGCCCGCGCCACACCAGCGTGTTGCGGATGGCGAGTGGCACCTTGACGTTCCTGCGGCCGGGATCGTCCAGGTTGGCCAGGGTGCGGATGGACTGCAGCGGCCGGTAGCGGTCAGGGCCCTCGCCGAGGAGGACGATGCGGCCGTCGGCCAGGTAGGGGGCGAAGAGGGTCTCGACGGCCTCGTCCCAGTGGAAGGGGTGGACGGGCAGCCAGACGTACGCGGCCGGTTCCGCCAGCAAGTCCGCGAACCGCTTGCGGGTCTCCTCGTCGAGCTCCTCGGCCAGCAGCGTCTCCGCGTCCAGCCCGGGGACGCCGGAGTACTCGGCCAGCGAGGTGTGCACGGCCGCCCACAGCAGCCGCACGGCGCCGGCGGACTCGGGGGCGTAGGCCGCCGCGTCGGAGGCGGCGAAGCCCAGCCTGCCCTTGTTGAGCAGCATGCAGGGGTGGCCGTCCTGGTACGCCTCCAGCTCCAGGTGGTCCAGATCCGCGAGCTCGGCGGCGGTCAGGGCGCGGGAGATGAGCTCGGCCTCCGCCCGCCGGGTCGCGGTGAGCTCGCGCAGCACCTCGGCGGTGGTGGGGCCGTCCCAGCCGAGGACCGCCCTCGCGTCGAGCAGCAGCCGCTCGGGCCCGGCCTCGTCGCCGGGATGCCGCCGCAGCGTGCCGTCCACGAGCCGCCAGGTCTCGAACGTGCCGCGGGTCGCGCGGAACGTCCAGCGGACGCCGTCGCCCAGCTCCAGCCGGTAGGCGTCGGGCCCGGACGCGGGGTCGGGCTCCGGGCGCAGCAGTTCCTCGTAGGCGAACTCCTCGACGGCCTTGGTGAGCAGCCGGCGCCCGGCCTGCTGCCAGGCGTCGCGGGTAGGGCGGTTCATCGGGGGATCTCCTCGGAGTAGGTGAGGGCGGGTCGCGGCCGGGGGAGGGGGACGCGCCGCAGGGACAGGCCCGTCGCGAGCAGCTGCACGGCCGCCGCGACGGCGATGGGCAGCGCGAGGTCGTACGAGACCGCGGCCGCGGCGGCCACCGGCGCGGCGAGCAGGCCCGCGGACCGGGCGGTCTCCACGGCGGTGAACGCCGGCCCCCCGGTGCCGGTGGCCCGGAACGCCCACAGCTCCACGGCCACCTGACCGACGCCGAGCCCGACGCCGAACAACAACCGTCCCCCGGCCAGGCCCACCGGCGAGGACGACAGCGCCTGCCAGGCGAGCCCGGCGGCGCCGACGGCCAGGGCGAGCGGCAGCAACCGGTCGCCGAGCAGGTCGTGACAGCGGCGCACGGCGGGCAGCACGGCCAGCGCGGCCACGCTGGGCAGGAAGAACAGCACCGCGGAGCCGGCGGATCCGCTTCCCAGGTCGTCGGCGAGCTCGGTGAAGAAGGGCCGCGCCACGTTGACGGAGAAGTCGAATGCCACCCCGATCAGCGCCGCCTGGACCAGCACCGCCGGCCCCGCGAAACGCCTGCCCGCACCGCGGTCGCCTTCCGCCGTGCCGGCCTCGGCGGCAGGAGCGCGTTTGCCCAGCACCCGGTAGGTGAGCACGGCGAGCAGCACGTCGAGCACGGCGAACGCGGAGATCCCGACCCGCGGCTCGGGCAGCGCCAGCACCCCGGCCCCCACCATCGTCGCCACCACGACCGACAGGTGGAACACCACCACGATCGAGCAGATCCCGGCCAGCCGGGCCCGCTCCCCGTCCGCCGGACCGGCGTCGTGCTCGGCGATGAACGCCGGGTAGGCCAGCAGCAGCGCGCTGTTGGTGGTCACCACGGCCGCCGAAAGCACCGTGTAGGCGGCGAAGCTGGGCGCGAGCCCGAGGAGCAGGTCGAGCACGGCGGAGCCGCACAGCCCGGCCAGGACCAGCCGGTGCAGCGGCCACCGCCGTGCGGCCAGCCCCCACAGCGGCAGCGCGGCCAGCCCGACGACGCGGCAGATCCACAGGTAGAGGCCGGTCGCGCCGGGCTCGTCGACGGCGTAGAGCCGGTCGAAGAGCTGCGGCAGGAAGGGGGTGAGCGCGGTCTCGGCGACCAGATGCAGCCCGATCACCGAGATCAGCACGGTCTTGGCGCGGCTCACCGCAGCGAGCCCACCGAGCGTGGCGCGTCCAGGCCGGCGGCCTCGGGAACGCGCGGCGCGCCGAAGGTCGTCCAGGCCGCCCGCTCGGGAACGCGCAGTACCGTGCGCCCGGCGACCGCGTTGAGTATGGTCGCGGCCCGCCACGCGCCGAGCGTGAGGTCGGGGGCGCCGACGCCGTGCGTGTGGAGCTCGGCGTTCTGGACGAAGATCTCCCCGGACACCCGAGGGTCGAGCGCGACCCGGTAAGAGCCGTCGATCTGGTAACGGCCCTTGTCGTCCCAGTCGACCAGGTCAGACAGCGGCTCCAGGAAGGCGGGGCGGGCCGCCGCGTAGCCCGTGGCCGCCACCACGCCCGAGGTGCGGAGCTGGAAGACCGCGTCCTGCGGGCTGTGCCGGCAGGTCAGCGTGTAGCCGCCGGCGTCGCCGGTGTTGGTGACGGTGTTGGTGACAGTGGCGGCCAAGACCTCCGCTCCCGGGTGCAGCGCGGCCGGCGGCTCGGCGCCGCCGATCGTCCGCTCGTACAGCTCGTCGTGGATGTCGGCCAGCGTCTCCGCGCTGACCCCCTTGTACAGCTGCCACTGCTCGCGTACGAGCCGTTCCCGCTCGGCCTCGGGAAGCCCGCGGAAGTACCGGATGTAGTCGGGGGTGAAGTGCTCGAGGCCGATCTTCGAGTACTCCATGGGCGCGAATGCCGGCGTACGGGCCAGCCAGCGCACGTACGGCCCGCCCGCCCGCAGCAGGTCGAGCACCACCTCCGCGCCCGACTGCCCGGCGCCGATCACCGTGACGTCGGGCATGGCGGCCAGCCGGTCGCGGTGCGTGCGGTAGTCGGCGCTGTGTAACACCCGACCGGCGTGCGCCTCGGTCATCAGCGGGCGCAGCGGTTCGGGGACGACCGGTTCCGTCCCGACGCCCAGCACCACCCGGCGAGCCAGGACGCGGGAGTCCGCGCCGGCGGAGGACCGGTACGTCACCGCGAAGGCCGCGGCCGCCTCGTCCCACTCCAGCGCGGTCACCTTCGCGTCGAACCGGCAGGAGGGAAGCCGCTCGGCGACCCAGCGGCAATAGTGGTCGTACTCGCGGCGCGGGATGTGAAACCGCTCGGAGAAGAAGAACGGGAACATCCGGTCGTGGGTGCGCAGGTAGTTCAGGTACGACCAGGGACTGGTCGGATCCGCCATGGTGACCAGGTCGGCGAGGAACGGCACCTGCAGGACGGTTCCCTCCATCAGCAGGCCGGGGTGCCAGGAGAAGGCCCGCTTGCCGTCGAGGAAGAGCGAGCGCAGCTCCGGCACGCCGTCGCCGAGCGCGGCCAGGGACAGGTTGAACGGGCCGATGCCCACTCCCACCAGGTCGTACGTGGTCACCGCGATACCTCCGTGAGAGGGTTGGGAAGATCGATGTAGACGGACTGGGCGCGCACGTCACCGACGAGCTCGTCGCGGCCGTCCACGCAGGTCAGGAAGTTGCCCTTGCAGCGCAGCGCCGGCGCGTCGAGCAGCAGGTCGAGCAGGCCCTTCGCCCCGGGCTCCGTAGTCCGCAGCCGCTCCAGGGCGGCCCGCAGCACGCGCAGCAGGTCGCCCTCGTCGGTGAGTCCCAGCGCACCGAACGCGCCCACCAGGCCGAGCAGGTTGTTGATCCCGAGGTAGTAGGCGACCCGCTCGTCCACGAAGTCGTCGTCGAAGACCAGCTCCAGGCCGTCGGCCAGCTCGGGCAGCAGGCGCTCCAGCTCGCCCGCCCGGGAGGCGGCCACGTAGTAGCCCTGGCTGTCCCGGTACCAGCCCGCGCGGGGCAGGCCGTCGCCGTCCAGCGCCACCAGGGTGTTCTGGTGGTGCGGCTCCAGCGCGATGCCGTACCGCGCGTACAGCCTGATCAGGGGTGCGGCCAGCACGTCGAGATAGCGGGTCAGCCAGCGGGCGGACGCCTCGGCGAGTGAGACGCCGTGCGCCCGGGCGGCGCGGGCCGTGGCGGCGGACAGCAGGGCGCGGTGCCCGGGCGGCGTGCCGTCGCCCGGCCCCGTGCGCTCGGCCAGCAGCCCGGCCACGCACTGCCCGTCATCGGGCCCGTCACCGGCGCCGCCGCGGAAGGGGTTGTCGCGGATCGCGGTCTCCAGGCCGGTCTCCGGGCCGTCGGCGCCCGCCGAGATCCAGGCGAAGTCACGCAGGATCCCGAACTCCGGGTGTTCGGCGCGCAGCCAGTCTCCCGGGCCCGCGGCCAGCAGGCGGGCGGCACGGACGCCGAGGCGCAGCTCGCCGCGCAGGTTGTTCCTGCGGGAGTTGGTGATCCGCATGCCGAGGGAGAGCTTGAGCATCACCTCGGCGTCCGGCCGGTGCACGGTGCGCACGGAGGAGGTCGGATGCCAGACCGGCCCCGCCGGCCCGAGCGGGCGCAGCAGCCCCGCCTCGACCAGCGCCGCCACCTCGGGACGGCGCAGCACCTCACGGGCCTGCCACGGATGGGCGGGAACGGGGATCATGCCCGCGGGCGGCTCCACCCCGGCGGCCCCGCCGATCGCCAGGCCCCGCAGCAGTTCGGCGGGGCTCCGCCCGTCCGCGCTTTCCCCCACGACGACGGCGGGATCGGCGGCGAACCAGTGCAGCTGGAACGAGCCGCGCAGCTCGGGGGAGTACGCGTCGAGTTCTCCGTCGGACGCCTCCTGCCGGCTCTTGGGCGCGGGGTGGAACGGATGCCCCAGCAACAGCGCCTGCTCGGCCTCCAGGAACGGCGTCGCCTTCGATTCTCCTTCGGCGCGCCGCCGCGCGAGATGCGTCCCGGTACGGCGGGCCGAGTCCAGCACCCGGGCGACGGCGTCGGACCCGAGATGATGGGACAACCGCCGCCGTACGACGGACTCGCGTATCGCGACCGCGGCCACCAGCGCCGCACCGGCCGGCCCGGAGGCGGCCCGCGGCTCGCCGAAGCGGTGCCAGCCGGTCGCCGACCGGTACCGCACCGGGACGCTCAGCCGGACGCCGCTGGCGGGGAAGTCGAGCAGCAATTCCTCACCGGCGGCCGGGACCGGGGTCGCCGTCTCGCGTACATAGGCGCGCAGCAGCGTCTCCACCGCCGCGGCCTCTCCCGCGCCGAAGGGGTCGGGATCGTCGAGGGGGTCCGGCCCGCGGGACGCGAACGCGCCGGCCAGGTCCGGCTCGACGGGTGCGAGTGCGGCGGACGGATCCGGACGGTGTCCGTTCACAGCGTTTCCTCCTCGGCCTCGCCGGCGGCGGCGACCAGGTGGACGAGCCGCTCCACATCGGCCGCTGTCGTGTGCGGGTTGAGCAGGGTGAGCTTGAGCCGGACCCGGCCCGGACCCTCTCCCGGGAGCTCGGTGCGGCCCACGACGGCGCGTCCCTCGCGCAGCAGGCGGCGCCGCAGCCCGGCGTTCACCCGGTCCGCCGCGGCGGGATCCGCGGGGAGATACCGGAAGAGGAACGCCGTCAGCACCGGGTCGGCGTGGAGTTCCAGCCGCGGATGGGCGCGGACCGCCGCCGCTCCGGCGCGGGCCAGGTCGTGGCAGGCGTCGACGAGGCGGCCCAGGCCGTCCCTGCCGAGGGTGGCGAGCGTGACGGCGATCTTGAATGCGTCGGGGCGGCGGGTGGTGCGCAGGGAGTTCCCCAGCAGGCTGAAGTAGCCGGCCTCCTCGTCGTCGGCCGGGTTGAGGTAGGCCGCGCGCCGGGTCAGCGACGCGTACGACTCCGCCTGCCGGACCAGGAAGACGCCCGCGGCGGCGGGCTGCCAGCCCAGCTTGTGCCAGTCCAGCGACACCGAGTCGGCTCGCTCGAGGCCGGCCAGCAGCGGCGCCAGGCGGTCGGAGAGCAGGGCGCCGCCGCCGTACGCGGCGTCCACGTGCGACCAGGCCCCATGCTCGGCGGCCAGGTCGGCGCAGGCGCCCAGCGGATCGATCGCCCCCGTGTCGGTGGTGCCGGCCGTGGCGACCACGGCCATCGGCAGCTCGCCCCGCCGGGTGCGTTCGCGCAGCGCACGGGCCAGTTCTTCCGGCTTCATCCGCAGCTCGCGGTCCACGGGGACGGCCACGACCGCGTCCTCTCCCAGACCCAGGAGGGCGGCGGCGCGGCGTACCGAGAAGTGCGCGGCGGCGGAGGCGAAGATCCGCACCTGCGGCAGGCTTTCCGGCAGGCCGCTGCGTTCGATCCTGTGCCCGCTCACGCGCCCCAGCACCCGGTCCCTGGCCAGCATCAGGCCCATGAGGTTGGACTCGGTGCCGCCGGAGGTGAGCACCCCGGCGGCGGTGGACGGGTATCCCACCTGTCCGGCCAGCTCGCCGAGCAGCAGGGTCTCCAGGGCGGTGGTGGCGGGGGCCTGGTCCCAGGAGTCCTGCGACGGGTTGAGCGCGGAGATCGCCAGGTCGGCGGCGACGGCCACGGCGAGCGGCGGGCAGTGCAGATGCCCGGCGCAGGCCGGGTCGGCCGGGTCGGCGCTGCCGGAGGCCGCCAGCGTGGTCAGCCGGCGCAGCGCGTCGTCGCCGTCCGGCTCGGAGAGAGCCCGGGCGACCCGCGTGAAGAGCTCCCCGGGCGTGCCGGCGGGGATCGGCCCGCCACGCCGTGCCGCGCCCTCGGCGAGGGCGTCCAGCACTGTACGCAACATCGGCTCCAGGACGGCGGCGCCGGAGACACCACCGGACAGGCCGTACACGGCTGTGCCGGTCATGCCCGTGGTCCTGTGAGGCGGGGCGCCGTGACCTCGGCGATCGCGTCGGCCAGGCGGTCGAGGACGGTTTCCGCCTGCTCGTCCGTGATGATCAACGGGGGCAGCAGGCGGACGGTGGAGTCGTGGCGGCCGCCCAGCTCCACGATGAGGCCGCGGTCCAGGCACGCGGCGCGAACCGCGGCCGCCGTCCGCGGGGCCACCGGGCGGGCGCCGCAGGAATCGGGCTCGCCCTCGGGATCGACGAGCTCGACGCCGATCATCAGGCCGCGCCCGCGGACGTCACCGATCACGGGCAGCTCGCCGCGCAGCCCGTCCAGCCGGGCCGTCATCCGGGCGCCGACCGTGGCGGCCCGCTCGGCCAGCCCCTCGCGGGCGACGTGCCGCAGAGTCGCGGTCCCCGCCGCCATGGCCAGGGTGTTGCCCCGGAACGTGCCGGTGTGCGCGCCGGGCCGCCAGGCGTCGTAGTCCTCGTGGTAGACCACCACGGCCAGGGGCAGGCTCCCGCCGATGGCCTTGGACATCACCATCGCGTCGGGCACGATCCCGCTGTGCTCCACCGCCCAGAACGCGCCGGTCCGCCCCACGCCGGTCTGCACCTCGTCCACGATCAGCGGGATGCCGCGCTCGGCGGTGATCCGGCGCATCTGGCGCAGCCAGGAGTCCGGGGCGGGCACCGCGCCGCCCTCGCCCTGCACCGCCTCGAGGATCATCGCGGCCGGCGGCACCACACCCCCCGAGGGGTCGTCGAGCAGCCGCTCGGTGTAGGCCGCCGACAGCTCCGCGCCCCACTCCCCGCCGATGCCGAACGGGCAGCGGTAGGAGTACGGGTACGGCAGGCGGGTCACGTCCGCGGCGATCCCGGCCACCGGTTCCTTGACCGCGACGCTGCCGGTCGCGGCCAGGGCGCCCGCGGTCATGCCGTGGTAGGCGCCGGTGAAGGCGAGCAGCCCGCGCCGGCCTGTGGCGGTCTGCATGAGCTTCAGCGCCGCCTCCACCGCGTCGGTTCCCGCGGGCCCGCAGAAGTGGACGCGGGCGCGATCGGCGAAGGCGGGGGGCAGGGTGGCGAACAGTGCCTCGGTGAACTCGTCCTTCTCCGGTGTGGCCAGGTCGAGCACGTGCAGCGGGGCCCCGCTGTCCACGGTGCGCCTGATGGCCTCGATCACCACCGGGTGGTTGTGGCCGAGCGCCAGGGTGCCCGCGCCGGAGAGGCAGTCGAGGTAGCGGCTGCCGTCGGCGCCCTCGATCGTCATCCCCTGCGCGCGTACCGGGACGACCGGGAACGTACGGGCATAGGTCCGCGCCGAGGACTCCCGGTCGCGTTGCCGCCGCAGCACGGCGTCCATGCGGGTGGCGGGGTCGAGGTCGGTCGGATGCAGAGTCATTCAGGCTCCGGATGGCATAGGAGGACAACGGGACGGCCCTGCGGGCCGGTTGGGCTCAGAGCAGATGGCGTTCGGCGATCGGGTGGCCGAGGAACGAGTGCATGGCGAACTCCCAGCCGTAGGAGCCCGCGTTGGGGAAGACGACCAGATCCCCGGCGCGTACGCGGTCGACCCTGACGTCGCGCAGCAAGGTGTCCTCCGGCGTGCAAAGCTCGCCGACGACCGTCACCTCGGCGTCCTCGGCGGCGGGCCGCGGGCAGCCGTCAGGCCAGCGTTCGACCGGCAGCACCGCGATGTTGTGCACGATGTCCCAGGACGTGGGGAGCTGGAAGTGGTTGATGCCGCCGCGCAGGATGACGAACCGCCGGCCGTACGAGGTCTTGACGTCGGTCACTTCGGCGGCGTACCAGCCGCAGTCGGCGACCAGGAACCGGCCGGGCTCCAGCAGCACCCGCACGCCCGGCGGCGGCTCCGCCTGGCCGGCCAGCTCACCGAACCGGGCGACGTCGAAGGGCTTCTCGTCCTCGAACGCGACGCCGATGCCGCCGCCGATGTCGACGTGGCGCAGCTCGACGCCGTTGTCCCGGGCGGTCCGCACGCTCCAGTCCAGGCACCAGCGCAGATAGGCGGCGTGGGCCTCGGCGTCCAGGTTGCCGGAGGCGGCGTGGACGTGGAAGCCGACCAGGTCCAGGCCGGGCAGCCGGGCGGCCTCGCGCAGCACCTCCGGCACGTCGGGCTCGGCCACGCCGAACTGGGAGGGGACGCCGCCCATGTGCAGGGACCCCGTGACGGGGATCTCGGCCGGGTTCACCCGCAGCGCCACCCTGGCCGTGACGCCCTCGACGACCGCGATCCGGCTGATCCGGTGGAGCTCGAGCGGGCTCTCGGCGTTGATCGCCTCTACCCCGGCCCTGACCAGTGCGGTCAGGAGGGGGACCGACTTGGCGGGTCCCGCGGCCACGACGCGTGCCGTGCCGATGAGGCGCCCGGCGAGGTCCAGCTCGGACCTGGACGCCACCTCGAACCCGTCCACGTACGGCGCCAGGGCCGCGACGACGCCGGGGAAGGAGTTGGCCTTGACCGCGTAGTAGACGGCCGCCCACTCGGGCAGCGCCGCGCGGAGCTCGCGGGCCCGCTCGGCGGCGACCGCGCCGTCGTACAGGTAGGCGGAGACCGGCGTCTGGGCGCGTGCCAGCTCGAGGAGGCGGGCACGGACGGGAAAGGGAAGTACGTCGGCCGGGTAAGTGGAGCGCGGGGCGGCGGACGGCGGAAGCTGGATGGACATGGCTTCTTCCTCTGAGGGAACAGCGAGAAGGGGCATGCCCCCAACACCAGATTGTATTAGGTAAGCCTAACCTAAACTTTCTTCTCGCCTGACGCAAGACGCCTGCTCAGCGGGCGCGCAGGTGTGCCCGCCGAGCTCGTCGGCGCGACCGGTCTCACCCTGCCCATGAGGGCGCCGCCGGCCGAAGGACGCGGTTGAGTCCGGAGCGTGGACGCTGCGCGGGATCCACGAGGCGCTGCGGCCTGGCGGGGCGACTGGACGAGGGGGCGCGGGACTAGTCGCCCAGCAGGTCGTACAGGTCCAGGCCGCTGGGCTCGGTGAGCAGGGCGGACGCCGCGGGCTTCAGAGGTTGTTCGGTCCAGATGCATTTGCCCGTG